>NZ_JBQHCV010000017.1:0-253928 GCF_052068215.1 Nonomuraea sp. H19 | reverse complement strand
TGGACCAAGACCGCCGAAGAGATCCTCGAATCCCTCGCTAAATATTGCCGACGAATTTCAGGCGCATGACACTAGCCTGAAGGCATGCGCATCGGTGACCTTGCCGCCGCCAGCGGAGTGAAGACGAAGACGGTCCGCTTCTACGAGCAGGCCGGGCTGCTTCCTGCCCCTCCGCGTACCGCGGGCGGCTATCGCGACTATCCGCAGCAGACCGTGAAGCGGCTGGCGTTCATCCGCGACGCCCAGGGCGCGGGCCTGAGTCTGGCCGAGATCCGTTCCGTGTTCGTTCTGCGCGATGCCGGCGCCTCCCCCTGCGCCCACGTCACGGCCCCCGAAGTAGTGGATGATCTATCTGAAGCCCATCTGCCCAGAGTGATCATTCCACACTTAGAGTGATACCCCCATCCCACATGGTCGCCGTGCGGTTCTCGCTAGGCTCGGTGGGCTTGGATCCCCGCAGTGGCTATCGTGGCAGTTTCGCGGTGCGCTCGGGGTGGGCGGCGGTGATGTACCGCATCGCGGTCTGGGCGCTGATGCCGAACAAGCGCATCAGGTGAAGCGGGTCGTCGACCTCGAAGGCCTCGTCGCGGATCCGGTCCTGACGCAGCGTCTGCATCGTGAAGCCCGTCAGGCGGAAGGTCTTCGCGAGGGTGTCCATGCCGATGATCGAGTGGGCGGTGTCGACTGCGGTCCATCGATTGATGAGCAGATGAGGGTTGCTGGTGACCGGCCACCGGCGGTGGCGCTCTTGGATCCAGTCGGAAGCGCAGCGGTAGGTGAGTTCGTCCAGGTAGATGATGTGCCGCTTTGCATGGCGCCTTACGACGAGCCGCTCGCGGGACAGGTCAAGGTCCGTGAGCAGCAGACGGCGGAGGTCAGTGCCGTTGAGCGCATGGACGCAGACCAGCACCATCACGAAGCGCTGGAGGGCGCTCTGCGCGTGGCTGAGGACACCCGCCAGTCTGTCCGAGGGCACGGAGGGAGGGTTCTTGTTGATCCCGGCGAAGATGAGGCCACGGGTGGGATCCCGGAAGATCACCCGCTCCTGCCGCAGTGCCCGGAAGACGTTCCGCAGGACGATGTGGATCGATCGGGCGGGCGTCCCCTTGCGGCTGGCGATCGCCGTCTTCACGTCGTCGCGGCCGATCTCGCGGAGGCTCTCGACACCGTCCCTCACCCATCCCTCAAGGATCGGCTTGAGGACATGGAAGTAGCGGAAGATGCTCCGATAAGAGCGGCCAGCGTGCTCCCACTTGCCCTCACCTCGTACGACTTTGATCCAGACGGCCACTTCCTGCGCGATCGTCACGGGCAGCGCGACGAGCTCCTCCTCCAATCTCACCTGGTGCGTGTCACGGCGGAATTCGGGATCCGGGACCAGCAGACCTCGGGCTTCAAGGAACTGCGTGACCCGTCGCCCGCTGAACTTCAGCGGACGGTTGTCCACGAGGGCTCGGATGTCGGACTCCAGCAGCGGGGCGTCGGCGCCGAGCCAGGACACCAGGATGGTCAAAGTGCGCCTGGTCTTGGTAGTGGGAGCCTTGGACCACATCTCCTGCTTCATCACGCTGTCGAGGTCGGCGAGCAGCCGCTGGGCCGATTCCGTCAGTGCCGGCAGGTCCTGGTGCTCCAACTCGGCCACCGGGCGCCAGTCCCGCCGGATCTCGAACAGCCGCTCCTGCCCGGGTGCGGCCAGGTGCTCGGAGACAGGACCGAGCTGGGCGGGCCGGGGAACTTCCGGGCCGCGCATGCTCATCGGCGCTGGGACCGGAGAGCCGAACCACAATTGCGTTCCGAACCGGGCGACACTCCCTTGGCCGTGGTCAGCCATGTGCCAGCGGCACCCGCGGCAGTACCCGTCAGCGAGCGGCAGGTCGACACGATGGCAGCGCTCGCACGCTTCCGTGGATACCGCGATCTTCTCTCTCTGCCGGTAGCCGAGGGAGGAGCAGGGCTCGCAGATTGCCTTCAGTTTCGCTGTGAACCAGCAGCCACACTGCTGGCAGGACCTCGGAGTCATCGTGCGGCTCGAACGGGGACGGCGCACGGGCTGCGGCTTCCGGGGCCGCTGGGGGCGGTGAGGTTCCCGGGGCTCCTCCCAGACCCTGAGCATCCCCGCACGCAGAAGCACCGCCCGGACGGACCGGACGTAGTTGGGGATGTCGTCGAGGACCAGTTCATCGACGAGGTCGTCGCCGTCGGCGTCGCGCACGGCAAGCGCGAGGCGCAGCATCTCGTGCACCTTGCGCTGCATGGGCTTGCCGATGCCGGTCTCCGCCGCGAACGCCGCCGTGTGCTCCACGACTTCGGCATAGCCGGTGAGCGGCCTCTGCAGAATGCGCCGGCAGACGTCGATGGACAGCATCCGGCGGACGGGGAACAGCGGCATCTGCCCCGGGACGGCGGGCGGGAGGACCGCGGGGTCGTCGCGTGTCGGGGCCGCGGTCGCGCGTATCTGTTCCACCCAGTGCAGCCGCTCGCGCTGATCGACGCCGGTGCGGCCAGTGCGCCTGCCGTACTTCTTCAAGGGCTGGGCGTGAGTGGGAGCGAGGCCGTAGTAGAGGAGCATCAGCTGGCGGCTCCGCGGACCGGCGCCATCAGGGTCGGTGACCCACTCGACGTCGGCATCGAGCCGGACCGCGTGCAGGCATGCCCGGCACAGAGCATCGGAGTTGAGGTATCCCGTGTGGCGGCAGCGCAGGCACACACCCTGCCCAGGATGCTTCCTCCGCCACTCCGCGCACCCCTGGCATACCGCCACCCCGAGCATGCCCCAGCCCTTGCAGTCCGAGCACTGGGCGGGATGAGATCTTGCCGTCATCCGTCAGTTCGGCGGCAGTGAACGACGGCTGCCCTGTGGACGGGGCGTCGGCCGCACGGGACCCCCGCCAGTGCCCTCAGCGCCCACGGCCTTCGGTAGCGCCTCGCTCTCTCCCGCAGCGGCCTCCAGCGGCTCGGCCTGGAGCAGATCGCCGACCGTGCAATTCAGCACCGCGCAGATCTTGTCCAGGTCGTCGAGCCGCACCGTAACCGGTGTGCCGCTCCACATCGCGGCGACCTTGCTCAGCGACGGCGTGAACCCAACCGTCTTGAACGCCTCCAGCAGCTCGGTGGGACGCCACAGGTCCCGCTGAGCGGCCACCATCCTCAGATTCCACTTCACCGAAGGTTCCCTTTGTCCATCACCAGGCGCTGGGCCGCCCGCGAACTCGCAGCAACATTGGCATGCTCGGGGTCGGCTTGTGCAGTCGCCATATACCGAAGAGTCGTGGTGGCCCAGTGGTGGCCCAGAATGCGCTGAACCTCCCACAACGTCATGCCGCGCTCGTAGTTGTGAGTTGCGCAGGCGTGCCGAAGAAGGTGCGGGAAGAGGTCCGTGACCGGGCCGGTCAAGTAGTTCGCGGCCGCCGCGTGGAGCTGGCGGCGGAACGTCGACGCTGTGATCGCCGGCGCGATCGGCAGGTTGAGCGCCGCTACCGCCTTCGGTTTGCGCTCGGACGGCCACAGGGGCGCCGACGGGTGATCGGCATCGTCGCCGAACTCCCCCCGCACTTCCTCGATATACCACCAGAGCAACTCACGTCCCTCGCGGAACATATACGCCTCGCGGGGCCGCGGCCCCGACCCGCGAGCGCCCTTGCCCTGGACGACGAACCGGCCCCACTGGCCGTGTTCCCAGTGGACGTCACCGATCGTCACCGGGCACAGTTCGGCAGCCCGGACACCGGAGATGTATCCGATCTTCGTCATGACGTAGTCGCGGCACGCCACCGCGTACTTCCGGGCGTACGGCAACTGCTCCCGCCAGCGTGCGAAGAACTCCTTCATCGCCGTCTGCGAGGGCGGGATCCTCAGCCCGAAGTCACCGCGGTGCACGGGCCTGTTGAACGGGTCGACCGGTGACTCCACCGTCGCCCCGAACCGCATCATGATCTCGTGGGCGTAGCGCTGCTCGAGGAACGCGAAGAACCCGTCGATGTGGTTGAGCTTCTGCCGGTGCGTGTGGTGTGCGCGCTTCCCCGGGCCGGCGAAGTACTTATCGACCTCGCGCGGAGTCAGATGCCACGGCACGGTGCCGTAGAAGTCGCAGACCTCGATGACCGGCTTGATCATCTGGTCGATCGTCGACGGGGCCAATCCGGCCGAGTCCCGGGCCCACTGGTACTCGGTGAGCGCATCGACGAAGAAGCTCTCCTCGTCCTGGGCGGACATCCGGGCTTGGCGGCGCCGTTGAAGAGTGACGACATCGGCCAAACCGGTCTCGATCGGACCTGATCCTTCTTCCGCGGCGCGTGGCGGCGGCACAAGGGTGAGGGTGCGACCTTCGGAATATGACACAATCACGGAGATTAGCGCAGTTCTAGCGAACTTCTCTGAGTTACTCGCAAATTCCTGGAGATCGCGAAATGGGGGCACCGTACGCCCCTGACCTGCTGACGAGCACCTTTACCGCTCTCGAAGGCCCTCCGGGAACCTGCACGTCATCCACTAATCAGTGCCACGCTCGGCCGATGAGACTCACGTCCTTGAAACTGCCTTCAGTGACGCGACGCGACGCTTCCTCCCATTCCCGGATCACACGACGCCTGCCATCCGGGATGGCCGTCCAGCTTTCGCGCGTGACCGGCTTGCCCGCGTACTGGGGATCCCACGTGATGCCGTAGAAGGTCACCACGCCGTGTGCGGGCGGCCCGGTGGCGACTTCCCCGCCGTACCGCACCATCCGGGGCGGGCCGAGCGTTCCTGCCACGAACGCCCCGCCTGCGCCATCCCCGACCGGCACCGACCCATGCGGAGAGGACGTTCACGAGGAATGAAAACGACGTTGCCGCCGACCGTACGGGACAGGCATTTGTCGAGGAGCTTCAGGCTCGCCCACCTGACTGGTGGCTGATGTACTCCCTCAGCAAACGCCGTCTCGTTGCCTTCTATCAGGGTCCTTGCGCTGAGCCCGGGATCTGGGTCGAGGCTGAGCATCCGGACGAACTGTTGGAGCTGATGAGCGCCGCCGCAGCCCCACACGGCAGCAATCGCCCCGTCTACCTTGATCGCGAACGTGACCGGCGGGCGGCGTGACAACGACGAGGAAGTTCCCCGGCTGGGAGATCGTGGAAGGTGCTGGAGGCGGCTACATCGCGTTCCGGACCGTTCTGGTGCCTGCCCACAGCGGGCTCTCCAACGTACGCTGCGGCGTCACTCTGGCCCAGCTCTTCCAACACCTGGAGCAGGAACGCCGCCGCGAGCAGCCGTCGCCGGCAAGGAGACTGCCTGGCGCGGCATGAAGCCGGCCGTTTCCGCCTTCCGATCAGTCACGTAGGCATCATGTGTGGCTGGACACGCTCGATCAGGTCGTCCGGGAGGTCAGTCGCGGGTGATGCGAGCGCGGCGTTCGTCGAGCACGGTGCACGGCCGGCCGGACTCACTGGGTCGCTGTGACGATGCAGCGGCGCAACTCTTCGAGGGCCTCCCGGTCGCCCTCGACCTTCACGCCGCTCAGCTCGCCGGCGCCCTCCCGATTCCACACCCAGCGCAGCACGGCCGTCGGCGGGCCGCTCACGGTCACGTCGGCCGCGTCGTCGCCGGCGCCGTCCTCAACGGCGAACAGCCCGGGGCCGGTCCGCACGCGCCATGCCGCGCCGCCGGTCCGCACGGTGTACGTCCGGCCCGGCGAGCCGGCCAGGATGTCGGTGAAGTAGTCGCCCCACTCGGCGACGCTGTAGGCCACGAAGACCTTGAGGAGCTCATCGATGCCGTCGACGGCGAGGTCGTCCGGGACCGGCGCGACCGGCTGACCGGTGCCGAGCTCGGCGTCGATTCTGTGAATGACCGTCTCCTGCGCCATCCGCCGGATCCAGAAGCCGACGGTCTGGTCCGGGGTGTACCAGGAGCCGGCCGGATCCTCCGGCTTGCGGGCGGCGAACTCGGCGAGCAGCCCGGCGTAGGCCCGGTCGAGCAGCGCGAGCGGGTCCTCGTCCGCGAGCTCCTTCGGCGGCCACGGATCGGGCTCGGCGCCCTCGCGCATGGCCAGGGCCTTGTGCAGGAAGACCTCGCCGACGTGGTGGGTCAGGTCGGCGACGGTCCAGCCGGGACAGCTCGGCACCGCCGCGGCGAGGCCGGCCGGCACGACGGCCCGCAGACGGGCGAAGTCGGCTGCGAGGCAGTCGAGGAATCGGGAGTACTCCATGCCGAACATTTGAGCAGAGGCCACCGACACATCCGCCTCAACCCAGGACTGCGCCGATCCCCGTCATGATCGGGATGGACAGGACCGTGGTGAGCAGGACGGCGCTGCGGGCCAGGCGCCGGCCCGTGTCGTAGTTCACCGCGTACACGTAGATGTTCTGCGCCGTCGGCAGGGCGGCGAACAGGGTGGCGGCCAGCAGCGCGCTGCCGTCCAGTCCCAGGGCGAAGCGGGCGGTCACGTACGCGATCGCGGGCTGGACGAAGGACTTGAGTGCGACCACGAGGGCGACTTCCCCGGCGGCGCCTTTCTCCTCCAGGGGCGTGCGCTGGGAGCCATACAAGCTGAGTCCGTACGCCAGCAGGGCGACCGGCACGGCGGCGCCGCCGAGCAGCTCGATCGGGCGCATGACCATGACGGGGAGGGAGAAGCCGGTCAGGGCGCAGGCCAGGCCCAGGAGGGAGGCCACCGTCAAGGGGTTGCGGAGCGGGAGGAGGAGGGCCGAGCGGATCGATCGGGCGCCTTTGTCGAGGATGAGGAAGGAGACCGGGGTGAGGACGATCAGCTGGAAGAGCAGGATCGGGGCGACCAAGGCGCCGTTGCCGAGCACGTAGATGGAGATGGGGACACCGAGGTTGCCGGCGTTGACGTACGACGAGGCGAGCGCGCCGATCGTGGCCTCGCGGCGGTCCCGGCGCCAGATCAGCTTGGCCGCCAATACGTACGCCAGCTGTACGCACACCACTGCCACGACCTCCGTGAGCAGCACCGGCGAGAGCAGCGTGTGCAGGTCGGCCCGCGAGACGGTGGCGAACATCAGCGCCGGCGTCGCGACGAAGAACGCCAGCCGGGACAGGACCAGCTCGTCGCTGGCCCGTAAGAGCCCACCGACACCGACGACGTAACCGAGCACGGCAACGGACACCAGTGCGGCGAACGCCGCGACAACCCCCGACACGCTGAACCGACCTCCGGAATCGGACGTTCAGCAGCGTATCGGGTTCGCCTCGTACGGTTTACGCTGGCATCCATGCGTGTAGTGGTGATCGGTGCCAGCGGCCATATCGGCACATACCTCGTTCCGCGGCTGGTCGACGCAGGTCATGACGTGGTCGCGGTGAGCCGGGGCAAGCGGGAGCCCTACACCCCGCACGGGGCGTGGCAGCGGGTCACCACCATCACCGCCGACCGCGACGCGGAGGACGCCGACGGGACGTTCGGGCAGCGCATCGTGGAGCTGGAGGCCGACGTCGTCATCGACCTCATCTGCTTCCATGAGTCCAGTGCCAGGCACCTCGCCGAGGCGCTGACCGGGCGGGTCCGGCAGTTCCTGCACTGCGGGACGATCTGGACGCACGGGCCCAGCGCGCGGGTGCCCACCACCGAGGACCAGCCGAAGCGGCCCCTCGGCGACTACGGGCGGCGCAAGGCCGCCATCGAGGCGTACCTGCTCGATCGGGCCCATCGGGACGGTTTCCCCGCCACGATCATTCATCCCGGGCACATCACCGGGCCTGGCTGGGTGCCGGTCAACCCGGCGGGCAACTTCGATCCCGCCGTGTACCAGGCGCTCGCCGACGGGGCCGAGGTGGCGCTGCCGAACTTCGGCATGGAGACCGTGCAGCACGTGCACGCCGACGACGTGGCGCGGCTGTTCATGGACGCGATGGCCGGCCGGTCCGCGGCGGTGGGCGAGAGCTTTCACTCCGTGGCCACGTCCGCGCTGACGCTGCGCGGGTACGCCGAGGCGGTGGCCGGGTGGTTCGGGCGGGAGGCGCGGCTGACGTACCTGCCGTGGGAGCAGTGGCGGGCCACGGTGTCGGAGGAAACCGCCCGCACCACGTACGACCACATCATGTACAGCCCGCACTGCAGCATGGAGAAGGCGGCGCGGCTGCTCGGGCACCGCCCGCGGTACACCCCGCTCGAGGCCATCTCCGAGGCCGTCGGCTGGCTGGTCGAAGCGGGGACGATCGCCTACAACGAGTAGCCCACCATGGAGGCGGCGTGCGCAAGACCATGGCTCCACTGCTTGTCACGATCCTCGCTGTCTTCTCCGCCCAGCAGCTCCTCACGCCGGTGCTGGCGCCGCTCTCGCGAGAGCTGGCGCTGACGGAGACGCAGCTCGGGCTGGTGATCACCGTCTCGGCGGCCTGCCTGACCGCGGCCAGCCCGCTGTGGGGGCTGGCCATGCGCCGGATGCGGTTACGCACGGTGCTGGCGCTCGGGCTCGGGCTCTCGGCCGCCGGGCTGGCCGGGTTCGCCGTGGCCGTCACACTCGGGCTGGACGGGGTGCTGCCCACGCCCGTCACGTTGGCCTTGATGCTGGTCACCCGGAGTCTCGTCTTCGGCATCGGGGTGGCCGCACTGCCGGTCGCGGCGCTGACCGTGGCGGGCCTGGCCACGACTGGCGAGGCCGACAGGACCAGGGCCACCGGGCTCGTCGGCGCGGCGCAGGGGCTCTCCCTGGTCGTCGGGCCGGCCGGGGGCGGCGCGCTGGCCGTGGCGTCACTGCTGCTCCCCCTCTACCTGGCCCCGGCCATCTGCGCGGTGCTCGCGATCTGGGTGCTGGCGACCGTGCGCGGCGAACCCGCGCGGCCGCCCGCCGGTCCGCGCGGCCCTCGGATCCGGCCGTGGGACGCGCGGCTGTGGCCGCTGTTCGCGATCGGGTTCTGCCTGTTCCTGTCGCTGGGACTGGTCCAGGTGATCCTCGGCTTCTTGATCGCCGACCGGCTCCGCCTGGACTCGCAGGCCACCGCGGGAGGGGTGGGCCTCGCGCTCTCCGTGGCGGGGGTGGCGCTGGTCGGCGTGCAGGGCGTGCTGGTGCCGGCGCTCGGGTGGCGGGCGTTGCGGCTGATCCGCGTCGGCGCCCCGATCGCGGTGGCCGCGTTCGGCCTCCTCGCCGCCGCGGACAGCCTTTGGCTGATCACAGTGGCTTTCGGCGTGCTGGGGGTGGGGCTCGGGCTCGCGATGCCGGGCTTCGTCGCGGCGCCCAGCCTGATCGTCGGCCCGGAGGAACAGAGCTCGATCTCCGGGCTGGTCAACGCCGTCATCGGAGCCACCTTCATCGCGGGCCCCATGCTGGCCACCGTCCTGTACGAGGTCTCGCCGGTGGTCCCGGTCCTCGCCGCGCTCGCGGCGACGGCGACCGCCCTGGCGCTGGCGTGGGTGTCACCCGCCGCCCGTCCCGCCAGGGCCGACGCCATCGCGGCCCCCTAGCGCTGCCCGTTCAGCCCGTCAGCGGGCCGAACTCCTTGCGCGTGTCGATCACGTCGCCGAACAGCTCCCACCGCTCCCCCTTGAACGTCATGAGCTGCATCGACTCGATTGGGAAGCCGTCACCCTGCGCCGTGTTGAGCGTCACCCCGGGCAGCAGCATGTCGATCTTGACGTTCTGCAGGTTGCGCACCGAATCGCGCAGGCCCTCACGGGTCGGGCACTTGGCCGCCTCCATGGCCTTGTGGAAGCTGTTGGCGACCGCCCAGCCGAAGGTGTGGTAGGGGATGTTCGGGTCGGCACCGGGCGCGTACTGCTGCATCTTCTGCTTGTACAGCGTCATCTCCGGGTCGCTCTGCCACATCGGGTCGTTGGGGTCCTTGTAGTACGAGCTCGACACGATGCCCTGGACGTTCTCGAAGCCGACCGGCTTGAGCACGGTGATCGAGGAGGCGACGTTGTTGACGATGTGCAGCGGATTCCAGCTCGTGTTCTTGGCGTCGGCGGCCAGCGCCTGCGAGCCGAACTTCGGCGTGGTGATGTCGAGGAACACCTCCGCCTTCGACTCGGCGAGGTTGCGCATCTGGGGATCGATGCTGGGGTCGGTCACCTCGTAGCTCTGCTCGGCGACGATAGTGATCTTGGTGCCTTCGATCGCTCGTTTGAAGCCGCCGAACAGGTCCTTGCCGAAGTCGTCGTTCTGGTAGAGGACGGCGACCTTGGCCTCGGGCTTCTCCTGCTTGAGGTATTGAGCGTAGACGCGGGCCTCGGAGACGTAGTTGGGCTGCCAGCCGATGGTCCACGGGTGCGCGGTGTCGGTGCCCCACTTGGAGGCGCCGGTGGCGACGAAGAGCTGCGGCACCTTGCGCTGGTTGACGTAGTCCCAGGTCGCGGTGGTCGAGGGCGTGCCGAGCGTCTGGAACAGCGCGAAGACCTGCTCCTGCTCGACCAGCCTGCGGGCCTCCTCGACGGCCTTGGGCGGCTGGTAACCGTCGTCGCGCACGACGAACTCGACCTTGCGCCCGCCGATGCCGCCCTTCTCGGCGTTGACGTAGTCGAAGTAGGCCTTGATGCCCTTGGGGATGTCCCCGTAGGCGGAGGCGGGCCCGGACAGCGGGTAGATGCCGCCGAGCTTGATGCTCTTGTCGGTGATGCCGGTCGTCTGCTGCCCCTGGCACTGGCCCGACGCGGTCGTTCCGGTACCGCCGCTGTCCCGTCCCCCGCAGGCGGCGACGGCGAGCACGAGCAGCGCCGTACAGCCGATCGCAGATACACGCATCCCTCTTACTCCTTCCGGGGAATTTTCCTGATCAGGCGTCCGGCCAGCCCGGCGAGGCCCGTCGGGGCCACGTACATCACCGCGATGATCAGCAGGCCGAAGATGACGCCGGGCGCGGCGTCGTTGATCTCCTGCGAGATGCTGGGCACGAACATCACGAACAGCCCGCCGAGCACCGGCCCCGCCATCGTGCCGAGCCCGCCCACGACCAGGCCCGCCAGCAGCGTGATCGACAGGTTGACGGTGAACGAGTCCGGCGACACGAACCCGATCACCCACGTGTAGACGCAACCGGCCGCCCCGGCGAACATCGCGCTCCAGGCGAACGCGAGCGTCTTGTAGGCCGACAGCCGCACGCCCATGACCTCGGCCGCCGTCTCGTCGTCCCGCACGGCGTGCAGCGCCCGGCCCACGCGCGACCGCAGCAGGCTGCCGGCCAGCAGGAACGCGACGACCGCGACGGCCAGGGCGAGGAAATACAGCCACTGGTCCTCGGCCAGGCCGCTCCAGGCGGGCGGCGCGGGCTTGACCAGCGTCAGCCCCATCGAGCCGCCGGTCACCTCCTCGAACCGCTTGAGCAGCGGCACCAGGAAGATCGCGATGGCCAGCGTCACGAGCGCCAGGTACAGGCCGCGCAGCCGCATGGCCGGCACCCCGAGCGCCAGCCCGAGCACGAACGCGACCGCCGCCGCGATCGGCAACGTCAGAGGGTACGGGAGCGCCCAGCGGTCGAGGAGGATGGCGGTCGCGTACGCGCCCACGGCGAAGAAGGCGCCATGGCCGAGCGAGATCTGGCCGGCGTGCCCGACGAGCAGGTTCAGCCCGAGCAGCGCGACCGCGTAGACCAGCACCATGGTGAGCTGGAAGACGTGGAAGGGGACGAGCTGGAACGGGGCGTAGCAGGCCGCCGCCAGGAGCACCGCCGCCGCTGCCCACCGCCGGCGCGCTGCGGGCAGCGTCCTGATGGAGGCCATCATGGATGCGGGTGCGGGGGGCGCGTCCGGCGCTCGCCGGGTCGCGTCCGCTTCCGTGGAACCGCTGCTCATGCCCGCTCCACCACCGCTCGCCCGAACAGCCCGCGCGGCCGGAACAGCAGGACGCCGAGGATGATCACCAGCGGCACGCCCACTTTGAGATCGGAGCCGATGAAACCGACATAGGCCCCGGCGAGCGTCTCCGCCACACCGACGATCACGCCGCCCACGACCGCCCCCGCCGGGCTGTCG
Source organism: Nonomuraea sp. H19 (assembly GCF_052068215.1). NCBI lineage: Bacteria > Bacillati > Actinomycetota > Actinomycetes > Streptosporangiales > Streptosporangiaceae > Nonomuraea > Nonomuraea sp. H19. Next base: position 242,026 of record NZ_JBQHCV010000017.1, on the reverse strand, counting down.
AAGCCGCCGAGCGTCGCCGCGGCGAAGGCGTAGATGAGGACGCCGCCCATCATGTTGGGCTCCAGGAACAGCAGCGGCGCCACCAGTACCCCGGACACCGCGCCCACGGTGGCCGCGAGGCCCCAGCCGAGAGCGAGCGTCCAGCCGACCCGGATGCCGACCAGCCGCGCCGACTCCGGGTTGGTCGCCACCGCCCGCATCCCCAGCCCGATCTTGGTGTGCTGGAAGAGCAGGTACAGCAGCCCCATCACCAGCGCCACCACGCCGAGCACGCCGAGCGTCGAGAAGCTCATGCTGATCCCGCCTGCCTCCAGCGCGCCCTGGGGGAACGGGTTCGGGAAGTCCTTGATCAAAAAAGTCCAGATCCATCCGGCGGCGGCGTTGACGAAGATGAACAGCCCCACGGTGACGATCACCAGCGTCAGCTCGGGCGCGCCCTCGACGGGGCGGATGATCACGCGTTCGATGAGCATCCCGCCCGCGAACGACACGACCAGTGTCAGCGCCAGGGCCAGCCAGAACGGCAGCCCGGCGGCGGTGAACTGCCAGGCGATGTACGTGGCGAACATGGCCAGCTCGCCCTGGGCGAAGTTCACGATCCCGGTGAACCGGTAGATCAGCACCAGCGCCAGCGCCATGCTGGCGTAGATGGCGCCCGCGCCGAGCCCCTCGACGACCTGCTGCAGGAATCCGGCCATGCCTACACCCGGTATCCGAGGTAGGACTGCGCGACCTGCTCGTCCGCCCTGATCTGCGCCGCCGTGCCGGACAGGACGATCCGCCCGGTCTCCAGGACGTGCGCCTGCTGGGCGATGCCGAGGGCGAGATGGGCGTTCTGCTCGACGACGACCACGGTGGTCCGCTCCTCTTCGTTGATGGCCTGGACGATGCGGAACAGCTCCCGGGTGACCAGCGGGGCCAGGCCCAGCGACGGCTCGTCGAGCAGGAGCACCCGGGGCCGCAGCATGAGGGCCCGGCCGATGGCCAGCATCTGCTGCTCGCCGCCGCTGAGGCTGCCCGCGGCCTGCTTGAGCCGGGTCTTGAGGACCGGGAAGTAGGTGTGGATGCGGTCGAGGTCGGCGTCCACGTCGCTCTTGCCGCGCCGGACGTACGCGCCGAGCCGCAGGTTCTCCTCGACGGTCAGCGGCATGAACGTGCCGCGCCCCTCGGGCACGTGGGCGACGCCCAGCCTGGCGATCGCGTCGGGCGAGCGCCCGGTCAGGCTCGTCTCGCCGAGCCGGATGGCACCGCGCGCCTTGACCATGCCGGACAGGGCACGCAGCAGCGTGGTCTTGCCCGCGCCGTTGGGCCCGAGGATCGCGCAGATCTCCCCCTGGCCCACGCTCAGCCGCACGCCGTGCAGCACGCGGGCGTCGCCGTACCCGGCCACCAGGTCTTCCACCACCAGCGTGCTCATACCGAAGTCCCCAGGTACGCCTCGATGACGCCGGGATCGCGTTGCACCTCGGCCGGCGGGCCCTCGGCGATCTTGCGGCCGAAGTCCAGGCAGACGATCCGCTCGCAGATCCCCATGACGAAGCCCATGTGGTGCTCGACCACGATCACCGTCAGGTCGTACGCCTCCTTGATCGCCCGCAGCGTGTCCGCGAACTCCTCCACCTCGGCCGCGTTCAGCCCGTTCACGGGCTCGTCCAGGAGCAGCAGCCGGGGCCTGGAGAGGAGGGCGCGGGCCAGCTCGACCCTTTTCAGGGTCCCGAACGGCAGCCCGGTCGCCGGGTGATCGGCCACGCCGGTCAGGCCGAGCCGTTCCAGGACGGCGTCGGTGTCGGCACGTAACGCGCGCTCCTCGCGCCGCACGCCGGGCAGCCGCAGCGCCGCGGTGAGGAAGCCGGCGCGGCCCCGGTGATGCGCGCCGACCAGGACGTTGTCGCGCACGGACAGGCGCGGGAACAGGCCGAGGTTCTGGAACGTGCGCGCGATGCCGAGCCCCGCGATCCCGTACGGGGCCACTGTCGTCAGGTCCCTGCCCTCATACGTGATCGTCCCCGAGCCGGCCTCGTACCGCCGGGTCAGGCAGTTGAACAGGGTGGTCTTGCCGGCACCGTTCGGCCCGATGAGCCCCACCATCTCGCCGCGCGCCACCGCGAAGCCCACGCCGTCCAGCGCCGTGATGCCGCCGAAGCGAACGGTAAGATCGTGTACCTCCAGCATCCGGCCTCCTGGAGAACAATGTTCTGAACGTGGGCTCAGCGTAGGATTCGCTCCTCAACGGCCGCATTGGGCACGGTGACCCAAGATGTTTCAGGCAAGTTGTCCGCTGAGCACAGCCTGGGTCTCGGACCGGTTACGACCCGTTGACCGCCCGGCAATGGGCATGGATCATCCCGACATGTCAGGTGGTTCCAGCACGGAAACGCTCAAAGCGGTCCGTGTTCAGCGCGCACGCATCCTCTCCGAGCTGCTCGGCGACGTCCAGGCACTGGCCGACGCCGCGGTGGCGGCGCTGCGCGAGGAGATCCCCGCGTACGCGGCCCAAGGGCCGGACTTCCTCGCCGACGTGCGGGACCAGGTGGTCCGGCACTATCGCGCCAAGCTGGCCGTGCTGCTGGAGGAGCGCGAGGTGACCTCGCAGGACATCGCGTTCATCCGGCGGGCCGCGATGCGCCGGGCCAGGGCCGGGGTGGCGCTGGCCGACTACATCAACGCCTATCGGGTGGGCCAGCGGGTCTTCTGGGAGTCGCTGGTCGCGCGGGCCGGGCACACGCCCGCCGGGCGGGAGGCGGCGCTGTCGCTGGCGGTGCGCCAGATGCGTTACTGCGACTTCGCCAGCACGCAGGCGGCGAACGCGTACATGGAGTTCCAGCAGTACGCCGCCGCGGAGACGGTCCGCGAGAGCCGGGACCTGCTGGAAACGCTGCTGTCCGGAGGCACGCCGACGCGCGGCAGGGAGCTCGCCGCCGCGCAGGCGCACGGCCTGGCGCCGGACGCGCGCACGCCGCTGCTCGTGGTGATCGCGGTGCTGGTCGACCCGCCTTCGACGGCGGAGCCCGACCGGGGCGCCGAGGCCCGCCACGCGGCCTGCGCGGCGATCGCCAGGACCGGCGGCAACGGCACGCGCACGCTGTCGGTCGTGCGCCGGTCGGAGATCGTGGCGATCCCCGTGCTCGGCCCGGGCGCCGAGCCCGAGGAGCTGTGCGACCGGCTGCAGAGGGTGCTGGAGAGCCTGGCCGCCGAGGGGATCAGGCTGGCGATGGGCATCAGCACGGTGGCGGCCGGGACGGCGCAGCTCCCGCAGGCGTACCAGGAGGCCAGGACCGTGCTGGACTTCGTGCCCGAGGAGGGCGGCGTGGCGGCGCTGCCGCGGCTCACGCCGTTCCAGTATCTGGCGCTGAAGGCCGACGACACCGCCCGCCACCTGGTGGACCCGCGCATCACCGCGCTGCTGTCCGAGGACCGGGCGCGCGGCGGTGTGCTCACCGCGACGATCAGGGCGTTCGCCGCCGCCGACCTCAACCTGCGGGCCGCGGCCGAGCGGCTGCAGATTCACCCCAACACCGCCCAATACCGGCTGCGCCGGATCCAGGAGCGCACCGGGCGAAGCCTGCGCTCGATCAACGACCTCGTCGAACTGCTGGTCGCCATCGCGTTGCAGGACGCTCTGCCGACGACCAATGCCGGGCGGGAAAGACTGGGCACCGCGACCAATGAGGGGCGTGGGAGAGCCGACGTACGGTCTTCCCATGAACCTCGCTGACCGGCTCCACACCGCCGCCGGGCGGCTCGGTGGCAGAGCGGTTCTCACGCTGGACGAGGCGGAGCTCACCTATGGCGCGCTCGACGAGCTGAGCGCCCGCCTCGCGGGGCTGCTGCGGTGCCGCGGGATCGGCGCCGGCGACCGGGTCGCGATCATGCTGCCGAACGTGCCGGAGTTCGGCGTCGTCTACTACGGGGTGCTGCGGATCGGGGCCGTGGTGGTCCCGCTCGACCCGCTGCTGAAGAGGCGCGAGATCGCCGCTTACCTGGGGGACTGCGGGGCGCGGCTGCTGATCGCCTGGCACGCGTTCGCGGAGGCCGCCGAGGCGGGCTCCGCGGGCACCAAGGCGGACTGCTTCTTCGTCGTCCCCGAGGAGTTCCGCCGGCTGCTGCGCGGCGTGCCCGCCCAGCACGAGATCGCCGCCATGGGGGCGGGCGACACCGCGGTCATCCACTACACGTCCGGGACGACCGGCCGCCCCAAGGGCATCGAGCTGACCCACGCGAACCTGGGCGGCAACGCCGCCACGGTGGCCCGCATGCACGCGCTCGGCGTGGACGACGTGGTGCTCGGCGCGCTGCCGCTGCACCATACCTACGGGCAGACGTGCTCGCTCAACGCCACCGTGCACGCGGGCGCGCGGCTGACGCTGCTGCGGCGGTTCGAGTCGGGGCGGGCGCTGGAGGTGATCAGGCGCGACGGGGTGACGGTGTTCCAGGGCGTGCCGACGATGTACATCGCGCTGCTGGACCACCCGGGCGCCTCCGACATGTCGATGCTGCGCGTGTGCGCCTCGGGCGGCGCGGCGCTGCCGCTGGACGTGCTGCGGGCGTACGAGACCCGCTTCGGCTGCCAGATCATCGAGGGGTACGGCCTCAGCGAGACCTCCCCGGTGGCCGCCACGAACCGAGCCGGCCTCGGCCGCCGGCCGGGCTCGATCGGCTGGCCGATCAGAGGCGTGGAGATGAAGGTCATCGACGACGCCGGCCACGAGGCGCCGCGCGGTGAGATCGGCGAGATCGTGGTACGCGGCCCCAACGTGATGAAGGGCTACTGGAACGACCCGGCGGCCACGGCTGAGGCCATCCGCGACGGCTGGTTCCACACCGGCGATCTCGGCCGGCTCGACGAGGACGGCTTCTTCTTCCTGGTGGACCGCCGCCGCGATGTGATCATCCGAGCCGGCTACACCGTCTACCCGCGCGAGGTCGAGGAGGTTCTGTACGAGCACCCGGCGGTCCGGCAGGCGGCCGTGCTCGGCGTGCCGCATCCGGAGCTGGGCGAGGAGATCGAGGCCGTGGTGGCCGTGCGCGCACCGGTGACCGGTGGGCAGCTGCGGGATTTCGTACGGGAGCGGGTGGCCGCGTACAAGTACCCCCGGCACATTTCGTTCGTGGACGAACTGCCGATGAGCCACACTGGGAAGATTCTCAAACGCGCGCTCGACCGCCCGGCCGCTTCTCGGTGAATCTCGTTTGGTGAGACCGTTTGTCTTAGCTAGTAAGACATGCTCTAGAGTCTCCCGGCATGACACCTTGGGAGATGGCCGCGGTGCTGGCGGCCGGCGCGGCGGGCGGGGCCATCAACACCGTCGTCGGGTCCGGCTCGCTGATCACGTTCCCCACGCTGCTGGCCATCGGCCTGCCGCCGATCACCGCCAACGTCTCCAACAACATCGGCCTGGTCCCCGGCGGGCTGACCGGGGTCATGGGCTACCGCGCGGAGCTGAAGGGCCAGCGTGGGCGCCTGCTCCGGCTGGCCCCGGCCTCCGTGGTGGGCTCGGTCGCCGGCTGCCTGCTCCTGCTCAACCTGCCCGAGAGCACCTTCAGCACGATCGTCATCCTGCTGATCGCGCTGTCGTGCGCGCTGGTCGTGGCCCAGCCTGCGATCAGCCGGATGCTGGCCATGCGGCCGGGGCCGAGCTCCGGCGCCCACGGCGGCCTGTGGCTGTGGCTCGGCACGCTGGCGGCCGGCACGTACGGCGGCTACTTCGGCGCCGGGCAGGGCATCCTGCTCATCGGCCTGATGGGCATCCTCCTCAACGACGACCTGCAGCGGCTCAACGCGGCGAAGAACGTGCTCGTGCTCCTGGTGAACACGGTGGCCGCCGTGCTGTACGCGCTGGTGGCCGACGTCGACTGGCTCGCGGTGCTGCTGGTGGCGCTGGGCTCGATGGCGGGCGGCTTCCTCGGCGCCCGGGTCGGGCGCAGGCTGCCGCCCGCGGTCCTGCGCGGCGTGATCGTCTGCATCGGCGCGGCCGCCATCGTCAAACTCCTCATCGATTAGGGGGCTTTGCACGACAAATGAAAATCGTTACCATTATCGGCCATGCGCCTCGATCGTCGTGCCTTCCTCTCCTCCGCCGCCGTTTTACTCGCCGGATGTGCCGCCCAGCCTGCCCCCGGCACGGTGTCGTCGCAGCCCAAGAGGGGCGGGCGGCTCCGGGCGGCGTTCGCGGGCGGCGGCGCCCAGGAGAGCCTGGACCCCCATCTGGCCAACCTGTTCCTGGAGGCGTCGCGGTCCAAGGCGATGTTCGACAAGCTCGCCGACTACGGGACCGATGTGTCGATCGTGCCGCGACTGGCCAGCGGGTGGGAGGCGGACAAGAAGCTGAGCACGTGGCGGGTCACGCTGCGGGAGGCGGCCTTCCACGACGGCCGGCCGGTACGGGCGGCGGACGTGCTCCACAGCTACGCGCGCATCGCCGACGAGAAACGGACCTTCCGCGCCAAGGCGAACCTCGCCCTGATCGACATGAAGAACAGCCGCGCGGTCGGCGACCGCACGGTGGAGTTCGCGCTGAAGCGGCCCTACGCCGAGTTTCCCAACGTGCTGGCGGCCTTCGGCGCCTACATCGTGCCCGAAGGCGCCGATGAGTTCAGCCGGCCCGTCGGGTCCGGACCGTTCGCGTTCGTGTCGTTCCAGCCGGGCCGCTCGCTGCTGCTCAAGCGGAATCCGAATTACTGGGACGGGCCGCCGTACCTGGACGAGCTCGAATACCTGATCGCCAACGAGGAGTCGGCGCGGGTGAACGCCGTGCTCGGCGGGCAGGCCGAGTACGCCCACGACCTCACCCCGGCCACCGCCCGCACCCACCAGGACGGCGGCCGGATGGCGATCGCCCGGTTGGCCAACAGCGGCATGCAGGCCTTCGCGATGAAGGTGGACAGGCCGCCGTTCAACGACCCCCAGCTGCGGCAGGCCATGTTCCTGCTGGCCGACCGCAGGCAGCTGATCGACAGCGTGCTCGCGGGCGCCGGGCAGGTGGGCAACGACCTGTTCGGCAAGGACTACCAGTACTACGCGGCCGACATCCCGCAGCGCACCCCCGACCTGGAGCAGGCGAAGTGGCTGATCGACAAGGCCGGGGCGAAAGGGCTGAAGGTACAACTCGACACGTCGGCGGCCGCCAGCGGCTTCCTGGAGGCGGCGAGCGTCTTCGCCGACCAGGCCAGGCAGGCCGGGCTCGACGTCACCGCCAAGGTCGGCAACAAGGACACCTACTGGGCCGACGTGGTGAACAAGGGCGTCATCTGCTGCTACCGCTCCGGCGCCATGCCGATCGAGACGCACATCTCGCAGCGCCTGCTCACCGGCTCCACCACGAACGCCACCAAATGGGCCCGCCCCGAGTTCGACACCCTCTACGACCAGGCTGTCTCCACCCCTGACGAGGCCAAGCGCAAGGAGATCTACCTGCGTATGCAGCGCACGCTGCACGCCGAGGGCGGCTTCCTCATCTGGGGCTTCGCCGACTGGCTGCTCGGGACCTCGCCCAAGGTGCGCGGGGTGGCCAACGCCCCCGCGAACACCCTCGACTGGGCCCGCTTCGACAAGGTGTGGCTGGCTTGAGCCTGGCCCGCTACGCGCTGCGGCGGCTGCTGCTCGGCGCGGCGCAGGTCGTGGCGGTGGCCACGCTGGTGTTCGCGCTGACGGAGGCGCTGCCCGGCGACGCGGCCGTGGTGCTGGCCGGGGACATCCCGGACGAGGAACGCATCAACCAGCTCAGGCACGCCCTGGAGCTGGACCGGCCGGCGGTCGAGCGGTGGGCGGGATGGCTGGCCGGGCTGGCGCGCGGGGATCTCGGCGCCTCGCTGGTCTCCGGGCGCCCGGTGTCCGGCGTGCTCGCCGACGGCCTGCCGCCGACGCTGGTGCTGGCCGGGCTCACGCTGGTCCTGCTCGTGCCGATCTCGGTGGCCGCGGGTGTGGTGGCGGCGGTGCGGGAGGGCGGCCTGCTCGACCGGGCGCTGACCACGGTGACCGTCGGGCTTTACTCGATCCCGGAGTTCGCGCTGGGCGTGGTGCTGGTGGCGGTGTTCGCGGTGCGGCTCGGCTGGTTCCCGCCGACGGCGGTCGGCGCACCGCCCAATCTGCTCCAGCAGCCCGTGCTGCTGGTGCTGCCGCTCGTGGTGCTGCTGGCCAGGCCGGTCTGCTCGATCAGCCGCCTGGTCCGGGCCGGCATGATCGACGCGCTCGCCTCCGGGTACGTGGCGCACGCCCGCCGCCTCGGCCTCCCTCTCTGGCGGGTACGCCTCGCGCACGCGCTGCCGAACGCCCTGCTTCCCGGCGTGCAGCAGTTGGCCAGGACCACGGACTGGCTGCTCGGCGGGGTGATCGTGGTCGAGTCGGTGTTCGTGATCCCGGGGCTCGGCACGCTGCTGAACGACTCCGTCGCGGCCAGGGACCTCCCGGTGATCCAGGCGCTGTGCGTGCTGTTCGCCACGACCACGGTGGTGGTCAACCTGGTCGCCGATCTGGCGGCGTACCGGCTGGCTCCAGGGGCTTTCAAGTGAGGGGGCGACGGGGTGCGGGCGTCGTGCTGCTGGCTGTACCGCTGCTGCTGGCGCTGCTCGGGCCGTGGCTGGCGGGCACGCCCGAACCGCGCGGTGTCTCCTTCGCCGCCGTGCCACCGCTCGGGACGGACTTCGTCGGGCGGGACGTGTGGGAGCAGGTGCTGCTCGGCGGCCGTTCGGTGGTGCTGGTGGCGACGCTCGCGACGGCACTCGCCTACCTGGCGGGAGTGCCGATGGGCATGGCGGCGGCGCTGGCGGGGCGGCGGTGGGTGGACGAGCTGCTGATGCGCCCGCTCGACCTGCTGCTCGCGATCCCGTCGCTGCTGCTGCTCATCATGCTGGCCGCGCTGCTCTCGCCGGGCCCGGTGGCGCTGGTCGTGATCGTGGCGCTGATCGGCCTGCCCGAGGTGGTGCGGATCTCCAGGGCGGCGGCGCTGGAGGCGGCGGGCAGCACCGCGATGGAGGCGCTGCGGCTGCAGGGGGAGACCTGGTGGCGCCGGGCCGTCGGGTACGCCGGCCGGTCGATGCTCACCACGCTGGTGGCCGACGTCGGGGTGCGGCTGGTGGGCGCGCTCTACCTGGTGGCCTCGGCGAGCTTCCTGGGCGTCGGTCTCGCGCCGGACGCCAGCGATTGGGCGGTCATGGTCGACCGCAACAGGACGGGGATGTTCCTGCAGCCGTGGGCCGTGCTGGTGCCGGCGTTGCTGATCGTCGCCCTGTCGGTGGGCCTGAACCTGACGTTCGACCGGGCGAGGAGGCGGTGATGCTGAAGGTCACGGGGCTGCGGGCGGAGGTGGACGGGCGCGCGCTGGTGGACGGCGTGTCCTTCGAGCTGGGCGCCGGTGAGGTGCTCGCGCTGGTCGGCGCCTCGGGTAGCGGCAAGACCACCACGGGGCTGGCCCTGCTGGCCGAGCACGCCCCCGGAGTGCGGATCTCCGGAGAGGTACGCCGCGCGGCCGGTGCCGTGGCCTACGTCCCGCAGCATCCATCCAGCGTGCTCAACCCAGTGCGGCGCGTCGGCGGCGTGCTGCGGGAAGTGGCACGACACCAGGATGCGCGGACTGCCGACGAGCGCGTGCTGACGGCGGCGCGACGGGCGCGGCTGCCGGTCGAGCTGCTGGACCGCTACCCGCACCAGCTCTCCGGCGGCCAGCAGCAGCGCGTCGTGCTGGCCCAGGCGCTGCTGCTCGACCCGATCCTGATCGTCGCGGACGAGCCGACGACCGGACAGGACGGCCTCATCCGGGCAGAGGTGATCGAGGAGTTCCGCGGGCTGCGCGCGCAGGGCATCGCCCTGGTGCTGCTCAGCCACGACCTCGCCATGGTCCGCGCGCTGGCCGACCAGGTGGCGGTGATGCACGCGGGCCGCATCGTGGAGTGCGGCCCCGCCCAGGCCACGCTGGACGCGCCGCGGCACGACTACACCAGGCGTCTGCTCGCCGCCGCCCCCAAGGCTCCATCGCCGCTCACTGCCCGCCCTCATCCCACGGTGCCAACCGGCGCGGGCAACATGCCCCCGCTGCTGGAGGTGCGGGACCTGGTGGCCGGGCACCGGCGCGCGCCCGTACTCAAGGGAGTGAGCCTGAGCGCCACGACCGGGGAGTGCCTGGCCGTTGCCGGCCGATCGGGCAGCGGCAAGACCACGCTCGCCCGCTGCGTCGCCGGCTTGCACCGGCCGGTCGCCGGCACGGTGACCCTGGCCGGCCGGCCGCTCCCCCACCATCTGTTCAGGCGCGGCCGCGACGTCCAGTACGTCTTCCAGGACGCCAGGGCCTCCTTCGACCCGTACCGGAGCGTATCCGCCCAGGTCGCCCGGACGGCCGTACGGCTGCGCGGCGCCACCGCCGGCGAGGCCGCACGGCAGGCCCTTGCCATGCTGAACCGGGTCGACCTCGACGAGCGCACGGCGGGACGCCGCCCGGCGGCGCTGTCGGGCGGCGAGCTGCAACGGGCCGCGCTCGCCCGCGCCCTGCTCGCCGAGCCGAAGGTGCTCATCTGTGACGAGATCACTTCCGGCCTGGACACGCTCGTCCAGGCCGCCATCCTCGACCTGCTCGATGAGCTCCGCCGCGACCTCGGCCTCACCCTGCTGCTCATCAGCCACGACCCGGACGTGGTGGCCAGGCTCGCCGACCGCGTCCTGGCACTCGACCACGGCCGGCTCACCTCGGAGGAGACGACATGAATCCCTACACCGTCCGTCCGGCCGCGCCCCACCACCTCGACGGCGCGCGGCGGGTCATGCTCGACACGTTCTACCGCGAGTTCGGCTACGGCTACCAGCCGCGATGGCACTGGGACGTGGTGAACCTGGAGGGCACGTACCTGCTGCCCGACAGGCACACGCTGATCGTGGCCCTGCATGGCGAGGACGTGGTCGGGACCACGGCCGTGCGCGCCCACGGCCCCAAGAGCCCGCCCCACCCGGACTGGCTGGCCAGGCTCTATCCGGACGAGTCCACGGCGCAGCTCTTCCGCGTGTACGTGGATCCCGCTCACCGCAGGCACGGTCTGGCCCGCGAGATGGTGCGCCAGGCCTGCCGCTTCGTCGCGGAACGCGGCGACTACGGCTCCCTTTACCTGCACACCGACACCCGTGTCCCGGGCGCGGAGGCGTTCTGGCGCTCGCTGGCCGAGCCCGTCTACGACGACCGCGACGGCGACCCCGGCAACTTCCAGACGCTGCACTTCGAACTCCCGCTGCCCGTCCGGGCGTAGTCAGCCGGTCAGCCCGGCGAGGAAGGCGAGGGGGATCAGCGCCACCGTGAGCCCGGCGGCCCACCAGCGGGGCGCCGGCCCGTCTTTCAGCGCGGCGACGCCGAGAGGCACCAGGGCAACGGCGAGCCCGAGGAGCGCGACCAGCGAGATCGGGTCGCTGCTGCCCTTGAGCACGCCCAGCGGCAGTCCGGCCGCGAGTCCCAGGGCGACGCACCTCACCGCGCCGAGGGCCTTGGCCAGGTAGGCGCCGATCGCCAAGACGATCCAGCCGCCCATGATGCAGACGTTGACCGCCTTGAAGATGTGGAAGGCCCCGTACGTGCCGGCTACCGCTTTTTGCGCCGCCTCCAGGCCGAGGGCGTCCACAAGCTGGAAGGCCAGGTGGCTGACGCCGGCGTGGAAGACCCGGCCGAACAGCCCGAGGACCACCAGCGTCGCGCCCCACCTCGCCCAGCCGGGATGCGTCGCCCCGATCAGCCGGGCCAGCGCCGTCACCGCCGGCCACAGCAGCACGACGCCGGCCGTGAACAGGCCGTAGGAGAGCGCCATCCGCTCCGGTGCGGCGGCGTACGCGGCGAGCTGGCCGGGGAAGAAGTCGTCCGCCCCCATCCGGGCGAGCACCCCGGCGAGCAGCAGCAGCGGCCCGAGCATGAGCCCGGTCCCCTCGACCCAGCGGCCGGGGAGCGTGACCTGGCGAGACTCTGTGATCGTCATGCCACCGATTGAAGCGGCGGGCAGGCAGCGGCGCACGGGCGCTGCCGCGAGAACCGGAGGTATACCCAGCACTACGACGCGTCTTCGATAGCCTGCGTAGTTTGATACGAAATTTTGCGACAGAAGGGACCGAGCCTGTGCTCGACGATGTCGGCCTCCAGGCGCTCCGTGAGGCAGCGCGCCTGTCTCCGGACAATCTTCCCCTTCGGCGGCATCTCGCCGACCAGCTCCTGACCAAGGGGTACCTCGCCGAAGCCGAGGCCGAGTTCCGCGCCGCGCTCGTGCTGGCCCCCAAGGACACGGACGTCGTCGCCGGGCTGGCCGAGGCGTTCGTCCGGCAGAGCGCCCATGGAGAGGCGCTGGCGGCGCTCGAACCGTTCCTGGCCAACTTCCACGCTTACCCGCCGCGGATGGGGATTCTCGCGGCCAGGGCGCTGCTCGGGGAGGGTGAGCAGGGGAAGGCGGCCTACCGCTACTACGAGGCGATCTCCCGCGATCCGTCCCTCGCCGACCCCGAGCTGGCCGAGCGGCTGCCCATCCCGATCGTGCCCTCCAAGTCCGCCCCAGCGGCCCCGCCCGCGCCCGCCGCTCCCGCGCCGGCGTACGCCGCCCCGGCGGGCGCGCCGGCGCCCCCGGCTCCCGACTCCGCGCCCGGCGGGGCGGAGGTGGAGCGGTCGAAGCACACCTTCGCCGACGTGGCCGGGATGGAGGCGGTCAAGGAGGCCTTGCGGGTCAAGCTCCTGCTGCCGATCCAGCAGCCGGAGCTGTTCGCCGCGTACGGCAAGCGCGCCGGCGGCGGCGTCCTGCTGTACGGCCCGCCGGGAGCGGGCAAGACTCACCTGGCCAGGGCCGCGGCCGGCGAGCTGGGCGCGTCGTTCGTCAACGTCGGCCTGGCCGACATCCTCGACATGTACGTCGGCTCCAGCGAGCGCAACCTGCGCGCCACGTTCGACCTGGCCCGCCGCAACCGCCCGTGCGTGCTGTTCTTCGACGAGGTCGACGCGCTGGCCGCGCGCCGTTCCGACATGCGCCAGGCGCACACCAGGCAACTCGTCAACCAGTTCCTGGCCGAGCTCGACGGCGTGGACCAGGACGCCAACGAGGGCGTCCTGGTGCTGGCCGCCACGAACGCGCCCTGGTACATCGACGTGGCCTTCCGCCGCCCGGGGCGCTTCGACCAGCTCGTGTTCGTGCCGCCGCCGGACACCGCGGCGCGGGCGGCCATCCTGCGCATCCTCTGCCGCGACAAGCCGCTGGCCGAGATGGACTTCGACGCGGTGGCACGGGCCACGGAGCACTACGTCGGCGCGGATCTGAAGGGCCTGGTGGACCGCGCGGTGGAGGTCAAGCTCCAGCAGTCGATCAGCGCGGGCCGCGCCATCCCGTTGTCCACGGCCGACCTGCTGGCCGCCGCCCAGGGCATCCGGCCCTCCTCCGTGCGCGAATGGATGGCAACCGCCCGGAACTACGTGCTGCACGCCAACGAGTCAGGCGCGTGGGACGAGCTGATGCCGTGGATCAAGGCCAAATGGTGAAAATCGACCAGTCGCTCGATCGGGCGAAGATGCTGCTGCGGCTGCAGCGACCGGCCGACGCCGAGCGGGAGCTGCGCGGCGTGCTCGCCGTCGAGCCGCAGCAGGACATGGCGCACTGCCTGCTGGCCATCGCCCTGGTCCATCAGGGCCAGGCGGCGGAGGCGATGGTCATGGCGCGGGAGGCGATACGCCTGGTGCCGGATCACTGGTATCCGCATTACGTGGCCGGGCAGGTGTTCTACCGCATCGGCCTGGCCGACCCGGCGATCGCCGCCGCGAAGGAGTCACTGGCGCACTCCACCGAGGAGACGTCGACGTGGGAGCTGCTGGCCCGCGCCCACATGATCAAGGGACAGTGGCGTGAGGCGGCGGATGCGGCCCAGCGCGGGCTGGCCCTCGATCCGCAGGTGTCGGACCTGGTGAGCCTGCTGTCGATGGCCCACACCAAGCTCGGTGAGGCCGGACCGGCCAGGGCCGCCGCCGCGCACGCCGTACAGCTGGACCCGGAGAGCGCCACCGCGCACCTGGCGGCCGGCCGGGCGGCGCTGGCCTTCGGCGACCCCAAGGCGGCCGCCGACTCCTTCCGCGAGGTGCTCCGCCTCGACCCCGGCTTCGGCCCCGCCAGGGATCTGCTGGTGGCGGCGCTCAAGCAGCGCAACCCGCTGCAGCGGATGCTGTCGAACCTGCGGCGCCGGTACCGCGGCGGCGGGCGGATGGTGTTCCTGCTGCCCGCGGTCCCGCCGCTCATCGCCGTGTTCGTGCTCATCGCGCTGCTGCACTGGGCGGCGTGGGTGGGCGAGACGGTGACCGTGCTGCGGCTGGCCCGGGCCAAGGCCACCCGGCTGCTCTTCGAGGGCTCCGAGGCCCGTGTGGCCATGGCGTGCTGCGCCCTGCTCCTCGCCGGAGCGGGGGTGCTCGCGCTGGGCATCGCGCTCGGCCATGAGGCGGTCGGCACCGCGGGCGTGGCGGTCATGGCTCTGGTCACCCCCGTGCAGGAGGCCACGCACACCGGCTCGCCCCGCGGCCGCAAGGTGCTCTACGGGTGGGCGGGGCTGCTGGTCCTGGCCATCGCGGCGGCGGTTGTCGCGGGCTCGCCGGCCGTCGCGTTGCTGAGCGTCTACGCCGGGCTTGGCACGATCTGGGTAGCGGCGGGCGTACGACGCTTCTTCCTCGACGGCCCCGCAGCCGAGCTGTAGCTCACGCGCGGTCCGGGAGTGGGCGGCGGGCGATGGCGCGAGCCTCCTCGTGGCCCATCCCGAACATCCGCAGCAGTTGCTCGGCCAGCTCGTCCGGCGAGTCCTCGGTCACGAGGTCCGGATGCTCGAGCCAGAGCTGCAGGAACCCCAGCAGCGAGCCGCCCGCCCCGGCCAGCGCCACGTGCGGGTTGGCGATGTGGAAGCGCCCGGCCTCCATGGCGCGGTGGATGTCGCGTAGCGCGCGTGGCGCCAGCCCCTTGTCGGAGTCGAGGTACGGCAGCCCGGTGCGGGTCAGGACGCGGGCGATCTGCGGATGGGTCTCGACCAGCCGTCCGGTCAGCCTGACCGAGGCCGCGAACACCTCGGCCGGGTCCTCGATGTCGGCCGTGAGCTCGTCCAGCAGTTGCCCATGCTCTTCGAGCACGTCGGCGATAGCAGCGTGGAACAGCTCTTCCTTGCTGCCGAAATGGTTGTAGAACGAGCCGAACCCCACGTCGGCCGCCTCGGTCAGCTCCTGGATGCTGACCTCGGCGAGACCCTGGCGCGCGAGGAAGCCCCGGGCAGCGGCGATGAGCGCCTGCCTGGTGCGGGTCTTGCGCCGCTCCAGCCGGGACGCGGGCCTCTGAACCGACATCACAGGTCCGATCATAGCGGCTTGACAGATCCTTCCCTCATTTCTGATGATTTCATCATTAATGACCGTAGTATCAGAAGGAGGAGGTGGGCCGATGGAGAGCGCGCACGCGAACCTGCACAGCGAACGCGGGCCGCTCCGGGGCGAGCATCCCGGGCGATCCCGCGATCCGGTGATCAAGGTCATGGATCTGGCCTGGCTGGAGTTCGAGAAGACGGACCTGGTGCGAGCGGAGTCGTTCGCCCGCGACTTCGGCTTCGCCGTGGCGGCCCGTACGCGGGACGCCCTCTACCTGCGCGGCACCCTCCCAGGGCCGCACTGCCTGGTCGTCCGCCGCGGGCCCCGGTCGCGCTTCGTGGGCCCGGCGTTCCAGGCGGCCGCGGCGGACGACCTGGCGCGGCTGGCCCGGGCCACCGGCTCGGCGGTGCGCGAGCTGACCGATCTCGGCGGCGGCCGGGTCGTGGACCTGCGCGACCCCAGCGGCATCCCGGTACGCGTGGTGCACGGCACGGCGGACCTGCCGGCCCTGCCCGAGCAGCCACCGGTGACGATCAACGCAGGCGCCGCCCAGAACCGGGTCAACCGCACCCAGCGGCCCGCGCCCGAGCCCGCCCGCGTGCTGCGGCTCGGGCACGTGGTGCTGGAGACCCGGTGGTTCGAGCGGGCGCTCGACTGGTACCTGGACACGCTCGGCATGATCGTCAGCGACTTCCTGTTCCTGGACGACCAGCGCGACCGCGGTCCGACCATGGCGTTCGTCCGATGCGACCGGGGCGGCCGGCCCGCCGACCACCACACGCTGGCCATGCATCTGGGGCCGGGCGTGGGCTACGTGCATTCGGCGTACCAGGTGGCGGACATGGACGCGGTCGCGGCGGGCGGCGAATACCTGGCCGGGCGGGGCTACCGGCGGGTGTGGGGGGTCGGCAGGCACATCCAGGGGAGCCAGATCTTCGACTACTGGCGCGACCCCGACCGGCTGATGGTGGAGCACTTCGCGGACGGCGACCTGTTCGACCGCACGGTGGAGCCGGGCTGGGCGCCCATGTCCGCCTCGGGGCTGGCGCAGTGGGGCCCGCCGGTCACCCGCGACTTCCTCGGCACGAACCCCTCCCCCCGCCTACTGCGCACCGTCATGACCGCGCTGCGCGAAGACAACGAGATCGACCCGGCCCGGCTGCTGGGACTGATGAAGGCGATGAGAGCGTGAGCGTCAACGTACTGCGAACCGACGGCGCCTGGTGGGTCGAGCGCGATGGGCTCGCCCACCCCGTCGACACGGCCGCGGAGACCACCGCGGAGCTGCTGGCGGACCGGGCGGCGGTCATGAAGACCTCCGCGGCGGAGGGGGTGCCGGTCGAGGAGCTCGCGCTGCTGTCGCCGGTGACCACGCCCTGCCGGGTCGTGTGCCAGATGGTGAACTACCGCTCCCATGCCCGGGACTCCGGGTTCGATCCGGACGGCGTGCCGATCACGTTCTTCCGCAAGGCGTCCGGCTCGGTGTGCGGGCCGAACGACCCGATCGTGAAGCCGCGCCACGTGCGGCTGCTCGACTACGAGATCGAGCTCGGCCTGGTCATGGGCGCCCCGCTGCCGATCGGCGCGAACGTGAGCGACGCCGACCTGCCGGGATACGTGGCCGGGCTGGTGGTGGCCGACGACGTGTCGGCCAGGGACGTGCAGCTGTCGAAGACGCAGTTCTACGAGAGCAAGTCCTATCCGACGTTCACGCCGCTCGGGCCGCGGCTGGTGCTGCTGGAGCCGGCCGAGTTCGCCCGGCTGGCGGACCTGCGACTGCGACTGTCGGTCAACCAGGTGCTGCGCCAGGACCGTACCGTCGCCGACATGATCGCCGGGCCGGCGGCGGCGCTGACGGCGCTGGCCCGGTTCCAGGAGCTGCGGCCCGGCGACGTGCTGCTGACCGGCACGCCCGGCGGGACGGCGCTGAAGGCGCCGCCGAAGCCGGTGGAGCTGATCGGCTCGCTGCTGCCGCCCGCGCTGAAGTGGAAGATCTTCTTCGACCGGCAGGCGAAGGTGCCCGCCTACCTGCGGGACGGCGACGTCGTGACGGCGCGGATCGCGACCGGCGACGGCGCCATCGATCTCGGCTGCCAGCGCACGCCGGTGGTGTACGCGTGAACGCCGTCCCCGTCCTCATCGCGGGCGCGGGGCCGACCGGGGTGACGGCGGCCACGCTGCTGGCCAGGTACGGCGTACGCAGCCTGGTCGTGGACCCGCACCCGGACGTGTACCCGCTGCCCCGGGCGGTCCACCTGGACGACGAGGTGATGCGCATCCTGCAGGCGCTCGGCGTGGCCGAGGAGTTCGCCGCCATCAGCCGGCCCGCGCCGGGCATGCGGCTGATGGACGGGGACCTGCGGACGATCGCCGAGTTCCGCCGCGACCTGGCTCCCGGTCCGTCCGGCTGGCCGCAGGCGAACATGTTCGACCAGCCGGACCTCGAAGCGCTGCTCCGCGCCAACCTGGCCCGCCATCCCGAGGCCGAGCTGCGGCCGGGCGTCGAGGTCGTCGGCATCGACCAGGACGGGCGCGGACCTGTCCGGGTGCTGGTCCGTGACGTCGCCACGGGGCGGCGGGAGGAGATGCGGGCGCACGCGGTGCTCGGGTGCGACGGCGCCGGCGGGGTCACGCGCGGATTCGTGGGGGCGCGCATGCGGGATCTGCGCTTCGCGGAGCGGTGGCTGGTGCTGGACGTGCGGAGCGCCAAGCCGCTGGATGTGTGGGACGGCATCCACCAGGTGTGCGATCCGGTACGTCCGGCGACGTTCATGCGCATCGGGCCCGACCGCTACCGGTGGGAGTTCCGGGTGCGGGCCGGCGAGACGGAGGCCGGGCTGACGGGCCGTGACACGCTGATGCGGCTGATCTCTCCCTGGACTCGGGGGGTGCCCGCGGACGAGCTGCGCCTGCTGCGGTCGACCACCTACACCTTTCGCGCGCAGGTGGCCGATCGGTGGCGGTCCGGCCGGGTGTTCCTGCTCGGCGACGCGGCGCACCTGACACCGCCGTTCATCGGGCAGGGCATGGGGGCCGGGCTGCGGGACGCGGCCAACCTCGCGTGGAAGCTGGCGCTCGTGCTCTCGGAAGGGGGCGATGAGCGGCTGCTCGACACGTACCAGGCCGAGCGGGCTGCGCACGTCACGCACGTGATCAGGCTCGCGATCGCCGTCGGGCGGGCGATGGCGGGAGGGCGCGAGCGCGGTGCGGCCGTACGGCGGCTGCTGCTCGCCCAGGCTGCCCGGATTCCGGCGGTCCACCGCCGCACCGTGCACGGCACCTCGCCGGGGCTGCGCCGGGGAATGCTGGTGAGGCGCCGGTCGCCGTTGGGCGGCGGCCTGGCGGGAACCTTCGCCCCGCAGCCGTGGATCGAAGTCAACGGGCATCGCCGGCGGCTCGACGACGTGCTGGGCGATGGGTTCGCCGTCATCACCCTCGGACCGCTGGACGCCGAGCTGGCCGCCCTCGCCCGCCGCCTGCGCGCCACCGTCGTCCACGTCCGGCGCCCGCACAACGGCGCGCCACCCGGCAGCCGCGCCCCGCACCACGGCACCCCATCCGACGGGCGCGGCCTGTCGCTCGGCGAGGGAGCTGAGCGGCGCGATGGGGCGGTGGTCGTGGAGGACCGGGCGCTCGATGGGTGGCTGCGGGGCGCGGGGGCGGCGGCAGTGTTGCTCCGGCCCGACCGCATCGTGCTGGCCGCCGCGCCCTTCCCCAGCCGGCCAAGGCCGGTAGGTGCGGCGATCGTGCGGGACGCGGCCGCCTGGTTGCCCCTCCTGCCACCCACCCGCACGCCCCGCGTCCACGACGATCAGAAGGAGCCACATGAGTGACCTCGTGCTGATGCGCAAGGCCGGTCAGCACATCGCCGAGACCGCGGCCCCCGTGCTGGGATTCACGCTGGTGTACGCCACCACCAACCGCCTCCCCCTGGCCCTGACGGCCGGACTCGCCCTGGCCGCGGTGGCTGCGGTCTACCGGTTCAGCCAGGCCCGCAGTCTCCTGCCGGCGGCCGGCGGGTTCGCCCTGACCGCGGGGGCGGCGGCCATCACCGCCCTGTCCGGGGAGGCCGCCGACTTCTTCCTCCCCGTGCTGATTCTTCGCGCCACGGTCGTCCTGCTCACTCCGATCATGCTGCTGCTCCGCTGGCCGCCGGTCGGCCTGGCGGCCGGAGTGCTCCTGGGCCGGGGTCTCGCCTGGCGGCGCTGCCCGGCGAGGCTGCGGGCGTACACGGTCGCCAATCTCGTCTGGGTCGTGGCCGAAGGCGCCCTCGTGGCCAACCAGGTCCGGCTCTACCTCGCCGACCGGGCCATGGCCATGGGCGCGTTCAAGCTTCTGGTCGAGGTGCCGGTTCATGTGCTGCTGGCGGTCCTGATGTGGGTGATCTACCGCCGCCTGACCCGCCGCCCCTGTGACTGCCACCAAGTCCGCGAAAACCACCAAGGAGAACGACCATGACGACCACCGTGACGTTGACCGGCACCGGCGTGCCGATCCCCTCGCCCGGCCGCGCGGGCGCGGGCGTCCTGGTCCGGTACGGCCGGATCGCCCTGCAGTTCGACGCCGGCCGGGCCACCGTGCTGCGCCTGACCGAGGCCGGCACCGGCCTGCACGAGCTGAGCGCGCTGTTCGTCACCCACGTGCACAGCGACCACGTGATCGGGCTGCCCGACCTGGTCATGGGGCGGTGGATCCAGGACCACGTGTGGAGAACCGGCCCACTGGACATCCACCTGCCCGCGGGCGAGGCCGTGGGTTTCGCCGAGCGCATGCTGGACCCGTACAAATCCGACATCGCGCTGCGCATGGAGCATGTCCAGTCCGTACCGCCCGAGCTGCGCCTGCATCCGTTCGCCTGCTCCGCGCGGCCGCGCGAGGTGTGGTCGCGGGACGGCGTCACGGTGGAGGCGGTGGCCGTGCACCACGAGCCGGTGCCCGACGCGGTGGCCTACCGCGTGCGCACTCCCGACGGGACCGTGGTGATCTCCGGCGACACGCGCGTGTGCGAGGAGGTGGAGGAGCTCAGCCGGGGCGCGGACGTGCTGGTCCACGAGGCGTGCCGGACGACGGCGCTGCACGCGGCCGTGGCCGGGACGCCGTTCGAGAAGATCTTCTCCTACCATGCGGACACGGTGGCGCTGGGCGGGCTGGCCGAGCGGGCCGGCGTGGCGCATCTCGTGCTCACGCATCTGATCCCGGCCCCCGAAGACGAGGACGGTGAAGCGGAGTTCGCATCGGACGTGCGTTCGGGTGGCTATCGGGGGCGGATCACCGTGGGCCGGGATCTGATGACGGCGACGATGGGCTGAACCGGCGCCGGCCATATTCACGTTCTGTGATAGGGGGTGACGCACAGGAGCATGCCACACTGTATTTGCGATCACCCCCCGTCTTCAGGAGACTCCGTGAAGAGGCCTGCGAAGAAGTCTTCGCCACTCGTGCTGGACCCCGTCCTGATCATCGGCACCACCCTGTCGGTCCTGCTCGGCGTGATCTTCTACGTCCGTGAGGACACCGCCCAGGGACTGGCGCTGCTGGCCGGGCTCATCGGCGGCGTCATCACGTTACAGGTGCAGACCCTGCTCAGAGAGAAGCGCAGGGTCGATCACGAGACCACCGTGGGCCAGCTCGTCTCCACGATCGAGAAGATCCCATGGCTGACGGAGCTGATGGTGCCCATCCTCCGTGCGGCCAAGCACGTGGAGCGCGAATACCCCGGCACCCCAGCCGTCGACGCCTGCCGGGCGGCGTTCGACGAATGCCTGCGCACGCTCACCGACCTGGAGCGGGGGCACTTCCGCACGCCCTACGGCGACAACGCGGTCTTCCAGCGCCTGATCGACCAGACGAAGCGCACCATGTGCGCCACCAGCGTGCCCTCGGTGGATCTCGGCTGGTGGCGCGAGCCGGTCGGCAGGCAATACTGGGAGGCCCAGCTCAATGCGCTGAAGCGCGGCGTGAAGATCCGCAGGGTGTTCATCTACCGCGAGTGGACCGACGAGCTCGACGAACTGGCGCGTGAGCAGATCGCCGCCGGGGTCCAGGTGCGCCGGGTGCATGTCGACCGGCTCCCCCCGGCCATGCGGGTGATCAGCGCCGTGTGGGACGGCTCGTGCGGCCACGAGCTCAGCTACACCGCCGCGGGCGAGGCCGTCTACGACACCTTCACGGTCTCCCCTCCTGATCTCGAACGGCTGATGACGCAGTTCGAGATGATCGAGAGGAACGCCGTGGAGCTGGATCAGCCGCGGACGCCGGACTCCGTCTCCTGAGCCCTTCGGCGGTCAGCATGGCGAGCGAAACCCACAGCAGCCCGAACGCCGCCCACCTGGCCGCCGGCATGACCTCACGGAACACCAGGACCCCGATCACGAACTGCACGACGGGCTCGATGAACTGCAGCATGCCGACCACGCTGAGCGGGATCCTCGTGGTCGCGGCGCTGAACAGCAGCATCGGCAGCATCATGACGAACCCGGAGCCGATGCCGAGGAGCGTGTTGGCCACGGACACGTGGCCGAAGGTGGCCTGGCCGGACGTCTGGATCACGACCGTGTAGACCACGGCGAAGGGAAACAGCACCGCCGTCTCCACCATCAACCCTTCGGCGGCTCCGGCCCCGACCCGCTTCTTGATCAGACCGTACGCGCCGAAGGTGGCCGCCAGGCCGAGCGCGATCCAGGGCAGCCCGCCGTACGCGACCGTGAGAACGGCCACGGCGGCGGCGCCCAGCCCGATCGCGGCCCACTGCCAGGCCCGCAACCGCTCGCCCAGGAGCGCCACCCCGAGCGCGACGCTGAGCAGCGGGGTGATGAAGTAGCCGAGCGAGGCGTCGACCACGTGGCCGCTCATCGTCGCCCAGATGAACAACCCCCAGTTGGCGGACGTCAGGACGCCGGCGAGGGCGAGCAGTGCCAGGTCGCGCGGACGGCGTAAGATCGCCGCCACCTGCCGGCGGCGGCCGATGGCCAGCACCAGGAGCCCGACCGCGACCGGCGACCAGAGCACGCGCAGCGCCAGGATCTCGACCGCGCCCGTGGGCTCGACCAGTGGCCAGTAAAGTGCCGACAATCCCCACAGCACGTACGCCGCCACGCCGAGCAGGACACCTTGCCGCGCAACGGACATCCATCCACAGTACGTGCTCGCCCTTCCCGTGATCGACCCGGTGCTCGGCCGGCCGCCCGGTCCCGGCGGCGGCAACGCGGCCGGGCGAAGGCCGGAATGTATGCGTGGCGTACCTGCCTGGTATGTGAATTGTCCCGTCCGTTTCTAACGTCTCCGGTGATCCCCAAAACGCCCAAAGAGAGGCGGTTCGCGTGAAAATCGGAAAGTTGAGCGACTGGCTGCTGGCCAAGGTGGTCCCGGAGCACTCGGCGCAGGCCGCGTGCCCGTGCTGGTACGAGGGCACCACGTGCCTGGTCCGCAAGTGCTGCACCTATGGCGCCTCCTGCGGTACCGGCGAGTCGTGCGGTCCCTGGCACTGCAACTGTTGCTGACGGCCACGTAGATGACCATGTTCGCGTGGACGGCCGGTCTCCTCGCGGTCGCCGGACTCCTGCTGGTCCTGCTGGTCCTGCGACGCCGGCTCGCCGTCGTCGTGGTGTCCGGCCTCAGCATGGAACCGACCTTCCACGCGGGCGACCGGCTCCTGGTCAGGCGGACGCGGCTGGCCCGGATCTCCGTCGGGGACGTCGTCGTCTTCGAGACGCCCGACTGGCTGGGCACCGGCGAGCCGCTTCCCCCCGAGCGGCGCTGGATGGTCAAGCGGGTGGTGGCGCTGCCCGGCGACCCGGTCCCGGACTCGGTCCGGGGCGTGGTGCCGGAGCCGCGGGTGGCGCCGGACCGTCTTGTCGTCCTCGGTGACAACCCGTCGGCCAGCTTCGACTCCCGGCAGTGCGGCTTCGTCGACGCCGGCACCCTGCTGGGAGTGGCGCTCCGCCGCATGTCCTGACCTAGTTGGAGGAAAGCTCCGTGGAGTACGTCGCCCTCGGCTGCCGCAGCCTGGTGGCCCTGCTGTTCCTTGTGTCGGCGGCGAGCAAGCTGCGCAGCAAGGGCGCGTACGCCGGCTTCCTGGCCGCCACCCGCAGGCTCGCGCCGTCGTGGCCGCCCTTTCGCGTGGCGGCCGCGGCCGTGGTGGCCGCCGAGCTCGCGATCGTGGTGCTCGTCGCCGTGCCCGGCACCGTACGAGCGGGATTCGCGCTGGCGCTGGGCCTGCTGGCGGCGTTCACCTGGGCGATCCTGGCCGCGCTGCGGCGGGCCGAGCGTGCCCCCTGCGCGTGCTTCGGCGCCTCCGACCGCCCGCTCGGCCACGGCCACGTGGCACGCAACCTCATCCTCATGGCCGTGTCCGCCCTCGGACTCCTCATGTACGCGCCCGTGACCGGCGACGTGGCGGCCATGCTGACCGCCGTCGCCACCGGAGCGGTCGCCGCCATCGTCGTGGCCCTCGGCGACGACCTGATCGACCTGTTCAGCCCGACTGCCTGACCTGGAGGTCAGCCATGCCCTATGTCGTCACGCTCGTCATCCTGCTGAGCGTGCTCTGCCTGCTGAACCTGGCGCTGACCGTCGGCGTGATCCGGCGGCTGCGCAAGCATTCCGAGGCCCTCGCCAGCCGCTCCGACGACGGGCACGGGCGGCAGGCGATCCTGCCCGAGGGCGCGGTGGCGCCGCCGTACGACACCGTGGCCACCGACGGATCCACCGTCTCCAGTGACCTGGTCACGCAGCCGGTCCTGGTGGGCGTCTTCTCTCCTGGCTGCGACGCCTGCCACAAGGCCCTGCCGGACTTCCTCGCCGCGGCCGAGCGCTTCCCCGGAGGTCCGGAGCACATCCTCGCCGTGATCGTCGATGAGAAGGGAGAGTCGGGACCGCTGCGGGCGGAGCTGGAGCCGGTGGCAAGGGTGGTGGTCGAGGACATGGGCGGCCCGGTCACGTCGGCGCTGCAGGTGCAGGCGTTCCCGGTCTTCGCGCTGGTGGGCGGCGGCGGCCGGATCATGGCCAGCGGGCTGCGGCTGAACCAGGTCTTTTCGCTCACCCGGGTATAGCCGCCGTGACGTCGAAGCCCACCTTCTCGGGGACCACCCCGGCGAAGACCATCTCAACGAGCGCCACCACGTCGGCAGGCACATCGTCGACAGGCGCCACCTCGACGGCCACCACACCAGCGGACGGCGCACCGGCGGACACCGCCTCCGCAGGCGCCGCCGGGCCACCGCGGCAGGGCGGCGCCGGCCCGGCGGCTGAGGACGTACGGATGAAGGCGAGTCCGGCGGCTCTCGCCTGCGCGCTCGGGCTGGCCTGGCAGGCGGGCCGGTGGCACGTGCTCGCGTACGCGGTCCTGGCCCTGCTCGAAGCGGCCGTGCCCGTGGCCACCGCCTGGCTGACCAAGTCGGCGCTGGACGTGATCGCGCACCGGACGTCCGGCCCGTCCGCGCTGGTGGCGGTGGGCGCGGGGCTGGCTGTGGCGGGCCTGGCGGCCGTCACGTTCCCGCACGTCTCCAGCTACCTGCGCCAGGAGCTCCAGCGCCGCACCGGGCGCCTGGCCCAGGACCGGCTCTTCGCCGGCGTGGAGCGTCTGGCCGGCCTGGCCAAGTTCGAGGACCCCGCGTTCTTGGACCGGATGAGCCTGGCCCACACGTCAGGAGGCGCCACGCCGAGCGCGGTGGTCTCCGGGACGCTGGCGATCTGCCGCGGGTTCGTCACGGTGCTGGGGTTCCTCGGCTCGCTCCTGATCGTCAACCCGCTGCTGGCCGGCGCGGTCCTGGTGGCGGCGCTCCCCGCGCTGGCCGCCGAGCTGCGCCTGTCGCGCCAGCGCGCGTCCATGATGTGGCGGGTCGGGCCGATGGAACGGCGGGAGCTGTTCTACCGGCAGCTCCTGACCAGCGTGCGCGCCGCCAAGGAGCTGCGCCTGTTCGGAGCCGGCCGGTATTTCCGGACCAGGATGAACGCCGAGCGGGTCGCGGCCGACTCCGAACGTCGCCACCTCGACCGCCGCGAGCTGGGCGTCGAAGGCGGGCTCGGACTGCTGTCCGGCCTGATCGCCGGGGCCGGGCTGATCTGGGCGCTGTTCGCCGCCATGGACGGCCGGCTGACCGCGGGCGACATCGCCCTGCTCGCCACCTCGATCGTCGGCGTGCAGTCGGCGCTCGCCGCGCTGGTCAACGAGGTGACGATGGCGCACCAGCAACTGCTCAACTTCGCCCACTTCCTGACCGTGACCAGCGCCGAGCCGGACCTGCCCGTGCCCGCGCGGCCGGTGGCGCCGCCCGTGCTGCGGCACGGCATCGAGTTCCGCGACGTGTGGTTCCGCTACTCCCCCGAACATCCGTGGTCACTGCGCGGCGTCAGCCTCACGATCCCGTACGGCTCCGCGGTCGCCCTGGTGGGCAAGAACGGCGCGGGCAAGAGCACCATCGTCAAGCTGTTGTGCAGGTTCTACGACCCGGACCGCGGATCGATCCTGTGGGACGGCGTCGACCTCCGCGACCTCGACCCCGCGGAGCTGCGGACCCGCATCGGCGCGGTGTTCCAGGACTACATGGAGTACGACCTGACCGCCGCCGAGAACATCGCGATCGGCGACCTGGCGGGCCGCGACAGGCTGACCGCCGCCGCCGGCCGGATCGAGGCCGCGGCACGGAAGGCGGGCGTCCACGACGCGGTCAGCGCCCTGCCGCGCGGCTACGACACGCTGCTGACGAGGATGTTCTTCGGGCCCGACCCGGAGGCGGGGGTGGTGTTGTCGGGCGGGCAGTGGCAGCGGCTCGCGCTGGCCCGGGCGGTGCTGGGCGAGGAGCGCGATCTGCTGATCCTGGACGAGCCGAGCTCGGGGCTCGACGCCGAGGCCGAGCACGAGATCCACAACCGCCTGCGCGAGCATCGGGCGGGACGCACCAGCCTGCTGATCTCGCATCGGCTGGGGGCGGTGCGGGAGGCGGACGTACTGGTGGTGCTCGACGCCGGGCAGGTGGCCGAGCAGGGGACGCACGACGAGCTGATCATGCTGGGCGGGCTCTACCAGAGACTCTTCGCCCTCCAGGCTCAGGGCTACCAGCCCGCCGACACCTGATGATGATCACCGGCGGCCGGTGAAGCGGAGCCGGACGGGGCGGCGGTGGCAGCGGGGCCGGCGGCCGTGCCAGCCCATCGCGGGACCGCTCAGGCGCGGATCCCGGTTCAGCATGAGCTGGTGCAGCTCGGCCAGCTCCGGCCCGGGCTCGATGCCGAGCTCGCGGTCGAGCGCCCGGCGCGCCTCGGCGTACACCGTCAGTGCGCCCGCCACGTCCCCGGTCCGGTACAGCGCCACCATGAGGTGCCCCCACAGGCGCTCTCTGGTGGGCCGCAGCGCCAGCGTCTCGCGGAGGCCGCCGATGATCTCGCTGTGCCTGCCGAGCGCCAGCCGGGCCCGCGCGCACTCCTCGATCGCCAGGTAGCGCTGCTCTTCCAGCGCGTCGAGCTGGGCGGCCAACCCGACCGTCCTGGGCAGGTCCTCGGCCGCGGCGCCCCGCCACAGCGCGAGCGCCGCGGTCAGGTATCCCAGCGCCTCCTCGTACCGGTCGCCGCCCATCGCGCCGCGCCCCTGCTGTACGAGCTCGTTGAACTCGGTGACGTCCAGCTCGCCGGGTTCGACGGAGAGGAGGTAGCCGGGCGGGTGCGCCCGGAGGCGGCCGTCGAGGTCCTTGCGGAGCAGGTTCGTGTAGCTGCGTACGTTGGCCAGTGCCGACTTGGGCGGGTCGTCCTCCCACAGCGCGCTGAACAGTCGGTCGTGGGAGACCGCGCGGTTCGGCTCCAGCAGGAGGCGGGTGAGCAGGAGCCGCTGTTTCGTCGTCCCCAGCGGCACGACAGTGCCGTCTCGCCACAGCCGTACCGGTCCGAGGATGCCGAATCGAAGACCCATATTTCCCCCGAAACGTATTTGGGAGCGCTCCCACGAACTCCCACGACACGCTACGTACGTGTCGATCATGTGTCAATGGTCTCTCGACAGGAGCAAGGCCGACGTGTCCAAAGTGGCGGGCCCGCATGAAACTTTCAGCCGTTCCCCCAGGTCAGAGCACCAGGAAGCGCCTGACGGTTGACGGGCCCGAACCCCGCTGACCAGCATGTCGCGCGCGTCCTCCCCCCGAAGGGGCGCCCTCTGACCGGGCGCCCGTCCCGCGATCATTGACCGAGCACCGCGGGACGGGAGTTCGTCCGGCGTCGACTCCGCCGGGTGCCCGGACCTCAGCGGAGGTGGGGGACAATCGGGGTCGTGCAGGTTGAGTTCGGCATCCTGGGCCCGCTCGTGGTGCGATCGCCCGAGGAGGGTCCGATCGCCGTCGGCGGTCCCCGGCCGCGTGCCCTGCTCGCCCTGCTGCTGCTCGACGCCGGGCGGATGGTGAGCCTCGAACGTCTCATCGACGGCCAGTACGGCGACCGCCCTCCGGCAGGGGCCGCCAACGCCGTCCAGGCGCAGATCTCCCGGTTGAGGCGCAACCTGCCGGGCGGCCTGATCGAGTTCCACGGGGCGGGCTACCGGCTGGCGGTCGAACAGGAGAACGTGGACGCGCACCGGTTCGAGCGGCTCGCCCGCGAGGGCCGGCGGCTGCTCACGGACGGCCATTTCGCAGGCGCGGCCGCGGTGCTCAGAGAGGGGCTCGACCTGTGGCGCGGGCCGGCGTTCGCGGACGTGGCCGATGCGCCCTTCGCCGGGCCGCAGGCGCGCCGGCTGGAGGAGCTGCGACTGTCGGCCACGGAGGACCTCATGGCGGCCGAGCTGGCTCTTCCCGAGGCCAGCCCCGTGGCGGCGCTGCGGGAGCTGGTCGCCGCCCATCCGCTGCGCGAGCGGCCGCGGGGGCTGCTGATGCGGGCGCTGCACGCGGCCGGGCGGCAGGCCGAGGCCCTGGCGGTGTTCGACGAGACGCGGCGGCTGCTCGCCGACGAGCTCGGCGCCGACCCCTCGCCCGAGCTGACGGCCGTGCACCTGGCGATCCTGCGGGGCGAGCCGCGCCGCGAACGCGTCCGGCGTACCGGGCTGCCGACCCAGCTGACCAGCTTCGTGGGACGAGAGGACGAGCTGGCGCGAATCGCCGCCCTGCGCGCCGCCCGCCTGGTCACGATCGTCGGTCCCGGCGGCACGGGCAAGACCCGGCTCGCCATCGAGACGGCGGGCCGGCGCTCCGGCCCATCCCCGGCGGCCACCGGCCACGGCGACGTGTGCTTCGTGGACCTGTCACTGGTGGACGGATCGGCGCGGCCGACGCCCGCCGCGTCGGCACAGGCGACCCCCGCGGCGTCCAGACAGCGGGTGGCTGCAGTGTCCGGGCAGGTCGCGGTGGCGGCGCTCGGGGCACTGGGGCTCCGCGAGCCGTTGCTCCGGCCGCCCGGGTCCGCCGGGCTCCCCGACCCCACGGAACGCCTCCTGTCGGCGCTGGCCGAGCAGGATCTCCTCCTCGTCCTGGACAACTGCGAGCACGTGATCGCCGAGGCGGCCACCCTGGCCCGCCGCCTGCTCGCCGGCTGCCCCGGCCTGACCATCCTGGCCACCAGCAGGGAGCCGCTGGGCATCACCGGCGAGCACCTGATCCCGCTGGCTCCCCTGCCCACGCCGCCGCCCCACGCCGCGGACCCGTACCGCTATCCGGCGGTCAGGCTGTTCACCGACCGCGCGGCGGCCGTGCGGCAGGGTTTCCGGGTCGGCCCCGACGAGCTGGACGCCGTCCTGCGGATTTGCGCGGCGCTCGACGGCCTGCCGCTGGCCATCGAGCTGGCCGCGGCCCGGGTCCGGACGTTCGGCGTGACGGAGATCGCCGCCCGGCTGGCCGAACACGGCAGGTTCAGACTGCTCTCGCGCGGCGACCGTACCGCCGCCGCGCGCCACCAGACCCTGCACGCGGTCGTGGAGTGGAGCTGGAGTCTGCTCGACGCCGAGGAACAGGCACTGGCCAGGCGGTTCACGATCTTCTCCGGGGGTGCGAGCCTGGCGGCGGTCGACGGGATCTGCGGCGCGGACACCGCCGAGGCGCTCGCGGGGCTGGTGGACAAGTCGCTGGTCGAGACCGATGGCGAGCGTTACCAGATGCTCGAGACCATCCGGCTGTTCTGCGCGGAACAGCTGGCGGCGGCGGGCGAGGAGGAGCGGCTGCGGCAGGCCCATGCCGCCTGGTTCCTGGCGCTGGCGCAGCGTGCCGACGACCACCTCTACCAGGCCGAGCAACTCGCCTGGATGGCGCGGCTGTCGGCCGACAACGCCAACCTGCGGGCGGCGCTGCGCTGGAGCGTGGAGCATGCCAGGCCGATGGCGTTGCGGCTGGTGGCGGCGCTGGGGATGTACTGGTGGCTGAGCGGGCGGCGCGATCAGGCCACCGGGCCCGCCGTACGCCTCCTCGACGCGATCGGCCAGGATCCGCCCGCCGGGATGGCGGAGGAGTACGTGATGACCGTGCTGCACGCCGTACCGGACACGGGGTCGCCGCACTGGGAAAGGGCACGGGCGATCGTCGAGTCGCTGGAGCGGCCGATGCGCTACCGGTTCGGCGTGGCCCTGTGGGGAATGATCGCGGGCCCGCCCGCCGCGACCGGGCGGCGCCATCCGGCGCTGGGCTCCGATCCGTGGAGTCAGGCGCTCGGCAGGCTCGGCGAGACGCTGATGACGGTGATGAGCGGCCGGGTCGCGCAGGCCGAAGGGGAGCTGGAGGGGGTGCTGGCGGCCTTCGGCGAGGTGGGCGAGCGCTGGGGGACGGCGCAGTCGCTCGACTGGCTCGCGCTGATCGCGGGCTGGCGCGGCGAGTGGGCGCGCGCCATGGGGCTGTGGCGGGACGCGATCAAGCTGCTCGAAGACCTCGGCGCGCTGGAGGAGCTGGTGGACATGCTGGTACGGCGGGCCGACGCGCACTGCCGGGCCGGTGACCTCATGGCCGCGCGGGCCGACTGCGAGCGCGCGGCCGATCTCGCGCGCCGGCTCGGCAGGCCGGAGCTGGTGGCGCAGGTCCAGCTGTGGCTGGGGAACATCGCCAGGTTCGAGGGCGACCTGGCCGAGGCCGCCCGGCGGCTCGATGCCGCGCTGAGCACTTCCGGGGAGACCGGCGCGTTCACCGCCGCAGGCGCCAGGTCGCACGCGCTGACGGCGCTGGGCCGGCTGTCCGAGGCGGCCGGCGACGTCGCCGCGGCCGGACGCAGGCACCATGAGGCGCTGGCCGCCGCGCTCAGGTCGCCGATGACCACCGATCTCGCCGACGCCGCCGAGGGTTTGGCCGGTCACGCCCTTCTCACCGGTACGACCCGACCGGCCGCCGGCACGCCCGGCGCGGTGGAGCGGTCCGTGCGGGCGCCCGCCGCGGCGGAGCGGGCGGCGCTGCTGCTCGGCGTGGGCGTGGCGCTGCGTGGCATGGCGGTGGCCGGCGATCGGGACGTCGCCAGAATCGCCGCCGCGGCCACGGAGGTCCTGGGCCCGGAGGCGTTCGCCGCGGCATTCGCCAAGGGCGCGGCGATGAGCAGGGACGACGCCCTGGCAGCCCTCCGCTGACAGGGAACGCTCCGGCTGTCAGCCGATCGTCGCCCGGCTGTCAACGGCGGCGGCGATGCTCCTCTGCATGAAGAACACCACCGTCCTCATCTCCGGCGCCAGCATCGCCGGCCCGGCCCTCGCCCACTGGCTCATCCGCTACGGGTTCACCGTCACCGTCGTCGAGAAGGCCCCGGCTCTGCGTCCCGGCGGCCAGGCCGTGGACTTCAAGGGCGAGACCCATCGCACCGTCCTCACCCGCATGGGGATTCTGGAGGACGTGCAGAAGCTCCAGACCGGCGGCACGGACCAGCGGATCGTCGACGCCGACGGCCGCACGCTGGCGGTCATGCCCGGCGAGTTCACCGGCGGCGACCTCGAAATCGGGCGCGGCGACCTGTCCGGGCTCCTGTACGAGCGGACGGCCCCGGCCTGCGAGTACGTCTTCGGCGACTCGATCACCTCGCTCACCGAGACCGCGAGCGGCGTCCACGTCACCTTCGAACGCTCCGCGCCCCGCACGTTCGACCTCGTCGTGGGGGCGGACGGGATCCACTCGAACGTACGCCGCCTGGCCTTCGGCCCCGAGGCCGACTTCGTCAGGCACCTCGGCCACTACTACGCCCTGGTGGAGCTCGACGAGGACTTCGGCCCGGTGGCCACGATGTACAACGAGCCCGGCAGGTTGGTGGCCGTCGGCGGGCCGAAGGCGGGCGCGTTCTTCGTCTTCGCCTCCGACCGGCTCGACTACGACCGCTACGACGCCGGGCAGCAGAAGGACATCCTGGCGCGGGCGTACGCGGGCATGGGCTGGCAGGTCCCGGCCATCATGGAGAGGGTGCGCCGTGCCCACGACGTCTACCTGGACTCGATCAGCCAGGTCAGGATCGACCGCTACGCCAAGGGCCGCGTGGTGCTGCTCGGCGACTCGGCGTACGGCAACACGCTGGGCGGCTTCGGCACCGGGCTGGCCGTGGTGGGGGCGTACGTGCTGGCAGGCGAGCTGGCCGCGGCAGCCGGCGATCACCAGGTGGCCTTCGCCGAGTACGAGCGGCAGCTCCGCGGGTACGCCAAGATCGCCAAGAACGGCAACGCCGGCCCCTTCCTCGCGCCTGCGACCCCGGCCAGGATCCGGATGCGCAACTGGATCTTCAAGTACCGCTTCCTGCTCACTTTGATGATGAAGATGGCCGACAAGTTCGCGACCGACATCGATCTCAAGAACTACTGAACCTTTGTCACATCTGTCGCATCCAACCCGATCGTGAACAGATTCCAGCAGCTGACGGCCCTGTCCGCCGCCGCCGTCGCCGCCACCATGATCGCCGTCCCCGCCGCCCACTCCGCCGCGCGCCCCTCCTGCCCGACCCCGTCCAAGGCGGAGGCGAAGCGCTCATACGACTCCAAGACCGACGAGCCCCCCAGGGGCGCGACGGCCATCAAGGGCGTCCGCGTGAACCACATCCCGAAGGGCTTCACGTACGGCCAGGTCGGCGTCAACAAGCACGACGGCATCACCGAGTACGGCTACCTGTGGTCGGACAACCGCAGCGACGTGGACCGCAAGCGCAGGTCGTTGTGGGTGCGGGTGGTGTGCTGGCCGAAGGCGAGCAAGCTCGCGCAGCTCAAGAACGCCCCCTTCCAGCTCGGCACCTTCTCCGGCGACACGAAGACCGTGAAGATCGGCAGCCGTATGGTGCTCACCCAGGTGGGCGACGGCGCGCTGGGACCCGGCAGGTACGCCGGATGGGTCGAGCGCAAGGGCGTCGTCGTCACCGTGATGGCCTCCGAGCCCCTCGTCCCCGAGCTCGGCAAGATCATCAAGGGGATCAGGCTCTGAGGAGCCCCACACCGCCCTCGATGAGGACATGCGGCACGCCGTCGATGAGGGGAATGAGCTCCTCCTTCGGGCCGATGTGCCAGTCCTGAACAGGCACGAGGCCCGGACCGATCAGCTCGAACCCGTCGAACAGCCGCAGCACCTCCTCGTGCGTGCGGAACCTGGCCTGGGCCGACGTGCCCATTGTCGCCATCGTGAGCTGGGCGATCGCCTCCGGGGCGCTCTCCGCCATCGCGTGGGAGATCAGCAGGTGGCTGCCGGGCGCCATGCGCTCCCTGTAGGCGGCCACGAGGCCGGCCGGATCCTCCTCGTCCATCACGAAGTGCAGCACGCCGACCATCAGCACGCAGACCGGCTGGTCGAAGTCGATCAGGCCGGTGACGTGCGGATCGCCGAGGATGTCGGCGGGACGGCGCAGGTCGGCCTGGATGCCGGCGATGCCGGGTGAGTCGGCGAGCAGCACCTGGGCGTGCATCCGCACCACCGGGTCGTTGTCCACGTAGATCACCCGGCAGGCCGGATGCACCTCGCGGACGGTCTCGTGGATGCTGGGCGAGGTGGGGATGCCGGTGCCCAGGTCGATGAACTGCCGCACGCCCTGCTCGGCCACATGGCGGACGGCCTCCACCTGGAACCGGCGGTTGGCCCGGGCGACCAGGCGGGTGTCCGGGGCGACCGTGAGGAGCTTGTCCGCGACCACACGATCGACCGCCAGGTGGTCCTTGCCGCCGAGCAGGTAGTCGTAAACCCGGGCGGAGCTGGGAACAGACGGGTCAACGCCAGGCGGAACCCGTTCTAGCTCGGTCACGTGAGGGCGTCTCCTTCGGCGCATGCAACGTGACCGCCATCCTACTCGGCTCCCCGGAACCGGGAAGTCCGGCCCGGACCGGCGCACCGAAACAGAACATGTTCTCGTTTGATGCGCAGCGGCGGTCCGCCGGACCCGTACGCGCTGGACCTGCGGCCGGCCGCCCTTCGCGGGATCTCACTGACCGCCGACCCCGGAAGTGCGTGGGGGCGGACCGGAAATAGAGTCGAAGGACCGATGCGCTGGAGGCGTGCACCTGTGCATCCTGGTGGGGACGGGTCCGGAACCGGGGCCTGTTCCTGACCTGAGAGGAGTCACGAGGGTATGGACAATGCGGCAGGCCGCCCGACCGTGATCTTGGACAATGGCGTGGTCGGCAAGGTCATGCTGGCTCATCCATCCCGGCGCGACCTCGTGCTCGTGCTCGGCATGGACGGCACCCTGCTCAGCTGCCAACTCGACGACATCGCCTGCGTGGTCGGCGGAAAACCCCTCTGCCGCGACGGCTGACCCCCCGTGAGCGGGGGGATCAGCCTCGGGTGACGAGGCTGCCGAGCGACTCGGCCGCCGCGAAGTCGTTGGTGAGGTGGTTCTTGGTCACCGCGAACGCGATCCCGGTCGCGGTGTCGGCCCACGCCGCGCTGCCGCCCGCCCCAGGCACCCCGAACACCGTCGGGCTCTCCTCGGCCGTCGACGCGGGGCCGCCGATGCCGTATCCGAGTCCCCAGGTCGAGGGCATGCCGAACACCTCGTCGATGCCGCTGGAGGCCACGGCCGTCACCTCACGCAGCCGCTCGGCGGAGATCAGTCGCGTCCCGTCCACCTCGCCGAGCAACGCCGCGTACATCCGCGCGATGGCCCTGGCCGAGGTCTTGCCGCCTGCGGGGATGTCGGCGGACAGGTAGTCGGGCCGGCTGCCCAGCGCCGCGGTCGGCATCAGCGTCATCGGGCCCGCTTTGAACATCGGCAGGTCCGCCGGCATGTCCGCGAAGGCCGACATGTCCATCGGCACGTCCTCCAGCCTGGCCAGCCGGGCGTGCTCCTTTTCCGGCATCCCGAAATAGAGCTCGTCCGCCACGCCCAGCGGACCCGTCACTTCCTCCCGCAGGACCTGCGAGATGGGCTTGCCGGTGACGCGCCGGACGATCTCGCCGACGAGGAACCCGAACGTGTAGGCGTGGTATCCGACCTTGGTGCCCGGCTCCCACCACAGCTCGGCGTCCTCCAGCGCGGCGACCATCTTGCCCCAGTCGCACACGTCCTCCGGCGTGGTGTCCAGCGGCACGCCCGGCACACCCGCCGTGTGCGACAGCACGTGCCGTACGGTCACGCCCTGCTTGCCGTGCCGGGCGAACTCCGGCCACAACTCGGCCACCGGCGTGTCGTAACCGAACAGCCCCCGCTCGGCCAGCACATGCGCGACGGTCGCGGTGGCTCCCTTGCCGATCGAGAAGTTGTAGAAGGGCATGTCAGACGTGACCGGCCGCCCGGTCTCAGAGTCGGCCACGCCCGCAACTACGTCCACGACCTGGACGCCATCTCGGTAAACGGCCACCTGGAGCCCGCGCTCCTCGCCCGACTCGACAAGCCTGTCGGCCGCTTCCTGAATCTGCTTCTGAAGGTCGCCCACCGTGTCTCCCTTGTTGCGTCATTGTTGGAACTAGACGGTACAGTACTGTGATTGGTACGGAACTGTCTAGTACTCTTCCGGAAACGAGAGGAGTCGCCATGGCGGTGGAAGAGGACGGCCGGACGGCACGCAAGCGCAGGCAGATCCTGGAGGCCGCGCTGCCGGTGTTCCTGCGCAACGGCTACGTGGGCACGAGCATGGACGAGGTGGCGGCGCTGGCGTCGGTGTCGAAGCAGACCGTCTACAAGCACTTCACCGACAAGGAGCAGCTCTTCACCAGCATCATCCTGGACACAACCGGCCATGTGGACGGGCTCGCCAAGATGATCACGGCTGCGCTCGACGACAGCGGCGCCGACCTGGAGAAGGATCTGGGCAAGCTCGCCAGGCAGTTCCTCGGCGCGCTCATGCAGCCCGAGCTGCTGCGGCTTCGCAGGCTGGTGATCGCCGAGGCCGACCGCTTCCCCGACCTCGGCCGCACCTGGTACGAGCAGGGCTTCGAACGCGGGCTGACCACGCTCGCCACCGCCTTCGAGCGCCTGTCCGGCCGTGGCCTGCTCCGCCTGGACGACCCCCGGCTGGCCGCCGAGCACTTCGTGGGCCTGCTGCTGTGGATCCCGGTGAACAAGGCCATGTTCTGGGGCGGTGCCGACCACTACACGCAGGCCGACCTGGACCACCTCTCCGAGGCGGCGGTGGCGGTGTTCCTGCGGGCATATGGGACTAGGTCAGATAGCGCTTGAGCCCGTTCGCCAAGGAGGTGGCGATGCGCTCGCGGAAGGCGGGGTCGGACATCTTGGCCGCATCGCCGCTGTTGCGCATGTTGCCGCACTCGATGAACACGGCAGGCCGCTTCGACAGGTTGAGCCCGCCCAGGTCGGTGCGGGTCTCCAGCCCGTCCTTGCCTCTGTAGGTGGAGTACGGGAGGCCGGTGCCGGATCGGTACGCGTCGCGGATCGCGAGCCCGAGCCGCCGCGACGGCTTGACGACCTCGTCATTGTGCCCCGGGATCAGGCCCGGCATGATCACGTGAAACCCGTGCTCGCCCGGCGCGGCGCCGTCCCCATGGATGGACAGGACCGCGTCCGCCCTGGCTTCGTTCCCGATGGCGGCCCGCTCGGTGACGCAGGGGCCGACGCCCTTGTCGTTGGGGCGGGTGAGCACGACCTTGGCGCCCATGCCCTCCAGGATCGGCTTCAGCCTGCCGGCGACGTCCCAGGTGAAGGCGTGCTCCTGATATCCGCCGGCGGTCACGGTGCCGGTCGTGTTGCACGCCTTGCGGCCGGTGATGATGTCGACCTGACGGTTGATCTCTTTGGGGTGTGCGGCGTTCCCCCCGTTGTGCCCGGGATCGAGCACCACGATTTTGCCCGCCAGCGGGCGCCCGGCGGTCGATGGGGCAGGGGATGGAGAGGCGGGCAACGCCGCCTCGTGCGCGGTGGGCACGGTGCCGCCGCACGCGGTGGACAGCGCGGCCAGCGCGGGTAGTGCCACTTGATAGGCGCGCATGCTCCCGACCGTACCGGCCCCTGAACACCAACCCCAACATCTGGCCTGACCTGCGACTTCGTGTCGCACGCGAGCCGTTCGTGCCGGTGCCCGCCACCACGTGATCGGGAACGGCCGGATGAAAGTTTCACGGTCTTGGAGGAGCGATGGTGCGCAGCCGTTGACGGGGGTGCGGCGGGCAAGGAGGATCAGATCGCTCCATTGGGAGCGCTCCCAACCCCCCGAAGGACCTCCATGACCCGATGCCGGGCCGCCTTATTGGCCCTCCTCACCATGGTCGCCCTGTCCCCCGCCACGGCCGCGCACGCCGACGAGGGACCCGAGCAGATCGTCAACGGCACCTTCGACGCCGGCACCGCCCCGTGGTGGAGCACCGGCAACCTCACACTCGCCGTCGACGCAGGACGGCTGTGCGCCGAAATCCCCGGCGGCACCGCCAACCCGTGGGACGTGATCATCGGCCAGAACGACATCCCGCTGGTGGAAGGCGAGACGTACGCCTACAGGTTCTCCGCCTCCGCGGCCCCCGCCAAGGTCGGCAGGGCCCTGATCCAGCTCCCCGTGGACCCGTGGACGCAGTATCTGTCGGCCGCCCCCGAGCTGAGCGTCTCGGGCAACGACTACTCCTACACTTTCACTGCCCCCGTGTCGCTGCCGAACGCCCAGGTGGCGTTCCAACTGGGCGGCAGCGCCGAGCCCTGGAGGTTCTGCATGGACGACGTGTCGCTCAAGGGCGGCGCCGAACCCGAGGAGTACGAGCCGGACACGGGCCCGCGCGTCCGCGTGAACATGGTCGGCTACCTCCCCTCGGGCCCCAAGAAGGCCACCGTGGTCACCGACGCCACCACGGCACTGGACTGGGAGCTCAAGAACGCCGAGAAAGCGACCGTGGCCAAGGGCAAGACCACTCCCAAGGGCGTGGACGCCAGCTCCGGCCAGAACGTCCACACGCTTGACTTCAGCTCGTATCGCAGGCCGGGCAAGGACTACACGATCACGGCGGACGGCGAGACGAGCCGGCCGTTCGACATCGCCGCCGACCTCTACGACCAGTTGCCGGTCGACGCACTGAAGTTCTACTACACCCAGCGCAGCGGCATCGAGATCCTCGACAGCCTCAGGCCGGGATACGGCAGGCCCGCCGGCCACGTCGGCGTCGCGCCGAACCAGGGCGACGTGAGCGTGCCGTGCCAGCCCGGCGTCTGCGACTACTCGCTCGATGTCAAGGGCGGCTGGTACGACGCCGGCGACCACGGCAAGTACGTCGTCAACGGCGGCATCTCGGTCTACCAGCTCATGGCCGCGTACGAACGGGACAAGGCGGCCTTCAAGGACGGCCAGCTGGACATCCCGGAGAGCGGCAACGGCAGGCCCGACATCCTGGACGAGGCCCGCTGGGAGCAGGAGTTCCTGCTGAGCATGCAGGTGCCGGAGGGCAAGCCGTTCGCCGGGATGGCGCACCACAAGATCCACGACCAGAACTGGACCGGGCTGCCTCTGCTGCCGCACCTCGACCCGCAGCCGCGCGAGCTGCACCCGACCTCGACCGCCGCGACGCTCAACCTGGCCGCGACGGCGGCGCAGGCGGCCCGGCTGTTCGCGCCGTACGACGCCGAGTTCGCCGCCAGGAACCTCACGGCGGCCCGCAAGGCGTGGGCGGCCGCCAAGGCCAACCCGGCCAGGTACGCCGACCCCAACGACGGCAACGGCGGCGGCGCCTACAGCGACGGCGACGTGAGCGACGAGTTCTACTGGGCGGCGGCGGAGCTGTACATCACGACGGGCGAGAAGGAGTTCAAGGACTTCGTGCTGGCCTCGCCGCACCACACCGGTGACATCTGGCGCGATCGGGGCTTCGACTGGGGCAACACCGCCCAGCTCGGCCGCCTGGACCTGGCGACCGTGCCGAACGCGCTGCCGGACCGGGCGCGGGTGCGGCAGTCGGTGGTCGAAGGGGCCGAGAAGTATCTGGCGATCCAGCGAGCACATGCGTACGGTCTCCCGTACAACCCGCCGGACTTCGACTGGGGCTCCAACAACCTGGTGCTGAACAACATGGTCGTCATGGCCATCGCGTACGACCTGAACGGGCAGGAGAAATACCGCGCGGCCGTACGCGAGGGCATGGACTACATCCTGGGCCGCAACGCGCTCAACCAGTCGTACGTGACCGGCTACGGCGAGGTGGCCTCGAAGAACCAGCACAGCCGCTGGTACGCCCGCCAACTCGACCCCGCGCTGCCCAACCCGCCGCACGGCACCCTGTCCGGCGGCCCGAACTCCAGCATCCAGGACCCGCTCGCGCAGCGGCTGCTCCAGGGCTGCAAGCCGCAGTTCTGCTACATCGACCACATCGAGTCGTGGGCGACGAACGAGCTGACCATCAACTGGAACTCCCCGCTGGCCTGGGTCTCCGCCTTCCTGGCCGACAAGAGCGGCCGGTCGGACTGCCGGGTGCGCTACTCGGCGCACGGCTCGGGCACGTTCACCGGCAAAGTCGTGATCGAGAACACCGGCAAGCAGACCGTGGACGGCTGGACCCTGCGCTGGTCCTTCCTGGGCGGCCAGCGCATCAGGCAGGACTGGGGCGCGGAGCTGTCGCAGTCCGGCTCGGTGGTGACGGCCAGCAGCTCGGGCAAGATCAAGCCGGGCAGGTCCGTGACGTTCGGCTTCATCGGCGTCAACCCGTGGGGTCCCAATCCGGCGCCTGAGGTGTTCCACGTGAACGGCGACCGCTGCAAGTGATGTGGAACGCCCAGCGGGAGACCGCTGGGCGTTGCACACGCTCCGTTGAACGGAATAATGTCAGCCCATGCCGAGGGGAACGTCTGAAGTCAGCGAGCCGATGTTCTTCGTGCTCGCCGCCCTGCGCGCGGGACCGCTGCACGGACACGCGATCAGCAAATCGATCAAGGAGCTGTCGGGGGGCCGGGTCCAGCCGTCGGTCGGCACCCTCTACGGCATCCTGGAACGCCTGAACGAGCGCGGC
Organism: Nonomuraea sp. H19; assembly: GCF_052068215.1. Lineage (NCBI taxonomy): Bacteria > Bacillati > Actinomycetota > Actinomycetes > Streptosporangiales > Streptosporangiaceae > Nonomuraea > Nonomuraea sp. H19. Next base: position 202,440 of record NZ_JBQHCV010000017.1, on the reverse strand, counting down.
GTGATCGCCGTGGACCGCGAGGAGACGGTCAACGGCCGCAACCGGCGCTACTTCAGGATCACCGACGAGGGTCAGGCGCTGGTGGAGGCCGAGGCCAGGCGCATGCAGGAGGCGGCCCTGCTCGTCCTGCGCCCGACCACCACATGACGGCGGTCGAACCGGCGCCACCCATGACCGCGCTCGAACGGCGCTACCGCAGGCTGCTGCTCGCCTATCCGAGAAAGTATCGAGCTGCGCACGGCGACGAGCTGCTCGACGTCCTGCTGGAGTCCGCCGGCCCCGGCAGGAGGATCCCGCCGCTCAGGGAGGCGTGGGGGCTGCTCACCGGCGGCGTGCGCAGCCGCATCGTCCACCAGGCGACGGGCAGCGCGTGGGCGGACGGCCTCCACCTGGCCGTCACGGCCGTGGCGGCGGCGAACCTGGCCGCGCTGCTGCCGTACGTCGGCACGCTGCCGCTGTGGACGCTGTTATCGGCGCTCGCGCTGCTGGCCGTGCTGCGCGGGTGGGTGCGCACGGCGTTCCCGCTCACCTTCGTCACGGGCGTGAAGGCGGTCGCGATCGCGGGCGGCTGGCAGTTGTTCGACCTGACCCTGGTGCCGGTCTACCCGAGCCTGCTCAGCGACCGGTCCCTGTTCGGGAACAGCAGCCCGTTCCTGGTGGCCGCAGGTTACGCGGTCGTGCTGATCGGCCTGCTCGCGCTCGCCTCCCGCCGGCAGCCGCCGCGGCCCAGGTCATGGTGGTGGTGGGCGGCGGTCGTGGCCGCCGCGTGGGCCGGTCCCGAGTGGATGACGGAGGAGACGACGTATTCGCTCAGCCTGAGCAGGATGGCCGTGGAGGTGGCGGCGTTCGGGCTGGCGACGGCGGGCGGGTACCTGACCCGAGACCACCGCTGGGCGTTGGCCGCGGGCGTCTACCTGCTGGTGGCCTCCGGCGAGCTGGTCCAGAACGTGGAGCAGCTGACCAGGCAGCATCTGGCCTACGAGGGCGTGCTGGTGCTGCTGGCCGTAGGCGCGGCCGTCGCGCCCTTCCGTCAGCGGCGGCACTGCCTGGATTGACCATGCTCCGTTAAACGGAGTATTGTCTCCGGCCATGCTCAAGAGATCCCGTCTGACTCTTGCCTTGTCGTTCTCCGCAGCCGTGCTCTGCGGCTGCGGGAGCGCCGCCGAGAGCGCCAAGCCCTCGCCGAGCGCAGCGGCCGTCAGCAAGAGGCAGCAGTACGAAGCGGCCAAGGCCGACTGCATGAAGCAGAAGGGCTTCAAGTACGTCGCCTACGTGCAGCCGAAGCCACCGGACAACGAGGAGTCGAGAAAGCGCGCGGGCGGCGACTACCAGGCGATGCGGAAATTTCGCGAAAAATACGGGTTCGGGATATTCGCCGTGCACGTCTACCCCAAGGAGATGGGCAACCCGACGGTCAAGCCCGACGACCCCGAGGCCGACCCCAATTGGAAGATCACGTCCGAGCTGTCCGAGGCGCAGATGCAGGCCTACAGGAAGGCGATGGACACCTGCTCGGCCACGGCGGCCGAGCAGGTGCTCGGCCTGAAGCTGAAGTCGCAGATGGACCTGTACACCCAGCACGGCCTGGCCGTCACCCGAGCGGTCAAGAACGTGGTCAACGGCGACCCCAAGCTGGTGGAGCTGGCCGCCGACATGGCCACGTGCCTGAAAGGCAAGGGCCACGCCGTCAGCGACACCACGCCTGACGCCATGTCCGATCGCGGCCAGAAGATGTTCCGCGACCAGGAGGACAAGCTGGGCCGCGAGCAACGCGACGACGTGCCCGACGTCGCTCCTCCGGTGAAGGAGGGCGAGCTCCCGATGACGTACGCGCCGACGCTCACTCCCGAGCAGGCCAAGCCGTACCTGGACAAGGAGATCAAGGCCGCGCTCGACGATTTGGACTGCGGCAAGGACTTCTACCCGGTCTTCATGCCGAAGCAGTCGGCGGCCATGCAGCAGGTCGACCAACAGTTCGGCATGTGACGACCCATGAAGTCCCCGCGCAAGCTCCTCGCCGGCATCCTCACCGGCGTCGTGATCATCGCCGGCGCCGGCTGGGTGCTGAGCACCCGGCTGCGCTCCCCCGCGGACGAGGCCGCCCGCCGCGCCGCTCCCGTGGCCTCGCTCATCACCGCCGCCGTCGAGCGTCGCAAGCTCGTCAGCACCGTCGTGGTCAGCGGCACGCTGGAGTACGGCTCGCCGCTGCCCATCAACCTCGCCGGGGCGGTCGGCGGCGCGGCCGAACTGCAGCGGGCCACCCGCGCCCCGCGCCAGGGCAGGCTCAAAGAAGGCGCCGTGCTGATGGAGGTCAACGGCCGCCCGGTGTTCGCGCTGCGCGGCACCGTGCCGATGCACCGCACGATCGCGCCCGGCACCAAGGGCGACGACGTGAAGCAGCTCCAGCGCGCGCTGCGCAGGCTCGGATACGGCGGCCCTCTCTCCGGCGTCTTCGATCAGGCCACGATCGCCGCGGTCACCAGGATGTACGCCAAGAAGGGGTACGAGGCCCAGCGGCCGACACTGGCCGACCGGCAGGCGTACGACACGCTGCGCAAGGCCGTGCAGACGGCGGAGGAGACGCTCGCGACCGAGAAGAAGATGCTCGATCAGGGACGTGACGTGCTACCGCTGAAACTCAAGGTCAGCAACGCCAAGGCGGACCTGAAATCGGCGCAGAGCACGCTGAAGGCGATCTTGGAGCGGCGGCTGACGCCCGAGGACGAGGCCGAGCTGGCGGCGGCCGACGCGGCCGTGCGCGCCGCGGAGGAGAAACTGCTGGAGGCCGAGCAGGCGCTCACCGCGGCCAGGAGCGCGCCCACCAGCAGCCCGACCGGCACTCCTGGAGCCACACCGCAGCCCACCACCGCCCCTTCCACTGACACACGCCTGCTGGAGATGAGGGTGGCCAACGCCCAGGCGGATCTCGCGGCGGCCCGCGAGGCCCACGCCCGGATCCTGAAGGAAGCCGAGCAGGCCCGCGAGACGAAGCTCGAGGAGCTGCGCAAGGCCGTGCGCACCGCGAAGGAGACGCTGGCCACGGCCCAGCAGGCGCTGCGCCAGGCCAGGCAGCTCTCCCCCACCCGGCTCAAGGTGTCCAACGCCCAGGAAGACGTGGCGGCGGCCAAGGGGATGCTGGCCGAGTTCGCCCGGACGTACGGCACCTCCGTCCCGCCCGGCGAGGTGGTGTTCCTGCCCAAGCTGCCCGCCCGGGTGCAGAAGAGCTCGGTGAAAGCGGGGCAGCAGATCGAGAACGAGGTTGCCACGGTGACCAGCTCGGCGTTCATGGTGACAGCAACCGTCGAGGCCGCGGAGTCGGAGCTGTTGCGGGTGGGCATGGAGGCGGCCATCGAGCTCGACACGGGCAAGACGCACCCGGCGACGCTCACCGCCGTCGGTGAGAAAGCCAAGGTGCCCGGTGCCGAGGCGCCCGAGAACGGGGCGCAGCCGATCCTGCTCGCGCCCGCCTCGGTGAAAGGACTCAAGGCGGGGACCGCGGTGACGGCGCGGGTCACGGTCGGGGCTACAGAGGAGCCCGTGCTGGTCGTGCCGGTGGCCGCCGTCATCACCTCGGCGGACGGCAAGGCGCGCGTCCGGGTCGAGTACGCCCCGGACAAGACCAGGGACGTCGAGGTGCGCACGGGCCTGACCGCCGACGGGAACGTCGAGGTCGCAGGCGCGCTCAAGGAAGGCGACCGCGTGGTGGTGAGCAGTGCCTGAGCCGGTGATCTCATTGACGGACGTCTGCCGGGAGTTCTCCTCCCAGCCCCCGGTCCGCGCGCTCGACGGCGTCACGCTCCGCGTGGGCAAGGGCGACTACCTGGCGATCGCCGGCCCGTCGGGATCCGGCAAGTCCACCCTCCTGAACGTGCTCGGCCTGCTGGATCGGCCCAGCTCGGGCAGCTACCGCCTGGACGGCACGGAGACCACCACCCTGCGCGACGGGGCCAGGACCAGGCTGCGCGGCGGCCGGATCGGCTTCGTCTTCCAATCCTTCCACCTGCTCTCCCACCGCAGCGTGCTGGAGAACGTGATGCTCGCCGAGATCTACCTGAAGCAGCCACGTACGGGCAGGCGGGAGCGGGCCCTGGCGGCGCTGGAGCGAGTCGGCCTCGGCCACCGGACGGGATTCCCGCCCGACCGGTTGTCCGGCGGCGAGCGTCAGCGTACGGCCATCGCCAGGGGTCTCGTGGGCGGGCCGTCCCTGCTGTTGTGCGACGAGCCCACCGGCAACCTCGACAGCCGCAACACCGAGGCCGTGCTCGACCTGTTCGACGAGCTGCGGGCGCAGGGGCTGACGATCGTCGTCATCACCCACGAGCACGAGGTCAGCGAGCGGGCGGAGCGACGGGTCCGGATCACCGACGGTGTGCTGGTGGAGGAGTGATGTACCTCCGAGACCTCGTCGGCGAATCGGTGGCCGGCCTGCTCGCCCGGCCCGTGCGCGCGGCGCTCACCACGCTCGGCACCGTGCTCGGCATCACCACGCTCGTCGTCACGCTCGGCGTGGCCGCCACGGCGGGCAACCAGATCGTCGGCCGCTTCGACGAGCTGGTGGCCACCGCCATCACCGTGGAGGTGCCCGAGTCCGGGAGCGCGCCCCTGGTGGAGTGGGACGCGGTCGATCGGCTGACCAGGCTGCGCGGTGTGGAGGCGGCCGCCGCCGTGGCCGACTCGAAGGACAGTACGAACCTGTCCGTGCGCTCCAACGACATCATTGACCCGGCCCGCGTCACCACGCAGTCCCTGACCGTGCTGGCCTCGACGACGGGGCTGCCGGAGGCGGCGCGCGGCCGGATGGTCCAGGGCAGGTTCTACGACGCCGGGCACATCCAGCGGCGTGACCGGGTGGCCGTGCTCGGCGACCAGGCGGCCAAGATGCTCGGCGTCACCAGTGTCGACCGGGCACCGGCGATCTTCATCGGGAAGCACGCGTACACCGTCATCGGCATCCTGGGCGAGCTGCGCCGGGAGCGCGACCTGAGCACCGCCGTGGTGGTGCCCCCCACCGTGGGCCGCCAGTTCGGGCTGCAAGACGTGACCCGGGTGCTGGTCAACACCAGCCTGGGCGCGGCCGGCCTGATCGCGGGCCAGGCCCCGACCGCGCTCAGCCCGGGGAACGGCGACATGCTCCAGGTGGTCGCCCCGCCCAGCCCGACCAGGGCACGCGACCAGGCGCAGGACGACGTCAACGCGCTGTTCCTGATCCTCGGCCTGGTCTCGCTCGTCGTCGGGGCGGTCGGCATCGCGAACGTCACGCTCGTCACCGTGATGGAGCGGGTCGCCGAGATCGGCCTGCGCCGCTCGCTGGGCGCGGCCAGGCGGCACATCGCCGCCCAGTTCCTGCTGGAGTCGACGCTGATCGGGCTGGTCGGCGGGGTGATCGGCGCGAGCCTGGGCGTGGTCACGGTCGTCGCCGTGTCCGCCGCCAAGCAGTGGACGCCGCTCCTCGACCTGCGGCTGGCCATCGCCGCGCCGGTCGCGGGCGCCGTGGTGGGGCTGCTGGCCGGGCTCTATCCGGCGTTGCGCGCGGCGCGGATGGAACCGGTGGACGCGCTCCGATGAGCCGTTCACGGGTTCCGTACGTCCAAGAGAGCATGAACCTCTGGCGAATCGTGCTGTTGCCGCTGCTCGCGCTGACCCTGGCCGTGTCCATGACCCCGGCGCAGGCGGAAGCGGCCCCGAGGAAGCGGATCCTGGTCGACCTGCGCGAGCAGGGCGGCTTCGCGGGGCTCGACAATCGCGTGATCGTCTACGCCAGCGGCTGCGTGCGGCTGAGCCGCCGTACCGGGCCGACCGTGGACAAGTGCCTGACGGCCAAGGAGAGGCGCACGCTGCGCGGCTACCTGAAGCACCTGAAGGTCGGGCGGTCGGAGACGGCGCCGCCCGGAGCGGACTTCATCAAGTATTCGCTGGCCTACAAGGGACGGCGGGCCACCCGCTACATGCTGCCGGGCACCTGGCAGCCCGTGGTGCGGGAGCTGGAGAAGATCCTCGACAAGTACTGGGCTCCCGACTGATACTGCTCGCGCGCGCTCATGCCGAGGAGGCCCCCGTGAACCTGCCCGTGACCGGAAGGACCGCCGAGGACATGCTGGCCGAGGTGGCCCGGCTCAAGGAGCATGACTTACCGGTGCGGGGCGGCCAGGTGACCGCCTACGTCTACGACACCGGGCGGGCCGAGGTCAATGACGCGGCGGCGCGGGCGTACTTCGAGATGCTGGAGGTCAACTGCCTCGACCCGACCGCGTTCCCGAGCGTGGTCGAGATGGAGCGGCAGGTCGTGGGCGCGGTCGCCGACCTGCTCGGGGGTGGCCACGGCATCTTCACCAGCGGCGGCACCGAGTCGATCATGCTGGCGGTGAAGGCGGCCAGGGACGCGGCCGGGCGGGCCCGCCCCAATCTGGTGGTCCCGGTCACCGCCCACCCCGCCTTCCACAAGGCGGCCCACTACCTCGGCGTCGAGGTGGTCAGCGTGCCCGTGGACCTGTCGACGTACAAGGTGCGGGCACGCGACGTCGAGGAGGCGATCGACGAGGACACCATCCTGGTCGTCGTCTCGGCGCCCTCCTACCCCCAAGGGGTCATCGACCCTGTGGAGGAGGTCGCGGCCCTGGCCGTGGCGGCGGGGGTGCCGTGCCACGTGGACGCGTGCGTGGGCGGGTGGCTGCTGCCGTGGCTGCGGGAGGCGGGCGCGCCGATCCCGCCGTTCGACCTGTCGGTGCCCGGGGTCACGTCGATCTCCTGCGACCTGCACAAGTTCGGGTACGCCCCCAAGGGCGCCTCGGTCGTGCTGTTCGCCGATCCCGCGATGCGGCGCAAGGCGTACTTCGCCTCGGCGGCCTGGCCCGGGTACACGATCATCAACGCGACCGTACAGAGCTCCCGGTCGGCCGGCCCGCTCGGCGGCGCCTGGGCCACCCTGCAGGCCCTCGGCAGGGACGGTTACCTGGAGCTCGGCCGCGCCACGCTGGCGGCGACGGCCCGGCTGCGCGAGGGCATCGAGGCGATCCCGGGGTTGCGGGTGCTCGGTGATCCTGCGTCGTCGCTGGTGGCGTTCGCCGGTGACGGAATCGACGTGTTCGTGCTGGCCGACGAGGCGCGGGGGCGGGGCTGGTTCCTGCAGCCGCAGTTGTCGTACGCGGGCATCCCGGCCAACCTGCACATCACGGTCACCGGGGTGACGCTGGCGGGGGTCGACTCCATGCTGAAGGTGATCGCCGAGTCGGCCGAGGCAGCCCGCGTGCGCGGCCCGGCCGTGCTGCCTGATGGGCTGGTGGAGCTGGTGGCGGGAATGGACCTGGAGGCGCTGGACGACGCCACCTTCGCCGACCTCGCCGCCTCCGTGGGGGTGGATCTGCGGCCGGGAGCGGGGCAGCCGGAGATGGCCGTGGTCAACACGGTGCTGGACGCGCTGCCGGCCGCCAGCAGGGAGGCGGTGCTGGTGCGGTTCCTGTCGGTGATCTACAGCTCATAAGGGGGTTCCCGCCGCGCCCGGCGCGGAACTGATCGCTCGCCGGGAAGCCCGGAGCAGCACCCTCAGCATCCGTCCCACCACGGCGCACCCGTGCGTATCCGCCACCGGATCCCCTCGATGAAGTCGGCGGCCGGGGCGTGATGACCCGTTCAGGCAGGCGACCATTCAAGACGCACTCGTCACCGCCGCCTGCGCCTACCGCTCACGACGCGCTCACGGTGAGCGCTCGGCCCTGGGCGACGCCTTCGATGGCCTCCACATAGGTGCGGGCGACGTCGGCCACCGGGGTGCCATCGGCGGGTTCCATGCCAAGGGCGAGGAGGGTTTCCCGGACCCAGCCGGGGCTGACGGTGTTCAGGCGAAGGCCACGCGGCATCTCGATCGCGGCGGCATGCACGAACGCCTCCAGGCCCGCGTTGACCAGGTAGCCGAGCGAACTGCCGGGGACCGGTTTCGCGAACCGCCCGCTCGTGAGCGTGATGGACCCGCCGTCTCGTACATGGAGGATTGCTCGCCGGACCAGGTTCACCTGCCCGATCAGCTTTCCTTCGAGACCGCTCCAGAAGTCCGCGTCCGACTGAACGGTGAGCGGGACCAGGCCACCGCTCACCGCGCAGCACACCACCGCATCAACTTGGCCGACCTCGGCGAAAAGGGCATCGATCGATGCGGCATCGTCCATGTCCACCCGCACCTGGCCACGGCGCGCCACCCGCACCACTTCGTGGCGCGCCTCCAACGCGTCGGCGACCGCGCCGCCGATAATTCCCGTCGCACCGATCACAATGATCTTCATAGCGTGTTCCATTCCGTTCTTTCCAATCGGATGGCTGTTGTGCCCGGAACCAGGCTGCAACCAGCTCTGAGCCCTACCCAGCCCCCTGCTGGGTGTACATCTGTGGTGGCTACACCTGGCAGGTACAGGCTCGACGGCCCTGGATCCGCGACACTCGTACGCATGGACGCACACGTGGAGCTGGGCGAGTTTTTGCGGTCGAGGCGGGCACGGCAACAGCCCGAGGACGCCGGACTCCCCATGTACGGCGGACGCCGCCGGGTGCCAGGCCTGCGCCGTGAGGAGTTGGCCCAGCTCGCAGGGGTGAGCGCCGGCTACTACACACGCCTCGAACAGGGCCAGAGCCCCAACGCCTCGGACGCCGTGCTCGACGCCGTGGCCCGAGTCCTGCGCCTGGACGAGGCCGAACGCACTCACCTGTACTCGCTGGCCCGGCCCAAGCCGAGGACCCGCCGCCGGACAGCCAGGCCCGAGCAAGTGCGGCCGAGTGTACGGATCATGATCGAATCGTTCGGGAACGTACCCGCCTTGGTCTTGGGGCGCTTCCTCGACATCCTCGTCTGGAATCCGATGGCGCACGCGCTGCTGGCCGGTCACCTCAACTTCGATGCGCCAAACCAGACCGCCGAACGTCCCAATGTCGCCCGCATGCTGTTCCTCGATCCCCACATGCGCGAGTTGTACGCCGACTGGACGCAAAAGGCGCGGTCTACCGTCGCCGACCTGCGGCTGATCGCCGGCCACCATCCCGATGACCCCCGTCTGACCGGTCTCGTCGGCGAACTCACCGTGGGCAGTCCGAAGTTCGCGAAACTGTGGAGCGCGCACACCGTCGGCGACTGCGGCACCAATACCCGCACCTACCACCATCCGCTGGTAGGCACCATGGAGCTCATGGTCGAGTTCATGACCCTCCCGGATGATGAGGGGCAACGCGTGGCCGTGTACAACGCCGACCCTGGCTCACCGTCCGAAGCCGCTCTGCGGCTACTCGCCGATCTGACCGCCACCGCGAGTGGCTAGGCCGACACCGCCAACACGCGTGCTCGCGTACCCGCTGAATGTGGTGGCCGTAGCACCCGCTTAAATCCCTCATATTGCCTGACCTGCTGGAATGTCAGATCGCCCCGGAGCGGCGAGCGTGGCGGCGGGTCGTGTTCTGCGGTGATCTGATATTTCGGTCAGGTCTCCGGAGGGGCGTTCCAAGGCCGTTGCTCGGCTGGTGGATAGGGCATGCTGCCCGGATTCGGTTGCGCAGGTCGCCGGGTCAGCAGCAGCAGCACGAATCCGCTGACGGCAGCGGCAATCAGCCCCACGACCAAAGGAAGTACCGTGATGAGGTATCCCAACCTCCATGTCAACGCGCTCGACAGCCCTTGATTGATGAACGGGCCAAGAATCAGGGCGAGGACACCAAGACCTGCCAGTATCGCGACCACCGCGCCCCAGCGGCGGCCCGCCCGCCGCGCGAATGCCACCGTCGCCCCCACTACGCCACCGGCACCGAGCCCGCTCAGCACCCGGCCGGTCAGATAGATTCCGGCGTCGGGGGCAAAAGCGTTCAGCAGCACACCGATGATCATGATGCCGATGGCCGCCATGCCCACTGTCGTCAGCAAACGTCCACCTAGGCCCACACCCAGCGCCCCACCTGCTGCCGCGCTGACCAGGTACGCAACGAGAGTCGTGAGCAGGGCGGTTTGGCTGGACATAGCGAGATCTGACTGCAGAGAAAGCCGCGCTGCGGGCCCGAAGGGCATCGTCAGCAGGTAAAGACCGGTAAGCGCAGCGATTCCTGGGCCGATCAACGCCCATGCCGGTCGCTCCCCGTCCTGCAGAGCGGCATTCCTTTGCGGTTGATGATCGTGCATGGGGATCAGTTTGCATCGGGCTTGACTCCTCGTCCATCCCGCCGCAAGGAGGAATGCCGAACGCCCACCAGCGAAGAGTGGGACGCCTTCCTCGGCCACGTCGAACGGGGCAAGCCTTCGAGGTCCTGGCCGACCACGGTGGCCGGCAACTGACGTCACCCAAAGCCTTGGCGCACTCCCTCATAAGAATTGCGGGCTTTGTCCGACCTTTGGCAATGTGTCCAACTCGGAGTTAGAGAGCGGAGCCGGAAGCGCTACTTGTTCAAGGCCGATACGTAACCCTATGGTCACGTAGAGCAGTCAAAGCCAGGGAGGCTCCGAGTGGGCAAGCACAAAGACCCCAACAGTCCGAAGGAAGGGCCACTCGACCCCAAGCAAGGAGGCCGGGGCGGCAGTAACAACGACGAGCACAAAACAGGTTCCGGCCAGCACTCCGGCGGCAAGGGCAAGGGGAAGTAGTGGACGCTGCGCGAATGGATCGCCTGATCGCCGAACTCGACCCCCACGGAGAGGTTCGAGACTTCGTCAAGCAGGCGATCCGCGCGGTGCCGCGCCATCTGTTCATACCCAGGGTCGGGCTCATCTCGCCGCGCGACAAAACCGGCAAGGCATTCCTGATCGACCGCAGCACAGACCCCAATACCTGGTTGGACACGGTCTACTCGGATACGAGCATCGTCACCCAGCTCGATGACGGCGCCACTGCGTTGAGCAAGCTGGATGGCGACTACACGTCCTCGGCCTCCGCGCCGAGCACAGTGGCGGACCTGCTGGACTTGCTGGACCCCGACCCCGGCCATCGGGTGCTGGAGATCGGCACGGGCACCGGCTGGACCGCCGCCCTGCTGGTGCAGCTCGTCGGCGGCCAGGGCGGTGTGACCTCGATCGAGGTTGACACGGAGATCGCCGAACAGGCCGCCAAGAACCTGAGCGACGCCGGGTTCCACCCCAATCTCATCGTGGGTGACGGCACGAAGGGCCGCCCCGAGCACGCGCCCTTTGATCGCGTCCATGTCACCTGCGGCATTCGCACCGTGCCGTACGCCTGGGTTGAGCAGTGCCGCCCAGGAGCGAAGATCGTCTTGCCGTACTGCCCCAATTTCGGGGCAAACCACTCGGTCAGGTTGATGGTGATGCCGGACGGGACGGCGGTCGGACGATTCCCGGGCTTCGCCTCCTATATGCCGATACGCTCGCAGCGCTACATCCCCGATCAACCGGCGCGCGGGCCGGAGGACAAGCACTGGGTCACGACGCGCATCGACCCACGCACGATCGCCTGCGCTCCGGCCGGAGCGGATCTGGCCATCTCCACGATCACCGGCCTGTCCTCGAACAGCATGAAGGACGCCGACGAGGACGGCGAGCTGTTCCGGATGTGGGTGTCCGATCCGGCAACCGCGTATTCGTGGGCCGTTGCGGAATGGCGGCCGGGCAAGGAGGAGTACAGCGTCTACCAGGTCGGCGACCGCCCCGTGTGGGATGAGGTCGTTGACGCATACTTCCGCTGGGTGAGCTGGGGCGAGCCAGGCCGCGAGAGATTCGGCATGACTGTTACGCAGGAAAGGCAGCAGATCTGGTTGGACAGTCCAGAGCACCTGCTGTCCTAGCCGGCGCGGGGGCCACACGCCCGAAGTGGGGCTTCTTCATGATGCGACCAGTCGAGCGCACGCGCCACAGTACAGACCGGTCCATGATCAATAGGTGGACAGTTGGCGAAGGGTGCAGCCAGTTACCCGTTTGAAGAGGTACTCGGCGCGTTCGTAGGAGAGCCGGCCGCGACCGGTCTCCGGGCACAGGTCGGCCGGTTCGGGCATGCGGGCGGGAGCCGGGCGCCGGTCGGCGAGGAACAGCGGGCCGCGGATCCGGCCCGCCACCAACTCGGGCAGCAGGGCGGCGGCGCCGTCCCCCCAGGAGATCCACACCGTGCCTTTCCTGGTGGTGACACTGCCACGCCGGGCCTCCAGGTCGAGATCTTCGACGTTGAGCGACAGGGCCGTCTTGGCGGCGGAGCCCGACTCGTGGAGCAGCCGCCAGAACGTCCTCTCGCGTAGCGACGGGTGCTGCCAGAGGGCTTCGAGGGGTGCGCCATCGACGGCGGGGCGCCGTTTGCGGCTTTCCGGCTTCCTGGGCAGTTCCACCGACAGGTCCGCGACGGACGCCCACGAGGAGAAGGAGCGCACGGCGGCGCGGTGCCGGTTCCACGTCTTGGGCGCGGCCGTGCCCCAGGCGACGGCGAAGACCCTGGCCACCTTCTCGGTGGTCACGTCGGCCAGCAGGGTGCCGGGACCGAGATCCAGGCACAGGCGGCGCAGGGTCTGCTGGTAGGAGCGGATGGTCTCGGGGTCGAGGTCGTCGCGGGCCAGGAATTCCCGGGCGGCCTGGCCCAGGGTGACGCCCGTCGCCTGGCTCGCGCCGGTGGCGGCGCGGTTGCGGAGGAACGCGCGTTCCGCCTCGTTGCGGGTCAGGGCGGCGGCGCGCTCGAACTCCGTCCTGGCCTCGTCGTGCCGTCCGAGCCTGGCCAGCAGGTCCCCGCGGACCACGGACAGCAGGTGGTAGTCCTTGAGCGCCGGCTCGGCGACCAGCGTGTCGACGAGGTCCAGGCCCGCCCGGGGCCCGTGGGCCATGCCCAGGGCCACGGCGCGGTTGAGTTGCACCACGGGCGAGGGCGCCAGCCGTACCAACGCCTCGTAGAGGGCCGCGATCTGCGCCCAGTTCGTTTCTTCCGCGGTCCTCGCCTGGGCGTGCGAGACGGCGATGGCGGCCTGCAGCACGTACGGGCCGAGCGGGCCGCCGGCCTCCCTGGCCCGCAACATCGCCGCGAACCCGCGGCGGATCAGGAGCTGGTCCCAGCGGCCCCGGTTCTGCTCGTGCAACTGGACGGGCTCGCCCGACGGGCCGGTACGCGCCGCCGATCGCGACTGCTGGATCTCCATCAGCGCGACCAGCCCGTGCACCTCGGCTTCCAGAGGCGCCAGCTCGGCCAGCAACCGGCCCAGGCGCAGCGCCTCAAGGCAGAGCGAGGGGCGCATCAGGTCGTCGCCCGACGTCGCCGAATATCCCTCGTTGAAGATCAGGTAGATGACCTCGAGCACGGAGGCGAGCCGGTCGGCGAGCTCCGGCCCGGGCGGCAACTCGAACGGCACCCGCTCTTGCGCCAGCGTGCGTTTGGCCTTCGCGATGCGCTGGGCGACGACCTGCTCGGAAACGAGGAACGCCCGCGCTATCTCCAGGGCGGTGAGCCCGCCGAGCAGGCGGAGCGTCAGCGCGGCCCGCTCCTGCGTGGGCAGCAGGGGATGGCAGGAGATGAACATCAGGCGCAGCACGTCGTCGTCCACGCCCTCGTCGAGGCCGGGTTGCTCCAGAGCGTGGGCGAGCTCTTCCTGCTTGCGCTGCAGGCGCTCGTTGCGGCGGATGTGGTCGATGGCGCGGCGTTTGGCGGTGGTCATGAGCCACGCGCCGGGATTGTCCGGGACGCCTTCGCTGGGCCACTGTTCCAGCGCGGCCACCAGCGCGTCCTGGGCGAGCTCCTCCGCCAGGCCGACGTCGCGGACCATCCGGGTGAGCCCCGCGACGATCCGCGCGGATTCGAGCTTCCATACCGCGTCGATCGCCGCGTGGGCGTCCTGGGCCATCGTCACCCGTAAATCTGCTGGATCCGGCCCTCACCATCACTGATGATCTTGAAGAAGCGGCGCGCGAGCTCCATCGCCTCCTCCCGGGACCTGACCTCGATCAGCGCGAACCCACCGGCCTGCTCCTTCGCCTCGGCGAAGGGTCCGTCGATCACGGTGATCTCGCCGCCGACGGCCTTGATCACGCTGCCGCCCAACTCCATCCCGCCCGTGGCCAGCAGCACGCCGGCCTTGCTCAGCTCCTCGATGAACTTGCCCATCTCGATATGGAGCGTCTCGTCCGCCGTCTTCTCGCCCACGCTGGTCATGAGGAATCGCATGTCGTGCTCCTTGTTCGTGGTCTCTGCCCAAACGTCGATCGACCCTATGTGACAGGGAATGCTGCTGCATTCCCTGTCACATCGCTCAGCCGACGCGTAGGCAGACCACGAACGAAAAGAGGCAGAAAATGACCGCCACCACCGTCGCCACCACCACCGGCACCTCCGTCTCCACCCGCACGCTGCTCACCGCCGCGGTCGCCACCACCCCCGTCTGGGCGCTGGTGTCTCTGGCCCAGGTGTTCACCCGCGACGGCTTCGACCTGACCCGCCACCCGCTGAGCGCGCTCGCCACCGGCTCGCTCGGCTGGATCCAGATCGCCAACTTCCTGGTCGTCGGCGCGCTGATGATCGCCGGTTCGTTCGGTCTCCGCCGGGTCCTGTCCGGCAAGCCCGGCGGGACCTGGGCACCCCGCCTGCTCATGGTCAACGGCATCGGAATGCTCGCGGCAGGCGTCTTCGTCATGGACCCGGCGGATGGCTTCCCCGTCGGCACGCCGGCGGGGATGCCGGCCGCGATGAGCTGGCACAGCATCCTGCACATGGCGTCCGGGTCGGTGTCGTTCATCGCCCTCGCCGCGGCCGGCTTCGTCCTGGGCCGCCACTTCAGCCGCGCCGGCGCCCGTGGCCTGGCCATCGCCTCCCGATTCGCCGGGGTTGCCGTGATCGTGGGCAACGGCTGGGCGATGACCGGCGGCCGCGCCGGCTCCTTGACGCTCGCGGTGGGCGTCACGACCGCGATGGCCTGGATCTCCCTGGTCGCCGCCCGCCTCCGCAAGTCCGCCTGAACCCCTCCTACGAGAACGAGGTAACACACCGATGAGCAAGCCCACCACCGTCGCCGAGTACGCCGCTGCCCTCGACCAGCCCCTCCGCGACATCGCCGAGAAGCTCCAGGCCATCATCGACGCCGCGCTCCCCCAGCCGGGAGCAGTCTGGCACGGTCACCCGGTCTGGGGCCTCGGCCAGGCCCCGGGCAAGACCCCGGTCGCCTACGTCAAGGCCTACTCCTCCTACGTGACCTTCGGCCTATGGCGCGGCCGGCAGATCTCCGACCCCAGCGGTCGCCTGGAGCCGGCCGCCCGGGAGATGGCCGCCGTCAAAATCCGCACTCTGGCCGAGATCGACGCCGAACTGTTCACCACCTGGCTGCGCGCTGCCCGTGACCTGGAAAGCTGACCCAGGCGTGCCAGAGCCCGTTCCGGAAACCTCCGGAACGGGCTCAGTGCTTTCGCGTGCCAGGCTGGGAGCTGTGACCTGCTTCTTTCCCGGAGAGGAAGGGGATGACGTCCCAGATGGCCGACCGTCGGCTCCGGCTCGGGGCACCGCTGTCCCTGTCCGGAAAGCATGCCCGCTTCGGCAGGCAGGCCAAGCTCGGCCTCGACATCTGGCGGTCCTCCAACGAGTCCGTGGAATTGACCGTTGAAGACGACCGCAGCGACCCGGAAGTGCTGGAGGACGTTCTTCGCCGGCTGTCGGCGCAGTGCGACCTCCTCCTCGGGCCGTACTCCACCCAGCTCATGCGCAGGGCGGGTCACGTGGCCGCCGCGCTGGACCGGCTGATCTGGAACCACGGCGGTTCGGGCGACGACGTCGAAACGGCCCATCCCGGCCATGTCGTCTCGACGCTGACGCCGGCGAGCCGATATGCGGAGTCCTTCATCCACCACCTCGCAGCAAACGACAATCGGAACAGGCTGTGGATTGCCGAGGGCAGGGGGAGCTTCGGGCGACAGGTGGCGGCGGGCGCCGAGACCTGCGCGAATGAACTCGGCATCGCGGTGAACCGGATCGGCCCCGGACACGCACTCCCCTCGTCCGGCTTGTGGAATCTGTTGTGTGCGGGATCCTTCGCCGAGGATGTCGAGCGGGTCAAGCAAGGCCGGACAGGGAAGCCACAGGTCATCTGCGCTGTGGCGGCGGGCGTGGGCGAGTTCGGTGAGGCGGTGGACGATCCTCGCGGGATCTATGGCGTCGGGCAGTGGTTCCCGGGGAGCGACGGCGAGGCGGCCGTGGGAATGTCCGAGCGCGATTTTGTCAACGCCTATCGGGATCGGACCGGGGCGATGCCCGACTACCCCGCCGTACAAGCCGCCGCCACCGCGATCATCGCGACCCACTGCGCCGCCCGAACCGGCAGCACCGGACGTGAGGAGCTGTGGATGGCCGCCACCGCTCTGGAGACGACGACCCTGTTCGGTGCTTTCAAGATCGACCCAGACAGCGGTGCCCAGGTCGGGCATCGGCCGGCGCTGGTGCGATGGGACAACGCCGGGCCCGTTGCCGTCGAGCCTGGTTAGGTGGCCGAGATGATGGCGATGCCCAGGCACATCTCGTCGCTGGTCCCCTCGCCCCACACCACATACCGCGGCGGCAGCTCGCGCAACTGCGGCAGCTTGGCGCGCAGGGTCGCGTCATGCGTGCACGTCACCCGTACGACATCGCCCTTCTTGACCTGGACGGGCGCAGGGAGCACGCGCAGGGACTGGTCGTCGAAGTTGTAGTTGGGCACCTCCAGGAGCGTGCGGGCCTTGGGAGTGCCGGGGTTGAGCTCTACCGTGATGGCGCGGCCGAGCAGGTGCATGTGTCCGGCCAGGGCGTGGACGGCGGCGACACCCTCGACCGGCAGGTCGCAGTGCTGCGTCGGTCCGGGCTTGACCGGGCCGCAGAACTTGGCGAGCTGGGCCGACTGTTCCTTGCTCTCGTCGCCGAACCTGTTGCCGACGTCCTTCACGGCGGCGGCCCGGTCGCACAGCGGGCCGGACTCCTGCGGCGTGCAGGGCAGCTCGACCGGGGCGGGGAACAGCGCGGTCTCCAAGGGCTCCAGCGCCTGATCGGTCAGTCGTAGCCGGATCCCCGAGCGGTCGGCGCCCGGCTTGCCCTCCACACCCAGCAGGTTGTAGTGCACCTGCATGACGAGGCGGCTGCCCGGCGGCAGGTCGTAGCCGTACTTGGGGTCGAGGAGCTTCTCGTTCGTGCCGGGGGCCCAGTGGGCCACCCATGAGGCATCGTCGACCCCCGCGTCGCCGAAGCAGGTCCAACCCTGGCCGGGGGTGCTGTCGTCGAGCTTGCGGGCCTGCTCTGCCTGTTCGGGATCAAGCCTGAAGAAGATCGCGTGGTGGACGAGGTCGAGGTTCTGGGGCTGGAACTGGGCGCCGGTCAGGGACACCCGGCTCGTCAGCTTGGGGTCGATGAGGAAACAGCGGTAGTCGTCCGTGCCGCCGTTGGGCGGACCCGGCGTGTACGGCTCCGCCATCGTCAGGTTGACGAACCGTTCGCCGGACCGCAACGGGGACGCCGCCGGCGTGGACGTGGCGGCGTGACCCGGATGGCCGGGCGAAGCGGTGTCGCCGGTAGGGGCGGCGGTGCTGCGTGCGCCGCAGGAGGCGAGCAGGACGACCGCGGCCAGTAAGGCGGCCGTCCGGGCAAGTCGATTCATGGCTTCAACACTCGCCCGGATGGAGACGGCGGACATCCTTCCCCAGGACGTTTCCGTTCGTTCGCTGGGATGACCCGCGTCTCCGACCCTGGTCGCGCTCCAGCACCTCTCAGTCTGACTGGCTCAGTCGCAGCTCGGCGAACGAGCGGATCTCCTCGTCCTCCGCGGTCGCCGCGTGCTCCAGGAGGCTCGGGTCCTCATCGGACAGGCGCGCGGCTGCCGCCGCTCCGAACAGCCGGGCCGTCGGGTCGGGCCCTTCGAGCCGGGCGAGGACGTCACGAGGGTCGAGCTCCTCGGTGTCCAGGCGGACCAGCCACTCGGCCAGTTCCTTGACCTGACCGGCCTCCAGGTTTGACGCCCCGGCTGCCAGCTGGTCTGTCGTGGCGGCGGCCAGGAACCCGAGGACCTTCCAGCGCACGCCGGCGTCGTAGTCCGTGCTCAGATTCATGACGCGCGCGATGGTGGGTCCATGCTGCGCGTCGCCGTTGACCAGCACGACTTCGATCGCGTAGAACCGCACCTGGCGGAACGGGTGGGCGAGGAGAGCGGGGACCTCGTCCATCATCGGGGCGGCGAGATCTTCCAGCTCCGACAGCAGCCAGGTTCCCGTTCTCACGGCCGCGTCATCGCCGCTGTGGAGGAGCCGGACGAGGTTCTCGACGGGGTATCCCCCGTACAACTCGCTCAGCAGGTCGTTGGCCGCCGGGCCGACGATGACGCCGTCGAGCGAATGCGCGCGGATGCGCTCTATCAAGTCGTCGCCTGCTTGCGTCTGCATCGGCTGTTACTTTCCCTTTAGGAAGCGCTTGATCATGCCTAGTGCCTGCGTCTCCTGCTCAACCCTCGCCACGTGTCCGGGATCGTTGTCGTTGTACCACTTCAGCTGCATCGTCCGTTCTTCGACGCTGGCCTCCAGTTTTTGCTCGAGCTCCTGCGCCTGCTCTTTCGTCATGCCCTCCGTGCTCTTGGGGACTTTTCCGTGGAATTTTATTCCGTCGTCGCGCCAGCCGCCGCGGCTCCCGCCCCCGCTGCTGCCGCCGCCCGACCTCTTCTTCCCGCGGGCCATCTGGGCCATGCCGTCCTGGGCCGAACGAGGGCCGGACGGCGGCCTCAGGCCTGCGGGACGCATCGGGAGGTTTCGGCCGCCCGCGCCGGCCAGCGCCGGGCGGGGCGCTCCCGGCCCTCTGAGGCGGCGCAGGTCGTCCTGGATGCGGCGCATCACGTCGCCCAAGCTGCGACGCAGGTAGGGGGCGATCACATTGTCGGTGCCCTTCCTGCCCTCGTGCAGGGTCGTGCCAACTATCTTGCGGCGCATCAGCATCCGCGCGATGGCCGCCGTCGTTCCTGCCGCCCCGCCGAAAGCCAGCAGCCTGGCCACCTCGACCGAAGCGAAGACCGCCTGAGTGCCCACCGCGACCTTCACCGCCGACACCACCGACGCGGCGGCTTCGAGTGCCACCGGCGCCGTCTGCAACGCGGCGTTGGCCTGGGCGACGTGGCCGCCCTGCACTCCTGTGGTCTCCCAATGGCGCTGCAGAGCGCTGGCGGACTGGCCGTGGTAGACCTGCTGCGTGGCGCGTACCGCCGAATCGGCCCCTGACGCGGCGGTGATCGTGCCCGCGTTGGCCGTGCGGACGGCGTCGCGCTCCAGCCTGGCGTCGTCCTCGTCGAAATTGGGGTAGGGGCCGAGCATCTGCATCATCCCGGCGGCCTCCGGGGGAAGCATCACGCCCATGTGCGGCCGAGGTTCTCGATGGACTCGACGTTCGCGGCCTCGGTGTCGCCGGTGTTCCTGGCCACGGCGTGCAGGCCCTCGCCGGTCTCGCCCATCACCGTGGAAAGCTCGGAGAGCACGGCCATCGACACCGCGCGGCATTCCGCGTACGTTCTGGTGAACATGGCGAACAGGCCGTCGTCACCCCAGGAGGACACGCCATCCCCGCGCGCGTGCAGCGACTCGAGCGCGGCACTGTAGTCATCCCCATGGGTCGTGATCCGCGAGGCCCCCTGCCCCACTGCCCCCAGGGCGATCTCAAGTCCCGTCATACCCAGCGACCATATCGGTACATATCACAGTCTGGTCAACATCTCCCGTTCATGAGATCTACATCTCAATGTCAAGATCGCGAGGTTGTGTCTAGACTGGGCGGCTGTCCGCTCTCTGACAACCGGAGGTCGACGTGTCGTCACCCGCGCCGGAAAACGACGCCGAATACCTGGCCCAGTACGCCGCCCAGGCTCGGCGGATCATCCGTGACCTGCAGGCGACGCGGGCCGCGATCCAGCAGTTGGAGGGCCGGGCGAAGAGTAGAGACGGCCTGCTCGAGGCGACCGCGGACGGCCAGGGCGGCCTGACCCGGCTGCGCATCGACCCGCGGGCGCTGCGGCTCGGCGAGGCGGCGCTGGGCCGTGAGGTGACCGCCGTGCTCCAGGAAGCACAGGAGGACGCGGCACGTAAGGCACAGGAGATGGTGGACCGGGCCGAGGTCGGCGCCGCGGCCCTGCCGCAGCCGCTCGACGAGACCTTCGTCCGCCAACGGGTCGAACAAGTGGCCCGCGATCTTCTCTAGGCCCGGGAGGCAAGCGATGTACCGGCACGACTTCGACCCGGCCGACATCAGGGAGCAGGACCTGGAGGAGGTCGCCCGCCAGCAGGAGCGGCTGCAGGACTGGCTGGACACCGCCCAGGAGGACCTCGACAAGATCGTCGGGATGGGCGAGCGGGCGTCAGGCCAGGTGAAGGCGAGCGTGGATCCGAACGGCCGGGTCCTGGACGTCACATACGGGCCACGGGCCCTGCGCCTGAGCAGCCACGAGCTGGCGGAAGAGACCCTCGCGGCGGTACGCGAGGCGTGCGCGGACGCCGAGCGCCAGACCAACGCCCTCATGCGCGAGGCCCTGCCGGGATACGACCCGGCGGAGGCGGCCGCGCACTTCGAGCAGGTGCTGAACGACTGGCGCTGACCTACAGGACGGGCAGGGTGGCCTCGACCTGGAAGCCGCCGTCCTCGGCCCGCCCTTCCTGCAGGGTGCCGCCGGCCAGCTCCACCCACTGCTGGATGTCGTCCAGGTTCATGCGGCCCGGCATGTCGCGGACGCTGACCCGGACCACGCCGGGCAGGTAGCGGACCTCCACCCGGACATCCGCGCCCGGCGCGTGCTCGCGGATCCCCACCAGGGCCCGCTGGACCACCCGGTACGCCGTCCGCCCCACCCCGCCGGAAACGGGCACCGGCGTGCCGGTCACCACCAGCTCCACGGGTACGCCGGCACAGGCGGAGTCGGTGACCAGCGGCCGCAGATCGGGCAGCGGGAGCCCGAGGTCGAAGCCCTCACCGGTGCCGCGCCGCAGCAGCGCCACCATGTGACGCAGCTCGTCCAGCGCCTCGCGGCCCGTCGCGCGCAGCTCCTCCGCCGCCGCCCTGGTGCGCTCGTCGGCCGACGCCGTGGCCAGCGCGCCCGCCTGCAGCACCATCCGGCTCACCCGGTGGGTGACGACGTCGTGGATCTCGCCCGCCAGCCGCTCACGCTCCACGCGCTCCGCCCGCTCGGCCAGGACGCGGCGCAGGCGTACCGTGATCTCCGCGTACAGCCCGTACAGCGTCGCCAGCGCGATCACCACCTCCGTGCGGACGACGACGGGCGCGGCCATAGGCCACAGCAGCAGCACAGCGACGGCGAGCGCCAGCACCGGCAGCCAGCGTGGCGTCCCGCGAGGCCGCCCGGCCGCGAACGCCATCGCCCCGTACACCGCGAACCCGCACGCCGGCGGCCATAGCGGCGCCTCGCTCAGCGGCGGAACGGCGGACGGGGCGAGCACGAACAGCACGGGCAACGCGATCGCCGTGCCCACGCTGATCCACGCCACGGTCAGCGGCGCGCGCCGCATCCACAGCACCGGCACCGCCGCCACCAGGAGAATCACCAGGATCGGGCCCTCGTAGCCGATCGCCAGAGTCAAGCCTGCCGCGACCAGGACCGCGACCACGTCGGCAGGTCGCGGACGGGCACCGTCCACCGGCTCATCGTACGATCACCCGTCCACCCTGCCCAGCCTCGCTCAGACCTTGGTGATGCGGACCGCGTCGGCGATGACGTACCCCGTCGTGGAGGTCCAGCGGCTCACCCCGACCACGTTGTACGTCCCGGCCGCGAGCTGGTACGTCCCCAGCGCCCGCCACGCTCCGCCACCCGACCGCTGATCCACGTTGACCGTCTGGTTCCCGCCGGAGGCCGCCACGATGTACGGCGTCGCGCTGTTGTAGCCGGAATTGGCCGGATACCACACCTCCACCCGATAGCTGCCCGCGCTCGGGATGGAAGCCTGGAACCAGGCGGGATCGCTGGCGGCGACGGGTTCGGCGAAGCGGTAGTCGGTGCCGTGCAGCTGTGTCGAGTAGGTCGAAGTGCCCCAGTTCGCCCCGGCGGCGAAGCCGGCGTCCGCGTTGTCGATCACCACGCTGAACGGGTCGCCGCCCGACGATCCGGCGACCTTGCCCGCGCTCGGGGCGCTCTCCTGGTGCGTCCTGTTGAGCGCGGTCACGTAGTAGGTCTGCGTCCCGCCGGCCGTCGTGTCGGTGAACGTGGCCTTCCTGGTGGTCCCGACCAGGTTGCGGGCGTCGGCGAAGAAGCACGGGTCGGCCGACGAGGGGGTGCCGTCGACGCGGTAGACCGCGTACGAGGTGCCGGAGCCCGTCCAGGAGAGCTGGACGCCGTTCGAGACCCGGGTGGCCGAGGTGATGGCCGGCGCGGCCGGGGCGGCGGCGGAGCCGCGGGCGGGCATCAGAGCAGGCTTGCTGTAGTGGGCGTTGACGAGCCTGGTGATGGCGCCGATCCGGTCGGCCTTGACGTCCTTGGCACTGAAGTAGACGTCGCCGACGATCTCGGGGTGCTTCCTGTTGTCGTGCAGGTGGTCGCTGAGCTCGTTCGGGTCCTGCCAGGCGGCCTCCTGCCCGGAGGCGCCCGCGCGGTAGGCGGCCTGGCCGACGACGAGCTGCACGCCGGTGCCCCGTACGACGTCGGACCACCAGGCGGTGAGCACCTCGTAGGCGGCCGTGGAGAAGCCGAGATGCCAGTAGATCTGCGGGGCGATGTAGTCGATCCAGCCCTGCTTCACCCACTGCCTGCTGTCGGCGTAGATGGCGTCGTACGACTGCAGCCCCGAGGTCCGCGAGCCGAGCGGGTCGGTGCCGGAGTTGCGCCAGATGCCGAACGGGCTGATGCCGAAGGACACATGCGGCTTGGCAGTGTGGATGCGCTGGCCGAGCTCGCGTACGAGCAGGTTGACGTTGTTGCGCCGCCAGTCGCCGATGTTGCCGAACGAGCCGCCGTACTGCGCGTACGTGGCCGAGTCCGGGATGCTCTGACCGCTGACCGGATAGGGGTAGAAGTAGTCGTCGAGGTGCACGCCGTCGAGGTCGTAGCGGGAGACGGCATCCATGATCGCGTCCTCGATGAAGTCGCGTACCTCCGGGATGCCCGGGTTGTAGTAGAGCTTGCCGCCGTAGGCGAAGCGCCAGCTCGGGTGCTGCCGCGCGGGATGCGTGGAGACGAGCTTGCTGGGATCGTCGTGGTTGGCGATCCGGTACGGGTTGAACCAGGCGTGCAGCTCCAGGTTGCGGGCGTGGGCCTCGTTGACCATGAACGCGAGCGGGTCGTACCCGGGGTTGCCGCCCTGCGTGCCGGTCAACCACTGCGACCAGGGCTCGTACGGCGAGGGCCAGAACGCGTCGGCCGTCGGCCTGACCTGCACGACCACGGCGTTCATGCGCTTCTGCACGGCCAGGTCCAGCCACGCGCGGAACTCGGCCTGCTGGGCCGACGCGCTGAGCCCGGTGCGGCTCGGCCAGTCGATGTTCGCGACGGAGGAGATCCACATGGCTCTGAACTGCCGTTTGGGGGTGGCCGGATCGGTGGCGCAGGCCACCGAGGCGGCTGAGGTCGGGGCCACGATGCTGACGAGTACGGCCGATAAGGCCGCCAGGACGGTACGCAGGAGCGCGGTCACGAAGGGAAGTTTCAGCGCATCGAGGTCAAAACGCAATAGTTTTCAACAAGTCCATCTGAGGGGACACAGTTGAGGAAATGAAGTCGAAGGCGAAAAGTTTCACCTAACACGGCAGTAATGTCAATTATCGACATTGTGTCAGATCATGTCATACCGTGGGCCGCGTTGAGCGGCCACCGCAGGCAGCGGGTTTCCCGCGCCCACGGTGCACCCGTTAACCCGAACGAGGAGCACCCATGACTCTCGCCCGCACGCGATTAGCAGCCCTCGCCACCTCGATCCTCGCCGTCCTCCTCATCGTCGCAGGCCAGCCCTCCCTCGCCGCGGCCAAGGAGGCCCCGCTGCCGGCCGCGTTCGCCAAGGCGGCCGCCGCGCACGACGTACCTCGCGACCTGCTCGTCGCGCTCGCCTACGCCGAGACCCACCTCGACGGCCACAACGGCGAACCCAGCGCCAGCGGCGGCTACGGCCTGATGCACCTGGTCAGCAACCCGACCAACCACTCGCTCGAGAAGGCCGCCGAGCTCACCGAGCTGCCGGCCGACAAGCTGCGCAAGGACGACGAGGCCAACATCCTCGGAGGCGCGGCCGTGCTGCGTGCCCACGCCGACGCGCTGGGTCTCGACGAGTCGGCCAGGAAGGACATCGGCCGCTGGTACCAGGCCGTGGCCAAGTACGGCAACGCCTCCTCCCCCGAGCTCGCCCGCCTCTACGCCGACGCCGTGTACGAGCAGCTCGGCCTCGGCATCGACACCCGCGGCGTGCAGGTCAAGCCGCAGGAGGTCACCGCCGACCGCGGCGAGTACGCCAAGGCACGCGACCTGAACGCCCAGGCCGAGGTCGCCAGCCCCGACTATCCGCCGGCCGCCTGGGTGCCGGCCAACTCCGGCAACTACCGCGTCGCCAACCGCGAGACCGACTACAACATCGACCGCGTGATCATCCACGTGACCCAGGGCTCGTACGCGGGCACCATCTCCTGGTTCCAGAACCCCAGCGCCAACGTCTCGTCGCACTACGTGGTCAAGTCCTCCAGCGGCGCCATCACCCAGATGGTGCGCGACAAGGACGTCGCCTGGCACGCGGGCAACTCGACCTACAACAACCGGTCCATCGGGATCGAGCACGAGGGCTTCGTCAATGACGCCTCGTGGTTCACCGACGCGATGTACCGGGCCTCCGCGGCCCTGACCAAGGCCCTCTGCGACAAGTACGGCATCCCCAAGACCAGGACCGGCATCATCGGGCACAACGAGGTGCCCGGCGCGACCCACACCGACCCGGGTTCGCACTGGAACTGGACCACGTACATGAACTACGTGACCGGTGGCGGCGGCACCCCGACGTGGACGACGACCGTCGACAACGCCACGGCCGGCCAGTTCACCGCCAGCGCCAACTGGGGCACGTCCGCCTACTCCAGCCAGCGCCACGGCACCGACTACCGCTTCGCCGACCCGGTCGCGGCCAGCGACGCGGCGTGGTACTCGGCCACGATCCCCAGCGCGGGCACGTACCGGGTCGAGGTCTGGTATCCGGCGGATCCCGGATACAACAGCTCGGCGCCGTACATCGTGGCGGCATCGGGCGGAAACCAGACGGTGTATGTCGACCAGCGCTCCGGCGGCGGAACGTGGCGCAGCATCGGCACGTTCTCGCTCAACGCCGGAACCTACAACGTGGTCGGCGTGAGCCGCTGGACCTCGGGCACAGGCCTCGTCATCGCCGACGCGGTCCGCATCAGCAAGATCTAAGAGATTCCCTGCGGCCCGCGCCCGCCCGCTCTGCCTGCGGCGCGGGCCGTACCCGCTCTGTAGCGGTCAGGCGGCCGCGCCGCCGTCGATCACGTGGTCCTGGCCGACGACGAAGCTCGACGCCGGCGACGACAGCCACAGCACCGCGGCGGCGATCTCCTCGGGGGCGGCCACCCGGCCGATCGGCAGCGCGGTCTTCATGCGCGCGTCCCGCTCATCGAGGGTCTCTCCCGGGCGTGTCGACATCGGGGAGTCGATCGGGCCCGGGCTGACGGCGTTGATCCGGACGCCGTCGGCGATGTGGTCGCGGGCGGCGGTCCTGGTCAGGAAGCTCACCGCGGCCTTCGACGCGGCGTACGCCCCCGCCCCGGCCAGCCGCCAGTGCGCGCCCAGATTGGAGGCCACGTTGACGACGGCGCCGCCGCCGTGCGCGCGCATGTGGGCGATCTCGTGCTTCATCGACAGGAACACGCCCTTGAGGTTCACCGCGAGGACGTCGTCCCAGACGTCCTCGTCGTAGTCGGCCACGGGCTCCAGCATGCCGAAGACGCCGGCCGAGTTGCAGGCGACGTCGAGGCCGCCGTACCGGGAGACGGCGGCAGCCACCATGGCGGCGACCTCCGCCGACCGGGTGACGTCCACGGCGAACGCGCTCGCCCGCCCGCCGTTCTCCTCGATCAGCTTCACGACCTCGCTCAGCCGGCTGGTGTCGCGCCCGGCGACCAGCACGGCCGCGCCCTCCTTCGCGTACGCCCGCGCCACCGCGCCGCCCACGACCCCGGTGGCTCCGGTGACGAGCGCGACCTTGCCTGCAAAATGACCTGTCATTGATTCCATACCAATCGTTCTTAAATTTGGACGGCCGTCATGGCCTGATCGACTGCGTCACGCAACCGGCGCGGGTCCGGGTCGGCCCGGCCGAGCACCCTGATGCCCTGCACCAGGACGAGCAGGAACCTGGCCAGCGCGTGCGGGTCCTTGGCCGCCGGGATCTCCCCTTGGGCGCGGGCCCTGACGAGCGTGGAGGCGAGCGCGGTCTCCAGCCCCGCCCAGCTCGTCGCCACCCTGCGCGACACGGCCGCGTCGCGGGAGCCGAACTCCACGGCCGTGTTCACCACCATGCAGCCCTTCCGCAACTCGTCTGCCAGGCATTCCGCCACGTACGAGTCGAGGAACGCGCGCAGTGCGGGCAGCGCGGGCCCCGGCTGGGACAGGGGCTCGACCACGTCGCGCCCCGCCAGGTAGAGCTCCAATGCCTTCAGGTAGAGCTCGCGCTTGCCGCCGAAGGTCCCGTAGATGCTCGCCCGCGCGATGCCGAGGTGCGCCACGAGGTCCGCCATCGACGTCCCCTCGTATCCGCGCTCCCAGAACAGCTCGAGCGCCTTCTCCAACGCGACCTCGGGATCGAATTCCTTGGTCCGTGCCACGGCGGGAACGCTAGCACTATCGAGAACGATCGGTCAAAAATGCCCGCACATGACCGAGCCGCTCGGTACCCCCAGCGGAATCAGGAGCGATCGACGTCCAGCAGCCCCAGGCTGTCCTGTTCGCCCCGGCGCCGGATGACGTCGTTGATCGCCTCCGTCACCTCCTGCTTGCTGTAGGCGCCCTCGGGCACCTCGTTGAGCTGTGCCATCAGGTCGGCGGGCACGCGTGCGTGTCGGGAGACCTGCGCGTACACCTGCCGCATCGCGACCCGGTCGTGTCCTTGGAACGCCTCGTCAATGGCCTGCTGCAAAGCGTCGAGCACGGTGTGATCAGTCATGTCAGTCCCCCCAGCAGCCCGTACCCAGCCAATCGCCCCATAAGCAGGTCTCTGACCTGCTCCATCACCAGCTCCACCGGCACGTCCGCCACCCAGGACAGGTCGTGCGGGCAGCGCTCGGCGCGTACGTCCACGCCGCTGGCGCCGCACACCGGGCAGGTCGTGGTCCAGGAGATCAGCGGCCGGTGCTCGGTCCTGGACAGCGGTCCGGCGTTGATGAGGTTGCCGCACCAGTAGACGGCGACCGTGGGGGTGCCCACGGCGGCGGCCAGGTGGCGCGGGCCGGTGTCGTTCGCGATCACCAGGTCGCAGCGCTCGTAGAGCGCGGCCAGCCCGCCGAGGCCGAGCGCGCCCACGAGGGGGAGCGCGGGGCGCCGCATCGCCCCGACGACCCCCATCACCAGGTCCTTCTCCTGCGCGGTGCCGGTCACCGCGATCGGCCGGTCGATCCGGTCGGCCACCTCGGCGAAGCGCTCCACCGGCCACCGGCGTCGCGGATCGTTCGCACCCGGATGCACGGCGACCAGCCCCGGTGGCGGCTCGCCGAGCACGCGGGCCAGCTCGGCGCGGTCGGCGCCGGTGACCGCCACCCGCGGCTCCAGCCCGTCCGCGATCCCGCCGATCAGCGCGGCGACCTGCAGGAAGCGGAGGGTCTCGTGGTGGTAGTCCGTGTACGGCACCCAGCGGTCCAGCGTCTCCGCGCCGGGAGCACGCAGCCCGGCGGTCACCCGGGCGCCCAGCCGACCGATGAACGGGTTGGAGTAGCGGCCGCCGCCGTGGATCTGCACCGCCAGATCGAACCCGCGCCCCCGCAGTTCCTCGCCCAGCTCGTCCGGCACCGGATGCCCGATCTCCGACGTCGAGACCCCCGTGATCGGCGGCAGCGCCACCACGTCGTCCACCGGCCCCGGCCGCCCGGTGAGGAAGGCGGCGTGCCAGGCGGTGCCGAGCAGGGTCAGCCGGGCGCCGGGGTAGGCCCGCTTGATCGCCTCCAGCGCCGGCACGGCCATCAGGTAGTCGCCGATCGCGTTGGCCCGCAGCACCGCGATCCGCTCCACACCGTCGACCAGCGCCGTCATAGCGGCCCGGCTACCCCAAGAGCGCCTGTCCATAACCCGGCAAAGGGGGTTTGAGCTGGGCTTTTACAGGTACTCGCTCTTCATGGGCAGCGCGAGCGAGAAGATCATCAGTGCGGTGGTCGTCGGCGACGTCATGCTGGACTCCTGGCTTCGCGGCTCGGCCAAGCGATTGGCCCAGGAGGCGCCGGTGCCCGTGATGAGCCTCGAAACGGTCGAGGACGCGCCGGGCGGCGCCGCCAACACCGCGGCCAACCTGGCGGCGCTCGGGGCCCGCGTCCGGCTCATCGGCGTCGTGGGCGACGACCCGTGCGGGGACGAGCTCGTGCGCTCGCTGCGCCTGCTCGGCGTGGAGCCGGACCTGCTGATCGTGCCGGGGCGGCGTACCGCGCACAAGCGGCGGCTGGTCGCGGCGGGCCAGCTCACGGCCCGCTACGACGAGGAGGACCTCGACGGCATCCCGGCCGGCGCCGAGCAGGAGCTGCTGCGCCGCCTGGCAGTGGCCGTGCCGGGGGCGGACGTGGTGGTGGCCTGCGACTACGGCGGCGGCGTGTTCACCCCGGCGGTGCGCCGGGCGCTGACCGGGGTGCCGCTGCTCGTGGTGGACGCGCACGCGGTGGCGCCGTGGCGGGAGTGCGCGCCGGCCGCCGTGCTGCCGAACTACGCCGAGGTCGTATGCCTGCTCGGCGCCGCTGAAGGCGTTGCGGAAGACACCACGGAAGGGGTCTCCGACCGGCCGGCGTACCTGGCGTCCCGTACCGACCGGCTGCTGGAGCTGACCGGCGCCGGGATCGTGGTGACCACCCTGGACGGCGAGGGCACGCTGCTGCACAGGAGCGGCCACCCGCCGTACCGGACCTATGCCCGGCCCGCGCCCCAGCACATGGCCACGGGCGCGGGCGACACCTACACCGCCGCCTTCGCGCTCTGGCTCGCGGGCGGCGCGTCGCCGGAGGAGGCGGCGGAGGCGGGCCAGGCCGCGGCCGGGGTCGTCGTCCGCCGCCCGGGCACGGCGATCTGCACCCGCCACGACCTGCTGCGTGCCCTGCGCCGCCGCGAGGGCGCGGTGCAGCCGGCCGAGCGCCTGGCCCAGCTGCTGGACGAGCACCGGCGCAGAGGGGAGCGGGTGGTCTTCACCAACGGCTGCTTCGACGTGCTCCACCGGGGGCACGTGAGCTATCTGGAGCAGGCGGGACAGCTCGGCGACGTGCTCGTGGTGGCGGTCAACAGCGACGCCAGCGTGGCCCGGCTGAAGGGTCCCGGGCGGCCCGTCAATCCGTGCGAGGATCGTATGTCCGTGCTCGCGGCGCTGAACGACGTGGACTACGTGATCGAGTTCGACGAGGACACGCCCGAGCGGCTGCTCCGGATGCTCCGCCCGGAGCTGTACGTCAAAGGCGGCGACTACACCGCCGAAATGCTGCCGGAGGCGCCGCTGGTGCGCTCGCTCGGCGGCGAGGTCCGCGTGCTCGGCTACCTCCCGGACCGCTCGACCACCGCCATCATCGGCCGCATGAGATCTCTGCCGGAGTAGCTCTGACTCAGAGCAGCGCCCGCTCCAGCCACGGGCGCAGGATCGGCAGGGCGTTCTTGGCCTGCATGGCGCCCATGTGGTCGAGCCCGTCCAGCACGGCCACGTCCCAGCCGAGAGCCTCGAGCTCGGCCCGATGCTTCACCAGCGGGGTCGCGATGCTGACGTGCGTCCCGCCCCATTGCTCGTCGTAGTCGATCTCGTCTTCCGACCCCGCGAAACACAGCCGGGGACAGGTCAGCCGGACGGACCGGTCGTCGAAGTCCTGCAACGCCTCGTACAGCGTGACGAACTGCCCGGTCTGGTCCACGGTCGTGGACACCTGGACCGACGACCAGTCGCCTGGTTCGACGGGCGCCGGCTCGGTCGCCGGCTTCGGCGCGGCGGACATCTCGTGCGCGGCCATGGTGACCCGCAGCATCTCGGCGTACGGCCCTCCGTACGCCGGGAACCCACCCATGACCAGCGCCGACAGCCGGTCGGTCCGGATGGCCAGCTGCAGCCCGCTCAGCGCCAGCCACGAATATCCGTAGTACGCGAACCGCTCGGCCCCCGCCGCGTCGGCCACGGCCAGCAGGTCGGCGGCGATGTTGGCGGGCGTGAGCGTGTCCGGTTTGGGGTGGGCCATGACGTGCCCCTGGTAGTCGAACACCACGACGCGGAAGGCGTCGCTGAGCCCGTCGATGAGCGAGCGGCCCACTGCCGGATCGGCACCCCACTTGCGCATCTCCTCGGCCTGCTCGCCCTCGATCGGCTTCGGATCGACGGGCAGCAGCACGGCCGGCCCGGAGCCGTGCACCTCGACGTCGATGGTGCTGCCGTCATGCAGTCTCGCCATGATGTCCCTCGAATTCCATACGGCGTAAAACATTGACCTGGCGAGAATAGCTTATGCCGTAAAGAATCTCAACGGATTGGGTACGGGAACGCACCGCATCTCCTCACCGCCCGCGTCCGTCCAGCGCAGCAGCAGATTGGCCTTGGCCGGAATGTGCGGAGCGGCCAGCAGCGCCCGCAGTTCCTCCGGATCGCCGTGGTCCTTGCCGGCGGCGGCGAACACGGCTCTGGCCAGCGCCCATGACTCGGCCCGCAGCCCGGGATGGCGGGCGGCGATCGCTCCGGCGATCTCGCAGAGGTTGTTGGTCAGCAGGCAGTAGACCAGCCGTTCCCAGCCGTAGGAGGCGGACACCACGCCCTCGCCCGCCAGACCGGGATGGCGCTCCCCGACGATCCTGACGCCCTCGTGGTCGCGGAAGACGGCCTGTGCGGGAGTGCCGTGACGGTCCACCGCGATGAGCACGTTCTGCAGGTGGCATTCGAGCACCACACCGTGCCGCAGGTACGCGTGCAGGACCGGGGGCACCACCTGGTCCAGGTAGCGCTGCCACCACAGGAGCGTCGCGTCCTCCCCGAGCCCGTCGAGCGGGTTGCCGGGGAAGCCCTCGCTGATCCCCGCCGCCAGCAACGCCGTCAGCCCGGGGCGCAGGTGCTCGCGCAGCCCGTCACGTACGATCACCGCCAGCGCCTCGCCCCCGTCCGCGCCCAGCTCGGCGCTGCGGTAGCCGCGGTCGCTCAGCACGACGGGCCGTGGGACGTGCCCTGGCAGGTCGTCGAAGGCCCCGGCCAGCAGGTCCGCGACCATGCCGAGGCGGCGCAGGTCGCGCAGCCACAGGCGGCGCACGTCGTTCGTGACCCGCACGTCGAGGCTGAACTTGCAGAACAGGTCCGGCTCCGGCAGGTACACCGTGCGGATCGACGAGGTCGGCACGGCCACCGCCGTCGCGTCCAGCCGGCGCAGCCGGCTGTCACGCAGGCCACCGAGCAGCTCCACCTGCCAGGGGTGGGCGGGCAGCGGCGCCAGGCCGTCGCCCAGGCCGAGCCGGTCGAGCGCGCTCGTGTCCCCCTCCTGCACCAGGAGCTCCGCGGGCACGCCCAGGAGCGGCAGGGCGAAGCTCGCGTACGCCTCCGGCGAGTAACGCAGCCACGTCTCAGGGCCCGACCCGCCACGCGCCTTGGGCGCCGGGTGGTAGCGGTGCCCGGCGACGAGAGCCTGCTCCGAACGCACGTACGGGTCCGCGGGCGGCGTCGCGGACCGCCTGGCCAGCAGCAAGGCGGCCATGACGTCCCGGCTGTGGAGCACCTCGGCGAGCAGTCCGTCGTTGGCCACCCCGGTGCCGGCGCGGAGCTCGGCCGACGTCAGGGCGAGCAGGTCGTCCAGCGACAGCGGGCACCAGCCGCCGGGCGTGTGGAGCGCGGGCGCGGCCGGGAATCGCTCGCCGCCGACCCGCAGCACGTGACCGGTCGCGGGCAGCACGAACGTCCGCGGCTCGGGACGGGGCCGGGCCACCTCCCTGATCAGGCAGTTGAGCAGCGCCGTCACCGCGAGGGCGGCCGCGTCCGCCCATGCCTCGCGCTCCGGCCCGCGGGTCGGGAGGAGGCCGTCGATGGGTACCATGGCGACCTACTCCCGCCTTTTGTACCCATTCATGCCCACAAGGTAGCTATCAGGCATCCTTCTGGAAATAGTGTGAAATATGGGGCGGTTGGAGGAGGTATTCGCAGCCGAGCTGGCCCTCGTACGGCCCGATCTGTCCACGCGGTACGCGCGGGCGCTGCCGGGCGCGCGGGCCGCCGTCATGGGCCGCCTGTGGCGCAGCCTCCTCGCCGAACCCCTGCCCGGGGCCGCCCGGGGACAGGGCGAAGTGCTGCTGGCCGACGGGCGCCGGTTGACCGGCCCGCCGCGGCTGCCGTACGACCTCGGCGGCGAGCCGGTCCTGTGGCTGGACGGCCGCCCTTGGACGCACCCCGCCGAGTTGCTGGCCGCCCTCGGCCTGCCCGGCACCGCCCGGCTCGTCGAGGACCTGGACAACAGCGTCGCCTCCCTGGCCCTGTCGCGCGCCGGCGCCACCGCGACCGTCCCGGAGAGCCCGGAGGACTACGAGCAGAGCGTGGTCGACGGCCATCCCTACCATCCGTGCTGCCGCAACCGGCCGGGCGTCTCCGTGGCCGAGCAACTCGCGTACATGCCCGAACACCGCCCCGTCGTCCCTGTCGACCTGGTCGCGGTGCCCGTCGCGGACTGCCTCGTCACGGGGTCGTGGCCGGCCTCGCTCATGGCCGGCGACCGGTTGCTCCTGCCCGTGCACCCCTGGCAGACCCGGCACCTCGACCTGAAGCCGTACGCCACGGGGGCGATCCCGGCGCGCCCGCTCATGTCCGTACGCACCCTCGCCCCGCTCGACGGCGGCCCGCACCTCAAGACGGCGTTCAGCACACGGATGACCTCGGACGTCAGGGACATCTCACCCGGCTCGGTCCGCGCCTGCGTGGCCCTGTCGCGCCTGCTCACGGACCTGTCCGCGCGGCTCGGCGGCCGCCCGCGCATAGCCCGCTACCTGGCCGGCGCCGCCGCCCCGGTGAACGGCGAGCACAGCGCCGACCTGTCGGCCATGCTGCGCGAGCCGACGTCCGCCCTCGCCCCGAAGGCGACCGTGCTCCCCGTCGCGGCAGTCACCCGTGAGCTGGCCGGCGACGCGGCCGGATGGCTGGCGGCGTTCGCGCGACTCGCCATGGCGGACGCCCTGGGCCTGCTGACGCTCGGCGTGGCCCTGGAGGCGCACGGCCAGAACCTGCTGATCTCGCTCGACCGCCACGGCCGCCCGTCCCATCTGGTCTACCGGGACCTGGCCGACGTCAGGATCAGCCCCGCCAGGCTCGCCCGCAGCGGGATCGAGGTGCCTCCGGTCGGCGCCAGGCTGCTCAGCGACGACCCCGGAGTTCTGCACGCCAAGCTGTTCGGCTCCCTCATCGGGACGACGTTCGGCAGCCTGATCTCCCTCTTCTGCCGGGGCGACCGCGCCGCGGAGTCCCGCATGTGGAGGATCGTGGCCGCGGCCGCGCGGCAGGCGTCCGACCGGCTCCCCTGCCGCCCGGAGGACCGCGACGCCCTGTTCGGGCCGGACATCACGGTGAAGGCGCACCTGCTCACGCAGCTGGAAGGCGCCCCGCCGGGAGACAGCTGGACGAGGCTGCCCAACCCGCTCGCCACACCGGCCTAGCGCGCGAGCTCCGCGACGGGGATCCGGCGGAAGGCGATGCTCTCGTACGGGCCGAAGTTCCCGGTCTCGAACAGCAACCCCACTGTGTCCCCGTCCAGCCTGACCAGGTCGGAGTAGGCGGCCGGCAGCCCCGACACCGAGTGCGCGACGCGCCAGGTGACGCCGAGGTCGTCGCTCGCGCGCACCGTCATCAGGGCACGCGCGTCGGGCGCCGCGGGACCCGAGAACAGCAGCACGTCCGGGGACCCGCACCACAGCACGCTGCCCTCCACCACCGGGCCGACCAGGCCGGCCTGGGGGCGGAAGGGCAGTTCCAGCGACTGGCCGCCGTCGGAGGAATAGGCGTCGGCCCTGGTGCCCGGGGCGGTGGATTCGGTGCGGGTGTTGAAATAGACCCGCCCGTCGGGCAGCTCGGTGGCCGTGGTCTCGTTGACGTTGACGTAGCCGTCCGGGTTGTCGTCGACGTACCCGATCCGCCAGGTCTGGCCGCCGTCGTCGCTCAGCAGCGCGTGGCCGCCGTTGTACTTGCCCTCGGTCCCGTTGTCGGAGCCGGCCGGGGGCAGCGAGTGGTTGGCCGGGACCACGATCCGCCCGGCGTGCGGGCCCTGGCGCAGCTCCACGGCGTGTCCCGGCGCGGTCGCGTACCAGCGCCACTCCGGCCGCTTCACGCTGCCGGTGATCTCCCGGGGCGCCGACCACGTCACCCCGTCGTCCGCGCTGACCTGCACGAACACCCGCCGCCCATCCGCCGCCGCCACCTGGCCGCGTCTGATCTTGTCCTCGGTGGCCGACGGGCCCTGGCGGACGAAGACGAGCACGATCCTGCCGTCGGCCAGCGCCACCGGCGCCGGGTTGCCCGCGGTGCCGCGGCGCGGCTCGGTGGCGACGACCTGCAGATCGCCCCATGTCTGGCCGCCGTCGGCGGACCGTTTGAGCACCAGGTCGATGTGGCCGGAGTCCCCCGCCGAGCCCCGCCGCCCCTCCGCGAACGCCAGCACCGTGCCCGCCCTGGTGACCACCGCCGCGGGGATCCGGTAGGTGTGATAGCCGTCCGTGGCCCGCCGGTACGGGACCGACATGGGGTAACGATCTGCCATGCGGGGCACGCTACGGCCTCCGGGTTAACGGCGCACAAGGGGTGCGTGAAGACGAGCGTGGTCACCGGTGGAACCGTGCCCATGGGGGTGCGCGAGACCGCGTACAAGGGACTGCCGGGGGCCCGCCGCGTCCTGGAGATCCCGGTACGCCCGCCGCTCCTTCGGCTTCTCGGCGTGAAAGAGTGCTTCTCACGGACGAATGCTTCTGGAGGCTGGGGTGGCTGACGAGTTCGACGTCATCGTGATCGGTGGCGGTCCGGCAGGTGAGAACGTCGTGGACCGGGCCGTACGGGGCGGCCTGACCGCGGCTCTCGTCGAGGAGCGGCTGGCCGGCGGCGAGTGCTCCTACTGGGCGTGTGTGCCGAGCAAGGCGCTGCTGCGGCCGGTCGATCTGGCGGGCGAGGTGAGCCGGGTTCCGGGGCTCTCGCTCGGGCCGATCGACGTGGCCGCGGTGCTGGCGCGGCGCGACGAGGCCGTCGGGCACTACGACGACGCCGGCCAGGTGCGGTGGGTCGAAGGCGTGCCGGCCGAGTTCGTGCGCGGGCACGGGCGGCTCGACGGCGTCAAGAAGGTGCACGTCACCACGGCGAGCGGCGGCGAGCGGGTGCTGACCGCCAGGCAGGCCGTCGTGCTGGCCACCGGCAGCACGGCGGTGGTGCCGCCGGTGCCGGGCCTGGCCGAGGCGGAGCCGTGGACCAGCCACGAGGTGACCGCGGCCACCGAGATCCCCGAGCGGCTGGCCGTGCTCGGCGGCGGGGTGGTGGCCTGCGAGATGGCGCAGGCCATGCACGGGCTGGGCGCCCGGCAGACCACCGTCCTCGTCCGCGGCGGGCTGCTGGGCAGGATGGAGCCGTTCGCCGGTGAGCTGCTCGCCGAGTCGTTCGCCGCCGCCGGGATCGAGGTGCGCACCCGTACCGACGTCGTCGAGGTGGAGCGGCCCGAGCCCGGTGGGAAGGTGACGGTGCGGCTGGCCGAGGGGCCGCCGGTGGAGGCCGACGAGTTGCTGGTGGCCACCGGCCGCAGGCCCGCCACGCGCGACCTGGGCCTCGGCTCGGTGGGCCTGCCCGACGACGCGTCCGTCGAGGTGGACGACAGCATGCGGGCGACCGGGATCCCCGAGGGCTGGCTGTACGCCGTGGGCGACATCAACGGGCGCGCGCTCCTCACGCACATGGGCAAATACCAGGCCAGAGTCTGCGGTGACGTGATCGCGGCGCGGGCGCGCGGCGACGAACTGCCCGCGATGCGCGACCTCGCCGGCGGCTACGGGGCCCCGCAGGTGGTGTTCACCGATCCGCAGGTCTGCGCGGTCGGCCGTACCGAGGCGGCGGCTCGCCAGGCGGGCTTCCGGGTGCGCGTGGTGGACTACGACCTGGGCGCCGTCACCGGGGCGTACCTGATGGGCGCCGACTATCGCGGCCGGGCCAGGGCCGTCGTGGACGAGGACAGGAAGGTGCTGCTGGGCGTGACGTTCGTCGGGCCTGGCGTGGCCGAGCTGTTGCACGCCGCCACGATCGCGGTCACCGCCGAGGTGCCGCTCGACCGGCTCTGGCACGCCGTGCCGTCGTTCCCGACGGTCAGTGAGGTGTGGCTGCGCCTGCTGGAGACGTACGGGCTATGAACCGGGCACGCTCAGCCGCGGCATGACTGCGCGGTGGCGCGCGACCACTCCGGCGCGGGGCTACCGGGCTCTCCCGACTGCAGCATCAGCTCCGCGACCGTCTCCTCGACGCTGTCCCGCAGCTCCACGTGGGACAGCAGGTCCGTCAGCCGCAACACGGACAGCAGGTGGTGGGAGGGCCGTACCAGGATGATCCGTCCGCTGCCCTCCTCCTCCATCCGCTGCATCACCATCGCCAGCACGCCGATGACCGAGGAATCGTAGAAGTCCAGGTCAGCGAGGTCGAACACGAGGACGGGACCTGCGGACCAGTCCCATACGGCATTGATGCAGGCGCTGAACCGGACCCGTCCCGCGTGGTCGAGCTCGCCGCTGGCGCGGAGCACGGTGCACTGAAGGTATCGGGTCGTCTCGATTCGCAAGCCGCTCCTGCTCACATATTTCCACTGCCCGCTGAGCGGCGTTATCACAGGTGATCGCGAATTTTCCTCGGCGATTAAGCCACACGATCCCTCTGGTTACCCAGAGGAATCGTGAGCAGCTCGTGGACGGCCGAGACGGGGCGGGCTAGTACGAGGTGCCGGACTCCAGGGTCGGGATGGCGCCCTGGCAGGGAGCCATGATCACCAGGAGCGGCGACGCGGCCGGGCTGGACAGCTCCAGCTCGGTGATGTTGCCCTGCACGTGCTGCTGCGGCTTGCCCACATC
Source organism: Nonomuraea sp. H19 (assembly GCF_052068215.1). Classification (NCBI taxonomy): domain Bacteria; kingdom Bacillati; phylum Actinomycetota; class Actinomycetes; order Streptosporangiales; family Streptosporangiaceae; genus Nonomuraea; species Nonomuraea sp. H19. The sequence goes on along the minus strand of NZ_JBQHCV010000017.1, from coordinate 165,285 downwards.
ACCATCCCGGACGCTGAGGACCCGCTGCACCGACGGCGCCGCGGACCGCATGAGCTTCCTGGTGGCGTGGCGCAGCCAGCGTAGCTCCCCGTTGATCCGCCGCCACGTCGCCGGGATGACGCTGGCCGGCTCCGCCTTGGTGCCGAGCCGGAGCGTGATCCGACCGGATCCGAACGTGTCGGGCAGCACCGGGTTGACCACGAACATGCCGGAGCGCAGCAGGCGTACGCCCTGCCGGTTGAGGTTCGCCAGGCCGCCGGCGCTGATCAGCGAGTACAGCTCGCAGCGGGCGCCGTCGAGCGTGTCGGGGTCGAAGTCGACCGCCGGCGGCTCGTCGAACACGATCTTGTTCAGCCGCACCCCCGCCGCGCCGTCCGCCGCCACGCGTCCCGCCAGCGCCCGGCGTACCTCTTCGCAGACGCCGTCGCCCTCCATGATGTCGAGCAGTTCGACGGAGATCAGCCCGTCGTCGGGGATCTCCTCGGCGGCCAGGTCGAAGGCCACCTGGGCGTTCGCCTTCCGGCCCTTGAGCAGCACGCACTGGCGTAGCCGCCCTTGGGAGCGGATCTGCACGAGCCGGGGCAGGGAGCTCGGGGGCTTCGGATCGTCGGTGTTCCAGCCGCTGACCGACAGTTCGTCCGCCGACACCGACATCCGCACGCGGAGCGGGCGGCCCTGGGCGGCGATCTTGAACCCGGCCAGCCCGGAGGTCTCGAACCTGCCCACGATATGCGTGCCCCGGTGCAGGTTGTCGGTCACCTGCAGCGCGGCGATCTGGCCGCTGAGCAGGTGTGCGGGTGGTATCGCGGGAAGGACCACCTGATCGAGGTCGGTGGCGGATCCTACGCTGCTCATCGAGTGCTCCTCGCGGGGGTGATTGAGGTGGACAGCCCTGCCGGGTGGTGGAAGTCGAAACGGGTGAGCAGGGGTTCACGCCGTTCCCACATGCGGCGCACCGCGCTGAAGAGGGGATCGCCGTCGGGGTCCGCGTGCCGGAGGCTGACGGCCAGCATCCGCGTGTAGTCGTCGCCGTCGCCGTGCTCCCAGTGCGGCAGGATCTGGGTCGGCACGTCGGCGCCGCAGCGGCGCAGCCAGAGCCGCAGGCGGGCGCGCTCGCGCTGCTCGGAGTCCAGGAGGGACTCGCCCTTGGAGTGCCTGGCGACGGCCTCTTTCAGCAGCACGTGCTGATCCGACGGCGAGCGGGCGACATGCGTGGCGCCACAGCCGCTGCCTTCTGACCAGCCGGCCTGGATGACGGGGATGCCGAAGGCGGGCAGATCGCTGTCGCCGAACGCCACGGCCACGTCCGTCAGGCTCCACAGGAGGTTCTTGGACAGGACGCCGGCCACGTATTTCACACGGGAGTGGCCCGCGGCGACGGGGTCGTGGAACAGCCAGTTCACCGACTCCTCCGACGCGGCGAACTCCGCCGTCGTCTCGAACAGCTCCGCGTCCTGACCGGGCACGTGGCCGAAGACGGTGATGGTCGGCAGGCCGGGGTCGAGGCCCAGACGGGCGAAGCCGTAGCTGCGGAGCTGGCGGCGTTCGGTGTCCGTACGGACCTGGTAGCCGCGTTTCGCGCGCCAGGCCACCCGTTCGGCGCTGGGCCTGATCAGCTCACGGTGCGGCCAGACGTGCTGCTCGAAGAACGCGCCGACCTTGCCGGGCAGGTCCGCCTGGAAGGAGCGCGGGCGCTCATCGGGAAACAGCGCATACGCCTGCAGCGACCCGGTGCCGTGGACATGCACGACCGGGACCTCCCTGGGCACGCCGCGGTCCACCCTGCCGGTGACCAACGCGACCGGCGGCGTCTCCGGCTGGATGTCGCTCGCCGCCCCGAACGCCTCGGCCAGCCGCCGCGACTCCGGGTCGCCCAGCACGACCAGCCGCGCCGCGGCCACCTCGCTGATGGCCTTGGCGACCATGAGCGTGCGCGCCACGACCCTGATGTCCTGGTCGAACGCCTCCGCCACGACACATCCCGCGCCCCGGGGGCTGTCTCCCCAATACGTACGGGCGACGTGGAGCAGACGATCGAGGTGCTCGCCATCCCCGACACGACGCATGAGATCCTCCACCGAGGCCAGGTAGAAATGCCCTGGTAGACGTTGCCAGACCGGCGGCCGATCACTGGGCGGCCGACACGCTTCTTTGCCGGTCCCTGACGGAAACTCGGCCGCGCCGATGCCGTACCGCGGCGCATGATCAGCGGAATGTGCCGGAAATCACGGCATCTCGGCAGAACAATCTGCCCGCCCGCATGGTCCAAGTTCTTACCAGGAGCACGCCATCGGCGGGTTTAGGATGCACCCTATTGCCACAAGGGGGAGGAATTTCCGCATGGGTTCCCGTATGTCGAGTATCGCGCGCCTTACCGGGGCCGCGGTAGCAGCCGGCGTGGTGGCCGCTGCGATCGCGTTGCCCGCCGTCGGGGGCACCGGAGCGATGTTCGTCTCGGCATCGGAGGATCTCGGCATCAAACCCGAGGACCTCAAGGAGCCCCCACTCGCGGAGAGAACGACGGTGCTCGACGCCAAGGGCAACGAGATCGCGCAGTTCTACGAGGAGTACCGCGAGAACGTCTCGCTCGACCAGGTGGCCGAGATCATGAAGACGGCCATCATCTCCATCGAGGACTACCGCTTCTACGCGCACGGCGCGATCGACATCGAGGGCACCGTCCGCGCCCTGGCCAAGAACGTCACCTCGGGCGGCATCGCCCAGGGCGGCTCGTCCATCACCCAGCAGTATGTCAAGCAGGTCCTGCTCAACTCGGCGACCACCGACAAGGAGCGGAACGCCGCGCTCGAGGCCAGCTACGCGCGCAAGCTCAGGGAGCTGCGTTACGCGATGGCGATCGAGAAGAAGTACACCAAGGACCAGATCCTGGAGAAGTACCTCAACATCGCCTACTTCGGCGCCGGCGCCTACGGGGTGGAGGCGGCGGCCAAGCGCTTCTTCGGGGTCAAGGCGGCGGAGTTGACCTTGGTGCAGGCGGCGACGCTGGCCGGCGCCGTGCAGGACCCCAATGCGACGGACCCCAACCTGGGCAAGGAACAGAAGGATCGGCTGCTCCAGCGGCGCAACGTGGTGCTCAACCGGATGGCCGAGCTGAAGAAGATCACCCCTGAGCAGGCAGAGGAGGCCAAGGCCAAGAAGCTCGGCTACAAGGGCACCCCGTTGCCCGGCGGCTGCTCGGCCAAGACCGTCACGGCCTCGTACTTCTGCGTGTACGTCCGCAACGAGATCCTGAGCAACCCGAACTTCGGCAAGTCGGCCAAGGCCAGGAGCCAGTTCCTCAACCGGGGCGGCCTGGAGATCCAGACGACGCTGGACCCGCAGATGCAGGAGGCCGCCGAGAAGGCCATCAAGAAGCACGTGTTCGCCTCCGACAACCCGGTCGCCTCCGAGGCGCTGGTCGAGCCGGGCACGGGCGCGATCAAGGCCATGGCCTCCAGCCGCAAGTACGGCAACAACAAGCGCAAGAAGGAAATGTCGTACAACGTCGTGGCGGACGCCGTGCACGGCGGCGGCACCGGCTTCCAGGCCGGCTCGACGTTCAAGACCTTCACCCTGCTCACCGCGCTGAAGCAGGGCATGAAGATCAACGACGGCCTCAGCGTGAGCAGCGGCTACCGCGCCCCCTATTACTCGTCGTTCAAGAACTGCAAGGGCGAGAACATCGGCGACCCCAGCCACACCGTTACCAACGACGAGGGCGGCGGCGGGTTCAAGTCGCTGGCCACCGGCACCTGGGGGTCGGTGAACACCTTCTTCATGGCCCTGGAGCAGAAGGTGGGCCTGTGCAACGTGATCAAGACGGCCCAGTCGCTCGGTATCAAGCGGTCCGACGGCCAGAAGCTGCAGGAGTACTCCACCTTCACCCTCGGTATCAACGAGATGGATCCGGTGACCGTCGCCAACGCCTACGCCGCGATCGGCGCGCGTGGCAAGTACTGCGCCCCCATGGTCATCACCAAGATCACTAACCGCGACGGCAAGGTGACCAACTACAAGCCGAAGTGCAAGCAGGCACTGGACCCCGAGGTGGCGGACGCCGCGGCGGACATCCTGTCGGGCGTGTTCACCAAGGGCACGATGCGTAGCGTCGGCGGCATCGGCCGCCCTGCCGCCGGCAAGACCGGCACGACGGACTCGCAGGCCACGGCCTGGTTCGCCGGGTTCACCCCGGACCTCGCGGGGGCGGTCAGCATCGGTGACCCGCGCGGCGCGATCAACAACAAGCTCAACAACATCACCATCGGCGGCCGCTACTACGGATCCGTCTTCGGCGCCTCGATTCCCGGGCCGATCTGGAAGGACACCATGATCGCCGCGCTGAAGGGCGTGCCCGCGACGGACTTCACACCGGTGAACACCGCCCGCTTCGGCGGCTGCGGCCAGAGCTGCCAGCCCGTGCGGGTGCAGCCCGACGACGGCGACGAGCCCGACGAGCTGGATGACGTGGAAACGGGCCTGGGCCTGGATTGATCGACATCGAAAGCCCCTCCGGGACTTCAGTGCGACAAATCGGACGACGAATATGAGGTGATTCACTCCGTCCACAAAAAACCCGGAGAGTTACCAACGCCACTAGCTCCACAAATTCGGAGTGCGTCCGCACAATGGGACGCACTCCTTGCAAAGGCCCTATTAACAGCGGCGAAACATTGGTACCTTGGGAGCGCTCCCAGGATCTTTTCCGCGAGGTGCTCCATGACCGAGCAGCCCACACTGGCACAGGTGGCGGCCGCTGCAGGGGTTTCCCCCGCGACCGCATCTCGAGTCCTCACCGGCTCGGTGCGGGTCAGCACTTCGACCCGCCGCCAAGTCTACGACGCCGTTTCCCGCATGGGATACGTCCGGCAACGGGCGCCCAGGGGAACGGCCGCCAAAACCATGGCCGACGGCGTAACGGCCGTGATCTGTGACCATCTCCCCCGTCTGTTCTCCGAGCCCTATTACGCCAGGCTCCTGTCCGCCGCAGGCGCCGTGATCGCCGAGCACGGCACCCACCTCATGGTCACGACCGTGACCCCCACCTCATCCACCCTCCCCGCGCTGTCCGGCGCCGTGCTCATCATCGGCGCCAGAGAGCGCCACCCCTTGGCGATCAAGCTGTCCACCTCGGGCGTCCCCGTGCGCAACATCGGCCGCCCGCCCCACGACCTCAAACTCCCGTACGCCGACGTCGACAACTTCGACGGCGGCCGCCAGGCGGCCGAGCACTTCCTGCTGTCAGGACGCCGCAACGTCGCGGCCATCGGCGGCCCGCCATCCCTGCCCGCCGCCCGTGACCGGCTGGAGGGCCTGGTCCGCACCCTGCAGGCGGTCGGCGCCCCTGACGTGCCGGTGGCGTACGGCGACTTCACCGCCGCCTCGGGCACCCACGCCATGCAGTGGCTGTTACGCCATGCCCCTGGACTGGACGCCGTCTTCGTCGCCTCCGACCTGATGGCGGCGGGCGCGATGCAGGCCCTGCGCAGGGCAGGGCGCAAGGTGCCCTCCGACGTCGCGGTGATCGGGTTCGATGACGCCCCGGTCGCCAAGCACACCGTCCCCGCGTTGACCACGATCCGCCAGCCCGTCGAGGAGCTCGCCACGGTCGCCACCCGGCTGCTCCTGACGGGAGCCGCGGGGATCGACCCCGTCCTCCCCACAGAACTGGTCGTCCGTGAGTCGGCTTGAGCCTGGGGATGTCCTGGCCCGTCGGTATCTGCTGCTGGATCCGCTGGCCCGCGGGGGCATGTCGGTCATCTGGCGTGCCTTCGACCAGTCACTGCACCGTATGATCGCGGTCAAGGTGCTCACCTCCTCGCTGCACACCGACCACGGCGAGCGCATCGCCGTACGCAGCGAGGCCCGTGCCGCGGCCAGGTTCATCCATCCCGACACCATCGAGATCTACGACTACGGCGAGACCGTCACCACGAGCGGCGGCGTCGCGGCCTATGTGGTGATGCCACTGCTCGACGGCACGCCGCTGGCCGAGCGCATCGAACAGGGCCCGCTGCCGTGGACCGAAGCGGCGGCCATCGCGCTGCGGCTGGCGCGGGTGCTGATGGCCGGGCACGCCCGCGGCCTGGTCCACCGGGACGTCACGGCCGAGAACGTGCTGCTCACCGCGGACGGGCCCAAACTGCTCGACTTCGGCATCGCGGCCTGGGCCGGCGATCCGGAGGACGACCGCGGCACTCCCCCCTACGTCGCCCCCGAACGCCTGCTCGGCGCCCCGACCCATCCCGCGGTCGACGTGTACGCCCTGGGCGTGCTGCTGCACACCATGCTCACCGGGCGGACGCCGTACCCGGAGACCACGTGGGAGGAGATCGAGGCGGCCTGCCGTACCTCTCCCCCTCCCCGGGTCGCGGGGGTGCCGCACGCGATCGCCTCGCTCTGCCAGAGCTGCCTGGCGCACCGGCCGGAGAAACGACCGACGGCGGCGGAGATCGTCGCGGGGCTGACCTCCGCGCTCGGCACGGCGACCCTGGGCCGGCACGTCCGGCGGGGGCTCACGGTGGCGGGGTCCGCGGCGGTCGCGCTCTCCGCGTTGCTGTGGTTCCAGCAGACAGGGCTCCAGCAGCCGGAGAAGGCCGTGATGAGGTCCTCGCCGCCGCCGACGGCGCAGCGCGTCGAGCGGTCGCCGGCCGCGGCGGTCACCGTCGAGCAGGCGGTGGACCACTTCACGACCGTGCTGGAGGCCAGGACGCCGTGCGGCGCGACCGACGCCGACGTCGTGCTCGACCTCAAACAGGTCCTGCGCGGCGCCGTGACGCCGCGGGGCCCGCACGGGTCCGCGACGGAGGGAGTGCGCAGGAAGCTGTCCGACCGCATGCGGGAAGGCAGGCTCGCGCCGGCTTGCCTGAGCGAGCTGGAGGCCAGGCTGGACGACATCGACAACGCGCTCCAGCGAGATTGACGACAAGAGGTTGACGAGGGGTACGGCAGCACCCGCCGTACCCCTCCGGTCGCGCCACGCGTGCCCCTCGCAAAAGCACGCCCACGCGAGCTCCACACATGCCACAGCCTACTGGGAGCGCTCCCATCTCGCCGCCTTGAGCGGCGCCCGACTTCGCCCAACAGCGCTGGAGCAGCAGCTGGGCACCAAGATCGGCTGAAAGTTTCATCGTGCGTTGTCGAAGCGCCGGGCGCGTGATTCAATGCGCTGGCCGGGCGGGCTGTTCGTGGGCAGGTTTCCTCTGTCGTCAGCGCAAGGGAATCCCCATGAAATTAAGCAAGTCGGCGGCGATCACCGCCGTCATGGTCCTGATCACGACGATTCTGATGGTGCCCACGCAGGCACAGGCGCACGGGGTGTCGATGTTCCCCGGCGCCCGCACGTTCCTGTGCTGGCAGGACGGACTGCGGGAGAACGGCCAGATCATCCCCTACAACCCCGCCTGTGCGGCGGCCGTCCAGCAGAGCGGCGCGACCCCCCTCTACAACTGGTTCGCGGTGCTGCGCTCGGACGGCGCGGGCCGGACCACCGGCTTCATCCCCGACGGGCAGATCTGCAGCGGCGGCACCGGCGGGCCGTACGACTTCTCGGCGTACAACGCGGTCCGCTCCGACTGGCCGCTGACGCACTTGACCTCGGGCGCCAGCATCCAGATGCGGCACAGCAACTGGGCCAGGCACCCCGGCGCGTTCAACTACTACATCACCAAGAACGGCTGGAACCCGGACGCGCCGCTGAAGTGGTCCGACCTGGAGCCCTTCGGCAGCGTCACCAACCCGCCTGAGAGCGGCGGCGCCGGCGGGCTCAACTACTACTACTGGAACGCCCAGCTCCCGTCCGGCAAGACCGGGCGGCACATCATCTTCACGCACTGGATCCGCTCGGACAGCAACGAGAACTTCTACAGCTGCTCCGACGTCGTCTTCGACGGCGGCAACGGCGAGGTCACCGGGGTCGGCCCGGGCCAGAGCACGCCCACCGCCACCACGACGGCCACACCGAATCCGGGTGCCTGCACCGCGACGTGGAAGGCCACCGACACCGGCTGGGCCGGCCACTTCCAGGGCGAGGTGACCGTGAAGAACACGGGCAGCAGCTCCATCAACGGCTGGACGGTCAGCTGGACCTACAACGGCGGGCAGGGCTTCGAGGGCTCTCCGTGGAACGGCGTGCTGAGCGGGCAGCCACCTAACGTGGCCGTCAAGAACGCCAACTACAACGGGCAGCTGGCGCCGAACGCCACGACCACGTTCGGCTTCAACGCCACCGGCTCGGTTCCCAACCCCGCACCCACCTTGACCTGCACCAGCCCGTGATCAGAACACGTCGCGGGCTCGTCGCGGCGATCGTCACCCTGGCCAGCCTGACCCTGGCCGGGGTGATGTTTTTCGCCGCCAGGCAGCCGTCCGCCCAGTTGCACGCGGAGCTCGCCGCCGAGGTGACGCGGATACTCGAGCAGTCCTCTCCCGAGGAGCACCAGCACCACGGGCACGGCTTCAAATCCCGGGTCGTGTGCGCGGTCGAGCCGTTCGGCACCGCGCCGGCCGACGCGTCGTCCCTGGTCGAGGTGCAGTGGGTGTACGCCCGGCACATGTGCGCGGTCACCGGCGAGAGCAGCGAGTGGTCGGTCTCCGTCCGCGCCTCCGGCCCGCTCGCCGTGCGGCTCGGCGTCATTCCGCCGCAGGTCAAGGTGCCGGAGCCGGGAACGGGTTATCCCGAGCGGGTCAGGCAGCTCATCCCGGCGCGCTACCACGAGCAGGCGTTCGCCGAGTTCGAGGACGACGCGGCGATCGAAGCGGCTCGTGAAAGGTTCGCCCAGGTGAGCCAGGTGAAATAGGTGCAGACACCGCTACCTGTGGTGGACCGCTGAACGCGGCCCACCATAACGGACGCGGCCGACTGGAGGAATCGGCCGCGTCCGTCCCATCCGGGCGGGATGGTGTTCATCGGGCAGGGATATGAAGTTGTGGCCTCACCTCCTCATACGCAGCGGGGGGCTGCTGTGTTCAATTGGCGCACGTGTACCCGGAGGGCAGGGACGTGTTGCCGTTCGGGCGACTGGCCTGGAACCCGAAGCTCGTGCTCGCGTTCGGCGCGAGCGTGCCGTTGTAGGTCAGGTTCTTGGCCGTCACGGTCTGGCCGCTGACCGTCACCGTGGCGTTCCAGTAGCCGGTGATCGTGTGCCCGGCGGGCAGCGTGAACGTCACCGTCCAGGCGGTCTTGGTGGCGGTGCTGGTGTTGGTCACGCTCACCTGGGCGACGTAGCCGTTGCCCCACTGGCTCTGTACGCTGCCCGCGGCCGTGCAACCGCCGCCACCGCCGTCGGTGAGCGTGGTGAACGACCCCGTCGGTGACGGGCTCGACTGGTTGCCCGCCGCGTCCCTGGCCCGCACGTACACCTGGTACGTCCTCGCCGGCGAGAGCCCGGTCAGCGTGATGGAGTTCGTGGCCGTGGCGCCGAGCGACGTGCCCCCCGAGGCGTAGACGTCGTAGCCGGTCACGCCCACGTTGTCGGTGGAGGCCGGCCAGGTCAGCGTGGCTCCGGACGAGGTGATGTTCGACGCGGAGGGGGTGCCCGGCGTGCTCGGCGGGGTGGGGTCGCTGGTGCCGCCGCCGTAGATCGAGGCCTCCTTGGCGGTGGCCGCGATGCCGTTGGCGCCGTTGAACAGCCGCCGGCCCCAGTCGGTGAGCTGGGTGACGTCGAAGTTGACGACCTGGTCGAGATATTCGACGCCGCCGCCGTTGCCGCTCCACGACCAGCCCAGGTAGCCGAGGCCGCGGCTCACGGCCTGCGCCATGATCGTGTCCTCGTCGGGGTTGCCGTCGGAGTGGTTGTGCCCGAACTCACCCACGACCAGCGGCAGCCCGGCGGTCTTGAACGCCTCCATGTACGCGGTGACCTCCGCCGCCGTGTCGAAGACGCCGTACATGTGGATGGCGAAGATCGTGTTCTTGTCGGGGTCGCTGTCGAAGACCGCCCGCGCGTTGTCGCGCATGCCGAACTGCCAGTCCTGGCCCCAGTTCGGCGCGTCCACCATCAGCGCGTGGTCGAAGCCGTTGTCACGCAGCTTCTGGATGGCGGCCGTGGTGCGCGCGGCCCAGCCGGGGGTGACGGCGTTGTTGCCGATGGGCTCGTTGCCGATGTTGACGATGATGTAGTCCTCCTGGCCGACCAGGGCGGACTTGACGCTGATCCAGTAGTCGGCGGCCTGGTCGAGGGTGTAGGCGCCGCTCTGCTCGCCGTACCCGGTGGTGTCGTGGTTCTCCAGGACGCAGATGAGCTTGTTCTGCTTGCACAGCGAGACGACGTTGGCCACGTCGGAGACGCCGTTGGCGGGCCAGCGGCCGCCGCTGAGGACGACGCGCACGGTGTTGGCCTTCAGCGACTTGATGCCGGCGAACGCCTTGGTCTGGCCGGTGTACCAGGCGTGCGGGTGGCTGGTGCCACGCATGATGAACTCCTGGCCGTTCCGCTCCAGGATCTTCGCGCCGCTGACGTGAATGCCGACCGCGGCGTTCGCCGGGCCCGCGGGGGCGACGAGCATGACCAGGAGGACGGTCAGCGCGGTGAACACTGCTCTCATGAAGTGCCTTTCACTGAGCTGTGGAGCCGCCCCCGCCGCTGCTGCGACGGGGGCGGGGTCTTCAGTCAGGCGGGGGTGCAGGTGATCGGGTCGGGGACGGTGGAGGTGCCGTTGGCGATGAAGCCGAACGTGGTGGTGGCTCCGGGGGCGAGCGCGCCGTTGTAGCTCTCGTTCTTGACCGAGACGCTGGAGCCGGTCTGGGTGTGCTTGCCGCCCCAGAGCTGGGTGATCGAGCTCTGCGTGGTCCAGACGACCGTCCAGCCGCTGATCGCCGCGGTGCCGGCGTTCTTCACCGTCACTTCGGCCTGGTATCCGCCGCTCCAGGAGTTCATCACCTTGAACGCGGCCGTGCAGCCGCCCGGGGGCGGCGGCTGGTCCGTGGTGGCGAACGTCGTGCTGTCGGACGGCACCGAGGTGTTGCCCGCCGCGTCCCGCGCCACCACGTGGGCGGTGTAGGGCGTGGCAGGGGTGAGACCGCTCAGGTCGAAGGAGGCGCCCGTGGCCGTGCCTACCTTGGTGGACCCCAGGTAGACGTCATAGCCCGTCACGCCCACGTTGTCTGTGGAGGCCGACCAGCTCAGCCTGGCGGTGGAACCCGTGATCCCGGATGCCGCCGGTTTGCCAGGCTTGCTGGGCGCAGTGTCGTCCTCTTCCTCCGGCCCCGGCGGCTCACCCCAGATCTTGGTGGCGCCGCTGTAGAGGGTGATGTTGCCCGTCCGGACCGGCGTCGTGCCCGGCGTGGTGGGGATGTTGCGGTACGACCAGTCGTTGGCCGGATCCCACGTGCCCGAGCTGCTGATCCTGAACTGCACCTCCCTGCGGTGCTGCGACTGCCCGGCCGGGGCGATGGCCTGCCCGGAGCAGTCGATGTTCACGTAGTACGTGCCGCCGCCCGCCGAATGCAGCGTGGGCGCCTTGCACTGGGTGTAGGCCGACGACACGCTGATCTGCGAGGCCGTCGTGCTGCCGTCGAGGGTGAAGTAGTAGCGGAACGAGCCGTCGGACAGGACCCTGGCGGGCCACGCCGACTGGTTGCGGACGATGGCCTTGATCTCGGTGAAGCCGGCCCCCGAGGCGTTCACCCCGGCCTCGACGAAGATCTCGGGCCCGTCCGGGGTCTCCGCGGGCGGGAAGTTCGCCGCGGGCGCCCCGCCGTACTCCTTGTAGAGCCGGGCCAGCGCGCTGGTGAAGCCGGCGTTGTAGTCGGTGGCGACCTCGTTCATGACGTAGTCGTCACGCTTGTCGGTGTAGGCGTCGTTCGGGTCGGGCGGGCCGCCGACGAGCGCGCCGTACAGGGTGTGGCGGGTCTGCTCGGGGCTGCTGATCTGGTCGGTCCACGAGCCGTGCGCCGTGCGGTGATGCGGGTTCTTCGGCGGGTTGGCGCCGAAGCCGATCACGTAGGAGGAGTTGCGCGGGTTGTCGCCGAGCGCGTAGTTGATCTGCCGTACCGCGAAGTCGTGGTAGCGGCTCTTGCGCGTGGCGTCGGTGATGGAGTCGCTGTGCACGAGCGCCGCGAAGGAGGTGTTGGCCGCGTACCGCAGCGAGCCCCACCGGTCCAGCACGGCCTGGCCGCCCGGCGAGTACTTCACCTTGGCCCCGTCGACCCCCACCGTCCAGTAGTCGAGCCAGCGGTTGGCGTCGTCGAGGTAGCGCTGTTTGCCGGTCAGCTTGTGCAGCAGCACGTACGCGCCGTAGGACTTGTCGTCCCAGGCGATCGTCCACTTGTACGACTTGGTCGTGCTCTGCGGCTCGGTGCCGAGACTGTCGTAGCCGGTCTCGGCCTTGGCCAGGTAGGAGGCGTCGTTCGTGGCCCGGTAGAGCCAGATCGCACCCCACACCAGCTCGTCGTTGTAGCCGCTCCAGGAGTTGTAGTAGCCCTGTGCGTCGGTGATGCAGTCGCTGTACTTCTTCCTGACGGTGTCGGCGAAGGAGTAGAGCTGCTTGGCGTGCGTCAGCAGCGTGTCGGCATACGACGGATTCGTCGGGCGGAAGACCATCGAGGAGGCCGCCATCGCCGCCGCCGTCTCACCCGCCAGGTCAGATCCGCCGCAGGAGGCGTCGATCTTGTACGCGGGCCGCGACATCTGCATCGCCTCGGCCGGACCCCACCAGGCGTGGTCCGTGCCCCCGTTGCCGACCTGCCCGTAGAGCACGTTCGACGACGGATGGGCCTTGATGAAGTAGTCGTTGACGAACTTGAGGTTGTTGAGCAGGTGGGTGAGCTGGCCGGAGGAGGCGTACGCGTCGCGGTACTCGACCGCGCCCCAAGCCAGCATGGTGGCGGAGAACGCCATCGGGAGGCCGAACTTGACGTGGTCGCCCGCGTCGTACCAGCCGCCCGTGAGGTCCACGCCGACGTCCTTGCCGTCGTTCGTGCCCGAGTCGCCGCGCCAGGAGACGCGGTTCCAGTCGGGCAGCGGCCCCGACTGCTGAGCCTCGTAGAACCACAGCGACTTCTGCAGCGCCTCGCCGTAGGCGAAGGCCGGCGCAGCGGCGCGGGCCGCCGGCCCCGCCCCGATCAGGGGCAGGACCAGCGACACCGCGGCTATCAATGCTGCCTTTCTCACGGGAAGAGCCGCCCGTACTCGGCGAGCGCGACGGCGACGTCCACCTGCGCCCAGAACCGGTGGTAGTTGAAGACCGGCGCGGGACCGGTGCCCTTCAGGAAGGCGTCGACCTTCGGCCAGTCGGGGTCGTTCTTGTAGAAGGACCTGATCGAGATGAACGTCGAGCTGGAGTTGATGGCGTCGCCGTTGGGCATCTCGCCGCTCCAGCCCGGCGGCACGTAGACCGGGTCGTCGATGCGGTTGTAGTCCTGCTTGGTCTCCGGCACCGACACGCCCTTGGCGTCGCGCCTCTTCCACACGCCGTCGAGCAGCGCCTTGGCGGTGTCCCTGGCCTCGGCGTGGTTGGCCTTGGCCGCGTAGTACATCAGCACCTTGGCGTACGAGCCCGCCACGCCCACGTCCTGGGTGTGGTCCACGACGGTCACGCGCAGGTTGGGGTTGGCCGGCGGCATGCCGGTGGTGGCGTTGAAGTCGCCCGCGGGCTGGCCGGTCCAGCGCAACGTGGACGGGATCTGGTAGCTGCCGTCGGCGTTGATCGTGGTGTTGTCCAGCGCCCACGTCACCCACTTGTCGAGCAGGCTCTTGGCGTCGGCGTTGCCTGTGGCGTAGTAGAGCTCGGCCACCCGCTCCATCGTCCATGCCTGGAAGCCGAACCACTGGTTCGACGGCGGGTCATGGTAGACCGGCTGCCAGTCGTAGGCCATGCCGTGGAACTTCGGCAGCCCGCTCGGCGGCGCCGCGTAGTGGCCCTCCCAGCTGTTGGTCGCGCCACCGGCGATGGCGCCCTCGGCCGACTGCAGCCACTTGTAGAACTGCAGCTGGCGGGTCAGGCTGGTGCTCCAGTCGGCCGCGCCGGTCGCGCTCTTGGGCTTGAGCTCGGCCACGTTCGACAGGGCCCAGGCCGCGAACGGGTTCTGGTAACCGGAGTGGTTGTGGCTGGAGCCGATGCGCCAGGCCCATCCGGCGCTGGCGTCGGTCGCGCCGCCCCAGGCGTAATACCAGTTGAGCAGGTAGGCGGCGGAGTCCTTGCCGGTGCCCGCCGGGCACGAGGGGCTCGTGCAGCCGGGCTTCTTGAAGTACTTGTCGTACATGGCGTAGCGCAGGTAGTCGCCCATCTTGGCGGCCTTGGACACAGTCGCGGAGATGTCCGAGGCCTTGTTCTGCGCCTTGGCCCAGGTCAGCGCCCAGTACGCGACCTGCACGGCACGCGCGTCGGCGTCGGGGGCGTTGGTGTACTTCCACTGCTTGGCGTAGGAGCTGTCCTTGATGAACAGGTCCAGGTAGCCGTTCGTGCCGCCGTGGGCGAAGGTGTCGCAGGACGGCTGCGGGATCGTCTCGAAGACCGACTCCTCGGGGCCGCGCTGGTAGGTGTTGATGTAGGCGGGCTTGGTGGTGCCGTCGCCGCAGCGGCCGAAGCCGTAGGTGTTGTCGACGTCGAGCAGCCAGTGCATGCCGTAGATGTCGCGGGTGCCGTACGCGCTCTGCAGCTCACTGGCCAGCGGGTCGGCGCCCACGGAGACGCCGGGGTCGATCTGCGTCGGGTAGTTGCTGATCGTGTTCGACTCGGCCGCGTAGGTGGCCGGCTTGGCCGGGTTGTAGAAGGAGTTCGTCGGCTGGTCGGCGGTGGCCGGGATGATGTACTTCTCCATCGAGGCCCACGCGTTGTTGAACTTCGACCAGTCGCCGGTGACCTGCCCGTAGACCGCCTCCAGCCACAGGTAGTAGCTGTAGGCCTCGGACGTGGTCTCGTGCCCGTGGTCCGGCGCCTCGACCATGAACGTCTCGATCGAGTGGTACGGCACGCCCTCGGGCGAGAAGTAGCCGTTGGCCGGGTCGTGCAGTTCGTTGTACATCTCGACGAAGCGCTTGACGTACTCGTTGTCGCCGCCGACGTCGTCGTCCGCCTCGTTGATGATGACGTCCACCGGGTCATAGCCGGGGGCGCTCACCCTGATCACGGCCGAGCCGCTCGTCGTGTCGCTGTCCTGGGCCGCCGACAGCGAGACGTTCTGCACGGTGTTCCAGTTGGACGGCGTGAAGGTCCTGCTGGTGCCGCCGCCGACGGTGATGTCGGCGTCGCCGCTGACCCGTGCGAGCGAGACGGTCACGTTCGCCGAGGGCGCCTGCGACAGCTTCACCCCGAAGCTCGCACTCCCCCCTTCCGGCACGGACAGGGTCGTCGGGCTCACCACGAGCGCGGGACCCGCGTTCTGGGAGACCGTGATCCCGACCGGCGCCGAGGTCGTGGTCAATCCCCCGTTGTCGGTGGCGCGCGCGGTGACCGAGTAGCTGCCCGCCGCCACGCCCGTCCAGTTGTAGCTGTACGGCGCCGAGGTGTCGGTGCCGAGCAGCGTGGAGCCCTGGTAGAAGTCGACCTTGGAGATCGTGCCGTCGGAGTCCGCCGCGTTGGCCGCGATCGGCACGGTGGCTGGGGCGGTGAACGTCTGGCCGGCGGTCGGCGAGGTCAGCGACACGGTGGGGGCCGCGTTGTTGCCGGTCCCGCCGCAGGTGACGCCGTTGACGCTGAACGAGGTCGGGCTCGGGTTGCTGCCCGTCCACGTGCCCTGGAAGCCGATGTTCGTCGAGGCCCCGGTGCCGAGACTGCCGTTCCACGACATGTTGGTGCCGGTCATGCGGGTGCCGGACTGCGTCCAGTTGGCTCCCCAGCCGGTCGGGGTGTACTTCTGGCCCGTGGTCGGGAAGTCGAAGGCCAGCGACCACGACGTGATGGGGTCGCCGGTGTTCTTCAACGTGATGCTCGCGGTGAAGCCGCCCTGGTTCGAGCCACTCGTCCACTGGTTGGCCGTGTACGTCACGTCGCACGCCACGGCGGCCTGGGCGGGACCGGCCGCCAGAGCCGTGGTCGCGCCCGCGACGAGGACGAGGGTCGTGGCCACGGCGAGACGCCTCGATAAGCGCGACAGAAGGGAAGGAGGTCTGTACTTCACGGGGTCTCCATGGGAGTAGGGGTGTGGGAGCGCTCCCATGAGGGATTGTCGGTGCCCTCCGGCGTATGTCAACGGAATGGCTTTGCGGTAACCCCCGTGTTTCCTCTCACCAGGCTGCCCGGGATGAAAGTTTCATCGGCGTTGCGGGACATTCAACGAGCATGTGGGGCAGCGGACACCTTCATGAGAGCCGCCCTCTGTACAGGGCCCCGAGTCCGGCTCACCATGGGAGCGCTCCCAGCCATCGAGCAGTACTGGAGATGATCGCTCGTGAGACTCCAACGCGGCCTCCGCAAATGGGCCGTGACGATGACCGCCGCGAGTGTCGCGGCCTTAGGGCTCGTCGTCGGCCAGAGCACGGCCGCGAACGCCGCGGTCGCCTGCGATGTGACGTACTCTGCCAACTCGTGGACGAGCAGCCCGGGACAGGGCGGTTTCACCGCGAGCATCACGTTGAAGAACACCGGCGACCCCATCACGTCGTGGTCGCTGGCCTTCGACTTCCCGACCACGGGCCAGAAGTACACCCCGACCGGCTGGGGAGCCAACTGGACACAGTCCGGCACCCGAATGACCGGCACCAACATGCCGTACAACGGCAGTCTCGGCACCGGCGCCTCCGTCTCCGTGGGGTTCAACGGCACCTGGTCGGGCACGAACCCGAACCCGGCCTCGTTCAGCGTCAACGACACCACCTGCGGTGGCGTCGGCCCGGGGACCCCCTCGGTGGTCACCTCGGCCAGCTCCGTCGCGGTCAGCGAGGGCGGCACGGCCACGTTCACGGCCCGCCTCTCCGCGGCGCCGAGCTCCAACGTGACCGTCACCACCACGCGGACCAGCGGTGACGCGGACCTGTCCGTCAGCTCGGGCGGCTCGCTGACCTTCACTCCGTCCAACTGGAACACCGCCCAGACGGTGACCCTGGCCGCCGCGCAGGACTCCGACACCACCGCGGGCACGGCCGCCTTCAGCGTGGGCGGCAACGGCGTCACCGGGGCCACGGTGAACGCCACCGAAGTGGACGACGACGCCGTCCAGGAGCAGTCGATCATCGTGACGCCGACCGCGGTGACCGTGCCCGAGGGCAGCACCGCCACGTACACGGCGCGGCTGGCCACTCAGCCCTCCTCGAACGTGACCGTCACCTCGACGGCGGGCAGCGGCGACGGCGACCTCACGGTCTCCTCCGGAGGCAGCCTCACGTTCACCACGTCCAACTGGAACACCCCGCAGACGGTGACCCTGGCCGCCGCGCAGGACTCCGACACCGCCAACGGCAGCAGGACCTTCACCATCGCCTCCACCGGGCTGACCTCCAGGATGGTCACCGCCACCGAGGCCGACGACGACGGCGGGACCAACCCGACCCACGTCGAGAACCCGTACGCCGGCGCCACCGGCTACGTGAACCCCGACTGGTCGGCGAAGGCCGCGGCCGAACCGGGCGGCTCCGCGGTGGCGAACACCTCCACCGCCGTGTGGATGGACCGCATCGCCGCCATCGCCGGCTCCTCCTCGGCCATGGGCCTGCGCGCCCACCTGGACGAGGCCATCAGACAGGACGCCGCCAACGGGTCCGCGCCGCTGACGATCCAGGTCGTCGTCTACAACCTGCCCAACCGCGACTGCTCGGCGCTGGCCTCCAACGGCGAGCTGCTCATCGCCCAGGACGGGTTCAACCGCTACAAGACCGAGTACATCAACCCGATCGCGGCCATCCTGCGCGACCCCAAGTACGCCAACCTGCGCGTCGTCACGATCATCGAGCCCGACTCGCTGCCGAACCTGGTCACCAACCTCAACGCCTTCGAGAAGTGCCGCGAGGCCAACGGCCCCGGCGGCTACGTCGACGGCGTCAGGTACGCGCTGGACCAGCTGCACCCCATCACCAACGTCTACACCTACATCGACGCCGCCCACCACGCCTGGCTCGGCTGGGACTCGAACTTCCAGCCGGCCGTCGACCTCTTCCACCGCACCGTCTCCGGCGCCGCCGCCGGGGTGGACAGCGTGGACGGCTTCATCGTCAACACCGCCAACTACTCCATCACCTCCGAGCCGTACTTCACCATCAACACCACGGTGAACGGCACGTCGGTCCGGCAGTCCAGCTGGGTGGACTGGAACTACTACATCGACGAGCGGACCTTCGCGACAGAGCTGCGTACGCGGCTGATCGCCAAGGGCTTCCGGTCCGGGCTCGGCATGCTGATCGACACCTCGCGTAACGGCTGGGGCGGCAGCGCCCGCCCGACCGGGCCGAGCACTTCGCTGAACGTCAACGAGTTCGTCGACCAGTCACGCGCCGACCGCCGCATCCACGCCGGCAACTGGTGCAACCAGAGCGGCGCCGGCATGGGCCAGCGGCCCACCGCCAGCCCCGCGGCCGGCTTCGACGCCTACGTCTGGATCAAGCCTCCGGGCGAATCCGACGGCGCCAGCAAGGACATCCCGAACAACGAGGGCAAGAAGTTCGACCGGATGTGCGACCCGACGTACACCGGCAACGAGCTCAACAAGTTCAACATGTCGGGTGCGCTGCCCGACGCGCCGCTGTCGGGACAGTGGTTCTCGGCGCAGTTCCGTGAGCTGCTCAGGAACGCCTACCCGCCCATCAACTGAAACCCGACCGGCCGGAGGGCCATGGCGCCCTCCGGCCATGGGGCCGGACCGGATCCGACCCCTGACCCAGTGAAGCTGAGGGACCCGCCTGACCCGGGTCCCTCACCGATCGGAGGGGCCCGCCCGACCCGGGGCCCTCACCCGATCGGAGGGCCCGTCTGACCCGGGGCCCTCCCGGTAGCCGAGGGACCCGCCTGACCCGGGTCCCTCGGCTACCGGGAGGGGTCCGGACATCACGCGCCCGAACCCCTCTGGTTGGCCTGCCGCCACTCCGACACGATCTGGTCGGCGTCGAAAGGCATCAGGTTGAGCGGCGGCCCCGACAGCCCTGTCCTGATCGCCTTGCGGATCTTGTGGTTGATGTCCTCGATGATCTCCCGCGCCTCGGTCTCGGACCTGGCCCCGCGCGCCTCGGCCAGCGCCGCCTCCGCCTCCTTACGCAACGCCAGCGTGGGCGGCAGCGGCATCGTGAGCCCTTCGCTCTCCACCTTCTGCTTGATCCACCACATGTCGTCGTGCGGCCGGTCGAGCCCCGGCAGCGGCTTGCCCGCACCTGGCAGGTCGTCGAACTCGCCGCGCTCCATCGCCTCGCGGATCTGCCTGTCGATCCAGCTCTCGAACGGGACGCCGGGTGGCTTGCGTTCGGTCAAAGCATCTCCTCATGCCAGATTGTGACTGGGTGCGATAGGGCCGCGCCAGCCGAGCACGGCCTCGGTCATGCGGACGGACGCGAGGGTCGCGGGCACGTCGTGCACGCGCAGGATGCGGGCGCCCTTGACGATGGAGACGACGTTGGCCGCGATCGTGCCCTCTGTCCGCTTTCCTTGGGGGCGGTCGAGCGTCTCCCCGATGAAATCCTTGTTGGACAGGGCCACCAGGGTCGGATATCCAATCGAGGTGATCTCTTCAAGGCGGCGCGTCAGCTGCAGGGAGTGGAAGGTGTTCTTGTTCAGGTCATGGCCGGGATCGATGATGATCTTGTCGGGGCCGATCCCCGCCTTCAGCGCGAACTCGACCCGCTCCCGCAGGAAGTCCGCGACCTCGGAGACGACGTCGGCGTAGCTCGGCCTGAAGACCCGCCGGCCGGGCCCGCCGAGACTGTGGGTGACGACCACGCTGACGCCGGCCTCCGCCGCGACCTCGGCGATGCCGGGCTCACGCAGGCCGTTGGTGTCGTTGATCACGTCGGCGCCGGCCTCGATGGCCGCCTTGGCCACCTCGGGGCGGTGCGTGTCCACCGAGATCACGGCGTCGGTGACGGCCCTGACCTCGGCGATGACGGGGGCCACTCGGTCGATCTCCTCGTCCACGCCGATCTGCGCCTGAGCGGCGCTGAAGGCGAACCCCCCGATGTCCACCCAGTCCGCCCCGTCGGTCACGGCCTTGCGCGCCGCGTCCACGGCGCTGGCGAGCTCATACGTGCGGCCCTGGTCGTGAAAGGAGTTGGGGGTCCTGTTGACGATGGCCATGATGGCGACCTGGCGCTCGAAATCGAACTCCCGCCGCCCGATGCGCCGAACAGGGGAAATGATCCCGGAGGAAGGCTTCTCGGCGCTCACGTGGTGGTCCCTTTCCGTCTCCTGCGAGACTACCTGCGCCGGAGGGTCAAGCGGTGAAGCGGCGGCCGGGCGAGCGCTTGCCGACCGAGACCCTGATCCGCCTCATTGTCCCGTTCCCGGTGGGATCGCAAGAGCGCGGCAACCGCATGGTGCACCGGACCGTGGTGCCCACGGGACCGGTGCGGAATTCGGCCGTGTCGCACAGCCGGCGGATGAGGAAGATCCCCCGGCCGCCGGAGGTGAGGTCGGACGGCCGGTGCAGGTCCTCGACGACCGCCTCGGGGATGCCCGGCCCGTGATCGGTCGTCTCCGAGGCGATGACGCCGTTAACCGTCCACAGTCTGAGGTGCCCGCAGCCGCCCGCGTGCTCGACGGCGTTGACGACGCACTCGTGCACGGCCAGCACGAAGTCGGCCAGCCTGGCTCCGCTCAGCCCGCAGTTCTCGGCCTGCTCGGCCACCGCCCGGCGCAGCTTCGTGATGTCCTCGAGGATGAAGGACTGGGTCAGCAAGATGCGCATGGCAGGCTCCTCCGACATGGCCTGGCCGTACGTGAGCGCCGCATGCGAGAACCTGTCGCCCGCGGAATGAGGGGTAGGCCCCGGGCTGATGGCAATTACCCTCCGCCGGCTTCGGCTCTCATGGACGTCCGCCCACGCCCGTGGCGAGCTCCTTGACCCGGCCGACCGGACCGCCGTCGGGGGCGAGCGGCGCGGTTTCCATGCCGGCGCCTTGGCGCAGTCCCTCCAGGAACTCCCGCATGGCCTCCCACGAGGAGTGCCGCGGCGTCCAGCCCAGCACCTCTCTGGCCCGGTCCACGTTCATGACGGGGATCCGCAGGGCCAGGTCGAACAGTCCGGGCGCGGCGGGCAACAGCCTCAGGTGCCATCCCGCCGCCATGACGGCCCTGGCCAGTCCCCGCGGAACGGGCATCGTACGGGTGCCGAGCAGCTTGGCCAGGTCGTGCGGGTCGAGCACGGGCTCGGCGGCGAGGTTGAACGCCCCTTTCACCTGTCGGGTGACGGCCAGCCGGTACGCCTCGGCCGCGTCCTCGGCATGCAACGCCTGTAGGCGCAGCCCGGGGAT
This sequence comes from Nonomuraea sp. H19, assembly GCF_052068215.1. Lineage (NCBI taxonomy): Bacteria > Bacillati > Actinomycetota > Actinomycetes > Streptosporangiales > Streptosporangiaceae > Nonomuraea > Nonomuraea sp. H19. The sequence continues at coordinate 143,962 of NZ_JBQHCV010000017.1, read as the reverse complement.
GTCCGGCACGAACGGGATCCGCCCCGCCCGGATCAGCCGCCGCGGCACGAGCGGCCCGCCGAACAGCCGCCGCTGCTCGGTCGCGGCAACCCGCTGGAAGATGAAGGCCGGGCGCATCCGCACCACGCGGATGCGCGGATGATCGTGCTCGAAGACGTCGAGCACGCGCTCGACGTACGCCTTCTCGCGCCCGTACGCGGCGCCCGGCCAGCCGTGCGTGGGCCAGCTCTCGTCCACCGGACGGTCCTTGGGTCCCGGCGAGTACGCCCCCACGGACGAGGCGTGCAACAGCGCCGGCACCCCGGCCTCGGCCACGGCGCGGAAGACCCGCATGCTGCCGAGCACGTTCGCCCGCCAGGTCGTGGCCGGATCCCGGGTCGGCTGGAACAGCCACGCCAGATGCACCACCGCGTCCGCGCCGTCGAAGATCCGCGTCAGGTCGGCGCTGGCCACGTCGGCCTGCCGCCAGTCGGTGCGGTCGATCCGCCATCCGGGCAGCCGGCGCGCGACTCCCACGATGGACGTCACGGCGGCGTCCGCCGCCAGCGCGCGCACCACACTGGTGCCCACGTTCCCGGTGGCTCCCACCACGACGACTCTCATGACCGCTCCGCTGCCCGCTCTCCGGGCAGCGAAACCAGCATGACCTGGGGTTTACGGCTTCAGGAGAATCTTGATGGCTCCGTCGGCCTTCTTCTGGAACATCTCGTACGCCCGCGGCGCCTCCTTCAGAGGCATCTGGTGCGTGGTCAGGTCCATCACGCCGAGCGGGTCGGCGTCGTCGGTCACCAGCGGCATCAGCTGGCTGATCCACCGCCTGACGTGGGCCTGGCCCATGCGCAGCGTGATGCCCTTGTCGAACATGCGCAGCATGGGCAGCGGATCGGTCATGCCGCCGTACACGCCGATGATGGAGATCACGCCGCCCCGGCGTACGGAATCGATCGCCTGGTTGAGCGCCGCCAGGCGGTCCACGCCCGCGTTCGACATCAGAGGCGCGGCCAGCGCGTCGGGCAGCATCCCGGCGAGCGTCTGGGCGAGCTTGGCGGCCGGCGAGCCGTGGGCCTCCATGCCGACCGCGTCAATGACCGAGTCCGTGCCGCGTCCCGAGGTCCGGTTGCGGATCTCCTCGGGGACGTGGTGGACCTCACTGGCGTCGATGACCTCGATGTCGTGCCGGCGGGCCATCTCCAGGCGCTCGAAGACGCCGTCCACGCCGATGACCCGGTGACCGAGGTGGCGGGCGATGCGGGCGCACATCTGGCCGATGGGACCCAGGCCGAAGACGGTGACGCTGCCGCCTTGGGGGATGTCCGCGTACGCGACGGCCTGCCAGGCGGTCGGCAGCACGTCCGACAGGTAGATGAACCGCTCGTCCGGCGGCCCCTCCGGCACCTTGATCGGGCCGAACTGGGCCTCGGGCACCCGCAGGTATTCGGCCTGGCCGCCGGGCACCTGGCCGTAGAGCTTGGTGTAGCCGAACAGGGCGGCGCCGGTGCCCCGCTCGCGCACCTGGGTGGTCTCGCACTGGGCGTAGAGCTCCATGCCGCACATGTGGCAGTGGCCGCAGGAGATGCTGAACGGGATGACCACGCGGTCGCCTGGCTTGATGTTGCTGATCGCGGGCCCGATCTCCTCGACGATGCCTATGGGTTCGTGCCCGAGAATGTCGCCTTCCGCCATGAACGGCCCGAGCACCTCGTACAGGTGCAGGTCGGAGCCGCAGATCCCGCTGCTGGTCACCTTGATGACCGCGTCGTTGTGCTCCTTGATCGACGGATCGGGCACTTGCTCGACCCGCACGTCGCGCTTGCCGTGCCAGGTGACTGCCTTCATGGTGGTCTCCTCACTGCAGATGCCCGACTCGTACCTCGAAATGCCGCATACCCCCACATACGCCGACAAACGGCCGCGCTCTGCTTGAGGCTGGACTGCGCTCCTCCAGCGCCCGGCGCTCATTCGGCGCGCCGCATTCGGGTCCGGGTCAGGGCCGCTCGACCAGCGCGCAGCCTCCCGCGCCACACAAGGCACTTTACACACTCTGTATTCAATGAGTAACTGGAGGTAGTGACCTTTTGACAGAAGGAGCCGTGCGAATGCCGGTGAGCTTCACTCAACACTCCCTTGGTTCACGTATTGACCAGCAGCTGAGCGGTTTTCTGGACACCTGGCGCGCCACCGTTTCCGATCCTGACGTCGAGGCCGCCTACCGGCTGCTGGCCGACTTCGTGCTCGGCGGCGGCAAGCGCATCCGGCCGCAACTGTGCTACTGGGGCTGGCGCGGCGCCGGCGGCGAAGACTGCGAGGAGATCATCAAGGCCGCCGCGGCGCTGGAGTTGTGCCACGCGGGACTGCTCATCCACGACGACATCATGGACGGCAGCGCGCTGCGCCGCGGGCGCGTCACCGTGCACAAGAACCTCGCGGGGCTGCACCAGGGGCCGGGCGCGGAGGCGTTCGGCCAGGCGGGCGGCATCCTGCTCGGCACGCTCAGCCTGGCCTGGTCCGACGCCATGCTGTCGTCGTGCGGGGTGGAGCCGCCGCGGCTGCGGGCCGCCCACCACATCTTCGACGCCATGCGCACCGAGGTGATCAGCGGCCAATACCTCGACATGCTCGCCCAGCTCCGCTCGGGAGCCAGCGTGCCCGAGGCGCTGATGGTGATCCGCTACAAGACCGCCAAATACACCGTCGAGCGGCCGCTGCAGATCGGCGGCGCGCTGGCCGGCGCCCCTCCGGAGTTGCTGGAGTCGTACTCCCGCTTCGGGGTGCCGCTCGGGGAGGCGTTCCAGCTGCGTGACGACGTGCTGAGCACGTTCGGCACGGCGGCGGAGACCGGCAAGTCGGCGCTGGACGACCTCCGCGAGGGCAAGCACACGGTGCTCATCGCGCATGCCGTGCGGCGCGCCTCGCCCGCGCAGCGCGCCCAGCTCAAGCGCTGGCACGGCAACCCGGAGCTGACCGAGGAAGGCGCGGCGGAGCTGCGCGGCGTCCTGCTCGACACAGGGGCGGTGGCCCGGGTCGAGGAAATGATCGAACAACGCGTGCGCGAAGCCGTGCAGGCGCTGGCCGAGGCGCAGATCAAGCCGGAGGCCCTGAGCGCGCTGACCGTGCTCGCCGATCGGCTCGCGCACCGAACCAAGTAAGGGGATCCCCACATGGGACGGGTACTTCTCGCTGCCCCGCGCGGCTTCTGCGCGGGCGTCGAACGCGCGATCGTCACGGTCGAGGAGGCGCTGAGCCGCTTCGGACCGCCTGTTTACGTGCGCAAGCAGATCGTGCACAACACCTCCGTGGTCGACGACCTCACCAGGCGCGGCGCGGTCTTCGTCGACGAGCTCGACGAGGTCCCCGACGGCGCGCTGGTGGTCTTCTCCGCCCACGGCGTCTCGCCCGCGGTGAAGGAGGAGGCGGGTCGGCGCGGGCTGCGTACGATCGACGCGACCTGCCCGCTGGTCACCAAGGTCCACAAGGAGGCCGCCCGGCTGGCGGAGGCGGGCTACGAGATCGTGCTCATCGGCCACGCCGAGCACGAGGAGGTCGAGGGCACGCTGGGCGAGGCCCCCGGCCTCATCCACGTCGTGGACCCGGCCCGGCCGGACGAGGTGAGCGCCCGCGGCTCGGGGCAGGTGAGCTGGCTGTCGCAGACCACGCTGGCCGTGGACGAGACCATGCGCGCGGTCGCCGCGCTGCGCGAGCGCTTCCCCCAGCTGGCCGACCCGCCCAGCGACGACATCTGTTACGCCAGCCAGAACCGCCAGGAGGCGATCACCAGAATCGCCCCGTGGTGCGAGCTCGTCCTCGTCGTCGGCTCGGCCAACTCCTCCAACTCCCGGCGGCTGGTGGAGGTGGCGCTGAACGCCGGCGCGGACGCGGCCTACCTGGTGGACGGGGCCGCCGACGCCGACGAGCGGTGGCTGCGCGGCGTGCAGAGCGTCGGGGTCTCCGCCGGCGCCTCCGCCCCGGAGCGGCTGGTGGAGGAGTTACTCGGCTGGCTCGCCGTCCGCGGCTACGCCGACGTCGAGCAGGTGACCCTGACCGAAGAGACCCTCACGTTCTCCCTCCCTCCCGAACTTCGATCCAGTCCCGTTCACGGCCAGGCCCAGCACGAAGACAGGCAGGTGCGCAAATGACGGAAACGACGCAGACGACCGCCACGCAGAACGGCAACGGGCAGCTCAGCCTGAGCACCGAGGCCGCCAGGCAGCTTGCGACCACGACCAAGACGCCGCCGCAGATGCAGGAGATCACCTCTAGGTGGCTGCTGCGGCTGCTGCCGTGGGTGCAGTGCTCCGGTGGCGTGTTCCGGGTCAACAGGCGGCTGACGTACACGCTCGGAGATGGCCGCATCACCTTCAGCAACACCGGCTCCGACGTGCGGGTCATCCCGGCCGAGCTCACCGAGCTGCCCATGTTGCGCGACTTCGGCGACATGAACGTGCTCGAAGCGCTGGCCGGTCGCTTCACCCAGCGCGAGGTCGAGCCCGATGAGGAGATCGTCACCGAGGGCAGCCCCGCCGACCAACTGGTGCTGATCGCCCACGGCCGGGTACGCAAGACAGGCACCGGCGCGTACGGCGACGAGCAGAGCCTCGGCATCCTGGCCGACGGCGACTACCTCGGCGAGCAGGCCCTCGCCGACGGCGGCTCGTTCCCGTTCAGCGCGCGGGCCAAGACGGCGACCACCGTGCTCACGCTCTCCCGGCGGGACTTCGAGGAGGTCGCCGAGCGGTCGCCCGCGCTGCGCGAGCACCTGGCGAGCTGGCGCGCGAGCAGCGAACGCGCCCACAACGACTACGGCGAGGCCGCGATCGACATGGCCTCGGGCCACACCGGCGAGCCCGTGCTGCCCGGCACGTTCGTCGACTACGAGCAGAGCCCGCGCGAATACGAGCTCAGCGTGGCCCAGACGGTCCTGCGCGTGCACACCCGGGTCTCCGATCTGTACAACCAGCCGATGAGCCAGCTCGACCAGCAGCTCCGCCTCACGGTCGAGGCTTTGCGGGAGCGCCAGGAGCACGAGCTGATCAACAACAGGGAGTTCGGCCTGCTCCACAACGCCGACTTCAGCCAGCGCATCCGGACCCGTTCGGGCCCGCCCACCCCGGACGACCTCGACGACCTGCTGGCGGTCGTGTGGAAGGAGCCGGCGTTCTTCCTGGCCCACCCGCAGGCCATCGCGGCGTTCGGCAGGGAGTGCAGCAAGCGCGGTGTCTACCCGCAGTCCAGCGAGGTCAGCGGGCACCGGGTGCCGGCCTGGCGAGGGGTTCCGATCTTCCCGTGCAACAAGATCCCCATGTCGTCCACGATGACGACGTCTTTCCTGCTCATGCGCACCGGGCAGGAGAACCAGGGCGTCGTCGGACTGCACCAGACCGGCATCCCCGACGAATACCAGCCCAGCCTGTCGGTGCGGTTCATGAACATCAACGAGCAGGCCGTCATCTCCTACCTGGTCAGCGCCTATTACTCGTGCGCCGTCCTGGTGCCCGACGCGCTCGGCGTGCTGGAGGACGTCGAGGTCGGCAGGACCGGATAGCTCCTGTAGGCGCACGTCGAGGTGGCCCACTGCCCTTTGTGAAGGAGTGACCATGAGTCAGCCGTTCGAACTGCCGGACTTCTACCTGCCGTACCCGGCGCGGCTCAACCCGCATCTCGAAGAGGCACGCACGCACTCCAAGCAGTGGGCGCGCGACATGGGCATGCTCGACGGCTCGGGCGTCTGGGAGGAGGCCGACCTGGACGCCCACGACTACTCGCTGATGTGCGCGTACACCCATCCGGACTGCGACGGCGAGGAGCTCTGCCTGATCACGGACTGGTACGTGTGGGTCTTCTTCTTCGACGACCATTTCCTGGAGGTCTTCAAGCGCACCGGCGACTTGAAGGGCGGCAAGGCATACCTGGAGCGGCTGGCCCGGTTCATGCGGATGGGTGCGGATCTCACCATGCCGGAGCCGGCCAATCCGGCCGAGGCGGGACTGGCGGATCTGTGGGTCCGCACGGTGCCCGGCATGTCGGCGGAATGGCGCGAGCGGTTCGCCGAGAGCACGCGCAACCTGCTCAACGAGTCGCTCTGGGAGCTGGCCAACATCAACAAGGGCCGGATCGCCAATCCGGTGGAGTACATCGAGATGCGGCGCAAGGTCGGCGGGGCACCGTGGTCGGCCGGGCTCGTGGAGCATGCCGTGCGTGCCGAGGTGCCGGCGCGGATCGCCGCCACCCGGCCGATGCGGGTGCTGAAGGACGCCTTCTCCGACGCCGTCCACCTGCGTAACGACCTGTTCTCGTACGAGCGGGAGGTGGGGGACGAAGGCGAGCTGAGCAACGGCGTGCTGGTGCTGGAGACGTTCCTCGGGTGCACCACGCAGGAGGCCGCCGACGCCGTCAACGACCTGCTGACCTCACGGTTGCAGCAGTTCGAGCACACGGTGTTCACCGAGTTGGGGCCGCTGTTCGTGGAGCACGCGATCGACCCGCTCACGGCCGCGGGCGTGCTCGCGTACGTCAAGGGGCTGCAGGACTGGCAGTCGGGCGGGCACGAGTGGCACCTGCGCTCCAGCCGCTACATGAACCAGCGGGCCGAGTCGCGCCGGCCGCTGGGCATGTCGGCGGTCGTCAACCCGCTGGGCGCCAAGCGGGTACGTAACTTCACGCACGTCCCGTACCAGCGGGTGGGGCCCACGCGGATCCCCGACCTCTGCGTGCCGTTCCAGCTGCGGCTCTCGCCCCATCTCGACGCCGCCCGCCGCAACGCCGTGGACTGGTGCAGGGAGATGGGGTTCCTGGAGGCCCAGCCGGGGGTCACGGGGTCGGCGGTGTGGGACGAGGAGAAGCTGATCGACTACGACCTGCCGCTCTGCGCGGCCGGCCTGCATCCCGACGCCTCCCCCGAAGAACTGGACCTGGCGTCGTTCTGGCTGTGCTGGGGGACTTATGGCGACGACTACTTCCCGGTCGTGTTCGGCAGGTCGCGCAACCTGGCGGCGGCCAGAATCGCGGTGGCGCGGTTCTCGGCGTTCATGCCGCTGGACGGCTCGGCCACGCCGCCCGCCGCCGGCGCGTTGGAGCGCGGCCTGGCCGATGTCTGGGCTCGTACGACCGCGCCGATGCCGCTCGCGGACCGCCGCAAGCTCCGCACGGCGGTCGAGCAGATGTGCGCGGGCTGGCTGTGGGAGCTGGACAACGAACTGGCCCATCACATCCCCGACCCGGTGGACTACTTGGAGATGCGCCGGCTGACCTTCGGCTCGGAGATGACCATGAGCCTGAGCCGGCTGCGGCACAGCAAGAAGATCCCCCAGGAGCTGTATGAGAGCGGTCCGATGCGGGCGCTGGAGAACGCCATGATGGACTGCGGCCTGCTCGTCAACGACATCTTCTCCTACCAGAAGGAGATCGAGTTCGAGGGTGAGCTGCACAATTGCGTCCTGGTGGTGCAGAGCTTCTTCGACTGCGACTACCCGGCGGCGCTGGCCATCGTCGACGACCTGCTGAGCGCGCGGATGAAGCAGTTCCTGCACCTCGTCGAGCACGAGCTGCCCGTGGTGTGCGACGACTTCGGCCTGGACGCCGCGGCCCGGCAGGAGCTCGACGCGTTCGTGGCCGAGCTGCGCGACTGGCTGGCCGGGATACTCAACTGGCACCGTTACTGCCGGCGCTACGACGAGGAGTCCCTGCGCCGCCACAACCGGCCGCCGCGTGCCGCGCTCGACGGGCCGACCGGGCTGGGAACGTCGGCCGCCGTCGCCTTCGCGGGCTATAGAGGCAGGTGATGGGTGCGGGGCTCGTAGAACCAGCCCATCATGCGCAGCAGCCGCCGCTGGTACGACGTGACGTTGTGCAGCCGGATCCATCGCTGCGACAGGGGCAGCATGGGCATGACGAGGACGCGTAGCCCCGAGATGTCGATGAAGGTCAGGGCGCCGGTGTCGACGACGATGTGCGCGCCCTGGCGGCAGCTCTCCAGGGCACGAGCCAGCGCAGGACTGTTGGAGGCGTCGATTTCGCCGATCAACGCGACGAACGGAACGTCCGGCGCTCCACGCAACACGATCTTAAGCTGCTCGTCCTGATAGACGAGTCGCTCCTCGACGCCGCTCACGGCCCTTCGCACCCCCCGGACACGCACACTCTGGGGGCTTGTACGAACCTGCAACCAACAGGGGATGACCGCCGATGCACCTGGCGATTAACCCGCCACCAGGCTACACGACATTCGTTACACTTTGTAATTTTCGCCGGAAAATGACGTAATTATTACAATTGCCGACTAGCTGCTGGAACGCCGTCGAGCCGGGCGTCCCCCGCGAGCCAGACGCCACGCCGCCGCCGGTCGGCGCGCAGCCCAGGGGTACATCATTCGACCCAGATATATCAGGATTAAATCCGATATGCCCGAATTGCGTGGCGGGCGATTTTCATCTTATGGCTATACGCGTGCCCCGTATCACCCAAATCCGTTTTATCGCCATAGGGCAGGAGGAATCTTAGCGGAAGAACCACCGGGGTACGCGCCGGCGAGTATTCGGCGCGACCGAGTATCGGGAGCGCTGAATATGCCATGAATGGAGTACGGCCGCTGCTGCTCATAGCACTGACGCACGCGATTCTGTCCGCCCCGCATTCCACTCCCGCACTGGCCGCCGACTGTGCCGGTATTTGCCCGCAGGCCGTCCATCCGGTCCTGCCCGAGCGGTCGGCGAGCGGGATCGTAGCGGTGCGGGCGGCGCTGGAGATGATCGGCGTCCCCTACTCGTGGGGCGGCGGCGGGCCGGGCGGGCCCGGATACGGGATCGGCAAAGGGGCCAAGGTCTGGGGATTCGACTGCTCGGGGCTGGCGGAATACGCCTGGGCGCGGGCCGGGGTGCTGATCGGCTCGACGACGCACGAGCAGTGGAAGTCGGGGGTCCGGGTGCCGAGGGAGGAAGTGGAGCCGGGGGATCTGGTCTTCTACGACAGCGATCCGCAGCGTCCGGGTCCCGAGCACGTCGCCGTGGCAGTGGACGCGACGCGGATGGTGCACGCGCCGTACACCGGCGAGTTCGTACGGGTGGATCCGCTGGACAGGCGGACGTTCCTAGGGGCGGTCCGGCCCTGATGTGACGGGGGAGACGGCCACGCGGCCCAGGCCTTCCTGCAGTGATCGGCCTGAGCCGCGTGACGCCGAAATCTTGGTGCGCACCAAGCCCGCGCCGTGGCTCGCGCGAATTCCACGGCCGGTTCTTTCGGTTCACCTCAAGGCACCAGGAAGGCGATCTTGGCCGGGCGGGCTTCCGTGAATATCGACCGGGAGCCGCCGATCAGCTTCCTGCCTGCGCCATGTGAGGAGTCGTCAGTTGCCGCCCGTGTTCAGGATGCGGGTGTCGCCCACGGACACCGGAACGGCGACCTTGCCCGTGTCGCTGATGTTGGCCGCGTTGTTGAGCGCGTTGTTGGCCACGGGCACGTTCACGGTGTCGAGCGCGTCCACGGTCTCGAGCGCGCTCACGCTGTGGAGCGCGCTCACGTCGAACGGCAGGGCTGCGACCCACTGGCTCAGGACGCCGTGTCCGTGGATCTGCGGGGTGGGGCCGACTTCGGCGGAGGCTGCGGTAGCGGAGAAGCCGAAGGCTGCGGCCGCGATAGCGGCACCGGCCAGAATGCGACGGATCATGTGTATTTTCCTCCATGGATCAGCGCGGGAATTCCCAGCGCCGTAGTCGTTTGTGCAGGGCTGCAAGGTGCCGGAAATAACCATCGCCGCAGACCACGAAAATCGCAACTCAAAAAGGCATCATCGAGGTCAAGGAGGCGCCTCGATTTCTTGGCGATCGATTTTCCCACGCATCGGCCGCACGCGGTGCATAGGATGCGCCACGAGGCTGGGAAACGACATTTATTTGAGTCGGCCGCGAGAACGTCGAGACAATCCTGCAGCACCTTTTAGGGAACGATCACCCGTGACTTGAGAATCGCCGTACGCCACTCGGCGTATCCGGGGCGCCGCCCACCGGCCGACGTCAGAGGCGGACAAAGCGGCTCTGTGCCCTGGGGGCGGCTGTCTTCGGGCGCTGCTCGCTCACGACCGCCTGGTCGCCGTCGAGTCGCCGCACGCCTCCGGCGTCACCCGCGCCACGACCCGCTGACACCCGGCAGGACGGTGCCGGGGCACGACAAAAGCGACTAAAAGCCAAAATACGTCGGACCCATACATTCGTAGCGTGCGCTGATAACAGCACGTATCTCCGCCGGACGAAAATGGGATCGTCCACACCGACCGGCGTGGCAGGATTGGTTGTGGGCCGAGAACGTGGCGAAGCGCCGATCGAGGAGCAAAGATGAAGTCTGCTCACGGCTTGAGTGACCTGACCAGCACCACAGGAGTCGATTCCGCCCAATCCGGGCCAACAGCGCTTAGACTTCTCATTGGCACACAATTGCGCCAGTTGCGCGAGTCTCGGGGCATCAGCCGCGAAGACGCCGGATATGCCATTCGAGGCTCACATTCGAAGATCAGCCGGATGGAATCCGGCCGCACCAGCCTCAAACTGCGCGACGTGGCCGATCTGCTCACCCTTTACGGCGTGGCCGACGAAGCCGAGCGCGCGGCCGTGCTCACCATGGTCCGGCAGGCCAACGCGCACAGCTGGTGGCACGACTACCGCGACGTCATCCCCTACTGGGCCGAGGCCTATCTCGGGCTCGAGCAGGACGCCGCGCTGATCCGCACGTTCGAGGTCCAGCTCATCCCCGGCCTGCTGCAGACGGAGGACTACGCCCGCGCGGTGATCAAGCAGGGGCACCCGCACGACTCCGCCGAGCAGATCGAGCGCCGGATCGCGGTACGCATGCGCCGCCGGCAGATCCTGGCCCCGCCCACATCACGCAAGTTGTGGGCGGTGCTGGACGAGGCGGTGCTGCACCGCCGGGTCGGCGGCGAGGCGACCATGCGCGCCCAGCTCGAGCACCTCGCCATCCTGGCCGGGCAGCCGCACATCACCCTGCAGGTGGTCCCGTTCAGCTCCGGATGCGCCATCGGCGGCGTCGGCCCCGTCACCATCCTGCGCTTCACGCAGACGGAGCTGAACGACGTCGTCTACCTCGAACACCTCACCGGCGCGCAATACCTCACCAAGGAGTCCGAGGTCCGCGACTATCGCCACCTGATGAACGAACTCGGCGTGCACGCCCCGCCCCCGGCCGAGACCCCGGGGATCCTGCGCCGGATCATCGACGGTCTTTAGGCGCACGGGCGACACCGCACAAAACGCCTGCCTCTTCGACCGAGGCGAGGGGGCCGGGGCAGGCCGCCGCCACACGGGTCGGGCAACAATCAGGGGCCCTCGTCAAGGCGGTCCAGCGCCGCCGACAGGCGCCGCAGTGCCTCCAGGCATTCCCGCGCCCCGTCGAGCCCCAACTCCCCCACCAACCGGTCGGCGAGCGCCTGATGACCAGGGACGATCTTGGTGATCGCCTCCCTGCCGGCCGCCGTGGGTTGCAGCAACTTGGCCCGCCGGTGTGCCGGGTTGGGCCGGTATTCGGCCAGCCCCCGCTCCACCAGCAGGTCCGCGGTCCGCTGCACTCCCTGCCTGGTCATCCCCATGGCCCGGCCGATCCCGGCCACCGGCAGCGGCTCGCGGAGCACCGCCCCGAGCACCTGCCACCACGCCGCGGTCATCCCGGCGGGCCGGGCCAGCTCCTCAGACACCTGGAGGAACTGGCCGTTGAGCCGGAACGTCCCGAGCGCCAGGCCCGAGAGCAGGTCCGCCGTCTCGCTCATGCCTTCATCAACACTTCGAAGGCGGCGGCATCGCTCCGGCCGAACAGCCGGAACCAGGCGTCCAGCACCTCGGGCCGGTAGATGTCGAGCCGCCGGAAGATCTCCCTGGCGAACGCCACCGGCTCCGTGGGCCCGGCCGTGATCAGGTCGCCGTCGAGCACCGCGTCCCCGTAGAGGTAGTGCTCGGCGCCCGCGTAGCCCTCCTGGGCCGCCAGATATTCCAGCACGGCGCTGGTGTGGTCGCGGTCGTCCAGCAGTCCCTCCCTGGCCAGCCCGGCCGTGGCGCCGCAGATGGCCGCGACCGGCACGCCCGCCGCCAGGAACTCGCGGGCCTTGCGGGCGAACGGCGCCAGCGAGTCGCCCGCGTCCCACAGGTCGGCTCCCGGCAAGATGAGTAGCGCGCTGTCATCCGGGGAGAGTCGGTCGAGCGCGAGATCGGGGGTGATCCGCAGGCCGCCCATGGTGACGACGGGGTCGGTGGTGAGGCCCACCGTGACGATCTCGAAGCCGCCGGGCTCGCGATGGAAGCGCTCGCTGCGCAGGTGCGCGGTCGCATGACCGGTCTCCCAGTCGGCGAGGGTGTCGTAGACGGCGTGGTGAACGGTTCGCTTCATGACAATAGCTTGTCATTTCGACAGCATGTTGTCAATGGCTTCCCGTGGGAGGATGGGGCCCATGGCAGAGATCGTCGGCGGGGGACGTCCAGTCAACGACGCCGAGCGGAGGGTGATCGCATACTTGCGCGACCACGCGCCCGCCGACTGGCTGCTGCTGCACAACATCGAGGTCCCACGCGGCCACGATGTCTTCGAGGTCGATCTGATCGTGCTGACCGGCCACTCGATCGTGGTCGTCGACGTCAAGGGCACCCGGGGGCGCATCGAGGTGTCCGGCATGCGCTGGTTCCCGCCGCGCAGGGAGGCGTTCGGCTCGCCCGTGGCCAAGCTGCGGGGCACCGCCAAGGCGCTGAAGGGCCTGCTGGTGTCCAGGGCCACGCAGCTCGAACGCGTCTACGTCGACAGCCTGGTCGTGCTCACCTCGCCCGACGCCGAGCTGGTCGACCCCGCCGGGCGCGACGCGGTCAACGTCACGACCCTGCCCGGCCTGCTGGCCACGCTGAGCGACGTCTCGCGGATCAGGCGGGGCTGCAGCCCGGACGCGCGACCGTACATGACGGCGATCCTCGACGCGCTCAACCAGACCGTGCGCCGCAGCACCGCGCCGCCCAGGTTCGGCAACTGGGAGGTCGAGGAGCAGCTCGGCGGTGACACCAAGGTCACCGAATATCGGGCGTTCAACGTGACGCTGCCGGGCAGCGAGACCGTGCTGCTGCGGGTCTACCAGGCCGATCCGATGGCCGACAACGAGGCGCGGGCGGCCGAGCGGCAGCGCATCGCCAACGCTTACCAGACGCTGGCCAGGATCCCGCCGCACCCGTGCGTGGTGCGCTCGCGCGACTTCTTCGCCATCGACGACGAGAGCCGGTTCGTGCTGGTGCTCGACGACGTGCACGGTCAGGCGCTGCACCTGTCGCTGGGCAAGGGCGCCCGGATGGGCGTGATCCAGGACCTGCTCAGCGGCCTGGCGCACGCGCACGCCAACGGCGTCGTGCACCGGGCGCTGACGCCCGCCTGCGTGCTGGTCACCGACGACGGGCACGCGGTGCTGACCGGGTTCGACTACGCCAAGCCGGGGCCGCGCAACTACACCGTCGCCCACGAGCTGAGCAACGTGCTCGACGCGCATTACGCCGCGCCGGAGTGCCAGGAGCGGCCCGACCGGATGACCACCGCGTCCGACGTCTACGCCGCCGGGGCGATCGCCTACCAGCTCCTCACCGGAGAGTTCCCGACCAGCGCCGACGCCCAGGGCCCCGACGTGCCGGAGGTGGTGCGCAGGATGCTCGACCACTCCCCCGCCAAGCGGCCGACCGCCGCCGAGGCGCTGGAGGCCCTGCTGAGCCCGCCATCGCCCCAGGAGTCCCGGCTCAGGCGACTGGTACGCCGCATAGTGTCCGGATCATGACCATAAAGCTACGTGCCGTCGACGAATACGACCTCCCCTTCCTGCAAAGGCTCATCAGCGACCCGGACAGCACCGGCGATTTCCAGTGGTACGGCTGGCAGAACCCGCACCGTCTGCGCAAGCGCTGGGAGGACGACGGAATGCTGGGCGACGACGGCGGCATCCTGATCATCGCCGGGGGCGACGACCGGATCGGCTTCGTGTCGTGGAGCAAGGTCATCGCGAACCGGGCCAGCTACTGCTGGTCGATGGGGGTGATCGTGGCGCCGGAGTTCCGCGGCAAGGGCCATGGCACCGAGGCGCAGAAGCTGATCGCGCGCTATCTGTTCGATCACACGACGGTCAACAGGGTCGAGGCGACGACCGAGATCGACAACGTGGCCGAGCAGCGGGCGCTGGAGAAGGCCGGGTTCACCCGCGAGGGCGTCATGCGCGGCGGCGGGTTCCGCGCGGGCAAGTGGCACGACGGCGTGATGTACAGCATGATCCGCTCGGATCTGGACCGCTGAGTTCACGCGGGCAGGGCTGATCACACGGGCGTGAGCGTGTCCAGGATGTCGATGACGTAGAGTCTGGGCTCGCCCTCCGCGGAGGCCACGGCCACCCGGCTGCCGACCCGCCGCCCCGTGAGCGCGTCCAGCCAGGCCCCGGGCACGGAACCCGCCTTCAGGGGAAACGCGCTGGGGCCGCCCCGCCGGTATGACGAGTCCACGACCACCCGCGACGGCCAGGACGCGGCCACGTACTGGATCACCACCTTCGCGCCCGCCACGACCTCCCGCCCCGAGCCGTCGATGAGCGTGCGGGGCGGCGCGCCGGGCGCGAAATCGGCGGGGATCACCGGCAGGGCACGGCCGACCAGCCGCGCGTCGGGCGGGTAGCCGCCCAGGATGTCGAAGACCACCACCAGCGTGTCCGCGGGCGAGACGCCGGCCAGTGGCACGCCCGGGCCCAGCGCCTCGGCGGCCGGGCCGACCAGCATGATGCGGCTGCCCGCGGGCCGGCCGATGAGCGACTGCCGCCAGGTCTCCGGCACCTGCCTGCCGTCGAAGATGACGGAGGTGGGCTGGTTCACGTCGTAGGTGTTCATGTAGGGCCGGTTGCCCGACCAGCGGCGGATGTCCACGTCCGCGAGCACCACGTCACCCGGCACCGTACGCCGCCCGTTCCCCACCGACAGCACCGTGATCCGCGGCGTGCGGCCCGGCTTGCCCTTGGGGATGGCGACGACCGGCTTGCTGCCGAACGCGCCGGTGACGACGGGCTGCGTGCCTTCCTCACCCAGGCCGCATGAGGTGGCGAGCATGAGGACGGCAGGCCAGAACAGGCGCACGTTGATCCTCCTATCCGGAGGAGTTCCTAGCCCCGATGAGCAAAAGCAAAGCTTCGTGACCGGCCATCTCGCGACAAAGACGCGAGAGACTGGAGCGCGTGAGCAAGCCGAACCTGGCGCGCCGGGTCGCCGAAGCGGCCGAGATCGCCCTGACCACCCGCAAATACGTCACGTTCATCGACGTCGTGACCGGGCTGCGCTGGCTGCATTCCAGGCACGTGGACACCTGGCGGCAGGGCCGGGTCGCCACGCTGGCCGAGCTGGCGGCCGTGGACGAGGACCGCCTGCGCACCACGGCCGCACTGCTGCGGGAGTGGGCCCTGACCAAGGGGCTCAAGCCGGTCGACACCCCATACGTGGCCGGCACCCGTGACCGCCGCGAGCTGCGTTTCACCTCGCGCCACCCGCAGGAGGCCTTCCGCGTCCACTGGCTCTCGCCCGACCTCAGCGAAGCCCGCGTGCGGCGGCTCACCGAGGCACAGAGCAAGGCGCCCGACCTGGTGGCGGTGGCCCCGCTCCACGACTGGACGTGCGCGGACTGCGGGGACACCGGCCCTTACCTGATCGTGGAAAACGACCGGCCGCACTGCCTGACCTGCGCGGACATGGACCACCTGGTGTTCCTGCCGGCCGGGAACGCCGCGCTCAGCCGCCGCGCCAAGCAGGAGAGCGGCCTGTCGGCGGTGGTCGTGCAGTTCAACCGGCGGCGCAAGATCTACCAGCGCCTCGGCCTGCTGGTGGAGCAGGCGGCGCTGGACGCCGCCGAGGAGCGCTGCCTGGCCGACGAGGAGCTGCGCCTGCGCCGCCGCGAGCGCGACCGGGTCCGCAGGGCCGAGCAGGACGTGGACTTCCAGGCCCGGATGGCGGCCGAGATCGCGCGGTTGTTCCCCGGTTGCCCCGCGCAACGGGCGCGGGAGATCGCCGAGCACGCCGGGCAGCGCGGCAGCGGCCGGGTGGGCCGGTCGGCGGCGGCCAGGGCGCTCGACGAGAACGCCATCACGCTGGCGGTGATCGCCTCGATCCGGCACCTCGACACCGACTACGACAGCCTGCTGATGTCGGGCGTGCCACGGATGGAGGCCCGCGACGTGATCAGGGAGCGCATCGAGGCCAAGCTGGCGGAGTTCCGCCGCCCTGTCAGGTGACGGTCAGGCGGTGGGCGTAGCGCTCGTCCCGCCAAAGCTCCTTGTCCAGCACCTCCAGCAGCGTGGCGGCCGCGTCGTAGACGTCCGCGTAGCCGATGTACAGCGGCGCGAACCCGAACCTGAGGACGTCCGGCGCCCGGAAGTCCCCGTGCACGCCCCGGTCGATCAGCGCCCGCATCACCGGATAGCCGTCGGGGTGCCGGAAGCTCACCTGGCTGCCGCGCGCGGCGGGGTCGGCGGGCGAGACCAGCTCCAGCGCGTCGCCGACCAGGTCGATGAAGAGCGAGGTCAACGCCATGCTCTTGGCCCGGACCTGATCCATCGGCACCCGCTCCCACACGTCGAGCGCCGCCTCCAAAGCCGCGAACGACAGCACGTGCGGGGTGCTCACCGCGAACCGCCTGATTCCCTCCGCCGGGCGGAAATCAGGCTCGAACGCGAACGGCGCGGCGTGGCCGCACCAGCCGGACAGGACGTTCTGGGCGGTGGCGTGGTGGCGCGGGTGGACGTACAGGAACGCGGGCGCGCCGGGACCGGCGTTGAGGTATTTGTACGTGCACCCGACAGCGAAGTCGGCCGCCGACACGTCCACCTCCATGGCCCCCACGCTGTGGCACACGTCCCAGATCATGAGCGCTCCGGCCTCCTGGACCCGCGCCGTGATCGACGGCACGTCGTGGCGGGCGCCGGTGCGGTAGTCGACCTCCGACAGCAGCACCGCGGCCACGTCGTCGAAACGCCCGGCCGCGAAGTCGCGTACCTCGTAGCCGCCGAGCAGCCCGGCCAGCCCCTGCACCATGTAGTGATCGGTGGGGAAGGCCCGCACGTCGGAGACGATCACCCGGCGCTCGGGGCGCAGCCGCAGCGCCGCCGCCACCGCCTGGAAGATCGCGATCGAGGTCGTGTTGCCCGCCACGACCTGGCCGGGACCTGCGCCGATCAGCGGGGCCAGCCGGTCGCCGGCGGTGATCGGCTGGTCGAACCAGCCGGCGCTGTTCCAGCCGCCGACGAGCTGCCTGCCCCACTCGTCCTCGACCGTCCGCCGCACCCGCTCGGCGGCGTGCCGCGGCAGCGCGCCGAGCGAGTTGCCCACGAGGTAGACGATCCCTTCCGGCAGCACGAACTCGTCTCTGAACGCCCGCAGCGGATCATCGGCGTCGAGGGCAAGGCAGTGGTCGCGGTCTGTCACCCATTCACTCCTGTTGTGGGGGGATGGTGGCGATTACCCGGTTCACTCCATTCTGATACTGGCGGACGTACCAGTTCTGCACCGGGTTGTGCCGCGCGTCGAGCCGGAACGGCCCGCGCGGCCCCGCCAGCTCCCCCACCTCGGCCAGCTCGCGGGCCAGATCGCGGCCCCCGTCCAGCGCCGCGTCGATGAGCCGCATGGCGTCCCAGCTCTGCAGCGCGACCGCGGAAGGCGTCCTGCCGGTCCTCGCCCGCCAGCCGGCCACGAACGCGGCGTTGTCCGGGTTGTCCAGCGCGGGCGAGTACATCCCGACGCTGGTGATGCCCTCCGCGTCCGGGCCGATCGCCCGGAGCACGTCTTCGTCCGTGAGGTTCTGGCTGGTCAGCAGCTCGATCCTGGCGTCGTAGCCGAGCTGTTTGAACGCCCTGGCGAACATGACCGCCTCGGCGCCGGCGTAGAAGGCGTACAGGAGCTCCGCCTGCGGCGGGATCTGCGCCAGGTAGGGCGCCAGGTCCGCGGGGCTGCCGTACGGCGTGAGGATCCGCTTGAGCGGCTGGGCGCCGTACCCGTCCGTGAAGCCCCCCAGCGTCTCGATGCCCGCGGAGTAGTCGGAGGCCATGAGGACGACGTTTCGCCTGCCGTACCGCTCGGCGGCGTACCGACCGGCGGCGTAGCCCTGGGCGTGGTTGGTGTACGAGACGCGGAAGACGTTGGGGCCGCCCAGCGCGTCCGCGCCCGCGTTGGCGATGACCACTGGGGTCCGCCCCGCCGCCTTGACCACGGCCTCGGCGACGGGCGAGGCGATCAACCCGGTGATCACGTCCACCCGCTCGTCCTCGATGAGCCGCCTGGCCTGCTTCTGGCCCTCTTCCGGGTTGCCGGCGTCGTCGGCCACGACCAGCGTGGCGGGGTGGCCACCCAGGGTGTCTCCATGGTCGTCCAAGTAGAGGCGCATGGCGGTCTCCATGTCGTCGCCGAGCATGGCGTACACACCGGTCTGCGAGATGATCGCGCCGACCTTGACCGGCGGGTTGTCCTCGTCAGGCGGCGGCAGCGACCCGCCGCAACCGGCGACCATCAGCACCACAAGCCCCAGCACGGGTACGCGCATGGGGAGCTCCCTTCAGCCCAGGAACGCCTCGGCGTTGGCTGCGAGCAGCTTGGCGCGGGCCGTGCTGGACAGGAAGCGGGCATGCCGGATCAGGTCACCCGCGGGTGACTCGCCGAGCGGATAGGGAACGTCGCTGCCGAACATCATGTGGTCCTCCCCGAGAGTGTCGACGAGCAGCCGCAGCGCGCGCTCGTCGAAGACGGCAGAGTCGACGCTGAACCTGCCGAGGTAGTGGGACGGCGGCCGCTCAGAGACGCCGAGATGAGGATCGTCGCTTCGCGCTCCGATTCGGCCCTCAGTCTGGGAGCCCCGGGCCGGCCCAGCTCGGGACGGCCCTTGGGCACGTGGTACGTGTGTACGTCGATGACCATCTAGCCCTTGCCAGGATGCAGCGCGCCGCACTGCTCGCTCTCGGTGATGATCTCGTGTACCTGGTAGAACAGCTTGTTGCCGACCGGCGGCTTGAGCAGGTGGGCGTGCTCGTCGATCCACTTGGTGAAGTCAATCGGCGCAATCATGATCGCTCCGGTGGATGGTAGGCGACGGCTTGCATCTCGATGAGGAGGTGCGGATGCGGCAACTGGTGCACCGCGACGGTGGTCCTGGTGGGGCCCTCCTCGTCGAAGAACTCGCCGTAGGCCTCGTTGTAGCCGGTGAAGTCGTTCATGTTCACCAAGTACGTCGTGATCTGCACGAGGTCGGCGAGCGACCCGCCGGCGGCCTTGAGAATGTCGCCGATGTTCTCGATGACCGCCCTGGTCTGTGCGCGGATGTCCAGGTTCGTCGCCCCGTACCTGTCCACCTCCACGCCCACGAAGGTGTCGTCCGTTCTGCGGCAGTTCGTGCCTGATACGAACAGGAAGTCGCCGGCCCGCTTGACGTGCGGGAATCTGCCGCGCGGGGTGGCCTTCCCGGGCACGCGCATGGCCTTGGGCCTCACTTGCCGAACACCGCCCGAACAGCGCCCAGCCCCTCGATGCTCGCCTCGAAGACGTCCTCCGGCTCGACCGGCACCACCGGGCCGAGCGCGCCGGTCAGCACCACGTCCCCGGCGCGCAGTGCGTAGTCGCCGCGGCCGAGCTCCGAGGCCAGCCAGACGGCCGCGTTGAGCGGGTGACCCAGACAGTCGGCGCCCGACCCCGTGGAAACCTCCTGCCCGCCACGGGTCATCGTCATCCCGGCCGCCCGCAGGTCCAGCCCCATGAGAGAGACGGGGGTGGCGCCCAGCACGAACGCGCCCGCCGCGGCGTTGTCGGCGACCATGTCGGCCAGCGTGATGTCCCAGTCGGCGATCCGCGAGTCGGCGATCTCGATGGCCGGCAGTACGAAGTCCACCGCCCTGATCACGTCGGCCACCGTGAAGGGCCCGCCGACCAGGTCCCCGCCGAGCACCAGCGCGACCTCGGCCTCGGCCAGCGGCTGCAGGAACCCGTCCAGCGGGATGGGCAGCCCGTCGGAGTGGGCCATGTCCGCGAAGAGCATGCCGAAGTCCGGCCGGTCGATGCCGAACTGCCGCTGCAGCCGCGGGTTCGTGATGCCGATCTTCCTGCCGACCAGCCGCCGCCCCTCGTCGAGCGCCCGCCGCGTGTTGATCTCCTGCACGGCGTACGCGTCGGCCGCCGTGGCGATCAGGTCCCTGATCGGCGCGCAGGGCTTTCCGGTACGCGCGGCTTCGACCAGCCGGTCGGCGGCCTGGGACCGCGCGTCCACCGCCTGGGACCATTCATCATGCATCGGGCTGCTCCAGTTTGATGGTGATCGTGGTGGGTTGAGAGTGGAAGCCGTTGGCCAGGTCGATCGCCTCGGCCTCGGTGTCGAAGGGGGTGACGTGGCACACGGGGCCGGAGATCTCCTCCCTGTTGCAGCGGGACCACTCCGACAAGCCTGACACCACCTTCGGTTCCACGAAATAACCGGAATCGCGCTGATCGCCGAACACCGGGACGCCGCCTCCCGCGAGCACCTTGGCCCCCTCCGAGCGGGCCAGGGCGTAGTAGGAGAGCACCCCTGGCAGATGGAAGGCCTCGTCGGGGAGCACCGCCCAGTCGCGTGCCGCCTCCCTGGCCGCGCGGACCGCCCGGTCGGCGACCTCCGGGCCGGCCTCGCAGACCTGTCTGCTCACCGCGCCCGCGGCCACCGGCTCGCCGCCGATGAAATGGGTCAGCACAACGCGCTCCTCATCTCTCTGGTATAGGTCTCCGCGTGTTCGCCTGCCTATATGTAGGAGATGGGAGGAAAAGCTCCGGGAAGACCTGTCCAGATGGACATCTTCCGGTACCCCTAGATCACCGGCCATCATGGTCCGATGGCGCGGACGTGGGAATTGTGGGGAAACGTCATTATTGCTGGTACGTTTGCGCTCCCCCTGGCCTTGCTAGCAATCTTGCTCCTCTCCCGCCATCGCGCTCGCGCCGGCCATCCTGCGCCGCTGCGTACCTCGATCGCCGACGTCGGCATCCTGGTCGGCACCGCACCGTGGATATGGATGATCCTCACCCCGTCCAGCGGCCAGAACGGCGTCGGCCTCGTCCCGCTGCAGGACCTCGCCGCGGTCGCCGAGGCACCGTGGCAAACGGTGTTCGTGCAGGTGGGCGGCAATCTGCTGGTGTTCGCGGCACTGGGTGCGCTGCTACCGGTACGCACGGCCGCGATGGCCCGTCTCGGCCGGGTTGCGGTCGTCTCCGCGGCATTTTCGGTCCTCGTCGAGACCCTCCAGTACGTCCTGAGACTGGGTCGTTTCTCCTCCGTGGACGACGTCATCCTGAACACGGCAGGCGCCGCGATCTTCGCTCTGATTACTCGCCGCTGGTGGGCCACCCGGATACCGGCCGGATCCGTTCCGCGTTAACGGCCTGTGAAAACCCCGGCGGAATTCACCACTCGGGCACGATCCACTCAAAAGAAGCTCGGGAACAACCTTGTTATCTGTGCGATCGTGGACAGGACGGGGCAAGTTCTCTGGAGACGCCACAAACTGGTTGGTGACAGAGGGTGATCAAAGTTGTCTGAATCCCCGGTACCCCACGAGCCCCCTATCTATCGCCGCATCGCCGACGGTCTCCGCGCCCGGATCCTGTCCGGCGAGCTGCGTGACGGGGACCGACTACCGGGCGAGAACGCACTGATGGCCGAATACGCAATCGCACGGGCCACCGCCAGGCAGGCGCTTGCCGTACTGATCAACGAAGGGCTGGCGGTACCCAAACGAGGTTCGGGGGTTTACGTGCGGCTGTTCAAACCGATTCGCAGACACGGCTCGCGCCGCCTGTCACGAGAGCAGTGGGGTCAGGGCCGGGCCATCTGGGACGCCGACACCCGAGGCCGGCCGTTCACGGTCGACCACGTCGAGGTGGCGCTGGAGGGCGCCACTGAGGACGTGGCGGGCCTCCTCGAGAGCGGCGAGGTATGGGTACGCCGGCGCCGCTACTCGGTCGACGCCAGGCCCGTGCAACTGGCCACCTCCTATTTCCCCGCGCGGCTGGTCGAAGGCAGCGCGATCACCCTTCCCGACACCGGACCCGGGGGCGTCTACGCCAGGCTGGGCGACCTGGGCGTGCCCCCCGCCCACTTCACCGAGGAGGTGCGGGCCCGCATGCCCACGCCGCGCGAGAGCGCACTGCTCGACCTGCCCGGCGGGACGCCCGTGATCGTGATCGCGCGGACCGCGTACACGTCGGGCGGGCTGCCGGTCGAGGTCAACGAGATGGTCCTGGACTCGGCGGCGTACGTACTCCAGTACGACTTCGACGCCTAATTCAAGGTGATCTGTCAAGCGATAGGTTGACCTGTCCATTGCGATCACTTGATATCTCTAGAGAAGTCCCTCATCTTCGAAGGAGATGGAACCTCGCCTGGGGCCCGGGGAAGGTGGACAGCGATGTCCTTTGATCGGCATCTCGCCGAGATCGCCCGGGAGCACCCCAAGTGGACCATCTGGCGGAGCGACGCGGGCCGCTGGTGGGCCACGAGACACCATCCGCTGAACGCGGCGCAGCGTGCTGCCGGATGTGCGATGACCATCGACGCGGACGACCCGGAGGGCCTGCGCGAGCTGCTCCGGGACCAGGAGAGACGGGCCGGCGAGCCACACCGGTGGCGGGCCGGCCCCGGACCTCCTTGACGTCCGCCGTGGAGCGTTCCGCGGCGGGCGCGCACAAGCAGCCCGGTGCCGGGTCCAGCGTCTCGGCGGCCCCGGCACCGGGCCCCCAACCAGGAGGGGCCACGAACGCGGAAGCCCCCGACCCTATCGGGGGCGGGGGCTTCCGCCCCGGCTCCGACCCGATCCACCGCCTCGCCCTGCGCCTGGTGCCCGTCCCGGCCGCACTACCAGCGCCTGGTGCCCGTCCCGGCCCCTGCGCCGCGCGCGTCGATTACCTGCGGCCGCGCCTGCAGGAGGGCGAATTGGGCGTGACGGGGCCGCGCCGGGCAGGGGTTGCCCGCCCGGCGTGAGGCATCCCGCCGCGTTACTTGTTGGCCTCGGACAGGCGGACGATGTGCACGTCGGTGTCGTCGGAGACGCGCTCCTCCTTCGGCTGCTCCTCCTCGTCCCGCTCCACGATGACCCGCACGTCCTCCTGCGGCGACGGCGTCAGCGCGGCCTCGGGCACCAGCGGCCCCGCCGCCGACTCGCTGTGCATCAGGTCGCCGAGCACCGAGCTGATCTCGTTCAGCCGCCGCACGACCTCGGTATGCGTATTGGTCAGGTATTCGACCCGCCGCCCAGCCTGCTCGTCCAGAGTCGCGGTGCGCTGCTGCGCCACCGCCAGCATGGACTCGGCCTCGTTGCGCGCGCCCGTGAGCAGCTGCTCGGCCTGGGCGTTCGCGGACTGCAGCAGTTGCTCGGACTCGGACTGCGCAGCGGAGACCAGGCGCTCAGCCTCGGCGCTCGCCTCGCGTACGGACTCCTCCGCCTCGGCGCGGGCGGCGCCGAGCTGCTCTTCGGCGTCCGCGCCGGCCTGGGCCAGCATCCGCTCAGCGGCCTGCGTCGCCTCGTTCACCCGGCGCTCGGCCTCGGCCTGGGCGGAGGTGAGGATCTTGTCGGCGGTCTCGCGGGACGAGGTCAGGAGCCGGTCGGCCTCCGACTTGGCCGCGTCGCGCACGCTGGCCGCCTCGGCCTCGGCGTCCGACCGCTTCGCCGCGGCCTCTTCCTCACCGAGCTTGAGGATCTGGGCGAGCCTGGGGCTGAGATCGTCGTAGCTCTGCGGCGCCTCGACCATGCGCCGTCTGGCCTCCGCCAGCTCGATGCGGCCCTGCTCGGCCTGCTCGATCGCCCGTGCCAGCCGTTCTTCCAGATCCCGGATTTGGTTGCGGGTGCGGATCATGTAGTCATGGACCTGGCGGCGGTTGTAGCCGCGCATCACGACTTCGAAGGTGTCCTCTTGCATCAGGTCGGGAATACTCTCGTGCTGGTTCATCATGGGGGTTACCTAAGGGTGGTTTGCGTGAGGCGGGGGATAACTGCGGGTTGTGAGGGTCTGACGACGAGACGTCAGGAAACGACTTTCCTGCCATCTGCCCACGTCCGCAACCGGAACGCCATACCCGGGCCGCGGAGCTCGAGAATTACGATGGGTCGAATGTACATAGCAGCGTTGGACAACGGAGCAGTCCCAGACATACACCCTGAGGCGTACATCGCGCCCGGCGCCACCGTTGTCGGGAGGGTCCGGGTGGGCCGGGCGTCCAGCATCTGGTACGGCTCCGTCCTGCGCGGCGACGACGAGCGGATCGAGATCGGCGAGGAGTGCAACGTACAGGATCTGTGCTGCCTGCACGCCGATCCGGGCGAGCCGGCGATCCTGGAGGACCGGGTGAGCCTGGGCCACAAGGCCATGGTGCACGGCGCCCACGTGGAGTCCGGTGCGCTGATCGGCATCGGCGCGATCGTGCTGGGCGGCGCCCGCGTCGGCGCGGGGGCGCTGGTGGCGGCCGGAGCGCTCATCGGCCCGGGCAAGAAGATCCCGTCCGGCGTGCTGGTCGCCGGCGTGCCCGGCAAGATCGTACGCGAGCTCACCGCCGACGACCGGGACTCTTTCGCCCGCACGCCGGACAACTACATGGCCAAGGCGCTCAGGCACCGGCAGGCGTCATCGCTTTGATCAGGACCTCGTCCGACACCGATGCGTTGTTGAGCGGGTCGGCGTACTCCGGCAGCTCCGGCCGCAGGAACCGGACGAAGTCGACGGTCAGTTTGAGATCGGGCTGGCCCTTGACCAGCTTGGCGTTGCCCTTGGTCGCGTCCTTCTTGAGCGTGCTGTAGCTGTCCCAGTCGGTATAGGCGGTGACGCCCCACTGCAGCGCGTCGGGGAGGGTCGAGGGCCAGCGCCGGCCGACCTTCCACTTGCCGCCCTCCTCCTTGTACAGCGCGACGAAGACACGCCCGACCCGGGCCAGGGCCAGCTCCACCCAACCGCTCTTGACCGGCACTTCCTGCGGCTTGGAGCTGCCGTCCTGGGTGTATTTCACCTCGACCTGGCCGCTCTTCTCGCCCGTGCCGATGGTGACCGACACCCAGTTGGGCTTGGCGTACGAGCCGGGCTGACGGGCCATCAGGCCGCCGAGCGAGAACTTCCGCTTGGGCCAGCCGCCGCTCTTCCCCTCGACCTTGACCCGGGCGTGCATGAGGATGTCGCCGGCCAGATCCTGGTAGACGAAGGGGCCGCGGAAGCCGTCGAACCAGGCCGAGGTCCTGGGCTCGAAGTACATCGAGCCCTTCACGGTCTTGTTCACGTCCAGCTTGGCGATCCGGTCGACGTCCTTCTCGGTGTCGCTCAGCTTGGTCCACATCGCCAGGTCCGACGCGTTGGCGAACTCCGTCGACGCCTGGCCGACCTCCCCGCCGGGCGCCGGCGGCGTCGCCTTGTCCAGCGTGAGCACTCCGGGTCCGGTGGGCGTCGGCTGTGCCGAGGTCGTCGTACCGCACCCGGCGAGCACGTTCACGATGGCCACTAACGCTGCTACCTTCGCCCTCATAGCGGCCATTCTGCCGTGTAATGCCAATGGGTTGATCCCGGTCGTCCCAAGTACGATGGCGGCCGTGCCACCCTGGGATGCGTTCACCGCCGCCGAGGCGGAGGTCCGCGCGATGGTCGCCGACCCGCGCTGGCAGGGGATTTCCGTGCCCGATCGCGCCCACGTCCTGGCGGCCAGGATTCTTGTGACCCCAGATGGCGACCGCTGGTTGTTCGGCGCCCACGCGCGGTGGCATCTGTACGACCCCGCGGACGGCCGCTGGCACCTCGCGCCGCCGCCCAGGGGCACGCGGGCACGGCAGGTCCAGCATCCGGCCGCGGTGCTGCCGGACGAGGTGCTCCCGCGCGGCCCGGACTTCCACGCCGAGCCGGGCTCCACCCAGGCCTTCATCGGCCCCGACGTGTCGGGGGACCTCACCGAGCGGCTCCGGGTGCTGCTGCGGGCCAGCGGCCGCAAGTCGGAGCTGGACTACCCGCTGACCGCCTTCGACGAGATCTTCGCCTCCGACGTGCCCGGCACGGTGGCGGCCGTGTGGGGCACGATCATGTGGTGCGCGTACGCGCCCGCCTTCGACGGCAACGAGCGGCTGATCACCGTGTTCGGCGAATACCTGCGCCGCCCGCTGCCCGGCGACGAGTGGGTGCGCTGGCTGGCCGCGCCGCCGCTGCTCGACCTCGTCACACTCGTGGCCGAGCGGGCCCGGGCCGGCCGTTCGCGCGCCGCGCTCCGGCTGGCCGCCGTGATGGCGGACACAGCGCAGATCCTGATGTGCGACAGCCGGTTCAGGCCGCGCGCGCTCGCGCTGCTCACGATGGTCGAGCCCTTGTTGCGGCGGCCGGGGCTCGACGACGCGCTCCCCGACGACGAGGCGGTACGCGCGGCATGGCTCAGCCGTTGCCCCGTGCGGCTGGGCCGGGCCCTGCTCGTCGAGACGGACCCGGGCCGGCATTTCGCCCACTGCGTGTACGACCTGGCCGAGGCGCTGTCGTTCATGCCCGACCCGGCGAAGGGGACGGCCATGTTCCTGGCCGACCTGTCGGACTCCAGGGGGCTGTTGCCGGAGCGGCTGGATCACCGGCTCAGGATGGCCTACGAGGAACTGGAGCGGGCCGGGCGGACCGGGACCTCCGCCGCCGAGACGACCGCGCCCGACGGCTTCTCCATACCGGCTCGGCCCATCGGGGTGTCGACCGCGCCCGCGCCGGCGCTGGAGGTGGCGCCGCCGGATCGGGCGAGCGCGGCGGCGGTGCTCGGGGCCGCGTACGCCACGGGGCTGGCGTGGGGCAGGCTCACCGGGGCCAAGGTGCCGGAGCGCGGGCTGGCCGGGCAATCGGTGATCGTGCGGAGACTCATCCACGAACGCGATGATCATCACGAAGACGGCATAGGTCACAGTTAAACCACAAATACCGTTATTTCACCCTAACCCCACGTCTATCGTTCTAACACCCTACCCAACAGTAAATTCGCTGAATTGTGATCTCGGATTCGGGAAATGATCCCAGTGGTCCCCGTGGCGCGGAAAGGAATGACTCCGATGGGCCATGTCGCCAAAGGCGGGCCGCGCCGTAACCTCGTAGAGGGTGTGGGCTGCGGAAGGAAAGGACGACGCGGTGGGGCACGACGACCTGGACTCTCGGGTCCACGACCGTGTCGCGTTGGACGAGATTGCGCTCTACGCCGAGGTGCTCACGGCCGTGGCTGTCAGCGAGCGGCGGCTGACCTTGGACGAACTCGACGACGCGCTCGGATTGCGGACTTCGGCGAGCCGCTGAAGGACCATCACGATTACTAGCCCCGGGGACCTAGTCCCGGAACTCCATCGGATCCGGGATATCGGTTTCCGGGGTTTCTCATAACTAGTTACTTGTGCCGCCCCGGCTCCTACGAAGGGACGAGTCCCCCTAGGAGCGGACCAGTCGGGCGATCGCCGCGGAAGCCTCCTTGACCTTCGCCTCCGCCTCCGGACCGCCGCTGTTGATCGCATCCGCCACGCAGTGCGAGATGTGCTCTTCCAGCAGCCCCAAGGCCACCGCCTGCAGCGCCCGCGTGGCCGCGGAGACCTGGGTGAGCACGTCGATGCAGTAAGCGTCGTCATCGACCATCCGCTGCAGGCCCCTGATCTGCCCCTCGATGCGCCTGAGCCGGGTCAGATATGCCTGCTTGTCTCCGCTGTACCCATGCATGCTCCTACGGTACCCGGAACCCGTATGGGCAGCGGCCCGGCCACAGGTCGCGGAGTCTACGGTGGGCCGCGTTCAGCGGCCCGCCACAGATGGCTCAGCGGAGATCGGTGATCAGCTTTTCCCACTGCGCGGCCACTTCGCCGGCCGCATGACGCACCGCCGTGTCCAGCGCCCCGGCCGCGAGCGAGCGCCGCCTGCGCTCGTCGTCGATCAACGCGAGCAGCGCGGCCGCGTACAGCCGCGGCTCGTCGTCGGACTCGGGCACCAGCACCCCGTTGTAGCCGGTCGCGACGAACTCCGTCGGCCCCTTGGCCCCCTCGAAGGCCACCACGGGCACTCCGCACCCCATGGCCTCCAGCACCGCCATGCACTGGTCCTCGCCGCGCGAGGTGTTGGCCACGATCGACGCCTTGGCGAACTCCCCCGCCAGGTCCGGCGTGGTGCCCATGAAGTAGACGTGATTGTGCAGGTTGAGATCGCGCACCAGCGCGCGCAGCCGGCGCTCCTCCGGGCCGCCGCCGTACAGCCTCAGCCGCCAGTCCGGGCGCTTGTCGGCCACGATGGCGAACGCCTTGATCAGCAGGTCGTACGCCTTGACGGAAACCCACCGCCCGCCGGCGGCCACGATCCTGTTGTCCATCCGCGACCGTGGCCAGGGACCGTCCGGCAGCGCGTCCTGTATGGAGTGCACAGCGGGCCCGCCGTCGAGGAGCCTGCCCCATTCCTCCTGGGCCGGCTCCGTGGCCGTCACGACGGCGTTCAGGCGCGGGTAGAAGCGTTTGACGGGGCCGGGCACGGCCGGTCGCCCCCACTCCCGAGCGATCTTCAGCATCTCGCGCGGCGCGTGCCTGGCGGCCTGGACGCCGAGCCCCGGCCTGGTCGTGATCAGGACGTCGGACTTGAGGCCGCGCAGCACCCGCCACAGCGCCACCTCGGTGCGGACCTGCCCGCGCGGGAGCAGGTGCCGGACCCCTGGCCTGATGTCGACCACGCTGCGCATGGACACCTCGGCGCCGATGGGGAAGAACGGCTTCTCCTTCTGCCGCCGCACGCTGATCACCTCGACCTCGTGCCGCTCGGCCAGCGCGGAGGCGAGGTTGAGGGTGGCACGGACGTCGCCGCGCATGACGTAGGCGGAGGTGAGGATCAGGCTGACCTTCATCCGCCCACCTCGATGCGCAGCTCGTCGTCGGCGGTGTAGCAGGGTCTGATGGGCACGCCGTCCACCTTGGCCGAGGGATAGTGCAGCCGGCGGCGCTTGCCGTCCACGTCGTCGAGCCGCGCGCCCAGCTTGAGCGACGTGGGCACGCCCTCGACCTGGAGCGCGGGCTCCCAGGTGCCGGAGCTCGCGGAGCTCGCGGAACTCGCGGCGCCCGCCGCGGCGTCGGGATCGGCGGCAAGCACGTCCACGAGCGAGACGGCCGCGTGGAAGCGCACGCCCTGGACGAAGGCCGTGGCCGTCACCCGGGCGCTCGTCTGCCGGCGATCCAGAGTCAACGTGGCCTCGTGGCGGGAGTCGTCGTCCTCCAGCCCGGTGTAGGCCAGCAGGCCCATCACCTCGAAGCGGCCCTCCCTGAACCAGATCGCGCGCACCTCGGCCACCGGCTCGGCGTCGGAGATCTTCAGCGCCAGGAAGCCGTTGCGCGTGCGGTAGGAGCGGTAGGCGAGGGTGCGCTTGCACAGGGCGTACGCGTCGAGGTGGTCGAGGGAGAAGCCCGGATCGACGCTGCGCAGCCTGCTGCGCTTGCCGTCTCGGCGCAGGTATGCGTCCCAGCGCCCGGCGGTGAGATCCAGCGGCGCCAGCGAGACCGCCAGCGTCGCCTCGCGCGCCCGCGCGCCCGGCGTGCCGAGCCGTACACCACGCTCGACCCCCGTGGTGCGATGCCTGAGCAGGAGCTCGGTGCCGGCTTCCAGTGGTTCGTCGATGGCCAGTCGAAGGGAGAGCACGTCCGCGAGGGTGACCTCGGCGTCCGTGACAACGACGCCCATCCCTAGCCCCCTCCCCGTCGAATAGAGCCATGCGACGTTGAGGTTACCGTGATTTTCCCGTTATGTGGATGGCAGATTTCCTGCAGCCACCCCTCTTTACGTGCGGAACTCCTCCACATGACCTGTGGAGGAGTCCGACTTTCAGCGGTCAGGAAGCGCCCTTCACCGATTTGATCAAGAGCTGGGCCACGTCCACCACTTCGAGCGACTCCTTGGCCTCGCCGTTGTTCTTCTTCTCGTTGATCGCGTCGCCGAGCATCACCATGCAGAACGGGCAGGCCGTGGAAACGGTGTCCGGGTTGGTGGTCAGCGCCTCGTCCACGCGCTCGGTGTTGATCCGCTTGCCGATGCGCTCTTCCATCCACATGCGCGCACCACCGGCGCCGCAGCAGAAGCCCCGGTCCTTGTGCCGGTGCATCTCCTGGGTCTGCACGCCCGGCACCTTCGACATGATGTCGCGGGGCTGGGAGTAGACCTTGTTGTGGCGGCCGAGGAAGCACGGGTCGTGGTAGGTGATCTTCTCCTCGATCGGCGTGATCGGGGTGAGCAGGCCCTCGTCGACCAGCTTCGACAGCAGCTGCGTGTGGTGCACGACCTCATACGTGCCGCCGAGCTGCGGATATTCGTTGGCGAGGGTGTTGAAGCAGTGCGGGCAGGTGGCGACGATCTTCTTGACGCCCGCCTCGTCGAGGGTCTCGATGTTCTGCTTGGCCAGCATGTTGAACAGGTATTCCATGCCCAGGCGGCGGGCCGGGTCACCGGTGCACGCCTCCATCGGGCCGAGCACCGCGAACTTCACGCCCGCGATGTGCAGCAGCTCCGCGACGGCCTTGGTGGTCTTCTTGGCCCGGTCTTCGAGCGCGCCGGCGCAGCCCACCCAGAACAGGTATTCGGCGTCCTCGGGCATCTTCTCGTCGACGACCTCGACCTCGAAGTCGAGCTCGGCGATCCAGTCGGCCCGCTTCATCTCGGACATGCCCCACGGGTTGCCCTTGTTCTCCAGGTTCTTGACCATCACCCCCGCCTCGGACGGGAACGCCGACTCCACCATCACCTGGTAGCGGCGCATGTCGAGGATGTGGTCGATGTGCTCGATGTCCACCGGGCACTGCTCGACGCAGGCGCCGCAGTTGGTGCACGACCAGAGCACGTCGGGGTGGATCACGCCGTCCTCGCCGACCAGCGGCTTGTCCAGCAGCGCCAGCACGTCCGTGTCCTTGTGCTCGACGCCCTGCTGGGCCGCCATCAGGTACGGGGCCGCCTTGAAGGCGTGGTCACGCTGGTCGAGGATGAGCATCTTCGGCGACAGCGGCTTGTCGGTGTTCCACGCCGGGCACTGCGACTGGCAGCGGCCGCACTCCGTACACGAGTAGAAGTCCAGGAAGCCCTTCCACGTGGTGTCGGCGATCTTGCCGCGCCCGAGCCGCTCCGGGTCGAGATCCTCGTCCTCGAAGTCGACCGGCTTGCCGTCCACGCGCATCTCCGGCGCGCCGCCCATGCCGTCGGGGCGGCGCGAGAAGAGCACGTTGAGCGGGGCGGTGAAGATGTGCAGGTGCTTGGAGTTCACCACGATGACCAGGAACACCAGCATGAAGCCGATGTGCAGGAGCAGCGCGATCTCCTCCAGCAGCGTGCTCTGAGGCAGCGCGTCGCCGAGCGCGAGCGAGACGAACGCGCCCGAGGAGTAGGGGAAGTTGCCGTTGGCGGCCGCCGCGCCGCGGGCCAGGAAGAGCGTCCAGATGATGTTGAAGATCATGAACAGGACGAGCCACGCGCCGCCGAGGTGGGAGCCGGAGAAGCGGGAGCCGCGGCCGAGCGACTTGGGCGAGTTCTTGATCCGGATGCCCGCGAAGACCGCGAGGCCGGCCAGACACGCGACCGCGATGAAGTCCTGCAGGAAGCCCAGCACGGCCCAGGTCCCGATGAGCGGGATGTGGAAGTCGGGCGTACCGGTGATCGCGCCCTGGATGATCGCGCCGTACGCCTCGATGTAGACGGTCAGCAGGATGAAGAACGCCCACATGACGAAGAAGTGCGCCAGGCCCGACGGCGTCCACTTGAGCAGCTTCTTCTGCCCGAACACCTCGACGAGCTGGGCCTTGAGCTCATCGGCCGCATGCGACTTGGCGTACTCGATCCGCTCGGGCGCGGGCGGTCCCACGGTCGCGAGGCGGTATAGGAACAGCGCCCGGCGGCCGGCCACGGCCACCGCCGCGACGGTCATGACGAGCCCGATGATGGCTACCCAGAGCACGGGGTCCTCCCACAGACGACGTTGGCTGTCAGCGTACGGTCACCCGATTCGCCGGCCTCACCCCGAATCCTACCCATGGGTAACTTTTCCGGGGTAACGGGACATACCCTATGGTCACCGGTCTGCGCAGAACAATGCTCTAGCCTGTGAAGTACCTCTGGATGGTGGGCGCCAGCAGCTCCACCAGCTCGTCTATGCCGGCGCTCGCCAGTGGCTCCAGCTTGATCACGTAACGCGCCATGACCACGCCGTACATCTGCCCGAAGGCCGCCTCGATACGCAGATGCGGCACCCCGAGCCGGTCGGCCACCTGGAACAGCAGCGCGTTGGAGATGAACTCCCGGAACATCGCGGCCGCCTGGTCGTTGGTCAGCGCCGAGCGGATCAGCGCCACCAGCGGCTCACGGGTCTCCGGCTCCGCGGTGACGGTCAGGATCATGCGGACGAGCCGCTCCCCGATCTCTTCGCGCGGACCTTCGATCAGCAGCGGGATGATCTCGTCGGGGGTGATCGGCAGTCGCATGGCCGCCGCGAACATGCCTTCCTTCGTCGCGAAATAGTGGTGCACCAGGGCGGGGTCGACCTCGGCCTCCCTGGCGATGCCGCGCACGGTGGCCTTGTCGAAGCCCTTCTCCGCGAACACCTTCCTGGCCGCCGCCAGGATCTCCCCGCGGGTGTCGGCGGAGCCAGGCCGGCGCCCGGGGCGTCGCTTCGAGCTCGTGGCCTCTCCCGTCACCTGCCCACCGCCAGGTAGACCCGCATCGGCACGGACAGGACGCCCTCGGGGAACTCCTGGCGCAGCTCCTGCCGCCGCCGCTCGACCAACTCGTCGGCCTCCTCCGGCGACAGCGCCGCCATGTAAGAGCGCGAGCGCAGGTTGAGCAGGAAGTCCTCGATGCCGACCAGCCTGGTCCACGGGATCCAGCGCTCCTCGATCATCTCGAAGGCCGAGGCGATCGGCGGCACCGACCACTGCTCGACCGCCGGACCCCAGTAAGCGGGCACCTCCGCCGCCAGACGGGCTTCGTAGGCGGCCAGCCAGTCGGCCTGCGCGGCGTGGTTGAGGTTCCAGCAGCCCACGATCGCTCCCTCGGGCCGCAGCACCCGTCTGGCCTCGGCGATCGAGGCCACCGGGTCCAGCCAGTGCCACGACTGCGCGTACGTCACCAGGTCGGCCACCCCGTCGGCCAGCGGCAAGGCGTTGCCGTCCCCCAGCACCGCCGCGACGGCGGGCGTGCCCTCCTGGGATCGGGATCTGAGCCGGGCCAGCATCTCCGCGCCCGGGTCGACCGCGATGACCTGGGAGCCGCGCGCCCTGAGCGCGCGCGTCAGAATGCCCGTGCCCGCCCCGACGTCCACCGTGGTGGCGCCGTCGAGGTCGATGCCGGACAGGTCGCTCACGGCGCGATACATCTCGTCCGGGTAGGCGGGCCGGCCCGCGTCATAGGCGTCGGCGACGCGGTCGAACACCCTGCCCAGGTCCCTGATCGGCCCTTTGCTCATCTGGATGCCGCCAGGTGCAGCCTGGCGAACGCGAGCGCCTCCGCCAGATCGTCGATCCGTTCGGTACGGCTGGCCGCCTTGCGCGTGTTGATCTCGAGGACGACCAGGCCGGAGTAGCCGCTGCCGGCCAGGCGCTCCAGTATCTGGGCGCACGGCTGGTTGCCCCTGCCGGGGACCAGGTGCTCGTCCTTGTTGGTCACGCCGATGCCGTCGGCCAGGTGCAGGTGGGCGAGCCGGTCGCCGAGCTTGCCCGCCATCTCCATGGCGTCGGAGCCGGACACGGCCGTGTGCGACAGGTCGAGGGTGACCTGTGGGAAGTCGTAGTCGATCGGGTTCCAGCCGGGCGAGTAGGGCACCACGTCATTGCCCCTGGCCCGCAGCGGGAACATGTTCTCGACCGCGAACGTGACATCCGTCTCATCGCGCATTCTGGCCAGCCCGGCCTCGAAATCGCGCGCGTAGTCGCGCTGCCAGCGGAACGGCGGGTGGACCACGACGGTCGAGGCGCCCAGGCGCTCCGCCGCCTTCTGCGCCTTGACCAGCTTGGCCCAGGGATCGCGGCCCCAGACCCGCTGCGTCACCAGCAGGCAGGGCGCGTGAATGGCGAGGACGGGCACCTCGTAGTGCTCGGAGAGCCGCTCGATGACGTCGATGTCCTGGCTCACCGGGTCGGCGCCGACCATGATCTCGACGCCGTCATAGCCCAGGCGGGCAGCCAGCTCGAACGCGTCAGGAGTGCGTTCCGGATATACCGAAGCAGTGGACAATGCGATCTTCGCATTGGGCACGCGGATGACATCAGCCACGCTGCCAGCCTAAGCCGGGGAAGCGGATCTGGCGCGCTGGCCCTCTGGTGAGCCGCGCCCAGCGGC
Source organism: Nonomuraea sp. H19 (assembly GCF_052068215.1). Classification (NCBI taxonomy): domain Bacteria; kingdom Bacillati; phylum Actinomycetota; class Actinomycetes; order Streptosporangiales; family Streptosporangiaceae; genus Nonomuraea; species Nonomuraea sp. H19. The sequence continues at coordinate 109,622 of NZ_JBQHCV010000017.1, read as the reverse complement.
TCACCGAGGCAGCGATGCGCCTATGGCGGGCTACGTCCAGCGGCTCGCCACAGGTAGCAGAAACTGCACCTAACGTTGGGGCATGCCACGGATCGCGAGAGGCGCCATCCCCAGCCCGAACATCTGGAACACGCCACAGGTCTACGAGCTGGAGAACCGCGCCGTCGACCCCGAGGGCGCGGCCGACGCGGCGATGCGCGCGCTGCGCCCCTGGACCGGCGCCACCGTGCTCGACATCGGCTGCGGCACGGGCTACCACTTGCCCGTCCTCGCTGCCGGGGCCGCGCAGGTGATCGGCGTCGAGCCGCACAGCGACCTGGCCACGCTGGCCCGCCGCCGCTGCGCCGACCTGGCCAACGTGAGCGTGCACGCGGCCGCGGCCCAGGACCTGCCGCTGCCGGACGCGAGCGTGGACGTGGCGATCGCGCGGTGGGCGTACTTCTTCGGCCCGGGTTGCGAGCCGGGGCTGCGCGAGCTGTCCAGGGTCGTACGCCGCGGCGGCGCGGCCTTCGTCATCGACCTGGACGCCACACGGGGCTCGTTCGGGCGGTGGTTCTCGCATACCGTGCCGTCCTACTCCGTACGGGACGTCGAGGCGTTCTGGGACCGCCACGGCTGGCAGCGGCGCCCGCTCGACCTGCGGATGGCCTTCGAGCGGCGAGCGGACCTGGAAGCGGTGCTGCGCATCGAGTTCGCGCCCGAGGTGGCCGAGCAGGCCATCGCCGAGACGCCGGGTCTGGAACTGGCCTACCCCAACGTGCTGCGCTGGCGCTACTTCTGAGTTCATGGCCGCACTCCGTTCGGCAGCAGGCGACGGCACTCCCTCGCGGGCTTGACCTTGACGTCGGTGTCAACGTTTACGGTGGTGGTATGCGCATCGGAGAGCTGGCGGAACGCACCGGAGTGAGCACCCGCTCGCTCCGCTACTACGAGCAACACGGCCTCCTCAGTGCCCGTCGCGGATCCAACGGCTACCGGCATTACACCGAGGCGGACGTCAAGCTGGTCTCCGAGATCCGCGCGCTGCTGGCGGTGGGGTTCACGCTCGAGGACACCCGGCCGTTCGTGGACTGCCTGCGCCGCGGGCACAGCACGGGCGGCTCGTGCGCCGAATCCGTGGAGGTCTACGAGCGCAAGCTCAATCAGATCGACGAGGAGATCCGCGTCCTGCTCGCCCGCCGCGCCGAGGTCGCCGCCCAGCTCGCCCAGTCCTGCCCAGGTTGCTTTGTAAGGGGATGAAATGATCACGTTGACGACTGAGAACTTCGAAGAGCAGGTGCTCAAGAGCGACAAGCCGGTGCTGGTGGACTTCTGGGCCGAGTGGTGCGGTCCGTGCCGGATGGTGGCGCCCGTGCTGGAGCAGATCGAGTCCGAGCACGGCCTGACGATCGGCAAGCTCAACACCGACGAGAACCCGGAGATCATGGCCCGTTACGGCGTGATGGGCATCCCCACGCTGCTGCTGTTCGAGAACGGCGAGCCGGTCAAGCAGGTCGTCGGCGCCAAGCCCAAGCGCATGCTCGTCTCGGAATTGGGCCTGGCGTAACTCGAGGATTGTCGGTCCGTACCGCTAGCCTGCTCCGCATGGCCAAGTCAGCCCAGAAGCCCGGATACCGCTGTGCCGAATGCGGCTGGCGCACCACCAAATGGGTGGGCCGGTGCGGTGAGTGCCAGGCGTGGGGCACGGTCGACGAGGAGGGCGCGCGCGCCGGCGTCAGCGTCGTCCAGGCAGGCGCCACCACCGCACCCGCCCTGCCGATCGGCCAGGTCAAGGCCGAGGTGGCGGCCGCGCGCACGACCGGCGTCGGCGAGCTCGACCGGGTGCTGGGCGGCGGCATGGTGCCCGGCGCGGTCGTGCTGCTGGCGGGCGAGCCCGGCATCGGCAAGTCCACCCTCCTGCTGGAGGCCGCCGCCCGCATGGCCGAGCGGGAGACGGTCCTCTATGTGACGGGTGAGGAGTCGGCCGCCCAGGTGCGCATGCGCGCCGACCGCATCGGCGCGATCCAGGACAACCTCTACCTCGCCGCGGAGACCGAGCTGTCGGCCCTGGTCACCCATGTGGAGAAGGTCCAGCCCAAGCTGCTCGTGGTCGACTCGGTGCAGACGGTCGGCTCGGCCCAGACCACGGGCGTGCCCGGCGGGGTGACGCAGGTCCGCGAGGTGGCCGCCAACCTCGTGCGCCTGGCCAAGGAGCGCAACATGGCCACCGTGCTCGTCGGCCACGTCACCAAGGAGGGCTCGATCGCCGGCCCCCGCACACTGGAGCACCTGGTCGACGTCGTGCTCAACTTCGAGGGCGACCGCCACTCCAGGCTCCGCATGGTGCGCGCGATCAAAAACCGGTTCGGCCCCACCGACGAGGTCGGCTGTTTCGACCTGCACGAGCGCGGCATCGAGGGCATCACCGACCCGAGCGGCCTGTTCGTCTCCCGGCGCAGCGAGCCGGTGCCGGGCACCTGCGTGACCGTCACGGTCGAGGGCACCCGCCCGCTCCCCGCCGAGGTCCAGGCCCTGGTCGCGCGCACCGAGGCGCAACAGCCCAGGCGCACCTCCTCCGGGCTCGACACCTACCGCGTGCAGATGATCCTCGCGGTCCTGGAGCGCCGGCTCAACGCCCGCCTCGGCGGCTGCGACGTGTTCACCGCGACCGTGGGCGGCATCAAGCTGTCCGACCCGGCCGTGGACCTGTCGGTCATGCTGGCGGTGGCCAGCGCCGCCGGTGACAAGCCGCTGCCCGCCGGGTTGGTGGCGCTCGGCGAAGTGGGTCTGGCCGGCGAGTTGCGGCCGGTCAAGGACGTACGCAGGCGCCTGACGGAGGCGGCCAGACTGGGCTTCAAACGTGCACTCGTGCCTGCTGGATCCCTCGAGGACGGCACTCGCCGGCGCAACGGACAGCGGGCTCTGGTGCCTGTGGGGCCAGTGGCGTTCGCGCCCGGGTTTGAGGTGGTTCAGGCCGAGAACGTCTGGGACGCACTCACACACGTCACATAGCACGGCTAAGCTGAGCTTGACCGATCGACACGGGGGTCAGGTGGATAGGAGTCTGGACGACCGCCGTCGCGAAGCCCTGGCGGCTGTGGCCCCGGGCACACCTCTACGCGACGGCCTCGAGCGGATCCTGCGCGGGCAGACCGGCGGATTGATCGTGCTCGGCTACAACGAGGACGTCGAAGCGGTCTGCAGCGGCGGTTTCGAGCTCGACGTCGACTTCTCCGCCACCAGGCTGCGCGAGCTGGCCAAGATGGACGGCGCCATCGTGCTGAGCGGCGACCACAAGATCGTGCGGGCGGCCGTGCACCTCGTGCCCGATCCGTCCATCCCCACCGACGAGTCCGGCACCCGCCACCGCACCGCCCAGCGCGTGGCCAGGCAGACCGGCCTGCCGATCATCGCCATCAGCAAGTCGATGCGGATCATCGCCCTCTACCTCGACGGCATCCGCTACGTCCTGGAGGAGTCCGCCGCCATCCTGTCCAAGGCCAACCAGGCCCTGGCCACCCTAGAGCGCTACAAGCACCGCCTCGACGAGGTCTCCGGCACGCTGTCGGCCCTGGAGATCGAGGACCTGGTCACCGTACGCGACGTGGCCGCCGTCGCCCAGCGCCTGGAGATGGTCCGCCGCATCTCCGAGGAGATCAAGGGCTACGTGGTGGAGCTGGGCACGGACGGCCGCCTGCTGTCCCTGCAGCTCGACGAGCTGGTGGCGGGCGTGGACTCCGAGCGCGAGCTGGTCATCCGCGACTACCTCCCCGCCCCGTCGAGCCGCCGCCAGAAGCGCCTGGCCGAGGCCATTCACGACCTCGACCAGCTGTCGGGCAGCGATCTCCTCGACCTGTCCGCCGTCGCCCACGTCCTGGGCCACAGCGGCGCCGACAAGCTCGACAGCCCGGTCAGCCCCCGGGGCTTCCGCCTCCTGGCCAAGGTTCCCCGCCTGCCCGCCACGGTCGTGGACCGCCTGGTCAACCACTTCGGCGGCCTGCAGAAACTGCTGGCGGCCAGCATCGACGACCTGCAGGCGGTCGGGGGCGTCGGAGAGTCCCGCGCCCGCAGCGTCCGCGAGGGCCTCTCCCGCCTCGCCGAATCCTCCATCCTCGAACGCTACGTGTAGGTCCCGTTTCGCGAACGGAGGCGCCTTCGCGATAGCGCGGAGACGGATCCGGACATGCCAAAGACGACCCGCGCCTCCGCCCGGGTCTCGCAGCCGCGACGCGCGTCGTGAGGATGCGCCATGGCCGCGCCGGATGCCGTCAGCGGAGGTGGAAGACGCCCTTGCCGCTGCGGAGCTTGCCCATGCGCACCGCGGCCACGTATGTACCCGGCAGGGCCATCGGCGGGGTGGCGCGGCAGTCGGCGCTGGAGCGGCGCCGGTCCCAGTTCAGTGTCCGCACGTACGGGACGCCGCGCTGGAGCTCCTTGACCTCCGTGCCCGCACCGCTGACGCAGTCGGCGGTGGACCAGATACGGTCGGCTCCCGAGGTGATGCGGACCTCCATGGCCCGCGGTCCCACGTCGGCCGTGCACATGACGGGGCCGGTGTTCACCAGCGTGACGATGAAGCTGGGCTGGGCGGCGCCCGCGTAGATCTCGTCCTTGCCGCCCTGGAGGCTGAGCACCAGGTCCTCCTCCGCGCAGGGCTGACCGGGCCGCTTGGAGTGGGCGACGGGGGACGGAGTGGTGGGGCTGGGGGTGGGAGAAGGGCTGGCCGTGCCCATGGCCAGCGTGCGCAGACCCGCCAGCAGCGGATCAGTGCTGGGCGTGACGCTCGGCGATGACTCGGCCGACGAACGTTTCGGTCCGCTGCCCCCGCTGGAACACGCCCACGCCACAACGGCCACCACGACGAGCACCGCCACCAGCACGCTCATCCGCCGCCGCCAATAGACGTCACCGCCGTCGCCACGCATCGTATCCGGATCCATACGCTCAGCATGGTAATTGGATCAAGTACCGCCAGCGCCGACACGCCGAGGCCATCCAGCTAGACGTACCCTTGACCGCGTGGTTGAGCCTAATCTCCTGCACGTTTCCGTTCTGGAGTGGTACGAGGACAACGCGCGCGACCTGCCATGGCGGGCCGGCGACGCGACACCGTGGGGCGTGCTGGTCAGCGAGATCATGCTGCAGCAGACCCCGGTCGTACGCGTCCTGCCCGTGTGGCACGACTGGATGGCCCGCTGGCCCACCCCCAAAGCGCTGGCCGCCGAGCAGCCGGGCGAGGCCGTCCGCCACTGGGGCCGGCTCGGCTACCCGCGCCGGGCGCTGCGCCTGCACGCCTGCGCCAGGGCGATCACCGACGAGCACGGCGGCGAGGTGCCCGCCGACCACGCGACCCTGCTGGCCCTTCCCGGCATCGGCGAATACACCGCCGCCGCGGTCGCCAGCTTCGCGTACGGCGGCCGGCACGCCGTGCTGGACACGAACGTCCGCCGGGTGTTCGCCAGGGCCGTACGCGCCGAGGAATACCCTCCGACGGCCACTTCGGCGGCCGAGCGGCGGCTGGCGGAGAGCCTCCTGCCCGAGCTGGGCGCCGCCCGCTGGGGCGTGGCCGTGATGGAGCTGGGTGCCCTCGTCTGTACGGCCCGCGCCCCGCGCTGCGCCGACTGCCCGATCGCGCACCTGTGCGCCTGGCGGCTGGCCGGCAAGCCGCCGCACGCCGGCCCCGCGCGCAAGGGCCAGACGTACGCAGGCACGGACCGCCAGTGCCGCGGCCGGCTGCTGGAGGTGCTGCGGTCGGCCCACGGGCCGGTCCCGAAGGCGGCGCTCGACGTCGTGTGGGACGACGCGGCGCAGCGCGAGCGCGCCCTGGACGGTCTGATCGCCGACGGCCTGGCCGAGGCCCTGGACGACGGCACGTACCGGCTCCCCCACGGCTGAGCAGCCACCGGACACTCGGTCGTGTCCCCCGCGGCGGCCTCGTGCGGATCCCCGCCCGGCTCGACGACGGTGCTCCCGTCGCGCCACGTCCGCGCGGGGAGGCGAGCGTGGTCATGACGCCGTTGGGGGTCTCGGTCCGTGGGCCTCGGCGGATACCGCTACAGCGGACATCTCACGCGATCCACGGCGGGACCCCGTAGTCGGCCCCATCCGCGGACCGGGCTCTGGCGCCGGCCGGAGCCGTGACGACGGCGGTGTATCCGGTGTCCGGGTCGGCCAGCACCTGTCGCAGCGTGCGCGCCGGCATGACGACGGTGTCGCCGGCGGCCACGGCGAACGTGTCACCGCCCAGTTCGACGGTCGCCGCCCCGGCGAGCCAGCTCCACACCTGCTCGACGTCGAAGTCGTGCACCGGCCCGACCGCACCGGGATGGGCCTCGACCCGCCAGAGGGACCGCGAGGCCCCGCCCTGCGTCGGCGAGGCGTACGTCGTCATGACCCCGTTCGGCGTCTCTGATCGCCGCGCGTCGGCGGCGCGAATGACAGTCATGCCTGGAACCCCCTAAAGTAGGCAACCACGTTGTCCATATAGTTAACCAGGTTGTCTATCGTGTCAAGCGACGCCCCCGGCTTCGAACTACCGCTCCGCCTGCTGCTCGCGTTCAGGGTGCTCATCGACGAGCTGCACGCCGAACTGGCCCAGCAGGGCCATCCGGACATAAGACCCATGCATGGATTCGTCATGCAGGCGATCGGCCCGCAGGGCACCACGGCCGTCGAGCTGGGGCGTACGCTGGGCGTCTCCAAACAGGCCGCCGGCAAGACCATCGACACGCTGGAGCGCGTCGGCTACGTGGAACGCACCGCCGATCCCCACGACACGCGGCGCAAGCTCGTCCGCCTCACTCCGTACGGACTGGACGCGCTCAACCGCTCGGCCCGCATCTTCGACACCCTGCGTGCCCGCTGGGCGAGCGAGCTGGGCGAGGACCGCCTGCGGGCGCTGGAGTCGGACCTGCGCAAGATGACCCCGGCCAACCTCTGGCGTCTGGACACGCCGGGCTGGTTCGGCTCCCTCTGAGAGGGCTCAGGCGAGGGTGGACGCCGATGAGCGCCCGGACGGGCCGGGCGGCTCAGGCGGCCAGCTGGAGGCCCAGCCCGGTCAGGCTGGTACGGGCCCAGGCCAGCTCCTCGGCCAGCATCGACACGAGCGCCCCCGGCCCCTTCGCGCGTCCGGGGACAGTGAGGTTGTGCGTCTCGACCTCGATGTGCGCAGTGCCGCTCACCGCACCCGACAGCATGGCCGTCAGCGTGTCGTGCAGCACCGCCCCGGTGTTCGTGGTCCCGCCCGTGTGGCTGTGCACGTGGCCCAGCTTGACGACGGGCGCCCCGGCCTTGGCCAGCCCCTTCAGCGCCGCCCCTGCCTCCTCGGCCCCGCAGGCGAGGTGGCAGGCGTCCAGGCACACGCCCAGGTGCTCGGAGTCGATCCCGCACACCCGCTCCAGGGCCTGCTCCGTCGTCTCAAGCACACAGCCGGGCCACGGCTCGAACCCGACCCTGATCGTCTTGCCCGTGACGCTGTAGATGCCGCGCAGCTCGCGGGCGAGGCGCTCGAGCCGGCGGGTGGCGATGGTGTGCAGGTCGGCGGGCCAGTCGCGGCGCCAGCCGATCGGGATCGTCGAGATGCTGCCGAACCGCACGTCTTCGGGCAGCAGGAACGCCAGGATCCTGGCCAGCGCCATGGTGTAGCGGTAGCGCTCCGGCTTGGCCCAGTCGGGGCCCGGAACCTCCTGGTTGCGGCCGCCGGTGCCGTTGAGGCTCACGACCTCCAAGCCGCGCTCCTCCAGGGAGCGGCGCAGCCGTACGAGCTCGATGCGGTCGGCCGTGAGATGGTCGGCGACGGTCGGCGAGAGCCACAGCCCGATGCCCATCCGCTCCACGCCCAGCCGCTTGCGCACCGGGACCGCGTACCGCGTCAGATGAGCGATCAGGTTCTCCAGGTCCTCAGCGGGGTGGACACCTGCGTTGTAGGCGAGGTGAACGAGCGTTCCGTCATCGTGACGCAGGCGCATCGGTTTCCTCCAGGGCTTGCTCGTGTGTTCCCGTCGCCCGCCTCGGCGCACGAACCTGTCGAGCATGCCTGCTCGCTGGTGACGTACGCGTCCGCCCTGAGTTGATTTCTCACTACTCCCCAGGGAGCAGCACTCAGCCTAGGAACACGCTCTTGTGGCTGACTTGGATGAGACTTGGCGAAGCTCTACGCAGTGTAGTACTACTCGCGGTGGCGGGATACCCGTCCAATGAACAATTAGGCAACGACCGCATTCCCCCATTTCGCCCCGTATTGCGACCGCGAGTGGTCCCATGCTCGAAACGCGGCCGGTGACCACGGAGCACGTCCACGAACCCCGCCCCATCACGCACCGGCCTCCGATGCCCGGACCTGTCACACCGGCAGGCGAGGACTCCGCGCTGGGCCTAGGGGGAATACCTGCAGGTCAGCGATGGATGTACACCACATCATCCCAGACCCGTCACACCTCCGGAGACCTGCGCCAAGATCGCAACGTAAGCATTCCCTACGCGCCAAGGCCCCGGACGCGCGAAAGCCCCTGTGTGAGATTCCTCACACAGGGGCTTTCGCCGCGAAGATGGGCCGTCAGTGCTGGATCGGGGCCGCGATCGCCGCCGCCGAGTCCGGGACCTTCGAGGCCGTCTCGCCCTTGAAGATGAACTTGGCGTTGTCGCCCTCACCCTCGATCGTCACCTTCACGACCTGCCCCGGCCGGAGCTCGCCGTAAAGGATCTTCTCCGACAGGGAGTCCTCCAGCTCGCGCTGGATCGTCCGCCGCAGCGGCCGCGCGCCCATGACGGGGTCGTAGCCCCGGTCGGCGAGCAGCTGCTTCGCGTCGGGCGAGACGTCGAGCCCCATGTCGCGGTCCTTCAGCCTGGCCTCGACCTGGGCGAGCATCAGATCCACGATCTTGATGATCTCGTTCGGCGTGAGCTGGTGGAAGACCACGATGTCGTCGACGCGGTTGAGGAACTCGGGCCGGAAGTGCTGCTTGAGCTCCTCCTGGACCTTGGCCTTCATCCGCTCGTAGTTGGACTCGGTGTCGTTGGACTTCGCGAACCCGACCCCGATGCCCTTGGAGATGTCCCGGGTGCCGAGGTTGGTCGTCATGATGATGACGGTGTTCTTGAAGTCCACCACGCGACCCTGGGCGTCGGTCAGGCGACCGTCCTCCAGGATCTGCAGCAGCGAGTTGAAGATGTCCGGGTGGGCCTTCTCGATCTCGTCGAACAGGACCACGGAGAACGGCTTGCGCCGCACCTTCTCGGTGAGCTGGCCGCCCTCCTCGTAGCCGACGTAGCCGGGAGGCGAGCCGAACAGCCTGGAGACGGTGTGCTTCTCCATGAACTCCGACATGTCCAGGCTGATCAGAGCGTCTTCGTCACCGAAGAGGAACTCCGCCAGAGCCTTGGACAGCTCGGTCTTACCGACGCCGGAGGGACCCGCGAAGATGAACGAGCCACCGGGACGGCGCGGGTCCTTCAGACCGGCGCGGGTGCGCCGGATGGACCGCGACAGGCCCTTGATGGCGTCGTCCTGGCCGATGATCCGCTTGTGGAGCTCGTCCTCCATGCGGAGCAGGCGCTGCGACTCCTCCTCGGTCAGCTTGAAGACCGGGATGCCGGTGGCGGTCGCCAGGACCTCGGCGATGAGCTCCTGAGTGACCTCGGCCACGACGTCCATGTCGCCGGCCTTCCACTCCTTCTCCCGCCGCTCGCGCTTGAGCTGGAGCTGCTTCTCCTGGTCACGGAGGGCAGCCGCCTTCTCGAAGTCCTGCGCGTCGATCGCGGACTCCTTGTCGCGACGGACGTTGGCGATCTTCTCGTCGTATTCGCGCAGGTCCGGCGGAGCGGTCATCCTGCGGATGCGCATCCGGGAACCGGCCTCGTCGATGAGGTCGATCGCCTTGTCGGGCAGGTAGCGGTCGCTGATGTAGCGGTCGGCCAGCTGCGCGGCGGCGACCAGCGCGTCGTCGGTGATGGACACGCGGTGGTGAGCCTCGTAGCGGTCGCGCAGACCCTTGAGGATTTCGATCGTGTGGCTGAGCGAGGGCTCGGCCACCTGGATCGGCTGGAAGCGGCGCTCAAGCGCGGCGTCCTTCTCAAGGTATTTGCGGTATTCATCGAGCGTCGTCGCGCCGATCGTCTGCAGCTCGCCGCGGGCCAGCATCGGCTTGAGGATGCTGGCGGCGTCGATCGCGCCCTCGGCGGCGCCCGCACCCACGAGGGTGTGCAGCTCGTCGATGAACAGGATGATGTCGCCGCGCGTGCGGATCTCCTTGAGCACCTTCTTCAGGCGCTCTTCGAAGTCGCCGCGGTAGCGGGAGCCGGCCACCAGGGCGCCGAGGTCAAGCGTGTAGAGCTGCTTGTCCTTCAGCGTCTCGGGCACCTCGCCCCTGACGATCTTCTGCGACAGGCCCTCGACGACGGCGGTCTTGCCGACGCCGGGCTCGCCGATGAGAACGGGGTTGTTCTTGGTCCTCCGGGAGAGGACCTGCATGACCCGCTCGATCTCCTTCTCACGGCCGATGACCGGATCCAGCTTGCCCTCGCGGGCGGCCTGGGTCAGGTTGCGGCCGAACTGGTCGAGCACCAGGGAGGTCGACGGCGCCGACTCCTGGGGGCCGCCCGCCGCGGCCGGCTCCTTGCCCTGGTAACCGTGGAGCAACTGGATGACTTGCTGCCTGACACGGTTGAGATCAGCTCCAAGCTTGACCAGCACCTGGGCCGCCACACCTTCACCCTCGCGGATGAGCCCGAGCAGGATGTGCTCGGTGCCGATGTAGTTGTGACCCAGCTGCAAAGCCTCACGGAGCGACAGCTCGAGGACCTTCTTGGCCCGCGGGGTGAACGGAATGTGCCCCGACGGAGCCGACTGGCCCTGGCCGATGATCTCCTCGACCTGCTGGCGCACACCCTCAAGGCTGATGCCCAGGCTCTCCAGAGCCTTGGCGGCAACGCCCTCACCTTCGTGGATCAAACCAAGAAGAATGTGCTCAGTGCCGATGTAGTTGTGGTTGAGCATCCTGGCCTCTTCTTGGGCCAAGACGACAACACGCCTCGCTCGGTCGGTGAACCTCTCGAACATCTCGTCGCTCCTCACAGAGCGGTCAGTCAGGCCGGTAAATCCGGTCCCGTCATCCCGCATGCTAGCCCTGGCTCGGCGAACCGTGCCCACTGCCGCTGACACGCTCTATAGCAGAGACGTTCCCCGAGAGCAGGGCGTTCACCCTCCATCCAACTACTGTTCGGGGGTGACGTGTTCCCGATACGCCGCAAGCGAACGATGTTTAGGCCTCTTCTGGAAGGCGGCGCTAAATTGACGCCCGCGGCGTACGCAGATCACACGGATCGGCCATCGGACGCTCCCGGGCAGAGGCGCTGTTGGGGCAGACCTTCGCCCACGCATCTTCGATGCCGCGTCCGTATCTGTTACGCAATCATCCTATGTCCCCACGCAATGCTTGGCCAAGTGAGCGCACTCCGCCGTGAGCACAACGCGGTACGCGCCGCACTCCAAGCTTATCCGGCATCTGGTCAGCCGGGTTACCGACCTCATCCGGTTCTCATCCAGTTCTCACCGGTCGCGACTGTCCGGGGAGTCACGGGAATCGCGCCCGTACGCACATCCGGTGAGCGGCATTGTGCGTAGGTGCTCGAAGAGCTCTAGTTTTGCCCACTGCCGCACGGGTCGGAGACGAGATCGCGGATTTTCGCCACTCTCAGTGGCGATCCGGGCTTTAGGCGGCACTCCAGACGGCCCGCATGCCTCATTCAACGTATGGTGCCCCGCGTTCAGCGGCCTGCAGAAGTAGCGGGTCTTGCACTTACGTTCCGGCGCGCCGATCCGGACATTGCCTGCCATGCCTCCGGCATCGGCCCTCCGCCATCCGAAGCATCGTGCCCTTGGAACGGGCCAGCGCGGTAAAACGCCATTCGGGCAGGCCGAGCTCGGTACTCTCGCATATGCGGGCGCCCGCCGGTGAAACGGCACCGGGTGCGGACCGGAACCACGCGGCCAAAACGCCCGCATATGGACGCTCAGAGATCATGCTCCGAGCCTTCCGGCATTCGGAAAGGCCTGGAGACGATCATGCGCTTATGGCGGCCGCCGGGGTCCAAGGCGAACGGCATAAGCGCATGGTCGCGGACGACTCTCTAGTGAGCCGCCTCGTACTTCTCGACGACGGTGGAGGCGATACGGCCGCGCTCGCTGACCGGCAGCCCGTGGGCCTTGGCCCACTGCCGGATCTCGGAGCTCTTCTCCCGGCTCATCGCACGGCTGCCGCCACGGCCACGACGACGCGTGGTCACGGCGCCCGCCCGACGCGCGTTCTGCACGAAAGGCGTGAGTGCGTCCCTCAGCTTCTTGGCGTTAAGGTCGCTGAGGTCAATCTCATAGGACGAGCCGTCAATAGCGAAGCTGACCGTCTCATTGGCCTCGCCCCCATCGAGGTCATCGATGAGAATCTCCTGGATCTGCTTGGCCATGTACGCAATCCTTTCGCGGGCATTGTTTCATTCGCCGTGCCAAACATATACCCGGAAAGGCGCTGAGACAATTCAGCGCTGCGAGGATTCGGCTGACTTGCCGATCAGGTTCGGCTTCTCGACCGGCGCCTGCCGGTTAGGACGGCGCCCGGCGGCCTCGGATCGCACCAACTTCACTACGCCAAAGATGAAGGCGCCGCCGACCACGGCCGGGGGGATGAGCGCTGACAATACGTCCGTAAGGGCTTCCATTCGTCCTCGCCTCCACGGCTAGCGGGGTTTCGGGGGCGCTATAAGCGCATGGGAGCGCGACCATGAGGGGCGCGGCGCCCTCATCGCGCGCGTGGCGGCAACCGCCCGCACCTGACCATCGCGGCACGCAGATGCCCTGTACGTCCCAGGGGCACCAACATCCGGCAACCCGGACGCCCATAGCCTAATGCCAGTCTCTCCAGGCTCCTTACCGGATCAAGCAGAAAATTTTGCGAAAAGGTATCCGCCCAGGTACGGATGGTTCAGCGAAGATCTTTAACCACGCGCGTTCCGGCAACCCTGTCGTGCGGCCCGCGCTCCAGCGGCTTGTCGATCAGGATGAGCAAGCCGACGCCGAACAGCAACATTCCAGCCAGCAGATTGACGACCGGAATGCCCATCAGCATGACCGGCGCCGGATAGACCAGGGCCCGTTTCAGCGCCGCTCCCGGCGGAAGGTCTCGCGGCGCCAGGCGAATCTTCATGATCGCCTTGCCGAACGTCCTGCCATGCCTGGAATGGGCCCGCCAGTCGTAGGCCGCATAACCCAGCCCGGCCACCAGCCAGGCGCACACGCCGGGCAGCCGCCCATCGAGCACGTCCAACATCCCGACAGTTCGGAAGATGCCCCAGAGCGCGATGAACAGGATGTAATAGAAGACCCCGAAGACGAGCGCTTCAATCAGCCGGGCGGCGAGCCGTTCCCACCATTCCGCCGGCAGCGCGTCCGCCCACGGCGGCGTCGCGGCCATAACCTCCACCTCGCGTCTCGGCGGCCAATCGGGGAGTGCGGGCGTCTCCATTTTGGTACGGCCGGGGGGACAAAACATAGGGGCCGGCGGGAAGCCGGCCCCTAGTTTTACGCGCAGGGAAGACTACTTGATCTTCACTACCACGGTGCCCGCGAACTTGTCCGCGAACGTCTGCTGCAGCGGCTTGTCCCACAACTGGGAGGCGCCGTTGACGGCGCACGCAAGGCCGGCGAGCACGGGCCCGAAGGGCAGCCAGTAGAGGATGTAGCCGCCCCACGTCCCGCCCGCACGCTTGAGTGCCACGTCGGTGGGGATGCCGCCCGGTGTCACCGAGCCGCCGACCTGGACGACCTTGATCCCCATGATCATCTTGCCGACGGTCTGACCCTTCGCCTTGTGCAGGAAGAAGTCATAGCCGACGTAGGCAAGGGTCAGGATGACCGCTACCACGATGCCGAGGAGGAACGAACCGAACAGGCCCGTGGTCACCCCGGTGGTCGAGTCGTAGCTCGATGCCAGGAGAAGCGTGAAAACGATGGTCACCACGGTCATCACGATGCCGAAGATCACACCGTCGACGATCCTCGCCACCAGCCGCTGCCACCACTCCGCGAGCGGGGCCGGCGCGCCCGGGGGCTGGACGCCGACCGGCTGTCCGTACTGCTGCCCGTAGCCGGGCTGGCCGTAGGCGGCCTGCTGCGGCTGCCCGTAGGCCTGGCCGTACTGCTGGTCGCCGTACTGCTGCTGGCCATATTGCGGCTGGGCGTAACCGGGCTGCGACTGGGGCTGCTGGCCATACTGCTGCTGGCCGTAGCCCGGCTGGGACTGGGGCTGCTGCCCGTAGCCCGGCTGGGACTGCGGCTGCTGGCCGTACTGCTGGCCGTAGTCAGGCTGGGACTGCGCTTGCTGTCCGTAGCCCTGCTGCCCGTAATCCGGCTGGGACTGCTGTCCGTAGCCCTGCTGCTGCCCATAGTCGGGCTGGGACTGCTGCTGCTGTCCGTAGCCCTGCTGGCCATAGTCCGGCTGGGACTGCTGCTGCTGTCCGTACTGCTGACCGGACGGCTGCTGCTGCCCGTAGCCCTGCTGCTGGCCGTACTGGCCGGAGGAAGGCTGCTGGCCGTAGCCGGGCTGCGACTGCTGGCCGTAACCCGGCTGGGACTGGGGCTGCTGCCCGTAGCCCTGCTGCTGGCCCTGACCATATTGCTGGCCGTAGCCCTGCTGACCATAGTCGGGCTGCGACTGGGGTTGCTGTCCTTGCTGGGGGTAGCCCTGCTGGCCGTACTGCTGTTGCTGACCATATTGGGGCTGCTGTCCGTACTGCGGCTGCTGGGCATAGCCCTGCTGGCCGTATTGGGGCTGCTGCCCGTAGGCATCGTCCGCCCGGTAGCCGACCACAGTTGCGTCCGGGTCGGGCTCGCCGTGGCGGCGGCCCGTGTTCTGCTGCCCGTAGTCCGGGGTGCCAGGCGCAGAAGTCTCGCCGGATTCGTCCTGTGGATACGGCGGCTGTCCGGTGCTCACCGTGTCACCTCGCTTCGCGTGCGCATGTGGCACGTGTCAGGACACATGCCTGTACCGCCCAACGTATCGACATAGGTATCAACAATCACCTTTCCATCTAGTCAAGGTCCGCGTCACCCGATGTCAGATGGAGCAGCATGCGGGTGTTGCCCAGGGTGTTCGGCTTCACGTGTTCCAGGTCGAGGAACTCCGCCACACCCTCGTCGTACGAGGCCAGCAGCTCGGCGTAGACCTCTGGCGAGACCGGCGTGCCCTGGATCGGGCGGAAGCCGTGCCGCGCGAAGAAGTCGACCTCAAAAGTCAGACAGAATACACGCCGCAGCCCCAGATCCGTCGCCTGCCGTATGAGCGCGGAGACGATCCGATGGCCGATGCCCATGCCCCGGCACTGCGGATCGACGGCGACCGTGCGGACCTCGGCGAGATCCTCCCACAGCACGTGCAGCGCGCCGCAGCCGACGACCTGCCCGTCCAGCTCGGCCACCCAGAACTCCTGTACGTCCTCGTACAGCGTCACCGTGGTCTTCTCCAGGAGCCGCGGTCCCGCGCCCGCGTAGGTGTCGACCAGGCGCCTGATCGTCCGCACGTCGGGCGTGCGGGCACGGCGGACCACCGCCGCGGTCTCGGGCGTCGTCGGTTGTTCGGCCACCTGCTCCATGGCTCTCCAGAGTACAGATGTCATTACGGCTCAGCCCTAAATCCCACGTCTGGCCCAAGACTGTGACATGTCGCGGCCAGACGACTACAGGCGCGACCTCCCACAAAACCAGGGATGAAGAGGACATAAGGTCTGTTCTGCACGAGCGTCCACGAGATCACCTTGTGACCCTTCGGTTGTGAAACCTCTACAGATCCAGCAGTTCTGGTTGAGCACGAACCCGGAGTGCATTAGTGTCCAGCGACGACGTTTCCCCGCGTGTCGCGGGGTGACACGCCCAATTCCCGCGAGGGAAGCCGGGGACCCGCCGGTGGCGACCTCCGCACGCCACCACTGGGGTGAATCCGAGTCTCTCGGTAGGGCTGCTCCGGCCCGAACCCGTCAGCTAACCCGGTCGGCGTCGATGAGAGGAGCTGGTTGGTGAAGCGCACGCTCAGCCGTGAGGGGAAGTCGGCGGGCAAGAACGCCCGCCCTCCGGAACGGGCTCGGCGCCGGCGCCTTCTCGGTGTGGCAGGCGTCATAGTCGCCGCACTCCTATTCGCCGTCCCCACCGGTCCGGCCTCCGCTGATCCGAAGCCCTCGCTCAAGGAGCTCTCCGACCAGGTCGAGAAGCTGCACGTGGAGATCGAGACACTGAGCGAGCAGTACAACGGCCAGCGGGAGAAGTACAAAGTCGCCAAGAAGGCCGCCGACGCCGCGCAGAAGACGCTGACGGGCAGCGAGGCCGACTTCGCAGCCAAGCGCGCCAAGGCCGTCCTGCTCGCCCAGAACGCCTACATAACGGGCGGCCTGAACAGGGCGATGGCGTTCACCTCGTCCCAGGACCCGGAGAAGTTCCTCGACATCGTGGCGACGACCTACGCGATGGAGCAGGAGCAGGGCGAGGAGGTCAACCAACTGGCCAAGGCCATGGACGCCGCCGACCGCGCCCGAGCCGACGCCAAGACGCGCATGGACGAGCTCCAGAAGATCGTCTCAGACCTCGAATCGAAGCGCGACAAGATCACCAAGCTGGTGAAGAACGTGGAGAGCGACCTGTTCAGGCGGGCTCTGGGCGAGGCCGGCCGCCCCGGCACCCGCGCCGTCCGGGTCAACCTGCCGATCCCGGGCAACGGCAAAGCGGCCCAGGCCGCGAGGTGGGCGCTCACGCAGCAGCTCAAGCCGTACGTCTGGGGCGCCGAGGGCCCCAACTCCTACGACTGCTCCGGCCTGGTGATGGCGGCCTTCCAGCGGGTGGGCATCTCGCTGCCGCACTACACCGGGAACCAGTGGACCGCGGGCCGGCACATCTCGAAATCCGAGCTGCGCCCAGGCGACCTGGTGTTCTTCTACAACGACCTGCACCACGTCGGCATCTATCTGGGCGGCGGCATGATGGTGCACGCCCCCCAGACGGGTGATGTCGTACGTGTCGCCTCGATCGAGCGCCGGCCCTTCGCCGGCGCGGTGCGCATCGCGGACTGAACGCCCCTAGATCAACTGTCGGCGGGCTGCCCAGGCCACGGCTTCGATCGCCGTGGCCACGCCGATGCGGTCACATATGCCCCGTAACCGTCGGCGTACGGTGCGTCCACTGATGTCCAAACGTCTGCCCACCCGATCGACCGTGACCCCCTTGGCCAGCTCCGCCAGCAACGCCAAATCCGCATGGCTAAGCTCAACCCCTTCGGTGAGCACACCCATCGGGAGCCCTCCCCCCCAACAGCAACTCGGACGGGCTAAAAGCCGCTCGTCTCGCAGACGGTAAACGCATCCTGGAAAGGTCGTCAAGCACGACAATCGCCACTCTTGACGGGCGCTATTGACATGATCGGATATATGTGACGCACTCGCGTTATGAAGGTCGGGCGATGTGTCGTCTCATTGACCCATCCGGCAGCGCCGGACCCGACGCCGATACGCCTCGCCGGTGTCTTGGATTTCGCTCCGTACGATGCCGATTTTCTCGCTGACCATATGCCTGCTATCGCGAAATGAGCACGTGTCGCGCGATCGTCCGTAACGCGTGGGGCGCTGCTCGCCCCCCACCGCCCATGAGCCCTGCGCGGCGACTCCGCTTCGGCCACGGAGCCCACCCGCCGCCAGGTCAGCGGGTCGATCCGGTCTTGCGGGCGGGGCCCGCCCGGCCACGCAGGGCCGCGGGCTCCGGCCGGCAAGGCGTTCACGCCGTGCATGCTCGAACACCTCCCCCGCGCCTCGATACGCTCACCGGCGCGCTGCCGGAGGAAACGAACCCGATTTCCGGCTTCGCTCATCCGTCAGCGGTCAGGGTCATTACCGAATGCCGAGAGCGTCGCCGGAGAGTCATCAATACTTCCGCGGCCGGAGCGAAATAGTCGACCGCGGCCTTGACCTGATGCTTACAGACGAGCACATATCGGAAACCGGGCAGGCCAGAAGGAGCCTCGCGACTCCGTCCGGTACGGCTCAAACGGTGGCGTCGTAACGCTCCCTGGCCGCCTCGACGTCCTCGATGTGCACCTCGGCCCAACTCTTGATCGCGGCCACCAGCGGCATCAGGCTCTCGCCCAGCGGGGTGAGCTCATAGTCCACCCGCACCGGCACCGCAGGCGTGAGCGTACGCGAGACCAGGCCGTCGCGTTCCAGCCCGCGCAGGGTCTGGGTGAGCATCTTCTGGCTGACGCCCGCGATGCGCCTGGCCAGGTCGCTGTAGCGGCACGGCCCCGCCTCCAGCGCGGTGAGCACCAGCGTGACCCATTTGTCGCTGAGGCGGTCGAGCAGCTTCCGGGAGGGGCACTCGGCGAAGTACGCGTCGAACGCCTCCTTGGCCTGCTCGCGCCGCTCCGCCGCCGTCTTGGTGGCCATGCGTCTCCTCCCGGTTGGTTACGCACTTCTGGGTGCCTACTTACCAGAAGAGAGTAACTCTTCCTAGGGTCGTCGGCATGACGAACATGCGTGCACTCATTGGCGGTTCCGGCGCTCCTCGACTGGTGGAGCTGCCGGTGCCGGAGGCAGGACCACAGCAGGTACGGATCAAGGTCGCGGCGGCTGCGGTGAACCCGTTCGACCTCGCCGTGGCGGCGGGGACGCTCGCCGACTACGGCGTGGCCCGGCCGCTGGACTCCTACGGGATCGGGTTCGACGTCGCGGGAACCGTGGACCAGGTGGGCGACGGAGCGGCCTTCCAAGTGGGAGAGGAGGTCGTCGGGCTCATGGCCCGCCTGGAGCTGCCGGTCAAGGCGCAGGCCGAGTACGCGGTGCTCGACGCCTCGGCAGTGGCGCGGGCGCCGCGTGGGTTCACGGCCGTCGAGGCGGCGACGATCCCGCTCAATTCGCTGACCGCCTGGCAGGCACTGGACCGGGCAGGAGTGGGGCCGGGCCGGACCCTGCTCGTGACGGGAGCGGCGGGTGCCGTCGGCGGCTACCTGGTCGAGCTGGCGACGCTGCGCGGGGCACGAGTGGTGGCGGCAGCGGGCGCCGAGGACGAGGAACTGGTGCGAGGTCTGGGGGCGGAGTGGTTCGTGCCCCGGGGCGACGACCTCGCTTCCGCCGTACGAGCCCGGGTGCCCGGCGGTGTGGACGCCGTCGTGGACGCGGCGGTGCTGGGGCTGGCTGCGCTCGACGCGGTCCGGGACGGCGGGGCGTTCGTGGCGCTCTCGGCCGGGGTGGCGCCTGTCGGGCTGCGGGGCATCGACGTCGCCACGGTCTTCTTCCGCGCCGACGCCGCCCAGCTCGGTGAGGTGGTGCGGCTGGTGGAGGCCGGCCGGGTGACGTTGCGGGTGGCGGGCACGTACCCGTTGGAGAAGGTGGCCGACGCGCATGCCCGGCTGGTGGCGGGGGGCGTCCGCGGCCGCCTCGTCCTGGTCCCCTGAGCCCGCGGCCGACCCGGCCCGCTCGCCCGGCGCGGGCGGCGGGCCGGCCGGTGGCCTCAATGGGTGGGCTTGACCAGGGGGAACAGGATCGTTTCGCGGATGTTCTTGCCGGTGAAGGCCATGATCATCCGGTCGATGCCGGCCCCCATGCCACCCGTCGGCGGCATCGCGTACTCCAGGGACTGCAGGAAGTCCTCGTCGAGCTGCATGGCCTCCGGGTCGCCCCCGGCCGCGAGCAGGGACTGCTCCACAAGACGCTGCCGCTGGTCGATCGGGTCATTCAGCTCTGAATAGCCCGTGCCGAGCTCGGTGCCGAAGCCGATCAGGTCCCACTTCTCCGTCAGCAGCGGGTTGTCCCGGTGCAGGCGGGCCAGCGGCGAGGTCTCCAGCGGATAGTCCATGACGAACGTGGGCTGGACCAGCGTGTGCTCCACGAGGGCCTCGAAGAGCTCCTGGACGAGCTTGCCCGCGCCCCACTTCGGGTCCCAGTGGATCTCGCGCTGGTCGGCGATCTTACGGAGCTCCTCCAGGGTGGTGGAGGTCGTGATCTCCTCGCCCACCGCCTCCGACACCAACGTGTACAGCGGGATCCGCGGCCAGGAGGCGAGGCCCAGGTCGACCTCCACACCGTCGTGCACGACCACCGAGGTGCCCAGCGCGGCCAGGACGGCCTTCTGGTACATGCGCTGCGTCAGGTCCGCGATGTCGTTGTAGTCGAGGTAGGTGCCGTACGCCTCGACCATGGTGAACTCGGGGTTGTGCGTGGAGTCCGCGCCCTCGTTGCGGAAGTTGCGGTTGATCTCGAAGACTTTCTCGATGCCGCCGACCACGAGGCGCTTGAGGTAGAGCTCGATCGCGATGCGGAGGTAGAGCTCCATGTCGTAGGCGTTGATGTGGGTCTTGAACGGCCGGGCCGTGGCGCCGCCGTGGATCGGCTGCAGCATCGGCGTCTCGACCTCGAGGTAGCCCTCCTCGTGCCAGAAGTCACGCACCGCGCGCACGGTGGCGCTGCGGATGCGGGCCATCTTCCTGGCTTCGTCGTTGACGATCAGGTCGACGTAGCGCTGGCGGACGCGGGCCTCGGGGTCGGTGAGGCCGACGTGCTTCTCCGGCAGCGGGCGCAGGCACTTGGCGGTGATCTGCCAGCTCTCGGCCAGGATCGACAGCTCACCCCGGCGCGAGGTGATGACCTCGCCGATCACGCCCACGTGGTCGCCCAGGTCGACGTCGCGCTTCCAGCGGGCGAGCGACTCCTCGCCGACCTTGTCGAGCGAGATCATGACCTGCAGGTCTGCGCTGCCGTCGCGGAGCGTGGCGAAGCAGAGCTTGCCGCCCACGCGGCTGAGCATGACGCGGCCCGTGACCGCGACCGTGTCGCCGGTGGCGGTGTCGGGCTCCAGGCCCTGGTATTTCTCCTTGACCTCGGCATTGGTCGCCGTGCGGGGGAAATTCACCGGGTAAGGGTCGACGCCTTCGCTGCGAAGGCGGTCGAGCTTCTCCCTCCGGATGCGCATCTGCTCGGGAAGTTCGTCGCTCACAGCATCAAAGAGTAGGGGATATGGCGACCTGCAAGGGCTCGTCGGTCCTCTGCAGGGGCCGTGCAAGAGGACGCCCGTATCAATATCTCACGAGCTCAGGGGGGAGCCGGCAGGGAGCCGGTCCAGGGGAGCTCAAGGAGAGAACATGTTGAAGAAGATCGCGACGGGCTTCCTCGCCGCAGCCGCCACCACCGCTCTGGCCCTGTCGCTTCCTTCCGCCGCCTCGGCCAGCTCGCCCGACTACGACGACTACTCCGACTACTGGGGCTCGGTCTACTCCAAGCACCACCAGGCCAAGGCCAACGGCTGGGTGGGCGTGAACTGGGACCACGACGGGGAGTCCAACGAGGTCCACGTCAAGGGCAAGCTGTACGACCTGGACAACCGCAGCTACGACGAAGGCGGCAAGTGCGCGTACGTGAAGTTCGAGGCCAGCGACTTCGACCACGACTGGTCGCCCGTCTACTCGAAGAAGTACTGCGGCTACCCCGGCTACAAGAAGTTCCACTTCCAGGAGCACGACGTCTTCGCCCTGCGGGCGAAGGTGTGCCAGATCGGCCTGCACAGCAACTACCCGAAGAAGTGCGGCTCCTGGGAGTACATCTACACCGCCGAGAGCGAGTAGTCCTCCTGCGGTCATATGCGCAAGCGGCCCCCTTACCCGAGGGGGCCGCTTTCCTATGTGGTGTTCCTGTTGTAGATCAGGCGCAGGCCGATGAGGGTCAGCCACGGCTCGTGTACGTCGATCGAGCGCGACTCGCCCACCACCAGCGCCGCGTGCCCGCCGGTGGCCACCACGGTCACCTCGTCGGGGTCGTCGGCCAGCTCCGCGGTCATGCGCTCGACGATTCCGTCCACCTGGCCGGCGAATCCGTAGATGATGCCGGCCTGCAGGGCCTCCACCGTGTTCTTGGCGATCACCGAGCGCGGCCTGACGAGCTCCACCTTGTGCAGCTGCGCCCCTGCCGCGGCCAGTGCGTCGACCGAGATCTCGATGCCGGGGGCGGTGACCGCGCCGACGTATTCGCCCTTGGCGGAGACCGCGTCGAACGACGTCGCGGTGCCGAAGTCGACGATGACGCAGGGGCCGCCGTACTGGTCGATGGCGGCCAGCGCGTTCACGATCCGGTCGCTGCCGACCTCTTTGGGGTTGTCCATGCGGACGGGCACGCCGGTGCGGATGCCCGGCTCCACGATCACCGCGGTCACGTCGCCGTAGTAGCGGCGGGTCATCTCACGCATCTCGTTGAGCACGCTCGGGACCGTGGAGCAAATGGCGATGCCGTCGATGTCGGTCCCCTTGAGCAGCGGCGACTGCGCCAGCAAGCCTTGGAGCACGACCGCGATCTCGTCGGCGGTGCGGCGGGCGTCGGTGGCCAGCCGCCAATGCTCGATGACGTCCTCGCCCTCGAACAGTCCCAGCACCGTGTGCGTGTTGCCGACATCGATCGTGAGCAGCATCAATTACCCCCGCAGATCCAGTGCGATGTCCAGGGCCGGCGCCGAGTGCGTCAGCGCCCCCACCGCCAGGTAGTCAACGCCAGTTTCGGCCACAGCGCGGGCCGATTCCAAGGTCAATCCCCCGCTGGCTTCGACCGCAATCCTATTTTTCGTCCGATTTTTCACGACTTGCACGGCGCGTGCGGTGTCCTCAATCGTGAAGTTGTCCAGCAGGATTTCCCGGGCCCCTTCGTCGAGCACGGCCTCCAGTTGGTCCAGCCGGTCGATCTCCACCTCGATGGGAAGGTCCGGGTAACGATCCCTGACCGCGCGGAAGGCCTCGGCCACGCCTCCGGCCGCCACCACGTGGTTGTCCTTGATCAGGGCGGCGTCCGACAGCGACATCCGGTGGTTGACGCCGCCGCCGCAGCGCACCGCGTACTTCTCCAGAGCCCGCAACCCCGGCAGCGTCTTGCGGCTGTCGCGCACGCGCGCCGCGGTGCCGCTGATCGCCTCGACCCACCGGCCGGTCAGCGTGGCCACCCCGGACAGGTGCGTGAGCAGGTTGAGCGCGGTGCGCTCAGCGGTCAGCAGGGCCCGCGTCGGACCCTCGACGGTCATCAGCACGTCGCCCGCCCGGACGCGCTCGCCGTCCTTGGCCCTCCGCTCGGTACGCCCCGCGCCCAGCCGTACGAACACCGCCTCCGCCACGGCCAGACCGGCCACGACGCCGTCCTTGCGCGCCACCACGTCGCCCTCCGAGCGCTGGCCCGCCGGGATGGTGGCCAGGCTGGTCACGTCGCCCGCCTCCTGCAGGTCCTCGTCGAGCGCCCGGTCGATCAGCGCGTCCACCTCGGCCGGATCCAGCCCGGCGGCGGTGAGTTCCTGCGCCAGGCGCGGCGGCATCGCGTCGCCGTGCGGCGTGTACGTCATCAGCGGGCCCTCCTCGGTCAGGGTCACGTCCAGGTGGCCCAGCCATTCGTTGTCGTCGCGCGTGTCGTGGTCCTCGCGCCAGTGCGAGCCACGCGTCTCCAGCCGGGCCGCCGCCGCGCCGGCGAGCACGGTGGCGACGGTGAGCAGGTTCGTGGTCTCCCAGGACTCGGTGCAGGCCGGCACCTCTACAGGCGTCCAGCGGGCGTCGAGCAGCGCCCTGGCGGTGGCCCGCAGCGACTCGCGGCTGCGCAGCACGCTCGCCCCGGTGCTCATGTGGGCCTGGATCCTGGACCTGATCCGCGGGTCGGCCAGCCCGGGCGCGGCCTGGCTCGCGACCGGGTCGCCGGGCTCAGGGCGTACCCGGTGGATGTCCTCGGCGATACGCTCGGCGAAGACGAGCCCTTCGAGCAGGGAGTTGGAGGCCAGCCGGTTGGCGCCGTGCACACCGGTGCAGGCGACCTCGCCGCAGGCGTACAGGCCGTCGATGGAGGTACGCCCGCGCAGATCGGTACGGACGCCGCCGCTGGCGTAGTGGGCGGCGGGCGCCACGGGAATGAGCTCGGCCGCCGGATCGATGCCGTGCTCGCGGCAGATGGCGTAGATCGTGGGGAACCGGGTCTCCCACTTCTCCCTGCCGAAGTGGCGGCCGTCGAGGTAGACGTGGTCGCGGCCGGTCGCGCGCATGGTCCGCATGATCGCCTTGGCCACGACGTCGCGCGGCGCCAGGTCGGCCAGCTCGTGCACGTCCGTCATGAATCTGTTGCCGTCGTGGCCGATCAGGTACGCGCCCTCGCCCCGGACCGCCTCGGAGATCAGCGGCTGCTGGCCCGTCGAGCCCTCGCCCAGCCACAGCACGGTCGGGTGGAACTGGACGAACTCGATGTCGCGCACCACGGCCCCGGCCCGCAGTGCGAGCGCGACCCCGTCGCCGGTGGAGACCACGGGGTTGGTGGTGGCGGCGTACACCTGGCCCATGCCGCCGGTGGCCAGCACCACCGCCCTGGCCCGGACCGCGCCGACGCCGTCCCGTGCCCCCTCCCCCATGACGTGCAGCGTCACGCCCCGGGCCCGGCCCTTGCCGTCCTTGAGCAGGTCGAGCACCAGCGCGTGCTCGATCACCTCGATGGAGGCGGCGCGCACCGCCTCGACGAGCGCCCGCTGCACCTCCGCGCCCGTGGCGTCGCCGCCGGCGTGCACGATCCTGCGCCTCCGGTGCCCGCCCTCACGGGTGAGCTGGAGCTCCCCTTCGGGGGTCCGGTCGAAGCGGGCGCCGCGCGCCATCAGCCGCCGCAGCGCGCCGGGGCCCTCGGTCACCAGCGTCCGCACGGCCCGCACGTCGCACAGGCCGACCCCGGCGAGCAACGTGTCGCTCAGGTGCTCCTCGGGCGTGTCACGGGGGTCGAGCACAGCGGCGATGCCGCCCTGGGCCCACCGCGTCGAACCGGACGACAGCACGTCCTTGGTGACGACCAGGACCTTGGCGGCCGGGTCCAGCTCGGCGTAGCGCAGGGCCACGGTCAGGCCCGCGATGCCGGAGCCCACGACGACCACGTCGGCCGCGGCGGTCCAGCCGGGCGCGGGCGCGGTCAGCCGCAGGGGAATCGCCGGTGCGCTCATGGGGCTCTCCTCACTGAGGCAATTTCGTCAACATGACGATAACGCGCGGCGCCGCGTGTTCATGCCCCGGGGTGTCAGAGTCCCTCGGTCTTCCTGATGAACGCCGCGTACTCGGCGAACGGCTCCAGCCCCACGGCCGCGCGGCGCTCGTCGAGGAGGCCGGGTTCTTCGATCGGCATGGGTTCCAGGCCGTCGCCGCCGTCGTGGAACTGCGTGCCGTACAGCTGGGGGCGGCCGGAGCGCACGCGTACCCGGTCCTCCAGGTACGCCAGGTCGCGCGGCGAGGCCTCGTCGCTCTCCACGGCCTCGGCCATCAACGCGCGGAAGAGGCGCTGCGCCTCCAGCGAGGTGGCGTGCTGCGCCAGCAGCCAGGCTCCCCGCGCGGCCCGCGCCCCGACCTGCGAGACCCGCGGCCAGCCGCGGTTGGCGACCACCGAATAGAGCCAGGCGGTGTTGCCCTCGTCCAATCTCTGGAGCCGGGCCAGCCGCCGGTCGCCGGGAAAGCCTTTGGCCGGGTCACGCATGGCCTGGTCGACCTTCATCCGCCGGAGCAGTTCGTCCCGTAACTCCTCGTCGGTCATGATTCCGACGATAATCCGCCTCGGGCGCGATTCAAGGTGAGGGTGACGTTGTCGATCAGCCGCGTGTTACCGGCTTTCGCGGCCACCGCGAGAATCGCCGGACCCGCGTACGACTCGCTCACCTCGGTGAACGTGGCCGGATCCACCAGCACCAGATAGTCCACGGCGAGCTCGGGCTGGGCCGCGTCGAGCACCGCCTGGGCCGCCGCGCGGATCCTCGACGGAGCAGCCTCGGCCGCGCCGGCCCGCAGGGCGCGGGAGAGCGCCAGCGCCCCCTGGCGGTCGCTCGCGGACAGGTAGCGGTTGCGGCTGGACAGGGCCAGGCCATCGGGCTCGCGTACGGTGGGCGCGCCGACGATCTCGACCGGCACGTCGAGGTCGGCGACCATGCGGCGGATCAGCGCGAGCTGCTGGGCGTCCTTCTGCCCGAAGACCGCCACGTGCGGCTGGACCAGGTTGAACAGCTTGAGCACGACCGTCAGCACGCCGTCGAAGTGCCCCGGCCTGGAGGCACCCTCGACGATCGTGCCCATCTCGCCGGAGGACACGCTGACCTGGCGCTCTGGGCGGTAGATGTCCTCGGCGGCCGGATGGAACACCACGTCCACGCCCTCGGCCCGGCAGATCTCAAGGTCCGCGTCGAATGTACGGGGATAGCGTGAAAAATCCTCGTTTGGACCGAATTGCAAAGGGTTGACGAAGATGCTGACCACGACCTGATCAGCCCTGGCACGGGCGAGCCGCATCAGCGACCGGTGCCCCTCGTGCAGCGCGCCCATGGTCGGCACCAGGGCCACCTCACCACCGGCACGCGCCTTGACCAGATCTTCCCGGTTTCTGGCGACGATCAGATCCATAGCTGCCCTCCGCCCGCGACTGTCAGGTCCATATATTGCCCCCCAGCGCGTCGAGCAGCCGCTCCGCCTCCTCCGGTTTGAGCAACCCCGCCGCCAGCGCCCGGTCGGCCGTCAGCCGGGCCAGCGCGATGTAGGCGTCGGCGGCTTCCGGGGCCGCGAGGATCAGCGCGTCCACGTGCTTGCGCACGGTCCCCGCGTCACCGCGGACGACCGGGCCCGTCAGACCCGCGATGCCCAGCCGCAGCACGTTGTCGAGCGCGGCGCCGAGCAGCGGGCCGAGCATCCGGCCCGGGTGATCGACGCCGATGCGGCGGAGCAGGTCTGACGACTCCGCGATGAGCGTGACCATGTGGTTGGCCGCCCCGGCCAGCGCCGCGTGGTAGAGCGCGCGGTCGGCGTCGGCGATCCAGACCGGCTCGCCGCCCATCTCGATCACCAGCGCCTCGGCGATGGGCCGCAGCACGTCGGGCGCGGTCACGCCGTACGAGATGCCGGTGAGCTTGTTGAGGTCGTCGTCCCTGCCCGTGAACGTCATCACCGGGTGCAGCGCGAGCGGCAGCGCGCCGGCCTTGGCCGCCGGGTCCAGCACGGACAGCCCGTAAGCCCCGCTGGTGTGCACCAGCAGCTTGCCCCGGAGGTCGGCCCCGGTGGTGGCCAGCCCGTTGACGAGATCGGGCAACGCGTCGTCGGGCACGGTGAGCAGGATCAACTGGGCAGCCGCCACCACCTCGTCGGGTCGCGACAGCGTCACGCCGAGCCGCTCGGCGGCCCAACGCTGGGAGTTGTCCGAGACACCGCTCGCGGCCACGACGCGATGCCCTGCCTGCGCCAGCGCGGCACCGAGAGCCGAGCCGACCTTGCCCGCCCCGAGCACGCCGACAGTCAGCCGGGCCGGGCGATCACCTGCGTCCATGACGTCACACCCCTGTCGACTGGTGGCACTGCCGACCAGCGTAACGGCCTCTCAGGTGTGCATATGTGACCACGGTTTTGCCGCATGTTGAGTTAACGGCAAAACGGACAAGGGCATACAAAACGGTGCACCCCCTGTCGGAAGAGATGAGGAAAGGGGTTCATCTCAACAGGCGCGGGCGCCGAGTCCTTCACCCGGACGCGACGCCCGCACAGAGTGTGAGCCTCTTGGAGGTGCGCCGGCCGGTTCATCCGCCGACTTGATCGGCCGGGACAGAGCCCGGATCGGACCGCGCCGGTCCGGGCTCCCCCTTGCTCAGCAGTACCGACAACACCGGGTAGCCATCTGCTGACCCTCTGTGCCACCTTGGTCTCGTGACAGGGGCGGCGGAGGACTTCGGCTCGCAGGCGAGGGCGGAGCGTTTGCGTGGCGGAGGAGGTCAGGAGATAGTCCAGGACATGTGGCTCACGTGGCGCGCCGCAACAGAGCGAGCGCTGTACGGCGAGAAGGGCTTCTACCTCCGCGAACGGCCGTCGGGCCACTTCCGCACCTCCGTCAGCGCCTCGGCCGCGTTCGCCGAGGCGGTCCTGGCGCTGCTGAGGGAGGTGGACGCCGAGCTCGGCGAGCCCGACGCGCTCGACCTGGTGGACGTCGGCGCGGGCGAGGGCATGCTCGTCGCCCAGGTGCTGGCCGCGGCCGAGCCCGCGCTGCGCGCCCGGTTGCGCGTCACCGCCGTCGATCTGTCCCCCAGGCCGGAGGGCCTGCCCGAGCGGATCGACTGGAGCAGCGAGCTGCCGGCGAGCATCACCGGCCTGGCCATCGCCAACGAGTGGCTCGACAACATCCCGCTCGACGTGGCGGAGCAGACGCCGGAGGGTCCCCGGCTGGTCATGGTCAACGTCTGTACGGGCGACGAGCGCTTGGACGGACCTCCGGCCCCGGCCGACCGTGAGTGGCTGGACCGGTGGTGGCCGCTGTGCCGCGTGGGCGCGCGCGCGGAGATCGGCAGGCCCCGTGACGAGGCGTGGGCGTCGGTCGTGACCCGCCTCACCAGGGGCCGGGCCATCGCCATCGATTATGCACACCCTGTGGATAACCGACCCCTGTGCGGCACGCTCACCGGTTACCGCGACGGCGCGGTGGTAGCCCCTATCCCCGACGCGACCTGCGATATCACGGCCCATGTCGCGCTCGACGCGTGCGCGGAGGCCGGTCGGCGAGCCGGTGCGATATCCACAGCCTTGTCCACACAGCGTGCCGCGTTGCGGGCATTGGGGATAACCGGCGCACGGCCCCCCATCGACCTGGCCCGCACCGATCCGCGGGCCTACCTCCGCGCCCTGGCGAGGGCCTCGGAGGAGGCGGAGCTGATCGACCCGTCGGGGCTCGGCGGCTTCGGCTGGCTCATCCAGCGACGCTGAGTTCCAGGGCGTGCAGGCCGCGGATGATGTAGCCGGGCTTCCAGACAGGCTCCTGCCGCAGCTCCAGCTTGGCCGCCCGGTCCAGCAGCGCGCCGAACGACTCCATGAGCTCGATGCGGGCCAGCGGCGCCCCGAGGCAGAAGTGGATCCCGGCCCCGAAGGAGATGTGCGGGTTGTCGGCCCGGCCCACGTCGAGCCGGTCCGCGTCCTCGAACACGGCCGGATCGCGGTTGGCCGCGCCGAACAGCAGCGCCACCTCCGAGCCGCGCGGGATCGTCACGCCGTGGACCTCGATGTCCTCCAGCACCCACCGCTCGAACATCTGCAGCGGCGTGTCCCAGCGCATCAGCTCCTCGACGGCCGTGGGCAGCAGCGAGCGGTCCGCGCGCAGCCGTACCAGCTCGTCCGGGTTTCTGAACAGGGACCACCAGCCGTTGCCGGTCACGTTCACGGTGGCCTCGTGACCGGCGTTGAGCAGCAGGACGCAGGTGCCGACCAGCTCGTCCTCGGTCAGCTCGGGAATCTGGGTGAGCGCGCTGATCAGGTCGTCGCCGGGCTTCTCGCGGCGCTCGCCGGCCAGAGACTTGAGGTAGCCGGCGAACTCCGCCGCCGCGCGTACCGCGGTGTGCTGAGCCTCGATGCCGGGGTTGAGCTCGTACATGCCGCAGATGCCGGCCGACCAGGGGCGCAGCAGCTCGCGGTCGCTCTCGGGGATGCCGAGCATCTCCGCGATCACCGTCACCGGCAACGGCTCGGCGACCTCGGCGATCACATCCCCGCCGCCCTTTTCCACGTACGCGTCCACCAGGTCCTCGGCCATGGCCCGCACGCGGGGCCGCAGGGACTCGACCATGCGCGGCGTGAACGCCTTGGAGACCAGCCGGCGCAGCCTGGTGTGCACCGGCGGCTCCACGTCGAGCATGCCTGCCCTGATCACCCGCCAGAACGGCTCCTGGAACTCCGGCTCGGGCTGCTTGCCGAACTCTTCGTGGGAGGCGACGTGAAGGTAGGACCGGCCCAGGCGGCGGTCCCTGAGCAGGGTGTTCACGTCGGCGTGGCGCGAGATCAGCCACTGGTTCGTCGGCTCGAAGTAGCAGACGGGCGCCTCGCGCCTCAGCTCGTCATAGACCCGGTACGGGTAGGCCACGAAATCCGGATTCCAGGGGTCAAAGCGCACTACTTCATCTTAGGCTTGATCACGAGTCTCCTCCGGCTCCAGCTCCTTGGCGTGCCTGCTGCGCATCCGGATGTTCAGCAGCTCCACGATGACCGAGAAGGCCATCGCGAAGTAGATGTAGCCCTTGGGAATGTGCTGGCCCATGCCCTCGGCGACGAGCACCACGCCGATCAGCACCAGGAACGCCAGCGCCAGCATCTTGATGCTCGGGTGCTTGTCCACGAAGCGGCTGATCGGCCCGGAGGCGAACAGCATCACCAGCACCGCGACCACGACCGCCGCGATCATCACGCCGAGCTCGTCCACCATGCCGACCGCGGTGATGACCGAGTCGAGCGAGAACACGATGTCGAGGACCATGATCTGCATGATCACCGAGGCGAAGGACGCGGCGGCGGCCTTCTTGCCGTCCTTGTCGCCGGGGGCGTCCATGCTGTGGCTGATCTCCGTGACGCTCTTGGCCAGCAAGAACAGGCCGCCGAGCAGCAGGATCAGATCGCGCCCCGAGATGTCATGGCCGAAGACGGCGAACAACGGCTCGGTGAGCTGCACGACCCACGACAGCCCGAGCAGCAGGAGCAGGCGGCTGATCAGGGCCGCGGCCAGACCCAGCACACGGGCTCTGTCCCGCTGCTCCGGCGGTAGCTTCCCGGCCAGGATGGAGATGAAGATGATGTTGTCGATCCCTAGCACGATCTCCAGGGCCACCAGAGTGAAGAAGCCGATCCATATCTGTGGGTCCGTCACCCAGGCCAACATCTGTGCACCTCCATGCCACGCGATTGACGACTTCCGGTACCAACGAGTCAGGACCCGCAGAAGTTCGCGGCTTGCAAAACAAGGCGGTGGTTGGGTTATAGTGCGGCACATAGGTCATGAGTGCCAGCGACAAGCCCCGGCTAGCTGGCCGGCAACCCTCGCGTCCGCGGCGGGGTGCCCCGGGTGAAGACCTGGTCCGCCACGAGGGGTGGCGGGCAAGCGCGGGCTCCGTGGCTGCTTCCAGGGGTCCGATGACCCTTGAGGAGATGTGCCGTGTCCACGCTGACGATCTTCAACTCCGTCCCCGCCCAGGCTCCCACGGGCGTTGCCGGCACCGGCCACCGGCCGATTCCGGCGGTGCTGGGGGCCGACCTCGAGGTGCCGGTCAAGGGCGGCAGGCTGGTCGGGTACGCCAATCTCGACTACGCGGCCAGCGCCCCCTGTCTGGAGCCCGTCAGCGCCGCCGTCACTGCCGCGCTCCCGGCCTACTCCAGCGTCCACCGCGGCGCCGGCTACGCCTCCCAGCTCACCACCGCCAGGTACGAGCAGGCCCGCCAGACGGTCAGGGCGTTCGTCGGCGCCCGCCCCGACGACGCCGTGATCTTCACCCGCAACACCACCGACGCCACGAATCTCCTGGCCGGTTGCCTGCCCGCCGGGACCACCACCGTGGTCTTCGACACCGAGCACCACGCCTCACTCCTGCCGTGGAAGCAGTCCGTACGGCTGGCGCCGCCCGCCTTCCCCGGCGATGCCGTACGCGCCGCCGACGAGGCTCTGGCCGCGATCGACGGGCCGAAGCTGCTCGTCGTCACCGCCGCGTCCAACGTCACCGGCGAACTGTGGCCCGTCGCCGCCCTGGCCCACATCGCGCATCGGCACGGCGCCCGCATCCTGGTGGACGCGGCGCAGCTCGTACCGCACCGGCAGGTCAACCTGACCGCGCTCGACCTGGACTACGTGGCGTTCTCGGGCCACAAGCTGTACGCGCCGTTCGGCACCGGAGTGCTGGTCGGGCGGCGGGACTGGCTGGCCGAGGGGGAGCCGTACCTCAAGGGCGGGGGCGCGGTGCGCTCGGTGGGAGAGACCGTCGAGTGGCACGACGACCCCGAGGCGCGCCACGAGGCGGGCACCCCGAACGTGCTGGGCGCCATCGCGCTGGCCGCCGCGTGCGACGCGCTCAGCGCCACCGGCTGGACGGCGCTGGTACGGGAGGAGGAGCGGCTGATCGCGCGGCTGCGGTCCGGGCTGGCCTCGATCGAGGGCGTACGAGAGCTGTCGCTGTGGGGGAACGACCACCCGCGGGTGGGCATCGTGTCGTTCACCGTCGACGGCTACTCGGCTCGTGAGGTGGCCGAGGTGCTGTCCAGCGAGTACGGCATCGGCGTGCGCGACGGCAAGTTCTGCGCGCACCCGTTCCTGCAGCACCTGCTCGGTACGCCCGAGCGCGACGACCAGGAGCGCGTCGAAGGCTGCGAGGACGGAACGGTCGCCGCGGTACGGGCCTCGATCGGCATCGGCTCCACACAGGAGCACGTGGACCGGCTGATCGCGGCGCTGAGGGACCTCGTCGCCCGCTGACGCTCAGCGGTTCGGCGGCTTCGGCGGCTTCGGGTGCTGCTGCTGGTCGTCGGTGACCAGGGAGTCGATGTCCCTCATGCCGTCGTCGTGGGTCGGCTGCCGGGGCACCCTCGGCGGCTCGGCCGGCGTCGCGGACTCCGCGGGCGTCCTCGGGCCTCCCGTCCGCTGGGAGGCCGCTCCAGGCCCTCCCATGGCGGTGTCGCCGCGACCGTGCGCCGCCAGTTCATCCTTCGCCGCGCGGCGTTCGGAGCGCTTGCGGGTGATCGAGCCGATCAGGCCGTCGATCCCGATCCGGCCGCCGCCGAGCGCCAGGAACAGCAGGCTGAGCGCGCCCAGCGCGCCGGCCAGTTCCCAGCCGCCGGTGGTCACCATGACCCCCTTCGTCCCGTGCACGAAGAGGATGGCGCCGAGCATGTTGATCAGCAGGAGCAGCGCCACAGGCCGCACCAGCAGGCCGAGGATCAGGAAGATGCCGCCGACGGCCTCGACGACGGTGGCGTAACCGGCGGCGAGCCCGGGCATGGGGATCCCCATCTGCCTGAACCCCTGCGTCGTTGCGCCCATTCCGCTCTGCCACTTCTCCCAGCCGTGGGCCACGAAGATCACGCCGGTCGCCACCCGTGCGATCAGAGCCGCGACATCGAACACAACTCTCTTCATGGTGATTTCTCCCCCCATTCCATCCCCTCCTCCCCAAGCAGGGACTAGCGATGCATTTCCATACAATTCCTTGACCATCCCCCGCACTGGATCACCACCAGGGACGGTGGCAGCATGGGCCGTATGACGGAACGTGTGGTCGGAATCGGCGCGGGCGCGAAAGAGCTGGCCACCGAGGACATGATCCTCAACATCGGCCCGCAGCACCCGTCCACGCACGGCGTGCTCAGGCTCCGGCTGACGCTCGACGGCGAGCGCATCGCCACCGCCGAGCCGATCATCGGCTATATGCACCGGGGCGCGGAGAAGCTGTTCGAGGTCCGCGACTACCGTCAGATCATCATGCTCGCCAACCGGCACGACTGGCTGTCCGGCTTCGCGAACGAGCTGGGCGTGGTGCTGGCCGCCGAGCGCCTGCTCGGCATGGAGCCGCCGGTCAGGGCCGTGTGGGCGCGGACCTTGCTGGCCGAGCTCAACCGGGTGCTCAACCACCTGATGTTCCTCGGCTCCTACCCGCTGGAGCTGGGCGCGATCACGCCGCTGTTCTACTCCTTCAACGAGCGCGAGCGCATCCAGGCCGTCATGGAGGAGATCTCCGGCGGGCGCATGCACTATATGTTCAACCGGGTCGGCGGGCTGAAGGAGGATCTGCCGCTCGGCTGGCTGGACCGGGTGTCGGAGGCGGTCGCGGAGACCCGCCGCCGGGTGCCGGACATCGAGAACCTCATCCTGCACAACGACATCTTCATCGCCCGCACCAAGGGCGTCGGGGTGCTCACACGCGAGCAGATCATGCAGTACGGCGTCAGCGGCCCCATCGCCCGTGCCTCCGGTGTGGACTTCGACCTGCGGCGCGACGACCCGTACCTGGCCTATTCCGAGTTGCCGGTGAAGGTCGTCACCCGGAGCGCGGGCGACTGCCGAGCCCGCTTCGAGGTGCTGTTCGAGCAGCTCAAGATCTCGCTCGACCTCGCCGAGGCGTGCGTCGACCGGCTGCGCTCGCTGCCTCCGGGGCCGATCAACCAGCGGCTGCCGAAGGTGCTCAAGGTGCCGGAGGGGCACACGTACGCGTGGACGGAGAACCCGCTCGGCATCAACGGCTACTACCTGGTCTCCAAGGGCGACAAGGTCCCGTGGCGGCTCAAGCTGCGCTCGGCCTCCTACAGCAACATCCAGGTGCTGCGCGAGATGCTGCCCGGGCACCTGGTGGCCGACATGGTGGCCATTCTCGGGTCGATGTTCTTCGTCGTGGGTGACATCGACAAGTGAAGACCCACGAGCGCGACCGATATGTGGACTGGCTCCGCGCTCTGAGCCTGGTCGTGGTGGTGGTCTGGCACTGGGCGTTCACGATCCTGGAGTGGAAACCGCACGGCCCCGAGCCCACCAGCCCTCTGGGCTTCACCTCGGGCCTGTGGATCCTCACCTGGCTGCTGCAGGTGCTGCCACTGTTCTTCTACGTCGGCGGCCACGTGCACCTGCTCTCCTGGAACCGGGCCCAGGCACGCGGCGTCGGCATCGGCGCGTTCGTGCTGCGGCGGCTCCGTGCGCTGGCTTTACCGGCGCTGTTCCTGTCCGGGGTGTGGATCATCGTCGGCGCGGTGGTCACGTACACGTTCGGGGTCGACTGGATGTGGCGGGTGGTGCTGCTGGTGCTCAGCCCGCTGTGGTTCCTCGGCGTCTACCTGGTGCTGATCGCGCTGCTGCCGGTGGCGCTCTGGCTGCACCGCCGCTACGACGTGCTGACCCTGATCTGGCTCGGCGGGGCGGCGCTCGTGGTGGACGTGGTGCGCTTCCGGTACGGGATCGACGCGGTGGGCTGGCTCAACATGGTCATCGTGTGGGGCCTGGCCCACCAGGCCGGCTTCTTCTACGACCGGATCGTGACCCTGCCCAGGCGCTACGACATCGCCCTGCTCTGGACCGGCATGTTCGCGCTCTTCGGGCTGGTCTACTCGGGCATCTACCCGGGCTCGATGGTGGGCGTGCCCGGCGACAAGTGGTCCAACATGGCGCCGCCGACCTTCGTGATCGTGGCCCTGCTGCTGTTCCAGATCGGGCTGGTCGAGGTGTTGCGGCCGTCAATGGAGAGCGTGCTGCGGCGGCCGCGCTGGAGCCGGGCCAACGCCTTCATCAACCGGTACGCGCTGCCGCTGTTCCTGTTCCACACCACCGGGATGGCGATCGCGCTGGGGCTGTCGTGGTGGCTGTTCGGCACTCTCGGCACCGAGATCCCGCCGGACCTGAAATGGTGGCTGGAGCGCCCGATCGCCGTCATCGGGCCGCTGATCTGCACCGCTCCCGTCATCTACCTCTTTGGCCGCCGTCGCCCGCCGGTCAAGCAAACGCAGGACGAGGAGGTCGGCGGCTCCGTAGGCTCGGACCATGGCTGAGATCGGCTTCCGAGCCAATGCCGAGGACGAGCGGATCATCCGCGCCGCCATGCGAGAAGGCGAGCGGCCGAGCGACGTGATCCGGCGCGCGCTGCGCGTGCTGCACTGCGAGATGTGGCAGGAGGGGCTGCGTCGCGAGGCCCGGCGGCAGAACGGCGAGGACCTGTCCGGCGAGCAGGACGGATGGCGCTATTTCGGCTTCTGATCCTCCGGGCCCTTCGGAATGCGACAGGCGTACTCCAGATAGAGAGCCGCGCAGATCAGCGCCACGCAGGACACGAACGAGCCCATCGCGATGAAGAACTCCTCGCGCGGTGTCTCCCGGTCCAGGATCTGCACCGTGTAGAGCGCGAACCCGGCGAACAACCCCCCGAACGCCGCCCCCGCGTACGCCGACGCCTTCGCCAGCGCGGCCAGCCGGGCCACCGCCAGCGGCTCCACGGGCTTGGTCCCCGGCTTCCTGGCGATCCTGGCCTTGGTGGCCCACGCGCTGTATCCCTCGCCGATGGCCACCAGCAGCACCGTCGGGATCGCAGTCCACGGCATGAGCGGCAGCTCGGAGTAGAACTGCCGGACCAACGCCCACGACAGCAGGGCGACGATGACGAGGATGCCGACCAGCCGGCCGGGGTGTGTGGGCTTCAATCCGGCCTCTGCAGGTTCAGATCGGCGCGCAGGCGTACACCCTGCGTGTCGAGCCCCTCCAGCAGGTCCGCCACCCGGCCGCGGCCGGGCACCGCGCCTTCGGGATCGGCTTGCGACCACGGGACGAGCACGAACGCGCGCTCGTGTGCGAGCGGATGCGGCAGCGTCAGCTCGACGTCGTCGCAGACGGTGTCACCCACGACGATCAGATCGACGTCGAGCGTGCGCGGCCCCCAGCGCTCCGAGCGGACCCGCCCGAAGGCGTTTTCCACGCTCTGCGCCCGTTCCAAGAGCGTGCGCGGCGGCAGCGTGGTCTCGGCGATCACGATGGCGTTGAGGTAGGCGTCCTGACCGGGAGGCCCGCCGACCGGGTCGGTCTCGTAGACCGGCGACGCCTTGACGAACTCCAGCCCCGGGGCGTCGAACAGGGCGTCCACGGCGCCCTGCAGGATCTGGAACCTGTTGCCCAGATTGCTGCCGAGGGCGAGAACGGCCTTCATGCGCGGCTCCGCTCGATCGTCACGACCACATCGTCGAACGGCAGCGGGATCGGCGCCGCCGGCTTGTGCACGCTCACCTCGACCTTGTGCACCAGCTCGCGGGCCAGGCACACGTCCGCCAGGCGCTGCGCGAGCGTCTCGATCAGCTCCACCGGCTCGCCCTGCACCACCTCGACCAGGTCCTCGGCCAGCTCACCGTAGTGCACGGTCTTGGTCAGATCGTCGTCGGCCGCAGCCGGCGCGGTGTCGAGGAACAGCGTCGCGTCGACCACGAACTCCTGCCCGAGCTCCCGCTCGGCAGCGAGCACGCCGTGCCGCCCCCGCGCGCGCAGGCCCTTGAGAGCGATGCGATCAGCGCTCAAGCTCGCCTTCCTCCTCCTCGTCGTCGTCGCCCTGGAGCACCGGCGAGCCATGATGCATCCACAGCCGCCAGCCCTGCGGGGTGCGGATGTAGACGTTGCTGGCCACCACCTTGCCCGCGGCGAAGCTCGACTCACCCTCCTCGCCTGCGGTGAGGATGTTCTCCACGCAGGTGAGCACGGCCACGTCGCCCAGCACGGTGGTGTTGACGTCGGTCAGCACGAACTGGATGTAGGTGGTGTTGGCCATGATCAGCGCCCATGACCGGAGCACCTCCGACCGGCCCGCAAGCAGGGTCCAGCCGGGATGCACACAGC
This sequence comes from Nonomuraea sp. H19, assembly GCF_052068215.1. Taxonomy (NCBI): domain Bacteria; kingdom Bacillati; phylum Actinomycetota; class Actinomycetes; order Streptosporangiales; family Streptosporangiaceae; genus Nonomuraea; species Nonomuraea sp. H19. Next base: position 72,479 of record NZ_JBQHCV010000017.1, on the reverse strand, counting down.
TCACCTGGTCGTCGGCCGTGTCCTCCGCCCAGATGTCCGTCATCTTGTCGAGATCGCCGCTCTCGATGGCGGTGTAGAACTCCTGATTGACCGTCTCGATGGCGGCCGTGTCGACGCTCATGTGTTGGCTCCGGCTCTCTTCCATGCGGCGGCCACGCGTACGGCATCGGCGTTGGGGCCCACGCTGTGCACACGTACGCACCAGGCGCCCGCACGCGCGGCCAGCGCGGTCACCGCCAGCGTGGCATCGTCGCTGCGGCTGAACGTCCTGGGCGTGCCGTCGGGCCCGGCCAGCAGCCGCCCCAGGAACCGCTTGCGCGATGCCCCGATGAGCAGCGGATAGCCCAGCTCGGCCAATTGGGGGATCCCGGCGAGCAGCGCCCAGTTGTGCTCGGCGTTCTTGGCGAAACCGAGGCCGGGGTCGAGCACGATCTGCTCCTCCGACACGCCCTCGGCCAGCACCAGATCGACCCGCTTGCTCAGCTCCTCGCGCACCTCCGTGACCACGTCCGCGTAAACGGCGCGGCTGTCCATGTCATGACTGTGGCCGCGCCAGTGCATCACCACGTAGGGGACGCCGGTCGCGGCCACCACGCGCGGCATCTCGGGATCGGCCAGCCCGCCGCTCACGTCGTTGACCAGCCGCGCACCTGCCTCGACCGCGGCCTTGGCGACCTCCGCGCGCATCGTGTCGACGCTGACGGTCACCCCCTCGGCGGTCAGCGCCCTGATCACCGGGACGACCCTGGCCAGCTCTTCCTCCAGCGACACCCTCGCCGCGCCGGGACGGGTGGACTCGCCGCCCACGTCGACCAGGTCGGCGCCCTCCTCGACCAGCTCGAGGCCGTGCCGGATGGCGGCCTCCTCGTCGAACCACAAGCCCCCGTCCGAGAACGAGTCAGGCGTCACATTGACCACACCCATGACGAGGCACCGCTGCGTACCTCCCGGCACGTTGATGGGCACGCTAGTCATGGGCCAAGCCTAGGCGTTCCCTCACACATGCCGACATCGTGGGTACCCAGTCAGCGGCCGAGAATGAGCGCCATGGCCTCTGAGCGGGTCTTGTCGCTGGTGCGGAAGTCGCCGCGGACGGCCGAGGTGACGGTCCTGGCACCCGGCTTGCGTACGCCGCGCATCGTCATGCACAGATGCTCGGCCTCGACCACCACGATCACCCCGCGCGGCTCCAGCACCCGCATGAGCGCGTCGGCGATCTGGGACGTCATGCGCTCCTGGACCTGGGGGCGGCGGGCGAACACGTCCACCAGGCGGGCCAGCTTGGAAAGACCCGTGACCTGCCCGTTCTCGTTGGGGATGTAGCCGACGTGGGCCAGGCCGTGGAACGGGACCAGATGGTGCTCACACGTCGAATAGACCTCGATGTCCTTGACGAGGATCATCTCGTCGTGATCGACGTCGAAGACCTTGGTCAGCACGTCTTCCGGCGTCTGGCCGAGCCCTGAATACTGCTCGGCCATGGCCCTGGCGACCCTGGCGGGCGTCTCGAGAAGGCCGTTACGGTCGGGATCCTCGCCGATGGCGTAGAGGATCTCGCGGACGGCCTTCTCGATCCGCCCCAGGTCTACGTCGTGCTGTGTCACGCAATATCTCCGTGCTGGGTCACACAATGTCTCCGCGCAGAGTTACGCGGAGTCCCCGGACGGGAGGGCGCCCTGGTGGCCCGAGGTGAGCGAGCCGTTGGCCGACTGCTCCTTCGGGGTCAGGATCGGCGGGCGGTCCGAGGGAAGCCGCTTGCCGTAGCCCGCGTAGGACGGACGGTGCTCCTTGACGACCACCGGAGCGAAGATCTGCAGCACCTGCTCGCGGGAGAGGGTCTCCTTCTCCATGAGCTCGAGCACCAGGTTGTCGAGCACGTCGCGGTATTCGACCAGGATGTCCCACGCCTGGTCGTGCGCCGTCTCGATCATCCGGCGGACCTCCTCGTCGATCGTGGATGCGATCTTCTCGGAGTAGTCGCGCTCGTGGCCCATCTCCCGGCCGAGGAAGACCTCGGCCTGGCCGGAGCCGAACTTACGGGCGCCGAGCTGCTCGCTCATGCCGTATTCGGTCACCATGCGGCGGGCGACCGCCGTGGCCTTCTCGATGTCGTTGGAGGCGCCGGTGGTGGGCTCGTGGAAGACGAGCTCCTCCGCCGCGCGGCCGCCGAGCAGCATCGCGAGCTGGTCCATCATCTCCGACCTGGTGGCCAGGAACTTGTCCTCCATCGGCAGCGTCATCGTGTAACCGAGTGCGCGGCCGCGGGACAGGATCGTGATCTTGTGGACCGGGTCGGAGTTGGGTAGCGCGTGCGCCACCAGCGCGTGACCGCCCTCGTGATAGGCGATCATCTTCTTTTCCTTGTCGGACATGACCCGCGACTTGCGCTCGGGCCCTGCCATGACACGGTCGATCGACTCCTCGAGGAGGTCCATCGTGATCAGCTTCTCGTCGGCCCGCGCGGTGAGCAGGGCGGCCTCGTTGATCACGTTGGCCAGGTCGGCGCCGGTGAACCCGGGGGTGCGGCGCGCGATGACGTCGAGGTCGACGTTGGGCGCGAACGGCTTGCCGCGGCCGTGGACCTTGAGGATGCCCTTGCGGCCCTCCAGGTCGGGACGGTCGACGGTGACCTGCCGGTCGAAACGGCCCGGGCGCAGCAGCGCCGGGTCGAGGATGTCGGGCCGGTTGGTCGCGGCGATGAGGATCACGCCGCCCTTGACGTCGAAGCCGTCCATCTCGACGAGCAGCTGGTTGAGGGTCTGCTCGCGCTCGTCGTGACCGCCGCCCAGGCCGGCGCCGCGGTGGCGGCCGACGGCGTCGATCTCGTCGATGAAGATGATCGCCGGGGCGTTGGCCTTCGCCTGCTCGAACAGGTCACGGACACGCGAGGCGCCGACACCGACGAACATCTCGACGAAGTCGGAACCGGAGATCGAGTAGAACGGCACGCCGGCCTCACCCGCGACGGCGCGGGCCAGCAGCGTCTTACCGGTGCCGGGCGGGCCGTAGAGCAGCACGCCCTTGGGAATCTTGGCGCCGATCGCCTGGAACTTCGCCGGGGCCTGCAGGAACTCCTTGATCTCCTGGAGCTCCTCGATGGCCTCGTCGGCACCCGCGACGTCGGCGAACGTGGTCTTGGGGGTGTCTTTGGTGATGAGCTTGGCCTTGGACTTGCCGAAGTTCATCACCCGCGAGCCGCCGCCCTGCATCTGGTTCATGATGAACAGGAAGAGCAGCACGATGATGACGATCGGCAGGAAGCTCACCAGGAGGCTGACCAGGAAGTTCTCCTGCGGCACCTCGGTGGTGAAGCTCTTGGTCTTGCCCGCCTGGACCTGAGCCTGGAGCTCATCGGTCAGCTTGCTGCCGTAACCGGTGACCCAGTCGGACTGGATCAGCTTCGTCGGCTGGTCACCGGGCCTGACGACGACCGGGTTGGTCAGCGTCACCTCGATGCGGTTGTCCTTGTCAACGATCTTGGCGTTGCTGACGTTTCCGGAGCGAATCTGCTGGAGAACCAAGGACGTGTCGGCCTGCTTGTAATTACCGCCGCCACTCCACAGCTGGGTGACGAGCAGGAGCAGCACGACGATGCCCAGGATCCACAGCAGTGGCCCACGTGTAAATCGCTTGAGATCCATCCGATGCGGAACCCCTTGCGGGCCCGTCCCTTCCTGACCATGGCCTGGAACCCCGGGCTGGCCCGGGGCCGCGGCATCCGACACCGCGACTTCTGACTACCCGAAGGGGACAAGCCCCCCCGGAGTCTGAAGGTACACCGGCAGAGCGCACGGAGGGACCGCACGCTGAACCGGTCTTGCCCTATCAACGTACGTCACGTTGCGCGATGTTCCCGGCCATGGCAAGAGTTGCTACTTATAAACGTGCGGCGCGAGCGTCCCGATGAACGGCAGGTTCCGGTATCGCTCGGCGTAGTCCAGCCCATAACCGATGACGAACTCGTTGGGAATGTCAAACCCGACGTATTTCACCCCGATGGGCACCTTCACCGCATCCGGCTTGCGCAGCGCGGCACAGATCTCCAGCGAGGCCGGATTGCGCGATTTCAGGTTTTCCAGCAGCCAGTGCAGCGTCAGGCCGGAGTCGATGATGTCCTCGACGATCAGCACGTGGCGGTTCATGATGTCGGTGTCGAGGTCTTTCAGCACCCGTACGACGCCGGACGACTTGGTGCCCGCGCCGTACGACGACACCGCCATCCAGTCCATCTGCACGGGCACGTGCAACGCCCTGGCCAGGTCGGCCATCACCATGACGGCGCCCTTCAGCACGCCGACGAGCAGCAAGTCCTTACCCGCGTAGTCCGCGTCGATCCGCCCGGCAAGCTCTTTGATCTTGCCCTGGAGCTCGTCCTCGGGAATGAGGACCTTTTCCAGGTCATTGCCCATGTCGGCAGCGTCCACCTGTGGTTCCTTACGCGATGGGACTGATGGCGAATATCAGGGTGCCATACCGCCGGACGGCGGACAGACTCCCGGGGAGGTCCACCGCCTTCTGCCCGTGCCAGCGCGTGACAAGCCGGTCCACGGCCAGCACGTGAGTGGCCGACAAAGCGCCGGACGGAGCGCCCGCGGCGATGGCCGCCCGCCGCAGCACCCGCCGCCTGACGGCGTCGGGAAGCTTTTCCAGCTCTGGTACGGCCAGTGTCACCGAACCAGGGATATCGCTAAGAGCGCAAACCTGGTACGCCGATTCGGCCCACTGGTCTAGGGCGTCGGCGTCCTCGCGCGCCATCCTCGCGGTCCTGGCGAGCGCCTCGGCCACTCCTGGGCCGAGCTCGTCCTCCAGGACGGGGAGGATCTTCCTGCGTACGCGGACCCTCGTGTAGCGGGGGTCCGCGTTGTGCGGGTCGTCCCAGGGGGTGAGGTTCATGGCACGGCAGGCGGCCACGGTGGAGGCTCTGGGGAGGTGGAGGAAGGGTCTGCGGTAGCGGCCGGCTTGCGGGGCCATGCCGGAGAGCGAGCGTACGCCGCTGCCCCTGGCCAGGCCCAGGAGGACCGTTTCCGCCTGGTCGTCGCGCGTGTGGCCGAGGAGCACCGCGGCGGCCCGCAGCCTGTCGGCCGCTTGGGCCAGGGCGGCGTAGCGCGCCTCCCTGGCCGCAGCCTCGGGGCCGCCCTCCTTGCCCACGGTGACGGTGAGGATCTCCGCGGGGGTCAGGCCGAGGACCTCTCCCTGAGCGGCGACCTGCCGGGCTCGTTCGGCCGATCCCGGCTGGAGCTGATGATCGACGGTGAGCAGGCCGCCCCGCAGGCCCCTCCGCGGTGCCACGAAGGCCAGGGCGGCGGCCAGGGCCAGTGAGTCGGCGCCGCCGCTGCACGCCGCCAGGACCAGCGCGCCGGGGGGCAGGTCGGCCAGTGCTTCACGCACCGCCCTGCGGACGTCGGCTACGGCTGGATGTGGGCCCACGCGTGCCATTGTCCCGGGTCCCCCGCCCTGGAACGGCCACCCCGACCGCGGGTGCGGCGGCACCTGCCGAGTCGGCCGCGCACCCTCACCGCATCACCTGGCGCCGGAGCCAAGCCGAGAGCAACCGACCCAGGATGACGACGGCGGCCCGTGTGCTGGATGGCGACGGGGTTCGAGCCGACAGGGTCCGGACCGGTGGTGGCGGTCCGGACCGGAAGGAGGAGTCAGGCGGGGAGGGCTGACGTGCCGATGACGCGGTTGATCCAGAGGTCCGGGTCGGCGATCTCCGCGGTCGTGGGCAGGGTCTCCGGCGACGTCCAGACCTTGTTGAATCCGTCCATCCCCACCCGGCCCACCACCGTGCGCACGAACGCGGACCCCTCCGCGTACTGCTTCATCTTGACCTCGATCCCCAGCAGCCGCCGCACCGTGCGGTCGAGCCGGGAGCCGCCCTCTCTGCGCTGGGCGAACTTGGCGCGGATCTCGGCCACCGACGGCACCACGGACGGCCCCACCGCGTCCATGACGTAGTCCCCGTGGCCCTCCACCAGCGTCATCACGGCGGTCAGCCGGGCCAGGATCTCCTTCTGGCCGGGCGACTGGATGGCGTCGATCAGGTTGCCCTCGCCGCCGCGCACCACGTCGGCCACCGTGTCGGCGGCGTTGCGCAGGCGTTCGAGCAGCGTGGGCAGGTCGAGGTCGGAGGCGAGCAGGAACTCGGTCATCTGCGAGCGGACGTATTCGCGCAGCCACGTGACGCCCGTGAACTGGACGCGGTGGGTCTCCTCGTGGAGGCAGACCCACAGACGGAAGTCGTGGGGGTCGACGCCCAGCTCGCGTTCGGCGTGCACGATGTTGGGGGCGACCAGCGTGAGGCGGCCCGCCGGCTCCTGGCCCGTGGGGTCGGGCGGGAGGAACAGCTCATATTGGCCCAGCACCCGCGAGGCGAGGAAGGCCAGGACGGCGCCGACCTCCACGCCCGTGATGCGCGAGCCCACGGCGGTGACGATGGCCGGGGGCGGGCTGGCGCTGTTGCCCATGCGCTGCGTCAGCGGTTCGAGCACGACGCGGAAGCCCTCGACGTTCGCCTTGATCCAGCCGGGCCGGTCGACGATGGTCGCGGGCTGCGGCGCGGTCTCTGTATGTATCTTCGTGAACTCGCGCACGTGGCCCTCGGCCTCACGTGACAGGGTGCGGAGCTCGGTGACGGCCTGCCTGGCCTCCTCCCGGCTCACTTGAGGACCGGGGCGCACCAGGCGCGTACCGGTCGTGACGGCCAGATCCCAGTCGATCACCTGCATAATGTCCACCGTACGTGGTCAGCGGTCATGCCGCGAAGGGACGTCGTCAAGACCTCGCGACGATGGCGGCCAGCCGGTCGAGCACAGGCTCGGCATTGACGGGTACGCGGTCGGCCATGAACGCGAACGTCACCAGCCGCCCGTCCTTCGTCGTGGCCATCCCGGCCAGCGTGTTGATGTGGTTGAGCGTGCCGGTCTTGGCGCGTACGAGACCCACCTCCCCCTTGCTGTCACTGTTGACGAACCGCCTGCCGTTGCCCAGCGTGCCGGAGAATCCGGCGATCGGCATGCCGGAGGCGATGGCGTGCAGGTCGGGGTGGCTCGCGGAGCCCGCCATGGCGATGAGCTTGGCCAGGGCGCTGGGGCTGATGCGGTTGCGGGTGGACAGCCCGCTGCCGTCGGAGACCGCGACCCCCTGCCCGGCCCCGATCCGCTGCAGCACCGCGATCACCGCCTTGGTGCCCCCCTCGAACGACGCGGGCTGCCCTTCCTTGAGGGCGACGTGCCTGATCAGGGCCTCGGCGAGGTCGTTGTCGCTCCTGGTCAGCGTGTGCTCGACCAGGGCGTAGATGGGCGCGGAGTCGACCTTGCCGAGCTCGGGGGCGCCCGCAGCGGCCTTGCCGGGGCGTACGGACTTCGACACGTCGATGCCCTGCTTGGTGAGCAGCCTGGCGAAGGCCGCGGCGGCGTAGGCCGGGGGGTTGGTGACGCGGGGGTTGTTGTAGCGCGGGTTCTGGCGGCCCTCGTCCATGGTCAGGGCGTAGACGGGGGCCACCTCGCCGTCGGGGATGTAGTTGGGCTTCCAGCCGGGCGCGCTGGGGGAGCCGACGAACAGCGAGGTGTCGTACGAGAGGGTGACCTTCTTGATGTTCTGTGACTTGAGGGTGGCCGCGGTGCGGGCGGCCAGGGTGGCGAGGGTGGCCTGCTTCGGGTACGCCGGCTTCGCCGAGGGGCCCGCGAGCAGCGGGTCACCGCCCCCGACCAGGACCGCCGTGCCGGGTTTGGCTCCCTGGACGACCCTGGTGGACAGCCGGGTGTCCGGGCCCAGGGAGGCCAGCGCGGCGGCAGAGGTGACGATCTTCGTGGTGGAGGCGGGCACGATGGGGGTGTCGGCGTTGGCGGCGAAGATCCGCTCGCCGGTGGTCGCGTCGAGCACCACGGCGCCGACCCGGTCGCCCACCGCTTTGTCACCCAGGGCGTCGGTGAGCTGCCGCGTCAAAGTACCCTTAGTCGGGAGAGGTCCGTCTCCTGACTTCGCCGAAAGCTGGGCCAGCACCGGCCCCGCGGTGACCACGGGGACGGAGGAAGGCCCTTCCGGCGGTGACGCCGTCGGCTTGGTCGGTGGGGACTGCCTCGCCAACGCGCCCAGGCTGAAGTCGGTGGTCATCGCGTAAACGCCGATGACGATCGTCAGGGCTTGGAGCACGGCGAGGGTGGTCAGCATCACCCACCGGTCGTGCCGCGCCACGTCGCCTGCCCTCTCTCCTGTGTTCGCCTACGAGACATTAACGCCCGACCGGGGGTGCCCGGGGGCTTGAGCGCTGGAGAGGAAGCCGAGCCGGACGTCTGGAGGACGTGAAACGCACTCCGGAGCGCCGGGCGAGGCGGACTCCAGCCATGAGGAAAGGACCACGGTGGAGTTCGACGTCGTCGTTGAGATTCCCAAGGGGCAACGCAACAAGTACGAAGTGGACCACGAGACCGGCAAGATCAGGCTTGACCGGCTGCTGTTCACCTCCACTCAGTACCCCGCAGACTACGGCTTCATCGAGAACACCCTTGGTGAGGACGGCGACCCGCTCGACGCGCTGGTGCTGTTGCAGGAGCCGACGTTCCCGGGCTGCTACATCACGTGCCGGGCGGTGGGGATGTTCCGGATGACGGACGAGAAGGGCGGCGACGACAAGGTCCTGTGCGTCCCCTCGACCGACCCGCGGATGCACCACATCCAGGACATCCACCACGTGTCGGAGTTCGACCGGCTGGAGATCCAGCACTTCTTCGAGGTCTACAAGGACCTGGAGCCCGGCAAGTCCGTCGAGGGCGCCAACTGGGTCGGCCGCACCGAGGCCGAGGCCGAGATCGAGCGCTCGTTCCAGCGGGCCAAGGACGCGGGGCATCACCAGCACTGATCCTTCAGCGGGGCCTGGTGGCGCCCACCAGGTCCCCGCGGTAGATCGAGGCCACCCGCACCACGTCGCCGGTCTGCGGCGCGTGCACCATCTGGCCGCGGCCCACGTAGATCCCGACGTGGTGGATCGTCGCGGGGTCGGCGGTGTTGTAGGCGAAGAACAGCAGGTCACCGCGGCGCAGCTGGTCCAGCGGCACGTGGGGGCCCGCCGTCCACTGGGTGCCCGTCCAGTGGTCGAGCCGGACGCCGCCCCGCTCCCAGGCCCGCATCGTCAGCCCTGAGCAGTCGTAGGTCTCTGGGCCGTCAGCGGCCCACACGTACGGCTTGCCGAGCTGGGTGAGCGCCCAGTTGGCGGCCACGTCGCCCGTCGTGGCGCCGCCGGCGACCAGCCTGGCCCGTGACCTGGCCGCGGCCCGCCTCCTGGCCAGCAGCTCGGCACGGCTGCGGGCGGCTTCCACCCGCCGCTGCATGGTCTGCGCGCGGACTCGCAACGCCTTCGTCGTCCGCCGCTGCCCGGCCACGGCCGCCTCAGCGGCGATCTTGGCCTGCTGGGCGCGTCCGGCGGCGGCCTGCCGGGCGGCGTAGGCGTTCGCGGCCTGGATCCGCAGGATGGTGGCCACCTCTTGGGCATCGCGCATCCTGGCGAGCGTGGCGGACCGCTCGCCGCTCAGCTGCCCGAGTATGCCTGCCCGGTGCAGCCGGCCCTCGGTGCCGCCCTGGTCCACGATCAGGCCGACGACCGGCTCCAGCGTCCCCATCCCGCCGTACATCTGCGCTGCCAGCAGCGCGACGCCCTGCCGGGTCCGCTCGACCTCGGCGTCGGCCGCCGCGAGACGCAGTCTGGCCTGCTCATGGGCCTGCTCGGCCTGCCGCAGCACCACCATTGCGCCGTTGTACGCCTCCACCAGGCGCTCTACCTGGGCCGCGAGCCGGTCCAGCCGCGACTGCGCAGTGGCCAGCCTCGCTCGCGTCACCGCCAGCTCCTTGGACCGGTCGCGGACGGTCTCCCGCGCCTTTTTCACCTCGCGCGGCGAGGGGCCGCGGTCGGACTGGACCGGCGGGCACAGGGCGACGAGCAGGCAGCTCACCAGCACTCCTGCCGGGAACGCGAGCATAGGTCTCCCAGAGAACACATGGTCACTCTATGCACAGGGTTCCCGACAGTTCGGTTACGTACCGCGACTAGCTGGGCGTGTCCTTCGTCGGCGTCGCCGTGGGCTCCCCGGTGGCAGTGGGAGTGGTCGTCGCCGGCGGCGAGCCGGTCGGCGTGGCAGTCTGCGTCTGCGTTGGGGTCTGGGTCCGCGTCGGGGTCGCGGTCGGAGTGGGCGTCGGCGTGGGGCATGGGGTCGGGGTGCCGGGGCGCGGCTTCCCTGGCGGCCGGCCGGGCGGCCGCCAGGGTCGCGGATCCGGCGGGGCGACGAGCGAGGGCTGCTCCGGTGGGGCGCCGGACGAGGGCTGCCGCGGTGGCCGGGTCGGAACCGGAATCCCGGACGGCGGGCCGCTCTGGAGCGTGGGCCGCACGGACATGCCGGCCGGTACGGCGGAGGGCGCGGTCGCCACGCCCATGGGGTGCGTCCCCGTGCTGTCCAGGCTGGGCTCCGCGGTCCGCGGCGTAGCGCGGGGATCGTCCTGCCAGGGCAGCTCGATGTGCGGCTCTCCTGTCGCGGGGAACGCGGCCGTCGCCCCGCCCGGCACGCCGCCGACCTCGCCGCCCAACTGGTCGAAGATCACCGCTATCGCCACCACGGCCGCGACCGCCGCCAGCGCGCTCGCCAGAGCCTGAGGCCACTTCCGAGGGTTCTTTTCCGCGGGAACGGGAAACCCCCCGGCCCCCAGCAGGCCCGTACGCCTGGCGACGTAGCGCCGATAGGGCAGCAGCTCGGGGTCGCTGAAGCAGCTCAGCACCCTGACCCGGAGCGTGCCCTGCGGCGGCGGGCTCGGCAGCAGCGCGAAGACCTTGGTGGCGGAGACCTGGCGGGTGCGATGCGGCGCGCAGATCTCGCACTCCGGGAGGTGCAGGACCAGGTCCTCGCGCATGATCCGGGTCAGCTCGCCGGAGAAGCCGGTCAGGATGGCGGCCCGGCGCGGGCAGTCGTACGGGCCCTTCCTGGCGAGGATCTCGGCGGTGATCGCGTCGCGCAGGTGGTCGCGGGCCGCTTCCTGGGCCAGTTCGACCTCGCGTACCGGGATGGCGAGCACCTGGGCCAGCTCGGCGTCGGGCAACCCGTGCCGGACCGAGAGCTCCAGGATCTCGCGGTCGGCCGCGGGCAGACTGTGGACCGCGTTCCAGGCCATGACCCGCAGGTCGGCGTCGGCGGGGTCGTCCAGCGGTGGTGCCTCCGCGAGCGCCTCGGCGGCGCCCGGCGGCGCGGCGGCCCTGCGGCGCAGGCATTCGGCGCGGGCCAGCGCGTACAGCCAGGTGCGGAGCCTGTCGGGTGCGGTCAGCGCGTCCGCGTGCGCCTCGGCGGCGAGCAGCGTGTCGCGCAGCGCCACCTGGGCGCTGTCGGCGCTGAGGAGGAGGGACCAGCAGTAGCGGTAGACGCCCTCCGCGTACGCGTCGTAGAGCGCGGCGGGGGCGCCGGGATCGCGGGCGCGGAGTGCTTCGACCAGGACGCGGTCATTCATGTGCCGAATGTAATCGATTGGTAACTAAAAGTTCTACCGATTCGGCGCCGATGGCATCGCTTGCCGGGAGACCCCTTATTGATTTCGTACGAGTAATGCCCTACGGGCAGATTTTTCGGCTTTAGTGATGAATTACGGCTTCAGTTCTGACACGATCTGCGTGCTGCGGTCCTCCGCGAACGGCTCGGTCGTCGGCTTGACCGTGTGTACGGGGACGGCGCCGGCGAGCGCCAGATCCTCGTAAGGACGACCGGTGGAACCCCAGGTCCTGGCCGTGATATCGGTCTTGGCGACCTTCGCGCCGTCCGGCAGTCCCGACACGGTGAGAATGAACCTGGGCGGACTGCCCGCCTTCACATCGTCCACGAACGTGCTGCCGCCGCCGAGTAGTTTGCCCGCCTTGTCGCGCAGCATCGCGTTGACGACGAGGCTGCCGGCCGCCAACTTATAGGGATTTCCTACATATCCCGTAATAAGGTACGAGCCATCTTTCTGAGGCAACGTCTGGGTGCGTGAGATGGGAAACCGCTGGTAAGCGGACGGGATTCGGGAGGCGCGCCGCCATTGTGCGGGACGGTACTGGATCGTCACCTTGGCGGGTTTCTCCACGGCGCTGGCCTGACCGGTGAAGGCCAGCGACCCGCCCGGCGGTACGGCGTCGAGCGGCTGGTCCAGCCGGACCACCTCGGTGCCCTTGGCGTCGTGGCCCACGATCGTGGCCACCACGTGCTCGCCGAAGTGCCACGGATTGGCGTTTCTGAGCACGCCGGCCCAGGTGACGGCGTACCCGTCCGCGGACTTGACGGTGTTCGAGACCTGTTCTTGCAGAGCGAGGGGCTTGGGCTCTTGCTGTCCTGGCTTGTCCTCGCTCGCACACCCTGCGAGGCAGATCGCCCAGAGTGCGAGCAGGCTGACGGTTCGGCTGCGCGGGATCACTTTGCCGTGATAACCCGTGCATGCGCACGGCTGGCAGGTGACACGCGCCAGCCGTACCAACTCTTTAACGATCAAGCCCCTTAACGGGCCCGGACCACCCGCGCCTCGTCCCAAACCGGCTCGGGCGACTCGTAGACCGCGCCGTCGGAACCGAAGATCAGGAAACGGTCGAAGTCGGCGGCGAACCAGCGGTCGTGGGTGACCGCCATGACGGTCCCGTCGAACGCGTCCAGGCCCGCCTGGAGCGCTTCGGCGCTGGCCAGGTCCAGGTTGTCGGTCGGCTCGTCGAGCAGCAGCAGCGTGGCTCCGGACAGCTCGAGCAGCAGGATCTGCAGCCGCGCCTGCTGTCCGCCGGACAGCGTCTCGAACCGCTGCTCGGCCACCCGGCCCGCCAGCTCGTAGCGGGCCAGCGTCTTCATGGCCTCGTTCTTGAGCCTGGCGTGCTCGGTCATGACGATCTCGACCGGCGTGCGGCCGATCAGCTCAGGCCTGGCGTGGGTCTGGGCGAAGTGACCCGGCACCACGCGGGCGCCCAGCCTGGCCACGCCCTGGTGGTTGACCGGCTCCCCCGCCAGCAGGCGCAGGAAGTGGGACTTGCCCGAGCCGTTGGAGCCGAGCACCGCGACCCGCTCGGCGTACCAGATCTCCAGGTCGAACGGCTGCATGAGGCCGGTGAGCTCCAGCCGCTCGCAGATCACCGCGCGCTTGCCGGTGCGCCCGCCTTTGAGGCGCATCTTGATGTTCTGCTCGCTCGGGGCCACCTCCGGCGGGCCCGCCTCCTCGAACTTGCGCAGCCGCGTCTGGGCGGCGTGGTAGGCGGCGGCCATGCCGTCGTTGTATCTGGCTTTGTTCTTGAGCATGTTGACCAGGGCCTTGAGCTTGGCGTGCTCCTCGTCCCAGCGCCTGCGCAGCTCGTCCAGCCGCTCGTTGCGGGCCTTGCGCGCCTCGGCGTAGGTGGCGAACCCGCCGCCGTGGATCCAGATGTTGCCGGACTCGACGGTGACGATCCGGTCGGCGGCGTTGGCCAGCAGCTGGCGGTCGTGGCTGACCAGCAGCACGGTCTTGGGCGTCTCCCTGAGCTGCTGCTCCAGCCACTCCTTGCCGGGCACGTCGAGGTAGTTGTCCGGCTCGTCGAGCAGCAGGGTCTGGTCGGGGCCACGGAGCAGCGCCTCGAGGACGAGCCGTTTCTGCTCGCCGCCCGACAGCGTGGACACGTCCCGATATTTCACTCTTTCGTACGGCACGCCGAGCGCGGCCACCGTACACGTGTCCCACAGCACCTCGATGTCGTAGCCGCCGGCGTCGGTGTAGTCGCTGATGGCCTGCGCGTAGCGCATCTGCGTCTTCTCGTCGTCGCGCTCCATCATCACCAGCTCGGCCGCGTCGAGCCGCTCGGCCGCCTGCCGCACGGCCGGCGGCGCGACGCCCAGCAGCAGGTCGCGGACGTTGCTGCCGTCCCGCACGCTGCCGATGAACTGCCGCATGACGCCCAGCCCGCCCGAGCTCGCCACGCTGCCGTCGACCGGCTGGAGGTCGCCGGCGATCAGCCGCATGAGCGTGGTCTTGCCCGCGCCGTTGGGCCCGACGAGCGCCGCCTTGACGCCTTCACCGATCCGGAAGGAAACGTCGTTGAGCAGGGGCCGCCCGTCGGGCAGCACGTATGTCAAATGTCCTACTTCGACGTGGCCCATCCCGGCAGGCTATCCAGGCCGGGGCAACAGCGCATCCGGATATTCAGCCCCTGCCGCCCGGCCGCGTTCCGGTGCCGTGGGTCGTACAGCGCCCACCGATTGATCGAGAAGACTGTGAGGCTATGGTTCGGAGGCCCTAGACAGTAAGTGATCTGATGACTAGAACTGTAGGGAATCACGCCCCTCCCCCTTAGGAAGCCAGTGATGACGCGATTCCGCTCTGCCCTCGCCCCCCTGGCCATCGCGTTGATCGGTCTCACGGCCGTGCCGCAGCACGCCTGGGCCGCCCCGCCCAAACCGGTGCCGAGCGCCGCACAGCAACAGCAACAGCAACCCGCCGCGACCGTCTCCGCCTGTGCCCCGACCGTCCGGGGCACGACCACGAACGCCCGCCTGACCAGCCTGTTCACGAACTACGGAAACGACAACAGCCGCTTAGACGACTGGACGGGCGCCGACGGCACCTACTCGCTCAAGCTGCCGAGCGGGAAGGAACTGTGGGTGTTCTCCGACACCTTCCTCGGCCGGGTCAACTCCGACGGCTCGCGCCCGCCCGTGGTCGAGGAGGGCGGCACGACCACCTTCCTGAACAACACCTTCGCCGTCGAGCGCGACGGCAAGCTGTCCACGATCTACGGCGGCACCGCCGCGAAGCCCGCCGCCGTGATGCCGCCGCGCGACAAGAACCACTGGTACTGGGCCGGCGACGCGACGCTGGCCGGCGGGATCGTGGAGGTCACCTACCAGGAGTACGAGCGGTACGGCTCCGGTATGTGGGACTGGCGCTGGCACCGGAACGTGGTGGCCAGGTTCGCGCCGGGCCGGCTCAACCAGCCGATCAGCGTGCACGACCTGCCGTCCGCGCACGGCGTGGCCTGGGCCTCCGCGACCCTCAAGGACGGCGGCTACACCTACATCTACGGCGTCGAGGACCACGGCTCGCCCAAGTACATGCACATCGCCCGGGTCAAGGGCCAGAGCCTGCTGGGCAGTTGGGAGTTCCTCAAGAGCGACGGCACGTGGTCGCCGAACGAGGCCGACTCGGCGCAGATCATGAGCGGCGTCGCGAACGAGTACAGCGTCAGCCGGGTCGGGTCCGGATATGTCCTGATCACGCATGACACGACCGAGGTGCTGAGCCCGAACATCGTGGCCTACTCCTCGTGCTCCCCGTTCGGCCCGTTCACCGGCAAGCAGCATGTCTACACGACCCCCGAGACCAAGGGGAACATCTTCACCTACAACGCCCACGCGCATCCCGAGGTCGCCGGAAACGGGCTCGTGGTGTCGTACAACGTCAACAGCTTCGTCAACACCGACCACTACCGCGACGTGTCCATCTACCGGCCGAGATTCCTGGACGTGACCTTCAAGTGAGGCGTAACTGGGCGGCCCGCCTGCGGCACGTCACGATCGACGGGCTGCGGGCGGTCGTGCTGGAGAACGAGCGGCTGCGCGTGACCGTCGTGCCGGACAAAGGCGGCGACGTGGTGGAATTTCTGCACAAGCCCACCGACACGGACTTCGTCTGGCTCTCCCCGCAGGGCCTGCGCAACCCGCACGACCATCTCCAGGGTGCGGCCGACGACGTCGCCCAGTTCATCGACCACTACGAGGGCGGCTGGCAGGAGATCTTCCCCAACGGCGGCGCGCCCAGCGAGTATCAGGGCGCGCGGCTGGCGCAGCACGGCGAGGTGTCCGGGTTGCCGTGGGAGTGCGAGGTGCTGGCCGACGAAGAGCACGAAGTCGCGGTACGGCTCCGCGTGCGCACCCGGCGGCTGCCGTACCGGATGGAGAAGGTCTTCAGGCTCAGGTCGGGTACGGCGGCGCTGGAGATCGAGGGGCGGGCGACCAACGACTCCCCCGTCCGGTTGCCCGCCATGTGGGGCCAGCACATCGTGTACGGGCGGCCGTTCCTGCGCCCGGGAGCCGGCATCAGGCTGCCGCAGGGCGTCACCGTGATCCCGCACGAGAGCGCGATCAATCCGGCCGGGCGCAGGGTCCAGGCCGGCGGGCCGTGGGAGTGGCCGAACGTGCCCGCCGATCAGGGCGGCACGACCGATCTGAGCGTGGTTCAGGAGCCGGGGTCGCCGAGCGACATCGTCTATCTGACCGGCTTCACCGAGGGTTGGTATGAGATTTCGGGGGATATCGGTATGCGGGTGGAGTGGGATGCGGCTCTCCTGCCGTACCTGTGGATGTGGCAGGAGCTGGGCGGGTCCACCGGTTACCCCTGGTGGGGACGGGCGTACACGCTCGGGCTCGAGCCGTTCTCCAGCATGCCGACCGACGGCCTGGCCGCCGCCGTGGCCAACGGGACGGCCCTCATCCTGGACCCGTACGAGACGAAGGTGCTGAGGATGCGCGCGGAGGTGTTGGCGTGAGTGAGTTCGGCGGCAAGGTGGCGCTGGTCACGGGCGGGTCGATGGGCATCGGGCGGGCGGTGGTCGACCGCTTGGCCGACGGCGGCGCGTCCGTGGTGTTCTGCGGGGTGGACAAGGCCGCCGAACTCGATACCGAGCACGTCGTCGGCAGGATCGCCGACGTGCGCCGGGCCGGCGAGATGCGCGACCTGGTGGACCTGGCCGTGGCCCGGTTCGGCGGCCTCGACATCGTCGTGACCTGCGCCGGCGTGCAGCGCTACGGCACCGTCGAGGACACGCCGGAGGAGGTCTGGGACGAGGTGCTGGACATCAACCTCAAAGGCGTCTACCTCGCCTGCAAGGCGGCCGTCCCCAGGCTCAGGGCCCGCGGCGGCGGCTCGATCGTGATCATGTCATCGGTGCAGGCGTTCTCCTCGCAGGCCCAGGTGGCCGCCTACACGGCGAGCAAGGCCGCGCTCAACGGCCTGACCAGGGCCATGGCGCTGGACCACGCCTCCGACGGCATCAGGGTGAACGTGGTGTGCCCGGGGTCGGTGGACACGCCGATGCTGCGCTGGGCGGCGGACCTGTGGAAGGGCGACCTGTCACAGGAGGAGCAGATCCGGCAGTGGGGCCGCTCCCACCCGCTGGGCCGGGTGGGGCGGCCTGAGGAGGTGGCGGAGCTGGTGGCGTTCCTGGCGGGGCCGCGCTCGTCGTTCATCACCGGGGCCGAGCACCGCGTGGACGGCGGCCTGCTGGCGCAGAACCCGGCCGCACTTCCCGAATAAGTCGACAAGCACTTCTTGAATAGGTAGAGCCAGCCCACAAATTCTCCCGGTGGCTCGCCAAAGCCGGCAACAGTTGCGTCAATGCGACGAATTCACAGGTCACGTCCCTGATACGAGTGAGGGCGGCGTGCTGGGCCCGCGACCGCACTCCGGCGCGCAGCCGCGCAGTCGAGTCATCACGATTCGCATGTGATCGAGCACGCCACGTTACGAGGTCGAAATGACTCACCGATCGAGGAGAGACCTGTGAGGCTATCCAAAAAGGCCGTCGGCTTCGTCGCCGCGGCCGCGATGTTCACCGCGGTCGTCCCCGCCGCCGCCGCGGTGGCCAGCCCCCGCTCGACCTGCTACGGCGGTCGCGTCTGCCTGTACGCCGGCTTCGACTACAACCGCGGACAGGCCGACCACTGGCGCGACTTCATCGCCGACGACTCCAACCTGGCCGACAACAACTGGCTGAACTGGGACTTCAGCAATTCCTGGCAGACCATGAACAACGGGATCAGCTCGGTCAGGAACCGGATCGGCTGCAGCGCCACCCTCTGGCAGCACCCGGGCTACACGGGCGCCCACAGCACGTTCGCGAACAACTCGAACGACGGTTACCTGTCGAACAACGCCATCGGCAACGACCGCGCCAGCGCGCTCGACATCTGGTGCCGCTGAGTAAGAACGGGAGTGCCGGTTTCCGGGCTTGGCCGCCGGAAACCGGCTGTCGCGGGCTTCTCGCAGGCGCGCTGCTGCTGTCCCTGGCAGCCTGCGCCACCGACGAGCCCAGGCCGGTGGAGCAGCCGGACATCACCTCGGTGTCCCACCTGGTGCTGCCCTTCGACGCCTACAAGACCACTCCCAAGCAGCGGGCCATCGTGGGCAACGCCCACAACCACCTGGTCAAGCAGTGCATGCGCAAGCATGGCATCCCGGTCGAGCCGCCCGCGGAGGACCCGGCCGCGATCGCCGCGGTGGACCCCGGCAACTCCCGCCGCTACGGCGTCGTGGACATCGAGGCGGCCCGGCGCTACGGCTACCACCTCGCCCGCCCGCCCTCTCCCGACACGACCGGCTCCTGGGCGGCCGAGCTCCCCGAGCCCGCCCGCCACCACCTGTACGCCACCGACAAGGGCTGCCTGGACCAGGCGACGCGCACCCTGGAGAAGGGCGCGCGGAAGGCGGACTGGCAGTGGCTGGCCGAGCAGGACTCGCTCACGCTGGAGCAGGCCGCCAAGCATCCGTCCGTGACGGCGGCGGTCAAGCGCTGGCAGGCCTGCATGAGCCAGGCGGGGCACTCCTACCCCGCTCCAGAGGCGGCCATCGCCGACAGCCGCTGGGACCTGGACAAGCCGGCCGTGAGCGAGGAGGAGAAGCGGATCGCGACCGCGGACACGCAGTGCAAGTGGTCGTCGGGCCTGGTGCTCGCCTGGTACGGGGCCGACGTGGACCTGCAGCAGGCGGTCATCCGCGACAACCCCGACCGCTTCGCCGCACTCCGCGCCAACCGGGAGCAGCGAGTCAAGCACGCGTCAGGCCTGCTCGCCGCGCACGAAGGCGGCCAGGCCCGCTGACTGGCGCACCCGGCCGGGGCTCTATGGGCTGACATCCAACGACACGGAGGGGTCGGCGAATCGCTCGTTCGGGACGGTGGCGTACCAGCCGGGCCGGCCGGGGTCGCGGTCATACGGATAGCCGCCTATTTCCCGATAAAGCTCGGCATAGCGGGCGACCCGCTCCTTGTCCAGCCGTACCCCCAGCCCCGGCCCGGACGGCACGGCGATGGCGCCGCCGCTGTAGGGGAGCTTGCCGCCCTCGATCACGTCGTCACGTAGCTGGTGGTAGTGCGCGTCGGCGGAGTAGGTGAGGTTCGGCAGCACGGCGCCCAGATGCAGCATGGTCGCGAGCTGGATCCCCAACTCCCCCGACGAGTGCACGGCCACCCCGAGCTGGAAGGTCTCGCACACCCCCGCCGCCTTCACGCACGGCCTGATGCCGCCCCAGAACGTCGTGTCGAGCAGCACCACGTCCGCGGCCCTGCGCAGCACGTTCGAGGCGAGCTGCTCGAAGTTGACGACCACGGTGTTCGTGGCGAGGGGCACACTGACCTGCTCGCGCACGGCCCTGAGCCCTTCGAGTCCCCAGACCGGGTCCTCCAGGTAGTCGTTGTTCAGCCCCTCGATGGCCCGGCCGAAGCGCAGCCCCTCGGCCACCGACAGCACGGCGTTCGGGTCGTACCTGAGCCGGTCCTCGGGGAACGCCTCCGCCAGCGCGCGGTAACACGCCAACTCGTAGTCGGGCGGGAACACGCCGCCCTTGAGCTTGTGCACGGTGAACCCGTGCGCCGCCTTGAGCTGCGCGGTCTGCTCGACGAGCTGCTCGGGCGTGCGGATCTCGCCGTAACCGTCGGCGGCGTACCGGAAGAACAGGTACGAAGCGAACGGCACGGCGTCCCTGACCCGCCCGCCGAGCAGGTCGCAGGCGGGCACCCCGAGATGCTGGCCGATGAGGTCGATGCAGGCGAACTCGATGGCCGCGAGGAGCTGGGTCCTGTTGTTGTAGAGCGAGGCCGTGGGATTGGCGATCTTGAAGCGTAGCGCCTCGAGCTGGAAGGGATCGTGGTCCTTCAGGTACGGCACCAGCGCGCGGAACGCCGCCTCGGCGCTCTCGCCCCCGCCTCCCATCTCTCCCAGGCCGACCAGCCCGTTGTCGGCCTCGACCTCGACGATCGTGCGCACGAACCGGCCCCAGTGGGCGCCGTTGCTGTGTCGCAGCGGCGCCTCCAGGGGCACGGCGACCGTCGTGGCCCTGATATCAACGATCTTCACGAGCACGTCCCCCAAACGGCGGCCACCCCGCAGGCGGGCAGCCGTACCTTGACCGTCTCATCCACAACGTCGAGCCCGCGCGCGGCGCGCAGCCCCGGCATGCCCACCGTCACCTCGACCGGTTCGGCGGCCAGGGACTGCAGCCGCACCACCCGCTCGGCGCCCTCCTGCCCGATCGAGGTGATCAGCACGTCGGGGTGGTCGACGGTGGCGTACGTCTCGGTGGCGGCGGGGCTGTCAGTGATCAGCGCGCCGACGAACGGCTCGGTCAGGCCGGAGGCGGCCGCCGCGCCGAGCCGCCTGCCACCGACGCCGGCCGCGGTCGAGGTGACCGCGTACCGGAAGGTGGTCTCGCCCTGCTGCTGGGCCGGGAAGTTGGTGTCCCAGATGTTGTTGAGGGCCCACGAGTAGACCGTGCCGTCCTCGTGGTCGAGCGTCGGCGGGAACGGCGCGTACGGCATGTGGATGGTGCCGAGCTGCACCAGCGGGGCCTCCAGCGTGGCCCAGGCGATGGTCAGCTCGGGATCCTCGAAGGCGATCCAGTGCCTGATCGGCAGCATGTATTCAGCCGAGCCCGGCACCCGGGGCACGTCGGGGCCGCCGACGCCGCCGGTCAGCTCCCAGGCCGTGGCCTGGCCCGCGGCGAACGGGAAGGCCAGGAACACCGCCTCCTTGGCCGGGGTGCCCTGCTTGGCGAGCTGGTAGGTCAGGTCCAGCCGGGGCACGCCGTAGTGCAGCTCGATCGTGGTGCGGATCCAGTCCACGCCCTTGCCGTGCAGCTCGACGACCAGCTTCTCGCCCACTGCGGTGCGCCGGCTCTGGGTGATGGTGGCGTGCCGGCCGATGGCCCGGTCGCCGAGGAGGGTACGGTCATGCGCCCCGACGTGCCCCGACAAATGGTTGAAATGTGGGGCGGTGGCGTACTGGTCGTACACGTACTGGCCGAAGCCCGCGGCGGCGTCGGCGTTGACCAGCTCGCGGCCCGCCTTCTTGTCGAAGATCGAGCTGATGTAGCCCTCGCGCACGTCGTAGGCGACGCGGTAGAACTCGTTCTCGATCACTGCGCCGTGGTCCAGCTCGACCGGCTCGGGGGCCTGGCTCACGCCGGGTACGACGTCCAGGCGCGCGTAGCCGAACCCGGGGACGTCCGGCACGACCACGTGGACGTGCCGGCCGATCGGCCGCGTCGGCCAGTCCACCGGGTCCACGAACTCCTCGTGGTGCGCGAGCGTCTCCCCGGTCCGCGCGTCCACCAGGGCGATCGGCACGTCCACGCCCACCACGTCGCGCGGCAGGAACGCACGCACGATGTCGGTCCGCGCCCGGGTCGCGGGGTTGAACACGGCGAACGAGGCCAGCGCGCCGCCCTCGCTGCCCGTCTCGGAAAGGGCCGCGGCGAACCTGCGCACGGCCGCGTGCAACAGGTCGGCCGCGTCGTCCTGGGCTTGGTAGGCCCCGGAGGACTTACGGGTCCACTGCAGGCCGCCGGAGTCACCGGCCTCCTCGGAGTCCTCCCACGGGTTGGCCGCACCCCAGGTGTGCTCGTTGAACAGCGCGACCTTGTCGTAGGCTTCGTCGATCTGCTCGGTGGCGTCCGCGCCGGCGATCGCGTGCAGGGTCTCGGCGACCCGCAGCGCCGACTGCGCCCGGCGTACGTAGCCGAGCGGGCGCGCGCCCGAGCCGAGCCCGTCGGCCCACCAGTCGGTCCAGTCGCCCTCGTGCACCGCCAGCCGGTCGAGATAGCGCTCCTCGACGTGCTCGAAGAAGTCGCTGTTGACCGCCGAGCGCAGGCGCGGGTAGGCCCAGTTCTCGTTCCACGTGCGCGCGATCGACGCGGGCACGATCGACGGCCCCGCGTTGTCGGCGTGCGCGCCCTGCACCCGCAGATGCAGCACGTCCAGCTCGTACGGCTCCCGCGGCGCGTCCGGCCCCTGCCACCCGAAGGTCCCGGGCCCGTACGGGTAACCGCGCGTGGCCAGCGCCGACAGGTAGCGCGGCAGCAGGTCGTCGGCCAGCTCGTAGGAGTCGGTCAGCCCGACCGTGTTGCCCTCCATGTACGCCATCCCGTGCGGCGTGTCGGTGAACCACACGATGATCTCGTTCCCGCTCGGCGCCCGCCACCGGAACGGCCTGGTCAGCTTGTCGCCGCCATGCAGATAGGGCACGGACCGCCCGGCCCAGTTGTGCGCCGCCGCCAGGTAGCGCACGCCTGCCTGGGTGAGCGCGTCCACCAGCCCGACGACCGCGCCCGGCACGTCGGTGTGCATGGCGGACTTGGTGGCGAAGCCGTACCTGTCCTGGAGCTGGGCGGTGAAGCGGAGCTGCCGGTGCAGCTCCTCGGTCGAGCACGCCTCCGTGTGCAGCTGGAACGGCAGCGCGGTCACCTCGATGACGCCCTCACGGGCCCTTTGCGCGAAGGACTCGACCAGCTCCGCCGGCCGTGCGTCCAGCCACTTCAACGCGGGCATCGACGACTCGACCGTCCACCGGAACTTGGCGTCGTCCGGCCACGACGCGGTCTCCTCGGCCAGCCGCACCGCCGCGTCGAGATAGTCCAGGTGGTGGCGGAGCACGGTGCCCTGCGGGTCGGTGTAGCCGATGTCCAGGTGCGAGTGGTGCACGACGAACACGCTCCACTTGCGCTGCGGGGTCACCGTGATCCGCGCGGTGCCCACCACCCCCGCGTCGTCGCGGCACTCCAGCGTCAGCACGCGCGGCGCGTCCACCTCCGGCACGAGCAGCGTCACGTCGCGGCCTGACGCACTGTCCACGTCAACCAGCACGTGCGTCAACGGCTCGGTGCTCGACACCCTGATCGCCTGGCGGCCGTCGTGGGTGAACAACGGGAGCACCGCGGCCCGCACCTCCAGCCCGCGCACGCTTATGACGGGCGTCGAGGTGTCGTCGCGCAGCGCCTGCCTGATCCCGTCGTAGTCGGGGCTCCCCAGGCTCCGCTGGAGCAACCGGCTCGTCATCACACACTCCCTAGAGACAGGCCTCGGGCGAAGAGGCGCTGGGTGGCGAGGAACAGCACGATCGTCGGCAGCGACACCACGAGGGCCGCCGCCAGTCCGACGGGCACCGGGGTGCCGGCGTACACGTCGGTCATGAGCCCGGCGATGGCGGTCATCACCGGCCGCACGTCCTCGGTCTGCGACAGGGTCAGGCCGAAGACGAGGTCGTTCCAGATGAAGGTGAACTCCAGGATGAACACGGCCGTCAGCGCGCTGAGCGACATCGGCAGGTAGATGCGCCAGAAGATGCGCCACGTGGACGCGCCGTCCATGCGGGCGGCCTCGAAGATCGAGAACGCCACGCCGGAGTAGAAGTTGCGCAGCACGAACCCGGCCAGCGGCACGTTGATCGCCGTGTAGATGAGGATCAGGCCGAGGCGGGTGTCGTACAGGCCGGCGTCGCTGTAGCTGACGAACAGTGGCACGAGCATCATCTGCGAGGGGAAGACGGTGCCACCGAAGATCAGCAGGAACCACCAGAAGCCGTGCCGCAGCCGCAGCACCACGATCGTGTACCCGGCCAGCGCCCCGATGATCACGCCGAGCAGCGGGGAGACGATGCTGTAGAGGGCTGAGCTGGCCAGGCTTCCCGACAGGTTGGCGCCGTCGACGGCGCGGACGAAGTTCTCGAACAGCGCGAAGTCGCCGGACGGCACCCACGCGCGGGCCGGGTCGTACGATGCCGCCGGCCGCGCGGCGTTGACGAGCAGCAGGTAGGTGGGCCCGAGCCAGATCAGCCCGAGCACGATCAGCACGGTCCGGCGGATCACGCCGCAGTCACCTGCCTCCTGAGATAGAGGTACGACGCCAGGCCCGTGACCACGGTCAGCATCACCGCCACTGCCGAGCCGTACCCGTACTCGCTGGCCACGAACGTCTCCTTGTACATGGTGGCCGCCAGCGTCTCGGAGTTGCGTCCAGGCCCGCCCTGCGTCAGCACCCACACGATGTCGAACGTCTTGAGGCTCGCCACCAGCGCGAGCCCGACCACCACGGCCGTCAGCGGCCTCATCAGCGGCCAGATCACGTGCCTGAACAGCCGCCAGCCCGTCGCCCCGTCCAGCCGCGCCGCCTCGATCGGCTCCTTGGGGATGGACTGCAGCCCGACCACGAACAGCAGCGTGTTCACCCCGAGCTGCTGCCACGTCCACACCAGCAGCATGGCCAGCGTGTTCTGCGGCGCCTCCTGCAGGAACGCGGTGTCCACGCCGAGCAGCAGGTTGGCGATCCCGTCGTGCGACAGGATCGGGCTCCACACCATGGCCAGTCCCGCGCCGCTGAGCGCGTACGGCAGCATGAACGGCAGGCGATACCACACGCCGCCCTTGATGTCGTAGGACAGGACGGCGACCAGCAGGCCGAGGCCGACCGGCAGCACCATGGTGCCGGCCACCCAGATCAGCGTGTTGCGGGTCGAGGTGAGCAGCGCGGGATCGTCGAAGAGCTTGACGAAGTTGGCGAAGCCGATCCAGGCCGGCGGCTCCAGGCCGTCGTAGCGCGTGAAGCTCAGATAGACGGTCCACAGGAACGGCGCGTAGAGCAGCACCGCGACCAGGATGGCCGCGGGCGCCACGTACCCGTGCCGGAACCGGCCGAGCATAGGGGCACTCCTGCTCATGGCCTCACTCCGTTCGGCGGCTCGGTCGCCAGACGGCGGCACTCCCTCGCGGTCATGGCCTCACTCCGTGGGGCGGGCTCGGTCGCCATGTGCCGCTCACTGATGCGTGCTCCAGTACTCGTCGGCGGCCTGCTGGATGGTGTCCAGGACCTCCTTGTACGACCCCGGCTCGGTGACGAACTTGCTGAAGCCGTCCAGCGCGGCGGTCAGGATCGGCGGCGGCGTGGCCTCGAAGTAGCGGTTGACCAGCCGGTATTTACCGCCGCCCGCGTCCTTGGTGACCGTGCCGAGCACCTCGTCCTTGATCGTCACCTTGGGGTTGGCGCTGACGTCCCCCCTGGTCGTGGCCCATTTTTCCTGGGCCTCCGCGGTGGTCCACCACTTGAGGTATTTCATGCTGGCGTCGGGGTCGGCGGCCTTGGCGAGCGAGCACAGCGGGCCGCTCTCGAAGATCATCGACGTCTTGGGGAGCGAGGCGTTGACGTTGGGGATGACGAAGAAGTCGTAGTCCGTGCCCGCCTTCAAACTGCGCTGAGTCATGCTGGTGCTGAACCAGGTGCCGAAGGAGACCATCGCGGCCTTGCCGTTCTTCAGCACGTCACCGGGGTCGGTTTTGTCACCTGGGTTGATGAAATATCCGGCGTCGATGAGCTGCTTCCACTTCTCCATCACCTGGACCACGCCGGGGTCGGTGTACTTCGCCTTGCCGGTGGACAGGCGGTCGTACAGGTCGGGGTCGGTGCCGGCCATGAGCTGCTCGAACCAGACGAAGGAGAACAGCACGCTGGTGTGGTAGAAGGCCTTCACCCCGTTCTTCTTCAGCGTCTCGGCCGCGGCTATGAGCTCGTCCCAGGTCGCGGGGGGTTTCAGGGCGTACTTGTCGAAGATCTTCTTGTTGTAGAACATCCCCCAGTACGCGACGTTCATCGGCACGCAGTACTGCTTGCCGCCGATCGTGTAGTAGGGCGCCAGATCCTGCGACAGGTCGCCGGCCTTGATCGCCTCCTGCCAGACGGCCGTGGTGTCGGCCACCTGCTTCTGCTTGACGATCTCCGCTAACATCCCCCCGGTCTGCCAGGTGAACAGGTCGGGCTTGACGTTCGTGCGGAACGACGCCTTGATGAACGCCTGGTACTGCGCCGAGTCCGTGTATCCCGTCGGCTTCATGCCCAGGCCGATCCGCTGCTTCGACAGCGCGCCCATCTCGTCGAAATACTTCGTCCAGGCGCCCTTGTCGTTGTACAGCGTCAGTTCGGTCTTCTTCTGCGGTGTCTCGGCGCTGTTGCCGCCGCAGGCGGTCAGGACGAGCGCCGCCACGCCGAGCATGGCAACACGTGACCGGTACATGGGCCGGCCTCCTTGGTTCTTATCGGGGGGATGGCAACCTGTGCTCTATAACCGTCTTCACGTCCACCAGGTGGACTCGCATGCGCTCCTCGGCCTGCGCCGCGTCACGTGCTTCGATGGCCTGCAGGATCGCCAGGTGCTCCTCGTAGTCGCGGCGCCGGTCGTCGAAGATCTGCAGGATCTCCCGCTGCTCGGGTCCGTGGACGGTGAGCAGCGAGTCGACGACCTCGTCCAGCACGCTGTTGCCGGCCATCCGCGCGGTCGCCCGGTGGAAGGTCATGTTCGCGTCGTGCAGCTCGGCGTCCTCGCCGCGCAGGTGCTTGCCGGCCTCGTCGAGCACCTGCTGGAGCGCGGCGAGTTCCGCGCGGCCCGCGCGCTCGGCGGCCATCGCGGCCAGCGGCGGCTCGATCACGATCCGGGCATCGAGAAGCTCCAGGAGCTGAGCGGCGTGGATCTCGCGCATGTTGGGGTTGGGCAGGACGAGCCGCTCGATGTCGGCGCCGACGTAGATGCCTGAGCCGTGCCGCATCTCGATGGCGCCGGTGGCTTCCAGCCTGCGCAGCGCCTCGCGCAGCGTCGGGGTGGTGACGGCGAAGCGCTGGGAGAGCTCCCTGGTCGAGGGCAGCCTGTCGCCGGGCCGGTGCCCGCCCGTACGGATGAGCTCCAGCATGCGCTCGGTCAGAGCGTCGGACAGCGTGGGCCGCGTTACCTCGGACATATCAAGTGATCTAATCACTTAACGCCCGCGGCGTCTATGAGGAGTGTATTTTTCGCCACATGAAGCGGGTGATGGCGTGGATCGCGGCAGTCGTCCTGGTTTTAGCCGTGGCCGGGGTGGGCGGCGCCGGCTGGTACTACTCCGGCCTGGTCATCGACCCCTCGCACGAGGGCTCGTACCCGCTGGAGGTGGTGGCCTATGACGGCGCCCGGGTCACGCTGAAGGGCGGGAGCGACACGGCCGCCCCGGGTCTCTACGGGCTGACCTGGCGCGACGGCAACGCCACGCTCGGACCCGTGGTCTCGGCCTCGGGCGACACGGTGGTGCGGGAGGTGACGCGGGTGCGTCGGGGCACGCTCGCACCCGGCGTCCGCGCGTACTTCGACCGGTGGATCTGGGGCCACGAGGACCCGCGCGCGGCGCTCGGCCTGCCGTACTCGACGGTGTCGATCCGGAGCGAATTGGGCGATTTCCCCGCCTGGCTGATCCCGGGCTCCTCCAAGACCTGGGTGATCGCCGTACACGGCCGCAACGCGAACGCGTCCGAGGTCCTGCGCTTCCTGCCGGTCCTGGCCGAAGCGGGGATGCCGGTGCTGGCGATCAGCTACCGCAACGACAAGGGCGCGCCGCCCGGCGCGGACGGCAAGTTCCACCTCGGCGCCACGGAATGGCGGGAGGTCGCCGCGGCGATCTCCTACGCCCGTGGCCAGGGGGCGACCGGAGTGGTGCTGTACGGCTTCTCGATGGGCGGCGGCATCGCCGCGATGGCGGCCCGCGAGTTACCCGGCGAGCCGATCAAGGGCCTGATCCTGGACAGCCCGGTCATGGACTGGAACGCCCCGATCGACCTGGGCGCGCAGCAGCGGGGCGTGCCGCTGTGGCTGGCCTCGGTCGGCAAGTTCGTGGTCGAGCGCCGCACGGGGATCTCGCTCGAGGACGTGGATCACGTGCGGCACGCCGCGGAGTTCAAGCAGCCGATCCTGCTGTTCGCCGACGATGACGACGCCAGCGTGCCGACCGGCCCCTCACTGCGCTTCGCGCAGCTCAGACCCGACCTGGTGACGCTCGTACGCACGTCCGGCGGCGGCCACGTGGGCTCATGGAACGTGGACAGGAGCGGGTACGAGCGGGCGTTGGCTGACTTCATCAAGCGGAAAACTCATCGATAGTCTCGGAGAAAGCCGAGGGCTTCTTCCGTGTGTCCCTTCGCGATCGCCAGCATCGTCTCCCGATGGGGAAAGTCCCCGTCCAGCAGCCGCAACGGCCCGGCGACGAGCGACAGGTGCTGAGCGAGCCGATAAAGCCTCATCCGCCGCTCGTCGAGCCCCTCGACGCGGAGCCTCCCGTAGCGCTCGCGGAATCTGATCCACAGGAAGACATGCTCCCACTCGACATCGAAGAACATCGTCCCTTCGATATCGATGAGCACCGGCTCATCCTCTTCGTCGACGAGCACGTGATCGGGGCCCAGCTCGCCATGAATGAGCCCGTGATCGTCGCGGGGCTCCACGACGGCGGCCATCTCCTTCAGTGCTCGCTCGAAACCGTCACGAACCTCGCCGATGCTCGCGACCCGCTCCGCCGCCTCGGCGAGATCCTTCAGCGCCCGCCCGAGCACGACCTCGACCGCCGACCGCCCTTGGACACCCTCGGACGCCACCTTCCCGAGATGCCGCCTGCGACGCCGGCTCATCGCCTCCAGAGCGACCGCCAGCCGATCCATCACCCGCTCACCCCGTGCCGGATCGTCGCGGAGCAGCGCCTCGAGGGTCCCCCCGCGCACATCCTGAACCATCGCGATATCGGCCGGATAGTGGGTCCCGCTCCGATCGGCGAAATGGACGCGCGGCACGCGCACGCCGAGAGAGCTCAGGTGAGCATGGGCGGCCTCGAACAGATCGAGCCCAGAGGCATGCCCGAACGGATCCTCTGCCTCTCCATGCGATCCGGCAGGCCAGAAGTCCTCATCCTGGCCCCACACGTAGAGAACAGCGCCGAGCCCATCGTCAAGGGAGAGCCGATACACGCCCTTCTTGGTGCCGCCCCTCAGCCGCTCCACCCCGACGAGGCCCCGTTCCGTGCCGAAGACCTCGCGCACCAGGTCGTTCAGCTCCTCGGGCGCGACGAACCGTCGCTCTGCGTCCAGCGTCATGCCGCGTCCTTCCGTGGGGAGGAGACACAGTAGCGTGATCGTCCGTCACGAAAAGAACCCGCGCTCACGGTTCCTGACCGCCCACGACGGCGAGCAGCACGTCGGCGTGGCACTCCTGATCGGGCCGGCACCAGCACGCGAGGTCCTGGCCGGCGAGCTCGCGGCGGGCCTGCTCGACCAGCTCGGGATGCTCGCGCAGATGGGCGCGGTAGAGCTCCATGACCTCGTGCCGGTCATGGAGCCGGCCGCCGCAAGCCCGGCATCCCTTCCGCCCTATGCTGTGCGGGCTGTTGTACGGACTCGCCTTCAGCCCCGGCGCCGCCCTGCCGACGTAGGTCGCGCCCTCGGGCACGCGTCCGTGGTACATGTCGCCCTCGACCTTGACTCGGCGTGGCATGCGGCATCCTCCCCCGTGGCCGTGCGGCGCGCCTCGGCGTCGGGCTCAGCGATGCGCCGCGTACATCACCTGGGGCGCGTCGAACCGAACGAACTCGTCGACCTTCACCATGCCCAATGCCCGAAGGAGCCGAACAGAACGGAATGGCGACGATCCGCTCGGTGCCCGGAACGTCGGCAAACCCCCATTCCAGAACGGCGGCACACGCCTCACGCGCGTAGCCGTGGGTCCACCCGCTTCCAGATCTGACGAGGCGCGTGCCCGGTCCGCCGCAGCCAGTGCTCGGTGTAGACGATCCGGTCGGCCTCGACCACGACCAGCGGCCCCGACGGCGGCTCGTCGAGAGAGCGGGCACGCTCCACATGGTCGGACTGCCACCTGAACGCGGGCCAGTAGTGCCCGAACTCCGGGTCCTCGGCCTGCAGCACCCGAGCCCGCCCGAAGACCTGGGCACCTCGGCTGCTCGCCTGGCCGACCAGCGGAGCGAACACGCCGGCCGAAACCCGGGGATCCGCCGCGATGTTCCGCATCTTGGGGGACGTGGCGACCGCCGTGAACATCAGCGCGAAGTCGAGATGGAAGTAGCGCACCGGGGTGGCCAGTGGACCGTCAGCACCAGATGTCGCCAGAACGCACATGTTCTGCGACGACAGGAGATTGAGGATGCGCTCTTCCAGGGTCGCTCTGTCCAGTCGCTTGGTGGGAGTGGGACCGGCCAGCCATTCATTGGTAAGGGGCATGGCACAGATTCTCACGGCGGCTATGGGCGCCTACGGGAGCTTCCCTGAAGAGGCGGTCCGACCGAGCCGCGGATGACGAGGTGGGTGCCGAGCGTCACGTGCTGGAGCCGGCTCCGGTCGAGCGCCAGCCGTACCGCGGTCCGGCCCAGCTCCTCGGTGGGAACGTGCACGGTGGTCAGCCCCGGGATCAGGTCGGCGGCAAGCGGGATGTCGTCGTAGCCCGCGACCGAGACGTCCTCCGGCACCCGGACCCCGGCCTCGCGCAGCGCCGCGAACACGCCGACCGCGACCATGTCCGTCCCGGCGAAGATCGCGGTGAACTCGGCCCCCGTGGCCAGCAGTCGCTTGGCGGCCTCGTACCCGTAGCTCCGGGAGAAGTCGCTGGGCAGGATGAGGCCGGGGTCGCATTCGACGCCGTAGTCGGCGTGCGCGCGGCGGAAGCCGCGTACCCGGTCGATCTTGGTGGTGCTCTGGTCCTCGGCCGTGGCGGCACCGAGGTAGGCGATCCTGCGGTGCCCCCGGGTGAGCAGGTGGTTCGTCATGGCGTAGGCGCCGGCTTCGTTGTCGTAATCGACCACCGTGGTCGGCACGTCGTCGCCCAGCGGCGGCCGCCCGCACAGCACCAGCCGGGAGCCGGCCTTGTCCAGGGCGTGCGCGAAGTGCGTCATGCGCTCGCGGTAGGCGTCGTCGGCCGAGCCGCCGCCGACCAGGATCACCGCGTCGGCGCGCTGCTCCCGCATGGCCTCCACGACCGCCAGCTCACGCGAGGGGTCACCGTGGGTGGTGCACACCATGCACAGCCGCCCCTCCGCCGTGGCCTGCTGCTCCACGCCCTTGGCGACGTACGCGAAGGAGGGTCCGGTGACGTCGTCGAGAATGAAGGCCACCATCTTGGTGCTCGCTCCCGAGAGGGCGCGGGCGTGCACGTTGAGCACGTAGTCGAGCTCGCGCATGGCGCGCAGCACGCGGGTGCGGGTGGCCTGTGCCACCGGGTAGTCGCCCTTGATCACTCGGGAGACCGTGGAGGCCGACACCCCGGCTCTGGCGGCGACGTCGCGGATGGTGACACGGTCGCCCTCCTCGATGGTCACTTTGGGCGACAAGGCGTACCTTTCATCAGGCCACCCGTTCCAGGTCGTCGTATGTCACCTGGTGCGCCAGCGGCGACCCGGCGGCCAGCAGTTCGAGCTCGTCCACAACGGCAGCACCCATCCGGGACAACTCGTTGCCCTGCGAACCGGCGATGTGCGGGGTGAGGAAGACGTTGGGCAGATCGAACAGGGGCGAGTGCGGCGGCAGCGGCTCGGGCTCGGTGACGTCGAGGATCGCCGACAGCCGCCCCGACTTCAACTCGGCCACCAGCGCGTCGGTATCCACCAGGCTGCCCCTGGCCGTGTTGATCAGCACCGCGCCGTCCGGCATCAGCGCCAGCCGCTCGCGGTTCAGCATGTGCGTGGTCTCCGGCGTGGCCGGGGCGTGCAGGCTCACGATGTCGCTGCTGCTCAGCAGCTCTTCAAGGGACGTCTGCCGTATCCCCTCGACGCTGGTGTAGGGGTCGGACAGGCACAGATCCAGATCATAGGGCGCGAGCAGGTCGATCACCTTGCGGCCGATCCGCGAGGCGCCGACGATGCCCACCCGCCTGCCGTTGTTGCCGACCAAGGGGTGGACTTCGGCGAGGGTGAAGGCGCGCTCGCGCCGGTAGCGCTCGCCCAGGGTGAAGATGCCCTTGCCGGCCAGCAGGATCGCGCCGACGGTGTATTCGGCCACGGGCACCGCGTTGGCGTCGGCCGCCGAGGAGACCAGCAGGCCGCGCTCCCAGCAAGCAGGGGACACCAGGCTCTTCACCGAGCCCGCCGCGTGCAGCACCGCCCGCAGTCTCGGGGCGGCGGCCAGCAGCGCCTCGTCCAGCGGCGGGCACCCCCAGCCGGTGATCAGGACCTCGACCTCGGCGAGAGCCAGGCGAGGATCGTCGAACCGCTCGGCGACCAGCGTCACGTCGATGTCCGCGAGCGAGTCCAGACGCCGTAGCAGGGGCTCGGGGAAGAGCAACGCGAGATGTTCCTCGAGCATGGCGAACAGCGCCTTCGGGCGGGTGGACACAGGAGAAGCCTTCCATTCGTAGAGACCGGTTTCTACCGTAGAAGCGGATGCCTCGATGGGTCAACGGTGACTTTCGACGGCTGCATGACCGGCGTTCAAGCAGGCAGATAGATCAAACGACGCCTGAATGTAACGTCTCCGTAACGCAACCTTGTGGACTGCGCCATGCGGTCGTAGCGTTCCCAGCGACCGGTTTCTATCTCGGGCGGCTCCGCCAGTCATCGCGGCGGAAGCTAACGCACACAACTACAGGTGTGTCCCTATCTGGAGGAATGTCATGGACGGCACACGATCCCGCCGACCCAGCCTGGTGAGAGAGCGGCCCGGGCGATGAGCACGGTACAGACCAAACAGGAAGCTCAAGGAAGACCGCTGCCGGAGCCACGCGGAAACAGGCGCCGTCCCCGGGGCAGGGCGTCACGCGTGAGCCTGGCGGCCATGCTGCTCGCGCTCCCTGCCGTCATCTATTTTGTGATCTTCAACTACCTGCCGATGGCCGGCCTGGTCGTCGCGTTCAAGGCCTTCGACGTCTCCCAGGGCATCTTCGCCAGCCCCTGGAACGGACTGGAGAACTTCAGGTACTTCCTGGAGTCCGGAGACGCGGCGCGGATCCTGTTCAACACGCTTTTCCTCAATGTGTTGTTCCTGGCCTCGACCCTCGCCGCCGGCATCGCCTTGGCCATCATGCTGAACGAGATCCGCGGCAAGTTCTTCAAGCGGATCTCCCAGTCCGTGGTCTTCTTCCCGTATTTCGTGTCGCCCGTGGTGATCAGCATCATGTTGCAGGTCTTCCTCGCGGGCGCGTCGGGCGGCGGCGGGGCCGTCAACGACATGCTGAACGTGTTCTCCCTGCCCACGGTGGACTGGTACACCGAGCCGGGACCGTGGCCGTGGATCCTCACCCTGGTGAAGATCTGGCAGCTCGGCGGGTACATGAGCGTCATCTTCCTCGCCGCGATCACCGGCATCCCCGAGGAGGTCTACGAGGCGGGGATGATCGACGGCGCGTCGCGGGCGCAGATGGCCTGGCGGATCACCCTTCCGCTGCTGCGGCCCACCGCGGGAGTCCTGGCGGTGCTGGGCGTCGGCCGCATCTTCTACGGCGACTTCGGCACCATCTACGCGATCGTCGGAGACAACGGCACGCTCTTCGACACGACGGACGTCATCGACACGTACGTGTTCCGGGCCCTGCGCCAGCTCGGCGACTTCGGCACCACCGCGGCGGTGGGCCTCTTCCAGTCGGTGGTCGGGTTCATCCTCGTGGTGATCGCCGTCATGATCCAGCGCAAGTACGCGAAGGAGACCAGCGTCCTATGAACCGCACAAAGCTGGAGCCCTTCACGATCGTCAGCATCGTCGGCGTCGCGTTCGCCGTGCTGGCCTGCGCCATCCCGTTCTGGCTGATCATCTCCGGGTCCTTGACCGCGGAGTCGGAGCTGGCGATGACCGGTTACAGCTTCTTCCCCTCGGCTTTCGACCTCACCGCGTACGCGATGGTCTTCACGGGCCCCGCGGTGCTCGACGCCTACATCGCCAGCGTCTTCATCACCGTGGTCGGCACCGTCCTGTCCTTGGCGGTGACCTCGGGGGTGAGCTGGGTCATCGCCAGGCGCCTGCCGTACATCAGCAAGCCCCTGACCATCTTCGCGTACCTGCCGATGCTGTTCACCGGAGGGCTCGTACCGCTGTATCTGCTGGTCACGCAGTACCTCAACCTGCAGAACAGCTACTTCGCGGTGATCCTGCCGCTGCTGGTCGCCCCCTTCCTGGTCTTCATCCAGGTGAGCTCGTTCCGGCAGCTCCCCGAGTCGATCTTCGAGTCGGCCAAGATGGACGGTGCGGGTGAGCTGCGGATCTTCTTCCAGATCGCGCTGCCGCTGTCCAAGCCGATCCTCGCGGTCGTGGGCCTGTTCTACGCCGTGCACTACTGGAACGAGTGGTTCACGGCGTTGCTCTTCATCGACGACGTCCACAAGTTCCCGCTCCCCCTCGTCCTGCAGAACCTGATTTCCAACATCTCGTTCACGCAGATGCTGCCGCAGCTCGCCGAGCAGGCGACTCCGGTCTACCAGCTCCGGCTGGCCCTCACGGTCGTCACCATCGGCCCGATCCTGCTGGCCTACCCCTTCGCCCAGCGCTACTTCGTCAAAGGCATCACCCTTGGCGCCACCAAGGGCTGACTCCAGCTCCTCCCCCCACCAAGGAGACACCGTGTCTGATCTGAACCTGTCTCGGCGCGGCCTGCTTAGCGCCGGCGGCGGCCTCTCTCTCGCAGCGCTCTTCGCCAGTGCCGGCTGCTCCAGCACCTCCTCCCAGCAGCCGTCCGGCGGCCAGAGCAGCGCGCCCGGCAAGGCGCTCACGCTCAGCCTGCTGCTCCCCGGCGACGTGCCGGTCGGCTGGGACGGCGTCCTGGCCGAGGTCAACAAGAAGCTCCAGGCGGAGCTGGGCTTCACCATCAAGCCGCAGTTCATCCCGTGGGCGAACTACGGTCAGCAGGCGCTGCTGAAGTTCACCGCAGGGGAGAACTTCGACACCGCGCTGCAGGCCCGCTGGCTCAACATGACCCAGCTGGCCGCCAGCGGCTCGATCGTCGAACTGAGCAGCCTGCTGGCCAGCGGCAAGTACCCCAACCTGACCGCCGCCATCGACCCCAAGATCCTCGAACTGAACAAGTGGAGCGGCAAGCTGTACGGCCTGCCGCAGATCAACTCGGTCGCCCGCTTCCACCACTTCTCCATCCGCCAGGACTTGGCCGAAAAGTACGGCATGAGCGACATCACCGACTTCGCCGGACTGGAGAAGTTCTGGTACGACGTCAAGCAGAAGGACAAGGGCATCACCCCGATCGGGGTCAGCTCCCGCATGCCCAAGCTCCTGGTCGCCTGGAACCCGGTCGGCTGGCTCAACCCCTACATGTGGGAGAACCCCCACATGAGCATCGTCTCCTTCACCGGCGATTCGTTCCCCTTTGTCCTCGCCGCCGACGGCAAGCAGACCGGCTCCTCCAACCCCGTGCCGTTCTGGGAGGCACCGGGCATGATCGACGCCCTCCGCCTGGTCCGCAAGTACTACCAGGATGGGCTGATCAACAAGAACGCGCTCACCCTGGACTCCAAGGCACTCGATTCCCAGTTCAAGTCGGGCCGCTTCGCCACGGGCTGGGCCATGACCGACGGCCTTACCTCGCAGGGTCTGCCCGAACTGACCAAGAACGTCCCCGGCGCGATGATCGCCAGCGTGATGCCGCTCAAGGGCGGCAAGGACGCCAAGCCGTACCAGACCTTCCAGTCCGACAACTTCGTCGTGCTCAACGCCAAGGGGCAGAGCAACGAGAAGGCCATGCAGTTGGAGGACTGGCTGTCGATCAAGGACAACCACGACCTCATCACCTACGGCATCCAGGGCAAGGACTGGAACCCCATCGGGGACGACAAGTACGAGATGCTGTCCACGTACACCTTCCCGGGCTTCGCACTCTCCTGGCGGGCCAAGCTGGAGCGCCGGATCAAGGACATGACCGAGTCCGAGACGACCTGGTTCGACTGGGCACAGAGCGCCGACAACTTCACCATCGACCCGTACGCCAGCTTCGTCCCCGACCCGGAGCCGGTGAAGCGGGAGAACACCCAGGTCACCGCGGCCATGACGCAGTTCGCCAACCCGCTGTTCATCGGCGCGGTCGACACCGACCAGGGGCTGGACAAGCTGAAGAAGGCGCTCGACCGCGCCGGGCTCGCCAAGGTGCAGGCCGAGCTGGCCAAGCAAGCCGACGCCTACCTCAAGGGGCAGTGACCCCGGCACACAGGGCCGGCCGGAGGACCGTACCGGGCTCCTCCGGCACCCTGGCGGCCCAGGCTGCGGCATCCTGGAGTACGCCGCAGCGGCCACCCCTCTGCATGACCGCCGAGAACAATCCGCTCCTGTCCGTCAACGCGCACGCGGCCCGCGATCCCGGTGCTCGGCGGCGAGATCTCCGCGCAGCTCAGCAGCCGTTCGGCGGCGGCCCGGTGATTACAGGTAGGTGTAGGGAGCGCCGGGAGAGCTGGAGCCGCCGGCTGACGCGATCGTGACCATGACCGTCCCAGACCCCGCGGGCGGGGTGGCCACGATCTGGGTGTCGGAAACGATGGAGAACGGAGCGCGCGAAGCGCCGAAGAACACGTCTGTGACGTGGGTGAAGCCGGTCCCCACGATGGTGACGGAGTTGCCGCCGAAAGACGGTCCCTCACCCGGGTTCAGGCTCACGATCGCCGGGGCGGCGACGTAGCTGTAGAAAACGTCGCCCGCACTCGAGCCGCCCGGCGTGATCACGGTGATCGGGACAGTGCCGGAACCGGCCGGCACCGTGGCGGTCACCTCGCCTCCGGAGATCACGTTGAAGGCGGCCGTCAGCGCCCCGAACTGTACCTGAGTCGCGCCGGTGAATCCGGATCCGATGATTGTGGCGATGTTGCCTCCAGAGAGAGGGCCTGCGCTGGGATTGATGTCCGTGACGACAGGCATGGTTGCGGCGAGATAGCAGAAGGGCGCCGGATTGCTGGTGCCTGCCGGGGTGGTGACCGTGACGAGAACGGGGCCAGCGCCGGCGGCCGGGACCGTGGCGGTGAGCTGACTGCCGGAGATCACGTTGAAGGCGGCCGTCAGCGCCCCGAACCGTACCTGAGTCGCGCCGGTGAATCCGCTGCCCGTGATCGTGACGTTGGTTCCGCCTGCTTGCTGACTCGTGTTCGGCGCCAGAGCGGCAATGATCGGGGCCGGTGCGTTCACGTAGGTGAAGGGCACGATCTGGGTGCTGCTGCCGGACGAGCCGGTCACCGTCACATTGACCGTGCCCGTACCTGGCGGGGAGATAGCGGTGATCTTGGTGTTGGAGACCAGTACGAAGCCGGCGGCCAGCACTCCGCCGAATCTTGCGGCGGAGGACCCGGCGAACCCGCTTCCGGCGATGGTGACGCTGGTGCCACCCGCGGAAGAGCCCTGATTGGGAGTCACGCTGTTGACGACAGGGGCCATGGTGGTCAGGTCCTCTCTGCTGGCCGCGCGTCCAGAGCGTGGCGGTCGGCCGGTCCGAACCTCTCCCGCTCGTGCCGCCGTATCGGCGTACTGGTGCTGACGACTCGGGATCGGCATGCGACCGCGGCGGGCGGTTGAGCGTTGATGACCGCCGGGGGCAGCGCCTGATCGCGTTGCCCCGACGGTTGGATGTCCTTGCCGAGGCTCAGACGTAGGTGAAGGTGGCGGCGACGCTGTCCCCGCCTGGTGTACTGACGATGACATCCTGGGCACCGGCGACGGGACCCGTGGGGGCGATGGCCAGGATTTGCGTGTCGGAGATGAGGGTGATGTCGGCGTCGACGCCGCCGAAGGTGACGCCGACGTCCGAGCCGACGAATCCGGTGCCCGTAATGACGACCTCGGTGCCGGCCGGGCCGGTGTCCGGTTCAAGATCTGTGATCACGGGAGTGTCGTAGAGTGCCACGGCATTGGGGACGGTGTACGTGCCGCCTGCCGTACGCACCGAGACGCTCCTGAGCTGGAACCATGGCGGGGCATCGAGTTCGGCTATCGCCGCGGGGGTCGCCGTGACTTGGGTGTCGCCGGTGGGGGGTGTGAGGGTCGCTGTTACGCCCGCGAACTGGACCTGGTTCGTCGTCAGCAGGCCCTCGCCGGAGATCGTGACAGCGGAGGGCGCGGTGGCCGAAGCTTCGAACGGCGTGACGTCCGCGACGAACGGGGACCCGATGTAGTACAGCGGCAGCGAGTTGCTCGTGCCGCCGCCGGAACCGCTGACGAAGACGCTGATGCCGACCGGCCCGCACCCGGAGGGAAGCGGGCACGTGGCGACCGTGCCGGTGTTCGTGGTAGGGGTGACGCCCTTGGCTCCGACCCTGATGGTGGCGGTCACCGTGGTGCCGAGACCGGTGCCGTTGACGGTGAGAGTCTGGCCGTAGCTGCCCTGGTTGGTGTTCTGCGGTGCGACGCTGATCGACGTGATGACTGGTGCCATGTCACTGCTCTTTCTCTCTAACGCATGGACGGTTCTATGAAAGGTGGGATATGAGAGGTCCTCCTTCAGGTGGGCATGGCGAACTCGAGTCGCCGGGACGGGGAGGGGACCTGCACGCCGTCGCGCGTGAATTTCGTCGAGTCACGCAGCAGGCAACGCCGATACGCGCAGTGAATTTCTGGGGCGCCCTGATTTAGCGCGCTTAATTGCGCCCCGAGCGGGAGTCGATGAAGACCCGCCAGGGCCGACTGCCAAGCTCCGCCATGACGGAGGTTTATCAGCGCGCCCCATGGTCACGGGATGGACACCCGATAACCTTTCCTGGTCGCGGAGCCTAGGTTCGAGGTGGATAGGAAATCGCGCGATGATGTGAAGATTTTCTGGCTCACCCCCGGCAGTGATGTGGGGCCCGCCGACCATCAATGCGGCCTGATCAGGACCGCAGAGCGCATTCGCCGCCTCATGGGCCGACACTGTCGCCGTAACGCCCAGGCGGTTCTCGGCCGATCGATGCCCGCACCTTTGAATGACCCGGAGTCGGTTCAATTATTTGGATCGGAACGTTGCGGACAACTTAATTAAAACACCCTCCGTGGATACATGTAAAGATCCACGCAAAGAACTTTACCAAATGTATTGCGCAATGCTCGCCGACGGCGCAGATAGTTGTTACATCTGCGCCGATTTGCGATGCAAATATCCCAAAGAAGGGCATCTCAGACAAAAACCGTGAACCACTCCGGTCGGGCCGTCAATTCAGAGCGGCACCAATTCATCATCCTGAAGAGGCAAGCCCGCGCGCCGCACCTCGCGGCGAAATGTCATGCATATGTAGAACGGGACCATCTGATCTCGATATGGAGGTTCCAATGCTGCGGCTTCGACCGAGAAGCGTGACCGGGAGTCGTCCTTCGAGACTGCCGGGTCGACGCTATGGCCGCGGACGGCTATCCCATATCCGGGCATCAGTGACACGGGTGGCCATAGCCATCTGGTTGGCGGCGCTGATGGCGAGCCCCGCCCCTGCAGCCGCCCTCGCACCGCCCCAGGAGTTCGCCTATGTGACCAACTCGTTGTCGAACACCGTGTCGGTGATCCGTACCA
Organism: Nonomuraea sp. H19; assembly: GCF_052068215.1. Classification (NCBI taxonomy): domain Bacteria; kingdom Bacillati; phylum Actinomycetota; class Actinomycetes; order Streptosporangiales; family Streptosporangiaceae; genus Nonomuraea; species Nonomuraea sp. H19. The sequence goes on along the minus strand of NZ_JBQHCV010000017.1, from coordinate 33,198 downwards.
CCACGAACACCGTCGTCGCCACCATCACCGTGGGAAGGAACCCCCAGGAGGTCGCGGTCTCCCCCGACGGCACCCGCGCCTACGTGACCAACGGTGATTCGGATGACGTGTCGGTGATCGACACCGCCACCAACACCGTCATCGACACCATTCCCGTGGAGGACCTCCCCTTCGGGGTGGCGGTCTCGCCCAGCGGCGAACGCGTCTACGTGACCAACGCGTCGTCGAATACAGTGTCCGTGATCGAAACTGCCACCAACACCGTCATCGCCACCATCCCGGTCGGCACCTTCCCTGTCGGGGTGACGGTCAGTCCGGATGGCACCCGTGCCTACGTGGCCAATGCCTGGCAATTCTCCACCGATGTATCGGTGATCAACACCACCACCAACATGGTCATCGGCATCATCACGGTGGGCTTGAATCCCGTCGGGGTGGACACCTCTCCCGATGGCACCCGTCTCTACGTGGTGAATTTCCTGTCTGGGACCATGTCGGTGGTCAACATCGTCCCCAACACCCCCACCACCAACACCGTCATCGCCACCATGCCGGCGGGCGTTGATCCCGTGCGAGTGGTGATCAGCACCGACGGCACCCGCGCCTACGTGACCAATGCCTCCGACAGCAACGTGTCGGTGATCAGCACCGCCGTCCCGCCCAGCGGCAACCCCCTCATCGCCACCATCCCGGTGGGCCTGAGTCCCGTCGGAGTGGCGATCTCACGGGATGGCGCCCGCGTCTACGTGGCCAACGGGGGATCGGACAACGTGTCGGTGATCGGCACCGCCGCCAATAGTGTCATCAACACCGTCGCCGTCGGCGACAGTCCCCTCGGCGTGGCCATCGGCGTGACCCCCGGCGTGGCCGGCAGGCAGCAAGGAAGCCTCGTTCCCGGACGGGACACCGGAAAAGGCAGGTCCGACCAGCACCAACACAATGCGTCCACCACGAAGCAGTCGCAGCACAACAGTGGACAGGTCAACGTCGAAATCAAGCAGAAAAAGGCGGCCAAGGGCGGGCGCTCCCGCAAACCGGATCGCAGAGGCAGGCGGACCTTTACCAACCAGCGGTGATCGCATTTGCAGCCTGAGCTGGTCTTCCACGTTGCGAACATGTCAGCGACGGACAGCCAGGTGTACAGCCAGATCAACGGCGGTGAAGTGGACTTCCTTGGGGATGCGGCGCGGTGAAGCCCGCGGCCAGGCGCCGGTGCAGGTCGTCGCACAGGCGGCCAGGCGGGCGGGTCGGCCGTCGGCGATGTCGCGAGCGGCGAGCCGGGCAGCGGTCGTACATCCTGGACCGCCCTATCGGCCACACTGAAAGTTTCATAATGTATAGGGACATATATCCGTGCATGACCGACTGGGCGGTGCTCTCAGTTGTTGCAGGGGCGGGGCAGTGAATGTGAGCAGCTTGACCGGCTGCTGGAGGCCGTCCGAGCCGGTCTGAGCCGGGCACTGGTGGTGCGCGGTGAGGCGGGTGTGGGTAAGACCGCGCTTCTGGAACACCTGGCCGAGAAGGCGCGAGGGTTTCACGTATCGCGTATCACGGGCGTCCAGTCTGAGATGGAGCTAGCCTTCGCTGGGCTGCATCAGTTGTGCGCGCCGATGTCGGACCGCCTGCCCTATCTCCCGGATCTTCAGCGTGATGCGTTGCAGGCGGCTCTCGGACTGGGCTCCGGGCCTGCGCCTGACGGCTTCCTGGTCGCGCTGGCCGCCCTCGGCCTGCTGGGCGAGGCTGCCCGGGAGCGCCCGTTGCTCTGCCTGGTGGATGACGTGCAATGGCTCGATCGGGCCTCCATGCAGGCTTTGGCGTTCGCCGCACGCCGCCTGCAAGCAGAATCGGTGGCGATCATCTTCGCGGCCCGAACGCCGGACGAGTGGTCGGACGGTTCTTTGGAGCCGACCGGTCTGCCGGAATTGCTGGTCGAGGGCCTGCCCGATGCCGACGCGCGGGCGCTGCTGCACTCCGTGCTGCCAGGTTCGTGGGACGAACAAGTGCTCGACCGGATCATCGCCGAGGCGCGGGGCAACCCGCTGGCGCTGCTCGAACTGCCAAAGGGATCGACACCAGTGGCGTTCGCGGGCGGTTTCGGCATGCCGGACGCACGAGCGATCACTGGCCGGCTCTGGCAGATCTACGCGGAGCGGATCGCGCTGCTGCCGCTGGAGACCCGGCGGCTTCTGCTGGCCGCGGCGGCAGAGCCGAGTGGCGATCCGATCTTGCTGTGGAGGGCGGCCGAGCAACTGGGGATCGGCGTCGACGCGGCGGCGCCCGCCATCGCGGCCGGGCTGGTTCAGATCAGCGACAGGGTACGGTTCCACCACCCGCTGGTCCGCTCGGGCGTCTACTGGACGGCGTCGTCTGCCGATCGCCGGGGCGCCCACCACGCGCTTGCCGAAGTCACCGATCCGGAGGTCGACCCCGACCGTCACGCGTGGCACGCGGCGCACGGCGCTTCCGGCGCTGACGAGCGGGTCGCGGTGATGCTGGAGCGTTCGGCCGACCGAGCCCGGGGTCGCGGAGGCCTGGCGGCGGCAGCGGCGTTCATGGCACGGTCGGTAGAGCTGACACTCGATCCCGCCCGCCGCAGACAGCGCGCACTGGCCGCGGCGCAGGCGAGCCACCAGGTCGGATCCCCTGATGCCGCCCTGCGGTTGTTGTCCATCGCTGAGGCGGGCCCGCTCGATCAGTTCCAGCGAGGTGAGGCAGACCTGTTGCGCGCCCAGATCGCATACACCATCGAACGGGGCAGCGATGCCCCCGGGCTACTGCTCAAGGCCGCCCGCCAGTTCGAGTCGTATGACATGGCCCGCGCGCGTGAAACGTATTTGGAGGCGATCAGCGCGGCCATGTTCACCGGCTCGCTGGCCGGCGGCGTCGGCCAGCTCGAAGCGGCTGAGGCCGCACGATTGGCGCCGTCAGCGGCGCTCCATGCCCGTCCGGTCGATCTCCTCCTCGACGGGACGGTGGCGCGGCTCCTCGACGGCCCTGCTGCCGGTGTGCCGATGCTGAAGCCGGCGGTGAATGCGTTTTGCGGCTCGGACATCTCCGAGGAGGAGGGGTTGCGCTGGCTGTGGATGGCCGGTGTGACCGCCGTCTACCTATGGGACCACAGGAGCTGGGATGTGCTATCCGCCCGATACCTCAAGCTGGCCAGGGAGTCCGGTCAGGTCACCACGCTCCCACTCGCCTTGACAATGCGTATCGCCGCCCAGGTGCTCGCCGGCGAATTGAGCGCAGCGGCCTCGCTGGCGGAGGAGGTGAGGACGGTCTCCGAAGCGGTCGGGATCCCGACTCCGTCCTACGGCGCCTTGCTGGTCACCGCCTGGCAGGGGCACGAATCCGCATGCACCGACCTGGCCAGGGCCACCGTCGCGGAGGCGACCCGCCGGGGTGAGGGCAACGTGGCAGTCGGCCGTAGATGGGCGATGACGCTGCTCTGGAACAGCCTCGGCCGGTACAAGGACGCGCTGGCGGCGGCGGATCAGGCCCTCGATCCCCATCACCCGACGGAGATCGGTCTGCACACCTGGACGCTTGTGGAGGGCATCGAGGCGGCTGCCCGTAGCGGAGCGCTCGGGCACGCCGCTGAGATCCTCCAGAGGATGATCGAGCTGACCAGCCCGAGCGGCACCGACTGGGCGATGGGCATCGAGGCGCGTTCACGAGCTCTCGTGAGTGTGGCCGCGGCAGCCGAAGGCCATTACCGCGAGGCGATCGATCGGCTCTCCTGTACCCCCGTCCGCGGGGAGCTGGCCCGTGCCCACCTCCTCTATGGAGAGTGGCTGCGTCGCGGTCGGCGTCGTCAGGCCGCCCGTGAACAGTTGCGCACTGCCCATGAACTCTTCACCGCGATGGGGATGGAGGCCTTCGCCGAGCGGGCCGCTCGCGAACTGGTGGCCATCGGGGTGAACGTCAGCAGGCGCACCGCCAAGATCGCCAGTGAACTCACCGCGCAGGAGGCCCAGATCGTCCGGCTCGTCCGTGAGGGCCGCACGAACCCTGAAATTGCAACCCAGCTCTTCATCAGCCCCCGCACCGTCGAGTGGCATCTGGGGAAAATCTTCGGCAAGCTCGGCGTCACCTCACGCAGGCAACTCCAACGCTCCTCCCATGGCGGCAGCAGCTAGAACAGGCCTGAGGCGGATCTTCAAGGGCAGTTGATGCAGACCACTGTGTTCATCGCCCGAATCGCGCCCACCCGTGGACCGTCGCAGAGTTGGCCTGGCGGCACCAGCCCAGGGTCAGTTGACAGCGATCCGCCCCCCGTCGAACGCCTATGCGCCGGGCAAGGGGGGACGACCCCGCACGGTGGGCCTGAGGCGCCTCGGAGGTGCACCGGCGGCCGGGGTTCGATCGAGTCGGGGCGTAGTCGTCCTGCCAAGCGGCCAGACCGGGGATCGCGCCGACGAGTCTTTGCCTTCAACCGCGTGTGCCCTGCTCAGGGGCTGGGCAGATGGCACGCCAGGGACTCCACCCGTGCCGCATCCGGGTTACAACCGGCGTCTGAGCTGGTCATAGTTGTCGAGGCAGACTGGACGCCAGGCTTTCTGGCTTCCAGGAAGGAGCCGACGCCCGGAGGACCTCGAATCGAGGCGCATATGAACAATGCTGAAAGCCTGGCGCACCCGAACGCCGAAGCATCGACCGATGTACCACACGTGGATATCACCCTCAACGTCAATGGTGTCGCGCACCGCATGGAATGCGACGCCCGTGTCACCCTGCTGGACGCCTTGCGCGACCACCTCGGCCTGACCGGGGCGAAGAAGGGGTGCGACCAAGGCGCCTGCGGCGCCTGCACGGTGCTGGTCGACGGCAAACGCGTGGTGTCGTGCCTGATGCTCGCCGCCCAGTGCGAGGATCGCGAGGTCACCACCATCGAATCCCTGTCCGAGGGAGGGAAGCCGCACCCTGTGCAGACGGCCTTCGCCCGGCACGACGCCTTCCAGTGCGGCTACTGCACCCCGGGGCAGATCATGTCGGCGGTGTCGCTGCTGGCAGAGGGCCGAGCGGATTCGGAAGAGGACATCTGCGAATTCATGAGCGGCAACATCTGCCGCTGCGGCGCCTACCCGAACATCCGCGCGGCGATCCGCGAAGTGGCAGCGGGGGGCTGAAGAATGCGTCCATTCGAATATGTCCGCGCCGCCGACGCCGGCCAGGCCGTGGCCTTGGTCAGTATCGACCCGAACACCTCCTATCTCGCCGGTGGCACCACACAACTGGACCTCATGAAGGACGGTGTGCTCGGTCCTGACCGGCTGGTCGACATCACCCGGCTGCCGCTGGGCGGCATCACGCACACCGAGTCGGCGATCCGCGTCGGCGCGCTGACGACCATGGAGGAGCTGGCCGCCGATCCCGTCGTGATCGAGCGCCTGCCCTTCATCCGGGAAGCGCTCCTGCTCGGAGCGTCCACCCAGTTGCGGAACATGGCCACCATCGGGGGCAATCTGCTGCAGCGGGCCCGGTGCCGGTACTTCCGCGACCCCACCGTCGCGGCGTGCAACAAACGCGATCCCGGGTCCGGATGCGCCGCCATCACCGGCTTCGCGCGCATGCACGCCATCCTGGGCACCAGCGAGCACTGCATCGCCTTGCACGCCTCGGACGTGGCGGTCCCGCTGGCCGCTCTGGACGCCGTCATCCACGTGCAGGGCGTGGACGGTCCTCGAAGCATCCCGCTGACCGAGTTCCACCTCCCGCCAGGCGACACCCCGCACATCGAGAACGTGCTGCAGCATGGTGAGCTGATCACCGCGGTCGAGGTTCCCCTGCTCCCTGAAGGGGCGCGGTCGCACTACCTGAAGGTCCGCGACCGCGTCTCGTACGAGTTCGCGCTGACCTCGGCCGGCGCGGCTCTGGTGGTGGAGGACGGGATCATCCGAGAAGCCAGGGTGGCTCTGGGCGGCGTCGGCACGGTCCCGTGGCGGGCGTGGGACGCCGAGGACGTCCTGCGCGGAGCGACCGCGGGCCGTGACGCCTTCCGCGCCGCCGCGGATGCCGCCCTGGCGGGGGCCAGGACGTTGCCCGGTACGGCGTTCAAGGTGGACCTGGCCAAACGGACCCTGGTGCGCACGCTGGAGATCATCGCAGGAGCCGAATCATGACCATATCCGAAGCACGCCCGATCATCGGTGCGGGGCTGGACCGGGTGGACGCCCCGCTGAAGGTGAAAGGCGGCGCGCACTACCCCAATGACTACGGCTATCCCGGCATGGTGCACGCCGCCCTGGTGCGCAGCACCATCGCCGCCGGGCGGATCCGGGCCATCGACACCGCGGCGGCACAGACCGCCCCGGGGGTGCTGACCGTCATCACCCACCTGACCGCGCCGAGGCTGGAACGCGGGCCGATGACGCTGCTGGGCCCGTCCCCGCCTGCTCCGCTCCAGGACGACCGCATCCTGCACTACGGGCAGCACGTGGCCATCGTGGTGGCCACCACCGCGGAGCAGGCCAGGCACGCCGCCTCCCTCGTACGGGTCGAGTACGAAGCCGCCAAGGCCCTGCTCGCCATCGACGATCCGAGGGCGGAGGTCCTCACCAACCCCTGGAGCCTGGACACCGAGCGCGGTGACGTGGCCGCCGGGTTCGCCGCCGCCGACGTCGTCGTGGAAGGCGCCTACACCACGCCCGACAACACCAACAACCCGCTCGGCCTGATGGCCACGATCGCCCTGTGGAACGGCGACTCGCTCACCGTCCACGACTCCACTCAGTGGCCCCACAACGTTCGCACCTCCCTCGCGGTGATCTTCAAGATCCCCGAGAGTGGCATCCGGGTCCTCGCCCCCTACGTCGGCGGCGGCTTCGGCGCCGGGCTGCGCATGTGGCCCCACGTCATCTTGACCGTGCTGGCCGCACGCGAGGTCGGGCGGCCGGTGAAGCTCGTGCTCACCCGGCCCGAGATGTTCACCTCCGTGGGCCATCGCCCGAACAGCGTCCAGCACATCAAGATCGGGGCCACCAGGGCCGGTGACCTGATCGCCATCGACCACGACGGCACCTCGACGGTGGCGATGGAGGACGACGACTATGAACCGGTCTCCCTGTGCTCGGCCGTCTCCTACGCCTGTCCCAACGTGCGCACCCGGGACCGGCAGGTACGGCTCAACATCCCCTGCCCCGGCTCCATGCGGGCCCCCGCCGAAGGGCAGGGCAACTTCGCCCTGGAGTCGGCCATCGATGAGCTCGCCCACGCTCTGGGCATGGACCCGCTGGAGTTGCGGCTGCGGAATTACGCGGAGGTCGACCCGCTGTCCGGCCTGCCCTGGTCGAGCAAAGCGCTGCGGGAGTGCTACCTGCAGGGCGCCGAGCGGTTCGGTTGGTCGTACCGCACCCCGGAGGTGGGCTCGATGCGCGAGGGGCGCTGGCTGGTCGGCTACGGCTTGGCCGGTGTCTCCTATCCCGCCTATCAGGTTCCGTGCCAGGCCCGCGCCTCGCTGCACCGCGACGGATCGGCGTTCGTGCGCAGCGCGGCCACCGACATCGGGACCGGGACCTATACGGTCATGACGCAGCTGGCGGCCGAGCTCCTGGGCCTGGACACCTCGCGGGTGCGCTTCGATCTGGGTGACTCCGACATGCCGTACTCGCCTCAGGCCGGCGGGTCCGGTCTCACCGGCGCCCTCGGCAACGCCGTGCACGCCGCCTGCCGGCGTCTTGTGCGGGAGTTCCTCGACCTGGTCCGCGACGACATGGACTCGCCGCTGCGCGGGGCCGAGCTCGACGAGGTCACGGTGAGCGAGGGCCGTATCCACCGCCCCGGCGCGCCCGAGCTGGGCGAGTCCTACACCGGCATCCTGGCCCGCCACGGCCTGGAGGAACTGAGCGCCGACGGCAGGAGCACCCCGCCCCAGTCGGAGCAGCTCGGGATGGCGATCGCGGGCGCGTTCGGGGCCAAGTTCGTCGAGGTCCGCATCGACCCCGATCTGGGGCTGCTGCGCGTGGCACGGGTGGTCTCGGCGATCGACGGCGGGCGCATCCTCAACGAGAAGACGGCCGCCAGCCAGATCGTCGGCGGCGCGGTCGGCGGCATCGGTCAGGCCATGTTCGAGGACACGGCCACCGACCGGGAGACCGGCCGCATCGCCAACGCCACCTTCGGCGACTACCTGGTAGCCGTCAACGCCGACGTCCCGGATATGGACGTCATCTTCGTGGGCGAACCCGACCGGGCGACCCCGGTCGGCACCAAGGGAGTCGGGGAGGTCGGCCTGGTCGGTGTGGCGGCGGCCATCGCCAACGCCGTCTTCCACGCGACAGGGCGGCGTATCCGCTCGCTGCCGATCACCATCGACCAGCTGCTGCTCTGACACCTGATCGAACCAAGCGCGAAAGGAAGATCACCGGAGCCGGGGGGCGACAGGATCAGTCGGGGACCGCGGACCCGTCTGTCCTGTTGCACCGGTAGCTCCAGTCCGCCAGGGATTGCAGGACGGACATCACTTCCTCACCGTCTAAGGGGAGCCCGTAGCGGCGGCTCTGCACCGGAGTGCCGGAAATGACCGTCCGTGCGACCAAGTCCTGGACTCGAGCTTCTCAGGCGCTCAGTAAGCAGCCGATCGAAGATCCCGGGAACCCGCAGACGATCTCCCGGGCACCGGCAAGTACTGCATCACCCCGCACGCCTCGCATGTCACGGTCCCGTCGACCCTCTGGAGGCTGTCGTCCACGTTCAAGACTTGGACGGCCCGCGGAGTCCTTGTCCGCTTCCAGTCAAGGAGATACGCCATGACCATCATCAGCCCTTTGGACGATGACGCCCGCCAGGCCGCGTCGGAGGCACTGCAACGCGCGCTCGCCGACCTGGTCCTGCTCGGGCTGCTGGCCAAGCAGGCCCACTGGAACCTCGTCGGCGCGTCCTTCCTTACCTTGCACCGGCAGCTTGACGAGCTCGCCGACGCGGCCCGGGAGCAGTCCGACGTGATCGCGGAACGGGCGGTCACCATCGGCGGCGTCCCCGACGGACGCGCGGCCACCGTGGCCTCGAGAGACCGGCTGCCTGCCGTGTCGCCCGGCCCGTTCAACGATCGGGATGTCGTCAAGATCTTCTGTGACATCCTGGCCGCCGTCGTCGCCACGCTGCGCGGCGCAATCTCCGCCACGGCCGACGCCGACCCGGTGTCGCAGGACGCGCTGATCGGGGCGGCCGCGGTCTTCGAAAAGCACTACTGGATGTTCCAAGCGGAACTCGCCTAACTGACCCGACTTATCGGATATGACGGTGGCGACGGAACATCGATGTCAAGTCCGCCCTGGACACGGGCGCACTGTCGGCCGCCGCGACCGGGCCCCGTGTTCGTCTGCCGCCGCGGGCGGGCCGGGCTCCGTCGAACCGATCCGCCAACCCTTGTTCGTCAGGCGGCGATCCATGACCCTCCACCAGACTCACCAGCACCACGACTCACCGCCCACTCTGCGCTGGACGGTCCGCGCTGCCTGCAAGGACGCCGATCCCGGCCTGTTCTTCCCGCCCACCTGGAACAGTACGCCGAGTCAGGCTGACGATCAGGCGCGGCGCATCTGCCAAGCCTGCCCCGTACAGGCAGCCTGCCTCGACTGGGCCCTGCGCACCGGCGAACCCGACGGCATGTGGGGCGGCACCACTCCCGAAGAACGCCGCCAGCTACGCGCCCGGTACCAGCAGGCCACAGCGTGACCATCCAGCACCGCATCATCCCCCTTGTGCCGGTGACTCGGCATCGGCATCAGCGAGGACGTCGCTCCCATCCCCATTACCAAGCAGATCTTTGGAGGACCCGCGCTATGACGAGCAGGCCTATCACCACCGACGACTCGGGCATCCCGGCCCCGAGCGATGAGCATTCGCTGTCCGTCGGCCCGGACGGCCCCTTGCTGCTGCAGGATCACTACCTGATCCAGAAGATGGCCCACTTCAACAGGGAGCGCGTCCCTGAGCGGGTGGTGCATGCCAAGGGCGGCGGCGCCCACGGCTTCCTGCAGATCACCGAGGACGTCAGCCAGTTTACGAAGGCGGGCCTGTTCCAGAAGGGCAAGGAGACGCCGCTCTTCCTGCGCTTCTCGACCGTCGCCGGCGAGCTGGGCAGCGCCGACACCGCCCGCGACCCGCGCGGTTACGCGATCAAGTTCTATACAGAAGAGGGCAATTACGACATCGTCGGCAACAACACGCCGATCTTCTTCATCCGCGACCCGCAGAAGTTCTCCGACTTCATCCACAGCCAGAAGCGCCGCGCCGACAACCACCTGCGGGACAACAACATGCAGTGGGACTTCTGGACACTGTCGCCGGAGTCCGCGCACCAGGTCACGTTCCTGATGACCGACCGCGGCACCCCGGCCTCCTGGCGGAACATGCATGGCTTCGGCTCGCACACGTTCCTCTGGTACAACGCCGCCGGCGAGAAGTTCTGGGTCAAGTACCACTTCAAGACCGACCAGGGCATCAAGAACCTCACCGCCGCCGAGGCAGCCGCCCTGCAGTCGACCGACCCCGACCACCACATCCGCGACCTGCACCAGGCGATCAAACGCGGCGACCACCCGTCGTGGACGGTCAACGTGCAGATCATGCCGTTCGAGGCCGCTGCCGACTACCGGTTCAACCCGTTCGACGTGACCAAAGTGTGGCCGCACGCCGACTACCCCGAGATCACCATCGGCACGTTCACGCTCAACAGGAACCCTGAGAACTACTTCGCCGAGGTGGAGCAGTCGAGCTTCGAGCCGTCCAACATGGTGGCCGGAATCGGGGCCTCGCCCGACAAGATGCTTCAGGGACGCCTGTTCTCCTACCCGGACACGCATCGGTACCGGATCGGGCCCAACTACCTGCAGCTGCCGATCAACGTGCCGCGCAACGCCGTCAACTCCTACAACGTCGACGGCCCGATGGCCTACAGGAACCCGCAGGACCCGGTCTACGCCCCGAACACGGCGGGCGGCCCGGCCGCCGATCCGTCGCTGTACGAGGGCGAGAACTACCACGTCACGGGTGAGATCATCCGCTCGGCGTACATCGAGCACGCCGAGGACGACGACTACGTCCAGCCGCGCGCCCTGTGGGAGAACGTGCTGTCCGACACGGACCGCGCCCACCTGGTGAGCAACATCGTCGGCCACGCCTCGGCCCCGGAGGTCACGGCGGACATGAGGAAGCGGGTCGTGCACTACTGGAGCAACATCCACAAGGACCTCGGCCAGGGCGTCGCCCAGGGCCTGAGCTTGGCCTGACCGGACCGTCTGGCGGCTTTCGAGGACCTGGCGGAAAGGCTGACACATGCGCGACGTCCTGACCCAGATCATGCCGTGGTGGACGGCCGGTGAGGAGTTCGGGCTGGCCACCGTGGTGAACACCTTCCGCAGCGCACCCTGCCCGCCGGGCGCGGCGATGGCCGTGCTCGGCGAGGAGGCCGTCGGCAGCGTCTCCGGCGGCTGCGTGGAAGGCGCGGTCTACGAGCTGGCCCGGGAGGTGACCGGCATCGGGCGCACTGTGGTCCAGCGTTACGGCGTGAGCGATGGCGACGCCTTCAGCGTTGGCCTGACGTGCGGCGGAATCATCGACATCATGGTGGAGCGGGTGTCCCGCGACGCCTATCCCGAGCTGGGGAAGATCGCCGCCTCCGTCACCGTGCGGGCGCCGGTGGCGGTGGCCACCGTCATGGCGGGGCCCGGGGAACTGGGCGCGCGGCGGGTCATCTGGCCGGACCGGGCCTCCGGCTCCCTCGGCTCGCAGCGGCTCGAGGACGCCGTGGACGACGATGTGCGCGGCATGCTAGCTCAAGGGCTGACCAGGGTACGCAGGTACGGGGCTGACGGACAGCGCAGGCTGGATGAGCTGTCGGTGTTCGTGCAGTCGTTCGCTCCTCCGCCGCGCATGCTGGTCTTCGGAGCCATCGACTTCGCCGCCGCGGTCGTGAGGCTGGGCAAGTTCCTCGGCTACCACGTGGTGGTCTGCGACGCCAGGCCCATCTTCGCGACGGCCAAACGGTTCCCCGAGGCGGACGAAGTCGTCACGAAGTGGCCGCACGACTATCTGGCGTCGGTCGAGGTCGACGAGCGCACGGTGATCGCCGTGCTCACCCACGATCCCAAGTTCGACGTGCCACTGCTGAAAGTGGCGCTGCGCACCCCCGCCGGGTACGTCGGCGCGATGGGCTCGCGGCGCACCCACGAGGACCGGCTCACCCGGCTGCGCGAGGCGGGTGTCGCCGACGCCGAGCTGGCTCGGCTCCGCTCGCCGATCGGCCTCGACCTTGGCGCGCGTACCCCCGAGGAGACCGCCGTGGCCATCGGCGCCGAGCTGATCCAGCTCCGATGGGGCGGCTCGGGACGCCCGCTGACCGACACCGAGGGCCGCATCCACGGCGAAGGCTGATCACCGGTACGGCAGCTCACCTCGCAGAGCGGAGTCAAGCGAGTGGATCAGAAAGACGCAGGACGTTCGCGCCACCGAACCGGCGGGCGCCACGCCGGCCCACAAGCAGGACAGCCAGGGTCGGCCGAACGCCGGCCGTTTTCTGCTGACGAGGGGAGTGATCCCATGACGTCGCCCGGACCCCCGCCGCGGCTGTGGACCTCCGAGAGCACCCGCGGCCGGGTTACCCCGATGGAGCTCTTCTTCGATCTGGTGTTCGTCTTCGCCGTCACGCAGGTGACGCACGCGGTGGAGACGCATCCGGGCTGGGAAGGGCTCCTCAAGGGCCTGCTGCCCATGGTCGTCGTGTGGTGGATGTTCAGCGCGTTCGGCTGGCTCACCAACGCGGTGCGACCCGACGTGGTCCCGGTACGGCTGTTGCTGTTTCTCGCGATGACGGCCTTCTTCATCATCGGTTTGTCCGTGCCCTATGCCTTCGAGCCCGAGGGGTGGGCCTTTCCCGTGGCATACCTGGCCGTGGTCGCCATCCACTGCGTGGTGTACCTCACCGCCAGAGCCCCGACGGCCCGGCGGGCCATCCTGCGCAACATGCCGTTCAACGCCGCGGCGGGCGTGCTCGTGCTCCTCGCCCCGCACCTACCGCCGGTGTGGAGCTGGATCTGCTGGGCCGCCGCCGTGCCGGTCCTCTACCTCTCGCCGTTCCTGGGACACATCCGCGGGTTCGTCATCGAGCCCCACCACTTCGTGGAACGTCACGCGCTGTTGCTGATCGTGGTCCTGGGGGAATCGATGGTCGCCATCGGGATCGGCGCCGAGAACACACAGCGCCACGCGGTGGACTTGCCTCTGGTGCTCGGAGTGGTCCTGGGCATCGCAGCGGCATCGGGACTGTGGTGGGTGTACTTCGACGGAGACGAGGTCAGGGCCGAGACGGAGTTCGGGAAAGCCGGCGAACATCGGCGGCAGATGCTGGCCTACTACGCCTTCACCAGTGCTCACCTGGCGATGATCACTGGTGTCATCCTCGTCGCGGCGGGCATCACCGACGCCATCCACCACTTCCACGGCCAGGCGAACCCATGGTGGCTGGGATCCGGGACCGCGATCTTCCTGGTCGGGCACGCGATCTACCGCGCCATGCTGGGAACCGGACGGATCACCGATCGCGTTTTCGGAGCGGTGTGCGCGGTGCCTTTAGGCGTGGCCGCGTCGTTCGCGGGCTGGGCCGCCATGACCGCCGTCGTGGTCGTGCTGACCGCCATCGCCACGAACGACCATCGCCTGATCTCGTGAAGGCGCGCCGGGCGACACGGCCCATGAGCCAGTACTGCGGTTGCTGCCAGGGGCACTCGTTCCTGGTTCGATCCCTTGCGGAGGTGCCCCGACCATGACATCCCGGAATGCCGATGAAACAGCGGTCGTGCTGACCGGCGCGACCAGCGGCATCGGCCACGCCACCGCCCGACTGCTGGCGCCGCGAACCTCTCGCCTGTTCGTGCACGGACCCCAGAGGCTGAGCCAGATCGCCGGGCTCCTGGCGGACCTGCGGGCCGCGAGCAGGGGTGAGGTGCACTACGTACAGGCCGACTTCGACCATCTGGCCGCCGTGGAGAAACTGGCCGCCGAGATCACGAACCGAACAGACCGCGTCGATGTGCTGGTCAACAACGCTGGCCGGCCGGGACCACCGCGGCGAACGGTCAGCCGCGACGGCAACGAGGCCACCCTGCAGGCCAACTACCTTGCGGCAGTCCTGCTGACCGAGCGGCTCACACCCTTGGTCCTCGCCGCAGACGGGCGCGTGGTCCACGTCGCTTCAGCGACGCATCTGTCTGCGTCGCTCGACCCGGAAGATCTCAACCTGGAACGCTCGGCCTACAGCCCCGTCGTCGCCTACGCCCGCTCCAAGTTGGCACTGGTGGCACACGCCCGTTGGCTTGCCGAGCAGGCACCCCGTCCGCAACCAGACATCGTGAGCCTTCACCCGGGAATCATCAGCACGTCCCTGCTGCACGCGATGTTCAACATCGGCGGCGCGTCCGTCCAGCAGGGGGCACGCAATGTGATCCACGCCGCGCTCTGCGCCAACTGCTGGCAGGGACAGTACCTGGACGAGACACAGCCGACCCCGCCCAACCCTGCCGCTCTCGACGGCGACTTCCGACGCCGGCTGGCCGAGCGCACTCGCCATCTGCTGGCTGGCCTTGGTCCTGGCTGAACACGACATGGTGGACGAACTGTGAGCCAGACCGAGATAGGGAACCCGTACGCCACCTATCGGTTGGCCGATGTGCTAGACCGAGCGGAACGTCGGGACCAAACCGGACAGGTACGCACACGGGGCCTCCCGCCGCCGAACATCGCTCCATCCCGCTGACAGGCATCGCCCGTGATCCATCAACACGCCCCCGCCTTTGCAGTCCCATGGCTGGACGCTTTCTATTCGGCAGGGCCGGTCAGGTGGCCGGATTGGTCGAGTAACTGGGCTTCGAGCTGGGCGATCCGGCGGTCGGCGAAGCGGGCGTTGGACCGGGCCGCCTGCAGCCGCTCCTCCAGCCTGCGGTTGTCCTAGGTGAGCTGGCGGACCCGCTGCTTGAGCACGGTGTTCACCGCGCCGATGCGCTGGATGGCCTCGGGCGACATCTCCTGCTGCAGGTCGCGGATCTGCCCCATGAGGAGCGCGATGCGCTCGCGCTGTGTCTGGGGTCGGCGAGATGGAGGCCGCACAGCTCACCGATCCGAAAGCCTCCATCGGCCAGCCAGGTCACCACCAGCCGGTCGCGGGCGGACAACACCGCCTGAGCGAGCCGGCCGCGGGCTCCCTCGGGCAGCATCTTGGGGTGACGTCGGCGGCCTCGTCGCGGCGCTAACGGGTTGCTGGAAAGCTCGCGCGTCACGTGTCCGAGCAGCGCCCGGTCGCGGTCGGCACGCGTCGGGAGCCGGGAGACGCTGAGCTGCTGCCCGAGTTCGCGGTTGATGCCGAGCGCCGCCTGGTGCAGGTAGAACCCCTTCAAGCACGCGGCCATCGTGGTCAGCGTGTCAGAGCCTAAGGAACGTCGACCGGCTCGCCAGGGCTCGCCGTAGGGGCCGCGCCACTCCGCGCCCAGCGCGGCCATGTAGTGGCCCAGGTCACGCAGCGACACCACCTCCAAAGCCAGGGCCTCAGGTTCCAACCATCGAAGATGATCCACGAGCAGGTACGCGTAAGTCCGCTGCGTGCCCGACCCCTCATGTCGCCGCAGGAACCGATCCGCCGGTTCATGCACCGCGCCCTCAGGCCAGACGATGGTGAAGGATCGATGACCGTCGTGGTGGCTGATCGGCTGCACCCGCAGGTCGTTGATGACGAGTCTGCGTCCCATCCGTCCCTCCAATCACTGCGTCGCGAACGTACCGACGCCAGGTGGTAAAGGAGGGCAGAACGCGTACGAAGAGCAGCTTGGCGTACTTCACGTACACCTGAAACGGCGGTAGGAAAACCCACCAAGTGAGAACGAGACCGTTCACAGCCGTCCACGGCCTTCCGTTCACCTCCGAGGGAAGACCCTTCGAGGTCGCACGCGCCCGCCCCAACCACAAAGCCCTCACTTCGACGTCGCTCGCGCCTGGCCGGCACCGCGTCCATGAGTGCGCAGGCGCGGGCACGGCGGTGTACTACTGGTCGCTCACGATGCGTCGCCCTCCTTCGGGTTGGGCTGACCCGAGCCGCCGTTGATGAGGCTGCGGAGGCTGGTCGCGATGTAGAAGCGCCACGCGCTCGAGCAGTTCTCGAAGCACTCGTCGTGGGGGGCGAGGCCCACGTGGGTGAAGCGGACCTCCGTCCCGTCGCCCGTCGGTGCGATGTCGAACGTGATGTCGGTGCCCGTCCACTCCGTCGCGTCAGCGACGAAGCTCAGGTAGCCGTCCACGACGTGCCAGGCGACGCGCCTGCCCGGGATCAACTCCGTGATTCGCTGCGTACTGCGGTGGACGTCCTGGTAGCGGTACGTGAACTCGGCCCCGAGTTCGTCGGTCGGCCCGTCGATCTCACCCGACCACCAGCCACGGACGTCGGTGATGGCGGCGAAGGCTTGATCCGGGGTGCGGTCCACGGTGAAGGCGATGGTGAGGCTGTTGTCGTTCATGAGGTCTCCAGTCCTGTGTGCCGTCGTGGTCAGCGCGCAGCCCCGAGCAGCGCGGCGTTCTCGCGTTCGAGTGCTTTGACAGCGCCGGCCGGCCAGCTCGGCGCCAGGGACGCCGACAGGGGGTCAGGGAAGATGTCCTCCTCACCGTCGGCCACGCCGTCGAAGATCGCCCGTGCGACCGACGCCGGAGCAGCCTTCGGCACGTCGAGGTCGCGGGACATCTCGGTGTCCACGGGGCCGGCCAGGACGGCGTGCACCCGGACACCCCGCGAAGCGAGCAGCGCGCGCAGGGATTGGGTGAGCGAGAACGCCGCGGCCTTGGAGATCGAGTACGCGGGGATCATGGGCAGGGATGCGAGGGCCGCGATCGACAGCACGTTGACGACGGCGCCGCGCGACCGGGTCAACTGAGGCAGGAACGCCTGGGTGATGGCGTACGGGCCGAAGAGGTTGACCGCCAGGTGCCGCTCGAGCACCGTGCGATCATCGAGGTCGTCGGAGACCGCCAGGCCGGCGTTGTTGACCAGGACGTCGAGCGTGTCGACGCTCTCCGCGGCTGCCTGGATCTGCGCGCCGTCGGTCACGTCCAGAATCAGCGTCGTGACGCGCCCGTCGGGGTGGGCCAGGGGCTGCCGCGTCCCGGCATAGACCCGCTTGGCGCCTCTGCGCAAGGCCTCGTCGACCAGCGCGCGTCCGATGCCTCGATTGGCGCCGGTCACCAGGACAGTCCTGTTCGCGATGGTGTTCTCTGTCGTCGGCATGGTGTCTTTCTCCGTTCGGCTCTGACGGTGCGAGCTTGCACAGAGACAGAAACGGCGGCCCCCGGAAATTGGGCGGCCCCATGGCGCCCAGTTCCGGCGGTCGTCGGTGTCAGTATCGAGCGGACGATGACGACGGAGGTGGCCCATGTCGGCCGAACTGCTCCAGCGGGCGCAGGCTGGCGACCGTGACGCGTTCGCGGCGCTGGTCGAGCCGCACCGCGGCGAGCTGCAGGTGCACTGCTATCGCATGCTCGGATCGCTGCAGGACGCCGAGGACGCACTGCAGGATGCGTTGCTCTCGGCCTGGGTCGGTCTGGGCGGGTTCGAGGGGCGATCGTCCATCCGTACGTGGCTGTACCGCATCGTCACGAACCGGTGCCTCAACGTGCTCCGGATGTCCGCGCGCCGATCGGTGGCCGGAGCACCGCTCCCGGTTCCGCCGCCGGAACCCTCCCGGCTGGGTGAGGCGCTGTGGCTGCAGCCGTATCCCGATCTCCTGCTCGACGGCCTGCCCGACCAGGCGCCGGGGCCCGAGGCCCGGTACGAGTCCCGCGAGGCGATCTCGCTCGCGTTCGTGACCGCCGTTCAACTGCTGCCGCCGAATCAGCGCGCGGTGTTGTTGCTGCGTGACGTCCTCGGGTACCGGGCGAGTGAGGCCGCCGGACTGCTCGGGCTGACCGAGGACGCCGTCACCAGTGCCCTCAAGCGCGCCCGCGCGACGATGGACGCGGCCCGCTCGCCCGACCGGCCGCCGCCCCCTGCCGGCGGGCCGGAGGAGCGAGCGCTGGCCGACCGCTTCGTCGCCGCCTTCACCGAGCACGACGTGGATGCGCTCGTCGCGTTGATGACCGATGACGCGTGGGTGCGGATGCCGCCCCTGCCGTTCGAGTACCGCGGTACCGAGGCCGTGCGCCGGTTCTTCACCGCGATCGACGCGCACCGGCGGGGGATCGCCCGGATGGTGCCGGTCCGGGCGAATGGCCAGCCCGCGTGGGGCGAGTACGTCCGCGACCCCGTGACCGGCGGCCTGCACGTCATGGGGGTCCTCGTGGCCGGCTTCGCCGGCGACCGGATCTGCGAGATCACGCATTTCGAGACGACGCTCGCGCCGTACTTCGGCCTGCCCCGAATACTCGGCTAGCTCACACCAGCACCGCTCATCGGCATGTGAGTGCGTTCGGCCGCTCGGAGCGCTCGCCCCTCAGCCCGATCGCCCCGCAGCTCGACGTATGACAACGAGCCGTCGCTCGCGTAGCTCTTCAGCGCGCGACGGACTTGAGCGGACTACGTGGGCGTGGAGCGGCCGAAATCTTAGCTCAGGCCATCAGCCATCCCGGCGGTACGCGATTCAGCCACACTGATCATCGGAGGCGGGATTCGTCAGGGCAAGCACCGTGTGCCGGTTGCGGGGCCCGTTCCAGAACAAGAGCGTTCGGGATGTATTGGCCCCCTATTAGCAAGCCTGTAGCAAAAGGCCCCCACCGGTGACCGGTGGGGGCCTCTGACCTGGAGCCGCCTTCGGGATTCGAACCCGAGACCCCTTCATTACGAGTGAAGTGCTCTGGCCGACTGAGCTAAGGCGGCGCGCCGTACGGCTTGAAAGAGTCTACAGGAGTCCGAGGGGTTCTCGCTCCCATCGATCAGCCGCCGCCCGCCCTTAATCCGGCTCCCCGCCCGAGTCGCCGTACGTCGACTCGTACGCCTTCCGTGGCGCGCACACGCTCGCCTTGGAGCAGGCACACCGCCGCCCGCCGTCATTGAGCCGCACCACCACCGAGTCGGACGGGACGTTGTGCCCCACTACGGTGCCGGCTCCCTGAGGGGTCTCCACGCTGGCCCCCACGCGGGGCGTCGAGGCACGGAACTCCTGGTAGAGCGGATGCTCGTACTTCAGGCAGCACATGAGCCGCCCGCATGCCCCCGCGATCCGCAGCGGATTGACCGGAAGGTCCTGATCCTTGGCCATCCGCACCGAGACCGGCTCGAAGTCCTTCAGGAACGTGGCGCAGCACAGGTCGCGGCCGCAGGGCCCGATGCCGCCCTGCAGCCGCGCCTCGTCCCGCGGGCCGATCTGCCGCAGCTCGACCCGGGCCCGGAGGTTGCGGGCCAGATCGCGTACGAGGGCGCGGAAGTCCACCCGGTGCGGCGCCGAGAAATAGACCGTGTAGACGTTGTCCTGGTCCAGAAAGTCGACGCCGACGATCTTCATGGGCAGCGCGTGCCGTTTGATCAGGCGCTTGCACACGCTGCGGGCCTCGGCCCTGCGGCGCTTGTTGGTCTCGTCGCGGGCGATGTGCTCCTCCCCCGCCGGCCCCGCGCACACCGGCAACCCATCGATGTCCTCGCTCGTATATTGCGGCGCCCACACGCACTCCGCCACCTCAGGACCCGAGTCGGTCGGGACGAGCACCTTGTCGCCCACTTTCGGACTGTGCCCGCCGGGATCGAGGTAGTAGAGCCTTCCGTAGCGGGTAAAGCTCACGGCCATGATCATTCCCATGGGCTCGAGCTCGCCTCCTGACGGCCTAGGGGGTAATTGCGGCCTTCCCTGCCACACTACGTGCGTCCATAGGCCGATGGTCAGGGGCTGTCTGACGAATCACCTGCTCGCCGTGCACTTCTTGCTCTGCCCCAGAGACAGTCCGTAGTCAGCGGCCAGTTTGACCATGTCAGCCATGCACAGGTGGTCGGTGACCCCCGAGACCCCTGGCTGGCGCGCCAACGCACTGATCAGCTTGTCCGCTTCCGCCCCCGGCCTCAGCTCAATCCGAAACGATTCCGGCAGGTCCTCCACTTTGGTCGCCTGGACGAGCGCCTTATTGTCCTTGTGCTCGCGCTGGAAGTTCTCGTATGCCTCCACCTGGGTCTCGAAGAAGAACGACTGGACTTCGGGCCTGTTCCGGATCAACTCCTGGATGGCCTCCCTCTGGGCGTTGGTCACCCCCTTCCCCTTCTTGGTGACTTTGACATCAGTCTTTCCCCGGGACGTGAGCGCGCCGCCGCACGCGCGCCAAACCGACTCCTTCTGACAGAGGAAGACGCTGATATCCGCTTTCGGCGCCCACCTGCTCAGCTCCGCGGCGGTGGAAGCCTGGTCCACGACGCTCTGCACCCCGGCCATCGTTCGGAACGCCTGCTGCACCTGCTCCCGATCGGCCCCCTCCTTGAGCTTCAGCCTGAAAGACCTGGGCAGATCCGTGACCTTGACCGCGTCCAGCAGTGGCTTGTTGTCGGCGAAGTCGACCCGGAAGTCCTCGTAGGCAGCAGCTTGGTCCACGGAGAACACCTCTTCGACCTGTGGCAGTGACTTCACCTTCTGCTCGATCGCCTGCACCTCCTCAGCGCTGACATTGCGCCCCTGGCACAGCGACTCCTTCGGCGCCGACTTCGCGCACAGGAAGATGACTATCTCCGCCTTGTCGTTTTGGGCGGGCTCCGGCTGCGTCGCCACCATGTGGTCCGCGCCGCCCGCGCCACCCAGTCCGACGGCGGTCGCCGCCCCCGCGAACACCACGGCCGTCGCCACGACCACCAGCCGGAAATCCACCCGGAACCGCCCCCGTTCGGGTGCCCGCAGCGGCTTCAGCGTGCTGGTGTCGATCGTCGCCCCCGCCTCGGTGAGCGCCTGCCGCAGTCTGTCTTCCACCGGGCTGTTCATGATTCCTCCCCAAGTGCTCGGCCGAGGGCGGACAGCCCCCGCGCGATCGTGGATCTCACCGTGCTGGCGCTGATCCCCATCGTTTCGGAGATCTCCTGGTCCGCGAGATCGAAGTAGTAACGCAGCGTCAGCGCCTCGCGCTGCCTGCGCGGCAGGTCGCGGAGAGCGAGCAGAACCTCGCGCCGCTCCTCGCCCACCAGCGCGGCGCTCTCCGCCGACCAGACAGGCGGTTCGTACGGCACCGCCCGCCGGAACACCGTCGCCCGCCTGCGCAACACCGACCGGCACCCGTTGAGCACCGCGGAACGCACGTAGGCCAGTGCCTTGTCGGCATCACGCAGCCTGGTCCGGCCGGCATGAGTGCGGGCGAACGCCTCCTGAACGACGTCCTCGGCGGTCGCCTGATCACCGACCATGATCAGGGCCAGTCGCACCAGGCCCACATGGTGCTCGGCGAAGATCGACGCCACGTCGACCCGCCGCCGCGCCAGGGCCTCTTGTTGGGTGAGTACTTCGACTTCCACGTAACAGAGACGCCTGGTTGCCTCGTCTGCTGCTTCGGTCACACGGCAATCTTCCGGCCGGGCAAGTTCCGGACCGCGACGCCGGCGTCATCGCCTCGACCGCGATCCGCGGGGTCGTGTGCTGTTGAGCCCGCTGCCGGCCCTGCGGCGCGGAGGCTCTTGCTCGCCTCCTAACGCTAGGTTCGCCAATGGCCTACCGGCTTGGCGCGCACGCCTTGCCCTGGGGCACGTCCATCAGCCTGTATTCGCAGGCCGACGCCCTCAGGGACGCAACGCCAGCATCATCGCCTCGACCGCGATCTGCGGATTGACGTTCGCCGCGAGCCGTTCCCTGCACTCCATGATCGCATCGATCCGTCGCAGCGTTTCCTCCGGCGTCGACCGCTTGGCCAGCTGATCCAGATCGAACCGGATGTCGTCGTTGGCCAGCTCGATCCCCGCCTCGAACTGCATGGCGATAACGTCCCGATAGAACGACACCAGCTCCAGCAACGCCGAATCCAGCGAATCCCGCTTGATCCGCGTGGCCCGTGACTTCTGCCGGTCCTCCAGCTCCTTCAGCGCCCCGGCCCCGCCGCGGACCAGCCCCCGGTTGAGCCCTTTGCCGGTGGACCCCTCGCCGTAGATCTTGCGCAGCTCGGAGGTCTCGTTCTCGTTGAGCGCGGCCGTGGCCGCGGCGGCCTCCTCTTCGGCCGTCTTCACCAGGCGCTCGGCGGCGAAGATGCACTCCCCCACCCCGGTCAGCGAGCGTGGAATGCTCAGCACGGCCTCGCGGCGCTGCCTGGCCGCCTCGTCCAGCGCCAGCGCCCGCGCCCTGCTGATGTGTCCCTGAGCGGCGCGGGCGGCGAACGTGGCCGTCTCCCAGGGCACGCTGTCCCGCGTGGCCAGCACGTGGGCCACCGCCTCCGTGCTGGGGGTGGTCAGGGTGACCAGTCGGCAGCGCGATCTGATGGTGATCATCAAGTCGTCGGGGGCGGGCGCGCACAGCAGCCAGACCGTGCGGGGCGGCGGCTCTTCGATGGCCTTGAGCAGGGCGTTCGCGGCCGACTCCGTGGCCCGGTCGGCGTCCTCGAACAGGATGACCCGCCACCGGCCCTGGGTGGGCGCCCCGGCGGCCCGCAGGATGAGCTCACGGGTCTGCTTGACGCTGTAGGACAGGCCCTCGGGGCGTACGGACTCCAGGTCGGGATGCGAGCCGATCAGCACCTGATGGCACTGGTCGCAGTGGCCGCAGCCGCCGTCGGGACACAGCAGCGCCGCGGCGAAGGCGCGGGCGGCGTCCTCCCGCCCGGAGCCTGGTGGGCCGGTGAACAGCCAGGCATGCGTCATGCCCGCGCCACGCCCGCCGCCGACGACCTCACCGGCCGCCGTCGCGGCCCGCGACAGCACGGCTATCGCCTGGTCCTGCCCGACGAGGTCATCGAAAACCGTCACAGGGCAAGGCTAGTCGCGGATGGCGGGCATCGTGCCCGTGATGTCCTCTGACTCGTGCGGCACCGGGTCAGGCAGGATGTCGCGGATCCGGTCCTGGATCAGGCGGGTGAGCACTTCGGCCGGCTGCGTGCCGTCGACCACGAGGTAGCGCTCGGGCGCGGCGGCGGCCAGCGCGCGGAACTCCTTGCGCACCCGCTGGTGGAACTCCAGCGGCTCGGACTCGATCCGGTCGGCCGCCCCACCGAGCCTGGTCAGCCCCACCTCGGGCGGCGTGTCGATGAGCACGGTCAGGTGCGGCACCAGCCCGCCCGTCGCCCAAGCGTTGATCTTGGACACGTCCTTGGGATCGAGCGCCCGCCCCGCGCCCTGGTAGGCCAGCGACGAGTCCACGTAGCGGTCAGTGATCACCAGCGAGCCCCGGTAGAGAGCCGGCCGGATCACCTTTTCCACATGCTCGGCCCGGTCGGCGGCGTACAGCAGCGCCTCCGAGCGCGCCGACAGTCCTCGCTCGGCCGCGTCGAGCAGGATGGCCCGCAGCCGCATGCCGACCTTGGTCGAGCCCGGCTCACGCGTCTGCACGACGTCGTATCCCTGGTCGCGCAGCCAGATCGCGATCAGCCGGGACTGGGTCGTCTTGCCCGACCCCTCGCCGCCCTCGAACGCCACGAACAGGCCGGGCACATGCTCGGCGGCCTCGCTCGGGAACCGCTCGCCACGCACCGCGGCGATCAGGTCCGCCGACAGGGAGACGCCCTTCCTGTCGTCCATGTGGCGCAGCGCCAGAATGCCGACGGTCATCGCGAGCGCCCCGCCGATCACCAGCACCAGGTTGGTCCCGCTGAACTCGTAGCCGAACTCGCCCAGCTCCAGCACGTGCTTGCCGAACAGCGCCGCCAGCGGGCTGGCCACGGCCACCACGAGCAGCAGCGTCACGCGCGCGGTCGACTGCAGGAACGAGAACGTACGGCCCCGCAGCCCGTCCTCGACCTCGAGCCCGATCAGCGTGTAGCCGATGATCCAGGCGATGCCCGCGCACGCCCCGAGCAGCACGGTCAGCATGACCACGATCACCAGGTTGTGCACCAGCGCGATCGCGACGAGGACCAGCCCGGCGACCGTGATGGCCACGCCGAACAGCCGCCGCCGCGACAGCTCGCGCAGCAGCCTGAGCCCGAAGAACATGCCGAGCGCCATGCCGACGAAGACCGCGCCGAACACGACGCCGTAGGCCGCGTCGCCGCCCCCGAGCGTCCCCACGTAGATCTTCGCCACGCCCACCACGGCCCCGCCCGCGGCGAACGCCCCGAGCATGCCGATGATCAGGCCCCGCACCAGCCGGTTGCCGCCGACGAACCGCCAGCCCTCGACGATCTGCTTGAGCACCGAGGGAGTGGAGATGGCGCCGTCGCGCTTGGGGATGTCACGCAGCGTGAAGATCAGGAAGGCCGACACGAGGTAGGCGCAGGCGTTGACGACGAGCGCCAGCGCGGTGGCGTCCCGCCCGTCCAGGCCCGGCACGAGACCGGCGGCCAGGTCGCCCAGCACGGACAGGGCCGCGAACAGCATGGCCGCGACCGGCGCGCTGCCGTAGGTGACCATGAGGTTGAGCCGGTTGGCCGACTCCAGCTGCTCCTTCGGCACCAGGTTGGGCACCGTGGCGTCCTTGGCCGGGACCCAGAACAGGTTGACGCACTCGACCAGGATCGTCGCGATGATGACCCACTGGTAGGTGTTGATCACGGGGATCGACAGCACCACGGCGAATCTGGCCAGGTCCGCCGTGAACATCGTCAGCCGGCGGTCGAACCGGTCGGCGAACACCCCGGCGAGCGGCCCGAGCAGAATGGCCGGCAGCATCTTGGCGATGAACACGCCGCCGACCGCCAGTGACTGGACGCGGTAGTCGTCGCCCTGCGTGAGATTCGCGGCGAGAGCGGTCAGCGCCAGGATGTTGAGCCAGTCACCCAGACTGCACACCGACATGGCCGTCCAAAGCCGTCGAAACGACGCATTGGCCAGCACGTGAGTGGGGCGACGTCGGCCAGGGGCAGTCATGATTTCAGCGTATCCAGGTGTTGGCCAGGAGCGGGCGGATGAGAGATGAGCCGGATATTCCCGGCTGCTCGTGGCTGAGGGTATTACGTTCCCCGCCCCGCGCGCAGGATACACACCTCGAATAGGACACCGAAAATATCATCAATTGATAACTCCTGCCCCATGTCGAGCCTCTTCCACCAATGGGCCCCACTCGGCGCGGATGTCCGGTGGCAGTGCCAGCTCATCCCAGAGCTCGGTCAGCAGCACGCCGTCCACATGATCGAGCAGTTCCTGCGAGTCCCCCTCGCACAGCAGCAGCGTGTACGCAGCGCGCCGCTCGTCCCGGTCGGCCAGGTCGTAGACCCGGCCACGCAGCCGCGCCACGCCCAGCGCCGCGGCGACCGGCAACCGCGGCAGGCGGCTCGGCACATGGAACGGCCGTCCGTCGTCGCCGGCCCGGGCGGTGAACTCCACCTTCGGCTCGAGCGCCAGCCGGAACCCGGCCGCGTCCAGGATGCGCCCCGCGGTCTCGAGCGTCGGCGACTTCCTGCCGTGCTCGTAAGCCGACAGCGTGGTCCGGGACGTGCCGCTCACGCTGGCCAGCGCCTTCTGATTCATGCTCGCGGCGTTCCTGGCCTGCTTGAACAGCAACCCGCCACGCTTGGCCCAGAAGGCGGCGTGCGCCGCCTCCATCGGGGAAGAGACCATGCCCACCTCCGAGAAGTACCCGAGCGGATACTACGGCATGATCGCCATGCGTGACCTCAGGAGAGCGGAAAGTCAGCGGGACAACTGAAGCATAGTGATCTCCGGCGGCGCCCCGACGCGCACCGGCGGTCCCCAGAACCCGGCGCCGCGGGTGACGTACACCTGCACTCCGTCCACCGTGGCGAGCCCCGACACGACCGGCTGCTGCAGCCCCACCACCAGGTTGAACGGCGCCAGCTGGCCACCGTGCGTGTGCCCGGACAGCTGCAGGTCGACGCCGTGGCGCGCGGCCTCGGTCACCTGGATCGGCTGGTGCGCGAGCAGCACGGTGGACCGGCTGGTGTCGCGGTTGCCGAGCGCCTTGCCGAAGTCGGGGCCGTCGCCTCCGGACGTGCCGTTGAGGTCGTTCACCCCGGCCAGGTCGAGCACGGCGCCCTGGTGCCTGATCTCCACGCGCTCGTTTCGCAGCGAGCGGACACCGAGCTCCCCGAGTTCCTCGATCCACTCGGTGAAACCGTTGGGAGCGAAGTATTCATGGTTACCGGTCACGAAATACGCCCCATAACGGGACTCTAGATTCTTCAGCGGCTGCGCCAGCGGCCCCAGTTGGGCCACCGACCCGTCCACCAAGTCGCCCACGATCGCCACGACATCGGCCTCGAGCCCGTTGATCATGCGGACGATCCGCTCGGTGTGCGCCTTGCCGGTGAGCGGCCCCAGATGGATGTCGCTGACCACGGCGAACCGCAGGCCGTTGAGCCGCGGGTCCAGCTTCGGCAGCCCGACCTTCACCGACTCGATCACGGGATCGCCCAGAGCGCTCGTCACGCCGTATCCCACCGCTCCCATCGCGCCCACCCCGGCGATGGCGGCGGTGGTCCGCCCGAGAAAGAGCCGCCTGCTCATCGAATGAGCGGCCTCCGGCGCGGCCGGTACCGCCGGCGCTTCCGGCGCGACCTCCGCGGGCGCGGGGGCACCCGCCCGCACCGCTTCCGGCGCGACCTCGGCAGGCACGGAGGCCCCCGCCCGCACCGTCTCGGCGGGCGCGGAGGCACGCGCCGGCACCGCGACGGGCGCGGGCGCCCGCCGCCGCTCGGACCTGCGCAGCAACAGCCCCGCCACGGCCCGCGGGATCTCCAGCACCACCAGGAAGATGATCAGGTAGAACATCAACGCGAACCAGATATAGCCCGGCCAGGCCAGCCAGTTCGCGAACTCCGCCCGCGTGCTGACGAACGTCGCCACGACCAGCAGCACCAGACCCACCAAGCCCCAGGTCAGCGCCTTGCGGAGCCGTCCGGGGCCGGTGGTCGAACGCACCAGCCGGTGCCAGAGATAAAAGTGCGCCAGGAAGACCAGGGCGACGAAGACCAGCACGATCACGTGAATGATGCTACTTACGATTTGGCCGCCGGCTTCTTCGCGGCCGGCTTTTTCGCCGGAGCCTTCCTGGTGGTGGTGGTCTTCTTCGGCGCGGGTGCCCGCTCACGGCGCTCGGCCAGCAGCTCGGCCGCCCGCTCGATCGTGATGTCCTCGACGGTGTCGCCCTTGCGCAGGGAGGCGTTGGTCTCGCCGTCGGTGACGTACGGGCCGAACCGCCCCTCCTTGACCACGACCGGCTTCTTGGAGTTGGGGTCGTTGCCGAGCTCGCGCAGCGGTGCCGCGGCCGCGGCCCGCCGCCCGCGCTGCTTGGGCTGCGCGAACAGCTCCTTCGCCTGGTCGATCGTGACCGTCAGCAGGTCCTCCTCCGTGGCCAGCGAACGCGAGTCCGTCCCCTTCTTCAGGTAAGGGCCGAACTTGCCGTTGTACGCCACGACCTCCTCGCCCTCCAGCTCACCCACAGCCCTGGGGATCGTCAGCAGCTTGAGCGCGTCTTCCAGCGTGATGGTGTCGAGCGACATGGTCTTGAACAGCGAGCTCGTGCGGGGCTTCGGCGCGTCAGCCTTCTTCGTCCGCCGCTTCGGAGTTTCCTCCTCCGCTGCCGGCTCGGGCAGGATCTCCGTCACGTACGGTCCGTACCGGCCGTCCTTGGCCACGATCATGTGCCCGGTCACCGGGTCGCGCCCCAGCTCCCGATCACCCGTGGGCCGCGAGAACAGCTCCTCGGCCTTCTCCGCCGTCAGCTCGTCCGGCGTCATGTCCTCGGGCACGTTGACCCGGGCGCCTTCCCTGTCGAGGTAGGGGCCGTAACGGCCGACCCGCAGCACGATGTCCGTGCCCCTGATCGGGAACGAGCTGATCTCCTTGGCGTCGATGTCGCCCAGGTCGGTGACCATCTCCTTCAGGCCCTCGTCGCCATCGGAACCGTAGTAGAAGCGGTGCAACTCGGGCACCCGCTCCGCACGGTCGTTGGCGATGTCGTCGAGCACCTTCTCCATCTCGGCCGTGAAGTCGTAGTCGACCAGGTTGCCGAAATGCTGCTCCAGCAGGTTGACCACGGCGAACGCCAGGAACGACGGCACCAGCGCCGTGCCCTTCTTGAACACGTAACCGCGGTCCAGGATGGTCCCGATGATCGAGGCGTACGTCGACGGCCGCCCGATCTCCCGATCCTCCAGCTCCTTGACCAGCGACGCCTCGGTGTAGCGCGCGGGCGGCTTGGTCGAGTGCCCGGCCACGTCCAGCCTGGTCGCGGTGAGCGCGTCGCCCTCGGCGAGGGTCGGCAGCCGCTTCTCGGAGTCGTCGCGGTCGCTCGAGGGGTCGTCAGCGCCCTCGACGTACGCCTTGAGGAACCCGTAGAACGTGATCGTCCGCCCGGACGCGCTGAACTCGACGTCCTCGCCAGACGACGACCGGCCGGCCACCTTCACCGTGATCGACTCGCCGACCGCGTCCTTCATCTGCGAGGACACGGTGCGCTGCCAGATCAGCTCGTAGAGCCGGAACATGTCGCCCGACAGCCCGGTCTCGCCCGGGGTGCGGAACTCCTCACCGGAGGGCCTGATGGCCTCGTGCGCCTCCTGGGCGCTCTTGACCTTGCTGGTGTAGACGCGCGGCTTGTCCGGGACGTACTGGGCCCCGTACAGCTTGATCGCCTGTGACCGGGCGGCCGCCACCGCCGTCGCCGACAGCGTGATGCTGTCGGTACGCATGTAGGTGATGTAGCCGTTCTCGTAGAGCCGCTGGGCGACCTGCATCGTGTATTTCGCGGAGAACCCCAGCTTCCGGCTGGCCTCCTGCTGCAATGTGGTCGTCCGGAACGGCGCGTACGGCTTGCGGGTGTACGGCTTGCGCTCGACCGACTTGACCGCGAACGACGAGCCCCGGAGCCGGCCGGCCAGCTCGCCCGCGGCGGCCTCGGACAGGTGCAGCACGTCGGCGCTCTTGAGCCGCCCGGTGCTGGCGAAGTCGCGGCCCTGCGCCACCCGCTTGCCGTCGACCACCGTCAGCGTCGCGGTGAAGTCGCGCGGCCGCTCCTTGGTCTTGCCGGTGTCGAAGAGCGCCTGCAGATCCCAGTAGTGGGCAGCCGTGAACGCCATGCGCTCCCGCTCGCGCTCCACCACCAGCCGCGTCGCCACGGACTGCACGCGGCCCGCCGACAGCCGGGGCTTGACCTTCTTCCACAGCACGGGGCTGACCTCGTAGCCGTAGAGCCGGTCGAGGATGCGCCGGGTCTCCTGGGCGTCGACGAGGCGGAGGTTGAGGTCGCGCGGGTTGGCCACGGCGTCCTGGATGGCCTGCGGGGTGATCTCGTGGAACACCATGCGGTGCACGGGAACCTTGGGCTTGAGCACCTCGCGCAGGTGCCAGGCGATGGCCTCGCCCTCCCGGTCCTCGTCAGTGGCCAGATAGAGCTCGTCAGCGTCCTTCAGCAGCTGCCGCAGCTTGTTGACCTGCGCCCTCTTGTCCGGGTTGATGACGTACAGCGGCTCGAAGTCGTGCTCGACATTCACCCCGAGACGCGCCCATGGCGCCCCCTTGTACTTCTCGGGGATGTCGTCGGCCTTCTCCGGCAGGTCGCGGATGTGGCCGATGCTCGATTCGACGATGTAGCCGCGCCCGGCAAGGTACCCAGCAATCGTCTTCGCCTTGGCGGGCGACTCGACGATCACCAGGCGTGTTCCGCCGGCGCTGCCGTTCTTGGCTGGCACGCTGCTTCCTACCTCGCTGTTCGCTTGCAAAATCCCCCTGGCCGGGAGTCGGCACAGACTGAAAGGTAACCCGACTCGCGGAAATTTCCTTCCCCCGGGCTACCCACTAGCTTCCGGGTCCATCCACAAGCACGCAGAATAAGGCCCATCGAGCGGCATGGCGCCCTGACTCACCCTGGAGACTAATCGTTGTGCTCGACTACTCCTACATGGATATCTTCATTCCGCGCGACCTCACTCGCGAAGCAGCACGTCAGCTGCTGACCGAACACGCAGAGTACGGACAGTGGGAGCTGGCGCGCGTACGTGTGCACCCCGACGGCAGCCGTCACGTACGGCTACGCCGTAAGATCATGCGGGTACGCCGCACGCTCTGAGGCGTGGACATGGCTTTGCCCGCCCCGGGCCGCGCCCCCGGAACGGGCAAAGCATCTATCGCTGGCTGCTCACGGGCTGTGAGCAGTAGCCGGGTCTGGTATTACGTACGCGCTGATTTCTCATTTACGGTTACTTGCGGCCGAACCGGAGACGGCGGGCCGAGGCGAACAGCGTCGCCGAGGCGGCGAACATCGCGCCCAGCACGAGCGCGAGCAGCGAGCTCGAGTTCATCCCGGTGACGCCGGCGGGCTGCTCGGCGCTCATCAGGCCGACGGCGCCGATGGGCAGACCCTTGGCGACCGAGTTCACCGCGCCGCCGGCCGGGGTGGAGGCGACCAGGTCGGTCGCCGGAGCGAGCGGGGAGACCGACCGGACGGAGCCGGCGCGGTCGGTGTGGCCGGCCAGCGCGGTCTTCGGCCGGGCCGGGGTCTGCGCCTGAGCGGGCAGGCCGGGCAGCTCGGGCAGGTTCGGCAGGCCGAGCGTCTTGGAGGCGTCCGCGACCAGGGGCACCTGCCGGGTGACGCCGGAGACGTCCGGCAGCTGAGCGGTCCGGGCGACGTTCTCCACCTGCTGGGTGACGCCGGTGGCCTCCTGCAGGGCGCCCAGAGCCGGGACCCCCTGCAGACCGCCGAGGGCCGGACCCGTGGGCAGTGCGGGCAGCAGCCCGCCCTTCGCGGCCGTGGCCTTGCTGCCGGCCTGAGCGAAGCGACCGTAGCCGCCGTGGCCGTGGTGTCCCGGCTTGCCGACGTGCGCCCCGCCGAGGCATCCGGCCGCCGCGTCACCCAGGACGGCGACGGCGTTGCCGCAGGCGTTGACCGGGGCGGCGATCGGCGCGACCACCTGGTTGCCGCTCAGCACCCCCGCCTTCCCCGAGGTGTGGTTGCCGCCGCCTGCGCTGCTCTTCACGGAGGCGCCGCCCTTGCACCCGGCGAACGCGTGCCCGAGCACGGCCGCCGTATTGCCGCAGATGTTGACCGGGGCGGCGATCGGCGCGACCACCTGGTTGCCGCTCAGCACCCCCGCCTTCCCCGAGGTGTGGTTGCCACCCGCGCCGGAGCCGCCGTCCACGGAGGCGCCGCCCTTGCACCCGGCCGACGAGTTGCCCACGGCGTTGCCGCAGACATCGACCGGCAGGCTGATCGGGGCGATCACCTGGTTGCCGCTGCCCGCCGCGAAGCGCCCATCGGTGTCGTTGCCCGTCGAGCCCGGGGTTATGCGACGGCTGTGGTAGCCGTGACCCTTGTTGACGCTGGAGCCGCCCTTGCACCCGGCGAACGCGCGGCCGACCACCGCCGCCGAGTTCCCGCAGATGTCGACCGGCGCGGTGATCGGCGCGACGACCTGGTTGCCGCCCAGAACGCCGGCCTCGCCGGAAGTGCTGTTGCCGCCGCCCACGCCCGCGTTGTGGACGCTGCTGCCGCCCTTGCACCCGGCCGTGGCGTCACCGAAGATCGCCACCGCGTTGCCGCAGGCGTTCAGCGGCGCAGTGATCGGCGCGGTGATCTGGTTGCCGCCGAGCACGCTGGCGTCGCCCGACGTACGGTTGCCGCCCGCGCCGCCCTTGCCCTGGTTACGGACCGTGGCGCCACCCTTGCAGCCGGCGTCGGACTTGCCGAACAGCGAGACCGCGTTGCCGCAGGCGTTGATCGGCGCGGTGATCGGCGCGTTGACCTGGTTGCCGCCGCCGATGGACGCGTCGCCCGAGGTCCTGTTGGGGATGCCGCTCCGGCCGTGGTTCACGACCTCGGCGCCGCCCTGCGAGGACGCATCCGCCGAGCCGGCCGCGGCGACGGAGTTGCCGCTGATGTCGATGGGCAGCGAGATCGGCAGGTCGACCTGGTTGCCGCCGCCGATGGACGCGTCGCCGGAGGTGTCGGCGAGCGCGGTGCCGCTGCCGCCGAACGACATGACGGCCACCGCGAGAAGGGCGGCAGGGGTCGATGCCTTGGCCCACGTACGCATGATGAATGCTCCTACTGGTTCTTTGGGGGATACCTGACACGGATCGCGGGCAGCCCGAGGCCGGGCGAGGTTCAGCGCACAGCGGAGACCTCGGACTCGCGAACCGGATGGAACTGACGTGCCACTCGCCGGCGGAGGGGCTCAGACCACGCTCCGCCACAGTTCTGGAATGCAGACCGGGGGCCCGCAATCGGCGGGCCGACCGGCGTCAGGGCGGGGATCAGTCAGGTGAGAAAGAAGGGTCGTCCGCCGCTGTGCGGACGACCGGGGGAAGCACGTACGCCGGGACGGCGCGGCGTGCCTGGAGTCGCGGGTCGAAGACGGACCTCGCGACGTCCCCCGCAGCGGGCCCGAACGGGCCACTGCCACCGCCGTTGGGCACCAAGCCATTGGTGTCCAGGATCTTTCCGGCGGTGGACGGTGATGGCAGACCAGGATCCTGCTGGCTGTTGAGCCCGTCGACCGTACGCCCGGCCATCGCCTCAGCGTTGCGCGAGCCGACAGGGACAAGAGGTGAGCCGGCATCCCGGGCAGCAGTCGCCGCCGTGGTGGTGTGAGGGCTCCCGCCTGTCGCCGCAGTCGCGACTGCCGGCGCAGCTACGTCCGTCGCTGTAGCCGCGCCTGTTGCCGCAGTGGCGTCCGCGGCCGCCGGAGCAGCGGTGAGCGTGCCGAACAGAACAGCGAGCAGCCACCCGGCGGCCACAAGGGCGCCCATCGCGGCTGCCCGCACCACGACCCGACGGGCACCGGCCGCGAACCGCGCCATCCGGTCGACCCGATCGGTGGTCGTGTCCTGCCCCGGGACGGTCACAGGCAGACGGCACGCAGCGAGGGCCATCACCCTCATTTGCTGCACCGCCGTGCGTGCCACGTGACCTCCCGAATTCCAGAACCGGCCTCACGTCGTGAGGCCGGTCCATGGACTCACCCCTCAACGGTCCGTAACCGTAGCAGCACCCACGGTTGTCGCAAGGCCTTTTCACTGGAGACCCAGGAATTGGCCAAGCCCCCACCACCCAAACCAGCCCCAATGGACCGATACCCCTCTGACCTGCGTCATGAGACCGCCACTGAGAGAGCGCCATCCTGTTTCCGCAGGTAGATGAGGCTGGTGTGGTGGCGGTCGGATGTGAACGTCGTGGTAGCGGG
>NZ_JBQHCV010000016.1:0-257271 GCF_052068215.1 Nonomuraea sp. H19 | reverse complement strand
CAATAATGACGGGGTTCATACATGTAAAAACATGCACTGGCTTTTAACACACTGTTGAGTTCTCAAGAAACGGACGCATACATCCTCGCCAGAAACTCTCGCTTCTGACCCGGAGGCGCAACTTCCGCAACGCTACCTTATCAGATCCCCAGCTTCCGTGTCAAATCCGAAGATCTCTCGAAAGCTGATCAAATCTAGCTAAGGTGGCGCACCCCGTTCTGGGGCAACCCTCTAAACTTACCGTGTCATCCAGAGCTTGTCGAATCAACCGATTTTCCGGTGATTCGGCGCGCCCAGGACAACTCGGACTCGAGCACGCCGAAGCGGCTCTGCCGAGTGGCTCGTCATTTCAAGGGGCTTGCCCTGAGGGCCCGTCCGCCTGATCGGCGTCCGGCTCACTCCCGGGGCGAAGTGAAAGATTAGGTCGCGATCCGCGACACGTCAAATCGCCAGCTCCGGGCTCGTCACGGCTTCGGTGCCGCGTCCCCGGGCCTCTCCTGCCCAGGGCCGTACCGGAGGTGGCCGGGCCGTACCGGAGATGCCTGGAGCGTCGGCCGGAACTTGGGGCCGCGCGTTTGTGGAACGGTAAGTCGGTAAGCCACCGACGGAACCCCATGGAAGAGGCCCGATGATTCCCGAGAGCCACCTGGATCTGCTGACCCGGCCGTTGTTCGCCCATCTGGCGACGATCGGACCCGACGGCGCGCCCAACGTGAACCCGGTCTGGACGATCTGGGATGGAGAGTTCTTGCGGTTCACGACCACAACCGACCGCCGCAAGTGCCGGAACGTCACAGAGAACCCGCACGTCGCGGTATCGATCAACGATCCGGACCAGCCGTACCGCTATCTGGAGATCCGTGGCGTGGTCGAGCGGCTGGAGCCCGATCCGTCGGGTGACTTTTTCGACGTGCTGGCCAAGCGTTACGGCCTGGAGTACGAGCGGCCGGTCGGCGACGCCGAGCGGCGGGTCCTGATCGTGGTGAAGCCGACGCGTACCACGCGTCAATGATACGGAGGTGAGCCGGCGCGCGGCGCGGGGCTCGCGGTGATCAGGTACGACTGCAGAACCCGCGCGACACGCCACGCGCGCGCCCGGTCCGGGCACGGCGGGTCGACAGGTGGCGCGCAGGTGGGCGTGCGACCACCGCGTGATACCGCGTGACCACCCACGTGACCACCGCGTGACCACGAGGACGTCGCCCTGGCCTCCGTGCTGGTGGTCAGCGGCACGGTCAACGGCCGAGCGTGACCGTTCGCGAGAGAGCACGCACCTGCTGCGCCGACTCGAACACCTGGGCCGCCATCCCCGCTTCCCGCGCCGCGACGACGTTCGCCTCGTTGTCGTCGAAGAACAGGATGTCCTGCGGCCTCACCCCGACGTTCTCCGCACAGATCTCGTACGCCCGCCGCGACGGCTTGGCCACCCCGATCCGGCACGAGAACGTCAACGCCGCGAACCGGCCCAGCCAGTCTCCGTGCCCGGACTCCCAGACCGGTACCAGGTCCTCGATGATGTTCGAGAGCAGGCCCAGCCGATGCCCCTGATCGGCCAGTTCGTGCACCACCGCCACCATGTCGGCGTCCACCTGGCACCAGCTGTCCAGATCGGCCGCGATGAGCGCGGGCACGTCCGCGAAGCGCGTCCCCAGCCGATCCGCCACCGCGCCCCAGTACGCGGCGCTGTCCTGACCCGCGTCATAGGCGGGCCGGCAGGCCCAGTACGCCTCCCAGAACCGCTCCCCGGCCACCCCCGCCAGGTCGACGATCTGCTGCCGCGCCTCGGGAGACTGGGTGCGGGCGATCACCCCATAGAGGTCAAAAACGATCACGTTCGCCATATCCCTGACCCTACGGCGCGTATCCTGCCCCGGTGACCACTGTCGCCACACTAGCTCCCCCAGCCCGCCCGGCCGCACGTCTCCGCACCTCAACCCCGTGGTGGATGGCGTTGCTCGCCGGGGGCGCGGCCTTCTCCGGAACGGGCTCGGCCACCTTGAACGGCGACGAGCTGGCCACCATCAGCGCCGCCTCCCGGTCGCTGTCAGGGATGTGGGAGCTGGCGCAGCACATAGACGGCCACTTCCTGCCGTACTACCTGTTCATGCACTTCTGGGCGCAGGCAGGCACGGCGGAGCTGTGGCTGCGGCTGCCGTCGGCCGTGGCGATCGGCGTGGCGGCCTGGTTCCTCGCGGACCTGGGCCGGCGGCTGCACTCCACGCGGGCCGGCGTGATCGCGGCCGCGATCTTCGCGATTCTGCCCTCGGTGTCCTACTTCGGCGCTTTCGCCAGGCCGTACGCCTTCGCCGCCGCAGCCGTCGTGTTCTCCTTCTGGACACTGCACCGGGCCCTCGAGCATCCCGCCGGCAGGCGGTGGGTGATCTACGGGGTGGCGGTCGCGCTGGTGTGCTCCACACATCTGTTCGCGGTGCTCGTCCTGCCCGCCCACCTGGCGCTGGCCCGCCGGGCGGCGCTGCTCCCGATGCTCGCGGCGCTGACGGCCGGCTGCGTGCCCGCCGCCGTGCTCGGCCTGATCGGGTACGGCGAGCGGCACGCGATCAGCTGGATCCCGCAGCGCGGGCCGGAGGTGTGGCTCAAATTCCCCAAGATGGCCGCGGGGACGGCCGGGTTCGGGCTGCTGCTGTTCACGATGGCCCTGGCCGGGGCGGCGCTGCTGTGGACGGCGCGCCGCGGACCCGCCCAGGCCGGCAGGCCGTGGGCCTTCGCGCTGGCCGGATGGCTGATCCTGCCGCCGCTGCTGCTCCTCGCGGTGTCGCAGCTCGTGACGCCGGTCTATGTGGATCGCTACCTGTTCGTCACCGCGCCTGCCCTGGCGCTGCTCGCGGGCCTGGCCGTGGCGGCGCTTCCCCGATTCCACGTCGTGGCGGGGGTGGCGGTCTTGGTGCTCGGGTGCGTGCTGTCGTTCCAGGATCATGTGGACGTACGCGACGAGAACGGGCGGTTCGAGAACATTCCCTGGGCGCTACGCGTGATCAAGGCCGAGCCCGAGGACGCGATCGTCTACGGGCAGAGCCAGTTGCGTACGGGATTCGAGTACTACGCGGACTCCTTGATGCCCGTCGATGTGCTCAAGGCCGGCGACGCGCCCTCGCCCGACGGCTTCGGCTATCCCGAGCGGTCCGATGTCTCGGCGGCGCTGGAGGGGCTGCAGCGGGTGTGGGTGGTCTGGCGCGGAACCAAGGCGTCGGGGCTGGAAGGAGACGGCATCGCGCGGGTCGGGGAGGTGCAGCGGGCGGGATTCGAGCTCAGCGTGGCCAAGCACTCCGCCGACCTGCCGGGGCTGACGGTGGCGCTGTTCACTCGCCGGTGAACCGGCGGCGGGCCTTTCCGCCGCCGGAAAGGCCCGCCTTCGCGAAGGGTCAGCCGACCTCGACGCCGCCGATCGACTTCTTGCCGCGCCGCAGCACCATGAAGCGCCCCTGCAGCAGGTCATCGGCGGTCGGCACGTACGCCTCGTCGGTGATCTTGACGTTGTTGAGGTACGCCCCGCCCTCCTTCACCGCACGCCGGGCCGCCGACTTCGACTCCACCAGGCCGCTGTCGGCCATCAGGTCCACGAGCGGCACCCCGAGTGCCGGGATCGCGGCCTTGGGCACCTCGGCCAGCGCCGCCTCCAGGGTGGCCGCCGACAGCTCGGTCAGGGAGCCCTGCCCGAACAGGGCCTTGGAGGCGGCCACCGCCGCGGCCAGCTCGTCGGCCCCGTGCACCAGCGTCGTCAGGTCCTCGGCCAGCGCGCGCTGCGCCTCGCGGGCGAACGGGCGGTCGGCGACGGCCTTCTCCAGCTCGTCGATCTCCTCGCGGGAGCGGAACGTGAAGACCTTCAGGAAGCGGATCACGTCCCGGTCGTCGGCGTTGAGCCAGTATTGGTAGAACGCGTAGGGCGAGGTCAGCGCCGGGTCGAGCCACACGGCCCCGCCCGCGGTCTTGCCGAACTTGGTGCCGTCGGCCTTGGTGATCAGCTTGCCGGTCAGCGCGTGGACGTGGGCGCCCTCGACACGCCTGATCAGGTCGACGCCGGCGGTGATGTTGCCCCACTGGTCGCTGCCGCCGACCTGGAGCACGCAGTCGTGCCGCCTGAACAGCTCCAGGTAGTCGTTGGCCTGCAGGATCTGGTAGCTGAACTCGGTGTAGCTGAGCCCTTCGCCGCCGAGCCTGGCCGAGACGGACTCGCGGGCCAGCATGCGGTTGACGGGGAAGTGCTTGCCGACGTCGCGCAGGAAGTCGATGGCCGACAGCTCGGCGGTCCAGTCGAGGTTGCTGACGAGCGTGGCGGCGTTCGGCCCCGGCTCGAACGCCAGGAACTTCTCCACCTGGACCCGGATGCGCGACACCCACTCGGCCACGACCTCGGCGGTGTTGAGCACGCGCTCGGTGCTGCGGCCGCTGGGGTCGCCGATCAGGCCGGTCGCGCCGCCGACCAGGCCGATGGGCTTGTGCCCGGCCCGCTGGAAGCGGGTGAGGATGAGCAGCGTGGCCAGGTTGCCGACATGCAGCGAGGGCGCGGTGGGATCGAAGCCGGCATAGACCGTGATCGGACCTTTCGACAGCGCCTCACGCAGGGCGTCGATGTCGGTGGTCTGCGCGAGGACGTCGCGCCATTCGAGCTCATCGAGAATGTCGGTCACGGTGCCGGCTTTCCATTAGACGGTTACGGGTCGAATGATTACAGCGTGCCCGATCGCCCGGGTCGCCCGCCACTTGGATACGCTCTGTCTCCATGTGGAGGGTCCGTCGCGAGCTGGCCGTTTTCAAGATCTTAGGGGCTCTGGCGTGCGCCGGGCTCGCCCTCTACTGGTGGATCGAGGGCGACGTCGGGGGCATGATCATCGCCGTTCCCGCCGCCGTCCTGGTGGGCGCGATGGGGCTGCGCGATCTGATCGTTCCCGTGCGGCTGGCGGCCGACGAGAGCGGGATCACCGTGGTGCACGGGTTCGCGGGCAAGCGGCACGTGCCCTGGGAGGCGATCTGGGACATCAAGGTCGACGTCCGCAGGAGGTGGGGGCTCCGCAGCGAGATGCTGGAGATCGACACCGGCGACTACCTGCACATCTTCAGCCCTCACGAGCTGGGCACCTCACCCACGGAGGTGGCCGCGGCGCTGCGGCGGCGCGGCACGTGAGCCCGGTACGGGGACACGGTCGGGTCCCCGTCGATCCAGAACCGCCACGGAGTGTCCTTGGCCGTCGAGATGCCGGTGCGGGGGCCTGACCTGATCAGTGCGGGGTCCGCCGCCCGGCCCTCCAGCATGGTGGCCGATCCGTGGGGCCGGCCCGTCAGGCGCGGCCCGCCCCCGTCCAAGGCGATCGCGTCCGGTGCGCCGTCCCAGATCGCGTCGAGGCCGTTGTGCTCGCGTCCCAGGCCGAGGGCGACCGCGAGCCTGGCCGGGCCGCGGGCGAGATCCCGGTCGGGGACGGGTTTGCGACCGGCGGCGCCCTGACCGCCGTCGCGCCTGCGGCGGGCCTCGTCCAGGCCCGCCACCACCTCGCCCGCCCGCAGCAGCACGGCCGAGCCGAAGCCGTCGGGCAGGCACACCAGGTTCGCGCAGAAGTGCATGCCGTAGGTGAAGTACACGTACAGGTGCCCGGGCGGGCCGAACATGACCGCGTTGCGCGGCGTCTTGCCCCGGTAGGTGTGCGCCGCGGGGTCCTCGCCCGGGCCGCCGTACGCCTCGACCTCGGTCAGGCGCACGGCGACGGTGCCGTCGGCGCTGCCGTGCACGAGCACGCGCCCGAGCAGGTCGGGCGCCACCTCGTGCGACGGCCGGTCGAAGAAACTCCGCGGCAGCGCGGCGGAGCTCAGCTGCCCGCCGCCCATGCCGCCTGCGCGTCGACCGCCTCGCGGAGGGCGATGAGCTGGTCGCGTACGCGGTCGGGCGCGGTGCCGCCGTGGGCCTTGCGCGCGGCCAGGGCGCCGGGCACGTTGAGCACGTCACGCACGTCGGGCGTCAGGTGCGGCGACACCTTGGCCAGCTCGTCGTCGGTCAGCTCGCCGAGATCCTTGTCGTTGACCTGGCACCACACCACCAGGTGGCCGACCGCCTCGTGGGCGTCGCGGAACGGCACGCCGCGCCGCACCAGCAGCTCGGCCAGGTCGGTGGCGAGCGCGAACCCGTCGGGGGCCGAGGCCTCCATGCGGGCGGTGTTGACCCGCATGGTCGCGACGAGGCCGGCCATCGCGGGCAGGACCAGCAGCAGCGTGTCGACCGAGTCGAACACCGGCTCCTTGTCCTCCTGCAGGTCGCGGTTGTAGGTCAGCGGCAGGCCCTTGAGCGTGGTCAGCATCGACATCAGGTTGCCGATGAGCCGGCCTGACTTGCCGCGGGCCAGCTCGGCCACGTCGGGGTTCTTCTTCTGCGGCATGATCGACGAGCCGGTGGAGTAGGCGTCGTCCATCTCGATCCAGCGGAACTCCTGCGAGGCCCACAGGACGATCTCCTCGCCGAGCCGCGACAGGTGCACGCCGATCATGGCCGCGTCGAACAGGAACTCGGCGGCGAAGTCGCGGTCGGCGACGGCGTCCATCGAGTTGGGCGCGGCGGCCGAGAACCCGAGTTCCTGGGCCACCGCCTGCGGGTCGAGCGGCAGCGACGAGCCCGCCAGCGCGCCGGCGCCGAGCGGGGAGATCGCGGCGCGCTTGTCCCAGTCGGTCAGCCGGTCGATGTCGCGGGCGAAGGCGTGCACGTGCGCCAGCAGCTGGTGGCCGAACGACACCGGCTGCGCGTGCTGCAGGTGCGTCATGCCGGGCGCGGCCGTCTCGGCGTGCTGCTCTGCCTGGGCCATCAGCGCCGTCTCCAGCTCGACCAGGCGGGAGACGATCGCGCGGGCGTGGTCGCGGAGGTAGAGGCGCAGGTCGGTGGCGATCTGGTCGTTGCGGCTGCGTCCGGCGCGCAGCTTGCCGCCGAGCGAGCCGAGCCGCTCCAGCAGGCCGCGCTCCAGCGCGGTGTGCACGTCCTCGTCGGCGACCGTCGGCCGGAACTCGCCCTCCTTGCAGGCGCGCTCCAGGTCGTCGAGCGCGCCGATCATGCGCTCGAGCTCCTCGTCGCTCAGCAGCCCCGCTCTGTGCAGCACGCGGGCGTGCGCCCTGGACGCGGCCAGGTCGTACGGCACCAGCCGCCAGTCGAAGTGCACACTCACCGACAGCCGGGTCAGCGCGTCGGCCGGTCCGCCTTCGAAGCGCGCGCCCCACAGCCGCATCGGCTTGCCATCACTCACCGTCATCTCCTCCGTTACTGTACTGATGCTCGCGCCCGCTTCGGTGCTCGCCGGCATCGTGCTTCGTTCTCTCCCCGAGCTCCTGTGCTCGGGCGCGACCATAGTGCAAGTCAGCCCTTCTTGCTGTCCCGCGCGGCCGCGATCTTGGCCGGGAGTGAGAAGAGCTGGACGAAGCCCTTGGCGAGGGACTGGTCGAAGGTGTCGCCGGTGTCGTACGTGGCCAGCGAGAAGTCGTACAGGGACTCCTCCGAGCGGCGGCCGGTGACGGTGGCCTTGCCGCCGTGCAGCGTCATGCGGATGTCGCCGGAGACGTGCTTCTGCGCCTCGGCGATGAGCGCGTCGAGTGCTCCCTTGAGCGGCGAGAACCACAGGCCGTCGTAGACGAGCTCGCTCCACCGCTGGTCCACGCCGCGCTTGAAGCGGGCCAGGTCGCGCTCGACGGTGACGTTCTCCAGCTCCATGTGGGCGGCGATGAGCGCGATCGCGCCCGGCGCCTCGTACACCTCACGGGACTTGATCCCGACGAGCCGGTCCTCGACCATGTCGATGCGGCCGACGCCCTGGATGCCCGCGCGCCGGTTGAGCTCGTCGATGATCTCGTACGCCGTGAGCTCCCGCCCGTCGATCTTGACCGGCACGCCCTGGTCGAAGGTGATGACGATCTCGTCGGCGTCGCGCGGCTTGGCCGGGTCGGAGGTGTAGGAGTAGACCTCCTCGGTGGGGCCGTTCCAGATGTCCTCGAGGAAGCCGGTCTCGACGGCGCGGCCCCAGAGGTTCTGGTCGATGGAGAACGGGTTCTTCTTCGACGTCTCGATGGGCAGGCCCTTGGCCTCGGCGTACTCGATGGCCTTGTCGCGGGTCCAGGCGAAGTCGCGGGCGGGCGCGACGACCCTGAGATCGGGGGCGAGCGCGGCCAGGCCGGCCTCGAAGCGGACCTGGTCGTTGCCCTTGCCGGTGCAGCCGTGGGAGACGATCGTGCCGCCGAACTGCTTGGCCGCCGACACCAGATGCTTGACGATGAGCGGGCGCGACAGCGCGGAAACGAGCGGGTAACGGTCCATGTAGAGGGCGTTGGCCTGCAGCGCGGGCACGCAGAAGTCGGCGGCGAACTCCTCCTTGGCGTCCACGACGACCGACTCGACGGCGCCGCAGTCCATGGCGCGCTTCTGGATGACCTCCATGTCCTCGCCGTCCTGGCCGAGGTCCACGGCGACGCAGATGACCTCGGCGTCCATCTTCTCGGCGAGGTAGGGGATGGCGACGGAGGTGTCGAGACCACCCGAATAAGCGAGAACCACTCTTTCCGACATAACTATTTCTCCGGTCTTCAGGACTGTCATTCAGTGCGGGAAAGCCCACCCGGTGGTGGGCTAACCACGCCGCACCGCCACTCTGAGCAGCGCGTCCGCGACGGCCTGTCCACCCGCGGGGTCGCGGCTGATGACGAGGATGGTGTCGTCGCCCGCCACGGTGCCGAGAATCGACTCCCAGTCGGCATGGTCGATGGCGGAGGCCAGGAACTGGGCGGCGCCCGGCGGAGTACGCACGATGACCAAGTTGGCCGACGCCTCGGCCCCGACCAGCAGCTCCTCCGCGATGCGGTGCAGCCGCGCGTCCGGGGACTCGCCGGTGCCCAGCCGGGCGAGCGGGATGCGGCCGCCGCCCTCGCCGGGCAGCGCGTACACCAGCGAGCCGTCGTCGGCCCGCAGCTTGAGCGCGCCGAGCTCGTCGAGGTCGCGCGAGAGCGTGGCCTGGGTGACCTCGAGGCCGCTGTCGGCGAGCAGCTTGGCCAGCTCCGGCTGGGAGCGCACGGCCTTCCGCCGCAGCAGATCTGTGATCTTCTGCTGCCTCGCCGCCTTGGTCATCGGGATGGTCATCGGCGGGTCACCAGCCAGTGCAGCAGTGCCTTCTGAGCATGGAGCCGGTTCTCCGCCTGGTCCCAAACCACGCTGCGCGGCCCTTCGAGCACCTCCTCGCTGATCTCGTAGCCGCGGTAGGCGGGCAGGCAGTGCAGCACGATCGCGTCCGGCGCGGCGTGCTCCAGCAGCTCGGAGTTGACCTGGTACGGCGAGAGCGCGGCCACCCGCTGCTCCTTGCCGTCCTGGCCCATCGACACCCACGTGTCGGTGGCGATCACGTGCGCGCCCTGGACGGCGGCGGCGGGGTCGGACATGGCGACCACCGAGCCGCCGGTCTTGGCGGCGATGGCGGCGGCCCGGTGGAGGATGACCGTGTCGGGCTGGTAGCCGGCCGGGGCCGCGATCCGCACGTGCAGGCCCGCGGTGGCGCCGCCGAGCAGGTAGGAGTGGGCCATGTTGTTGGCGCCGTCTCCGAGGTAGGTCAGCGTGAGCCCGGCGGTCCTGCCGAGGCGCTCCTGGATGGTCTGCAGGTCGGCGAGGATCTGGCAGGGGTGGTAGTCGTCGGTGAGCGCGT
The DNA here is from genome assembly GCF_052068215.1 of Nonomuraea sp. H19. NCBI lineage: Bacteria > Bacillati > Actinomycetota > Actinomycetes > Streptosporangiales > Streptosporangiaceae > Nonomuraea > Nonomuraea sp. H19. Next base: position 247,606 of record NZ_JBQHCV010000016.1, on the reverse strand, counting down.
TGACGACCGGCACACGGGAGTGGGCGGCCATCTCGTCGATGAGCTCCTGGCCGCTGGTGCGCCACACGATGGCGGCGACCTGGCGGTCGAGCACCCTGGCAAGGTCGCGGGGCGGCTCGCCGCGGCCCATCAGCGCCGAGACGTTGTCCACGACCAGCGGCAGGCCGCCCAGCTCGCCGATGCCGGTGTGGAAGGACACGCGGGTGCGCGCCGACGGCTTGTCGAACAGCACCGCGACGGTCTGCGGACCCTCGAACGGGCGGAAACCGTACCGGTCCTTCTTCATCGCCGCGGCGAGATCGAGGACCTCCGCCTGCTCGGCGGGCGAGAGGTCATCGTCCTTCAAAAAGTGTCTGATGTGCGGCGAGTCCGCGCCATATCTGGTCACTTGGCAGCCTCCGTCAGGATCGAGGGGAACGCGGCGACGAAGGCGTCCACCTCGCCGGCCGTCACGACGAGCGGCGGCGCGAGGCGTACCGCGTCGGGCTGGAGGGCGTTCACCAGGAAGCCCGCCTTCGCGGCGGCCTGCTGCACCTGCGCCGAGTGCGGTTCGCTGAGCACCGCTCCCAGCCACAGGCCGCGGCCGCGGACGCCCTTGAGCAGCGGGTGGCTGATCGACTCCAGCCCATCGCGCAACCGGGCGGAGACGGTCTTGACGTGGTCGAGGTCCACGGTGTCGAGCACGGCCAGCGCCGCGGCGCAGGACACCGGGTTGCCGCCGAACGTCGAGCCGTGGTCGCCCTTCTCGAACAGCTTGCCCGCGTCGCCGAACCCGATGCAGGCGCCGATCGGCAGCCCGCCGCCCAGGCCCTTGGCCAGGGTCAGGATGTCGGGCGTGACGCCGTCGGCCTGGTGAGCGAACCAGTGCCCGGTACGCCCGATCGCCGACTGGATCTCGTCGGCCACCAGCAGCGCGCCGGTCGAGTCGCAGATCTCGCGGGCGGTCTCGAAATAGCCGTCCGGCGGCGGGACCACGCCGGCCTCGCCCTGCGTGGGCTCCAGGAAGAGCGCGATGCAGTCGCCGGTCACGGCCTCCTTGAGCGCGTCCGCGTCGCCGTAGGGGACGAAGCGGACCTCGACCGGGAACGGGCCGAACTGGTCGCGGATCGCCTTCTTGCCGGTCAGGGACAGAGCGCCGATCGTCCGGCCGTGGAAGCCGTTCTCCGCGGCGACGAAGTAGGAGCGGCCCTCGCGGCGGCCGTACTTGAGGGCCAGCTTGTAGGCGGCCTCGTTGGCCTCGGTGCCGGAGTTGGCGAAGAAGACCCTGGCGGGGGCGTTCAGCAGGGTGATGAGGCGCTCGGCGAGCAGCACCTCGGGCTCGTGCAGGAACAGGTTGCTGGTGTGCGCGATGGTGGCCACCTGCTTGGAGACGGCCTCGACCAGGGCGGGGTGGGCGTGGCCGAGCGAGCTGGTCGCGATGCCGCCGATGAAGTCGAGGTATTCCTTGCCGTCCACGTCCCACACGCGGGTGCCCTCGCCGCGTGTCAGGGCGACCGGGGGGACGCCGTAGTTGGGCATGAACGCCTTTTCGAACCTCTCGTAAAGGTTCATCAGGGCATCACCATCGTTCCGATTCCTTCGTTGGTGAAGATCTCTAGCAACATGGAGTGCGAGACGCGCCCGTCCAGGACGTGGGCGTGGGGAACGCCGCCCTGGACTGCGTTCAGGCAGGCCTCCATCTTCGGGACCATGCCGCTGGACAGGGTGGGCATCAGCGTCTCGAGCTCGTCGGCGGTGAGCATGTCGATCACGTCGGTGTCGTCGGGCCAGTTGGCGTACAGGCCCTCGACGTCGGTGAGCACGATCAGCTTCTCCGCCTGGAGCGCCACGGCCAGCGCGGCGGCCGCGGTGTCGGCGTTGACGTTGTAGATCTCGCCGTCGTCTCCCCTGGCGACGCTGGAGATGACGGGGATGCGGCCGTCCTGGATCAGGGCCCGCACCGCGCCGGGTTCGACCTTGATGATCTCGCCGACCTGGCCGATGTCCACGGGCTCGCCGTCCACGAGGGCGTGCTTGCGTACCGCGGTGAACAGGTGGGCGTCCTCGCCTGACATGCCGACCGCGAACGGGCCGTGCCGGTTGACCAGGCCGACGATGTCGCGGTTGACCTGGCCGACCAGGACCATCCTGACGACCTGCATGGCCTCCGGCGTGGTGACCCGCAGCCCGGCGGTGAACGTGGACTCGATGCCCAGCTTGTCCAGCGCGCTGCTGATCTGGGGGCCGCCGCCGTGCACGACGACCGGGCGCAGGCCGGCGTGGTGCAGGAAGACGACGTCCTCGGCGAAGCCCGCCTTGAGCGCCTCGTCGGTCATGGCGTTGCCGCCGTACTTGATGACGACGGTGGCGCCGTGGAAGCGGGTCAGCCAGGGCAGCGCCTCGATCAGGGCCTCGGCCTTGGTCTGCGCGGTGGTGACCCTCATGAGGAGTACGCCGAGTTCTCGTGGACGTAGTCGGCCGTCAGGTCCGTGGTGTGGACGGTGGCGGTGTGCGGTCCCGCGGACAGGTCGATGGTGATCGTCACGTCCCTGGGGCGCATGTCGACCTTGGAGCGGTCGTCGCCGACGGCGCCGCCGCGGCAGATCCAGATGCCGTTGATGGCCACGTTGAGCCGGTCGGGCTCGAAGACGGCGTCGGTGGTGCCGACGGCGGACAGGACGCGGCCCCAGTTGGGGTCCTCGCCGTGGATGGCGCACTTGAGCAGGTTGGAGCGGGCGACCGAGCGGCCGACCTTGACGGCGTCGTCCTCGGAGGCGGCGCCGACGACCTCGATGGCGATGGCCTTGGAGGCGCCCTCGGCGTCCACCAGGAGCTGTCTGGCCAGGTCGGCGCAGACCTCGGTGACCTTCTGCTCGAACTCGGCGAGGTCCGGCTTGACGCCGGAGGCCCCGCTGGCCAGCAGGAGCACGGTGTCGTTGGTGGACATGCAGCCGTCGGCGTCGAGCCGGTCGAACGTCATGGAGGTGGCCTTGCGCAGCGTGGCGTCGAGCTCCTCGCTGGTCAGGTCGGCGTCGGTGGTGATCACGCAGAGCATGGTCGCCAGCGCGGGGGCGAGCATGCCCGCGCCCTTGGCCATGCCGCCCACCATGTAGCCGCCGGCCCTCTTGAAGGAGATCTTGGAGACGGTGTCGGTGGTGCGGATGGCGTCGGCCGCGGCCAGGCCGCCGTCGCGGGAGAGCTGGGCGGCGGCGCTGTCGACGCCGGACAGCAGCGCGTCCATCGGCAGCCGCTCCCCGATCAGGCCGGTCGAGCAGACCGCGACCTCGCCCGCCGAGTCCTGGAGCACGTCGGCGACCTTCTCGGCGGTGGCGTGGGTGTCCTGGAAGCCCTCGGGGCCGGTGCAGGCGTTGGCGCCGCCGGAGTTGAGCACCACGGCGCGCAGCCGGCCGCCCGCCAGGACCTGCTGCGACCACAGCACGGGGGCGGCCTTGACGCGGTTGGCGGTGAACACGCCGGCGGCGGCGCGGCTGGGTCCGTCGTTGACGACGAGGGCCAGATCGCGGGCGCCGCCGGATTTGATCCCGGCGGCAATGCCCGCGGCTCTGAAACCAAGTGGCGCGGTTACGCTCAAGGTGCGACTCCTGTCAGGGGAAGGCCGAGCTCTTCCGGCAGGCCGAGGGCGAGGTTGACGCTCTGGATGGCGCCTCCGGCCGTGCCCTTGGTGAGGTTGTCGATGGCGATGACGGCGATCACGCGGCCCGCGCGCGCGTCGAGCGTCACCTGCAGGGCGGCGGTGTTGGCCCCGTAGGTCATGGAGGTGGCCGGCCAGACGCCCTCGGGCAGGAGCTTGACGAACGGCTCGTCCTTCAGCGCGACCTCGTAGGCCGTCCTGAGCGACTCCTTGGTGACGCCCGGCGCGGCGGGGGCGGAGCAGGTGGCGAGGATGCCGCGGCTCATGGGGGCCAGCGTCGGCGTGAACGACACCCGTACGGGCGTGCCGGCGACGGCCGACAGGCCCTGCTCCATCTCGGGGGTGTGCCGGTGCACGCCGCCCACGCCGTACGCGCTGACCGAGCCCATGACCTCGCTGCCGAGCAGGCTGGGCTTGAGCGACCTGCCGGCGCCGCTGGTGCCGCTGGCGGCCACCACGACCACGTCGGGCCCGGCCAGCCCGGCGGCGAACGCCGGTGACAGGGCGAGCAGCACGGAGGTCGGGTAGCAGCCGGGGACCGCGATGCGGGTGGCCTCGCGCAGCACCTCACGCTGCCCTGGCAGCTCGGGCAGGCCGTAGGGCCAGGTGCCGGCGTGCTCGCCGCCGTAGAACTCCTGCCAGGCGGCCGGGTCGGCGAGCCGGTGGTCGGCGCCGCAGTCGACCACGATCGTCTCCTCGCCGAGCTGCGCGGCGACGGCGGCCGAGTGGCCGTGCGGCAGGGCCAGGAAGACGACGTCGTGACCGGCGAGCGCGGCGGCGGTGGTGTCCTGGATGACGCGGTCGGCCAGCTGCGGCAGGTGGGGCTGGTGGGCGCCGAGCCGGCTGCCCGCGCTGGAGGCGGCGGTGAGCGCGCCTATCTCGAACTCGGGGTGGCCGAGCAGGAGGCGGAGCAGCTCCCCGCCCGCGTAGCCGCTGGCTCCCGCGATCGCTGCCCTCATTAAGCCCTCCTGCATATTCATGCGTCACCACTCATGACCTTGCTTGTGAAGATGATGCACTCCAGAGGATGAATATGCAAGCCGGGCCTTTCAGTCGGCTACAGGTGAACCTCAAGTCGAGTCCAGAATGATGAGCCTATGAGCGATTTCTTGCCCGATGTGCAGTTCGTCACGCCTGCGGGAAGAGACCCGGGACGGTTCGGCAAGATCGTCCTCGTGCTGCTGTGGCTCGGGGTCTGCGTGATGCCGATGGTGTTCGCGGTCCAGGATCTGCAGCTCGCCACGGGGCGGATCGGCACGCCGGGGACGCTGCGGGTGGCCTCGTGCGAGGCGCTGGGCGAGGGCCGCTATGACTGCAAGGGAACCTTCACCCCGGACTCGGGCGGCGCCTCGGTGCCGGTGGACGCCTCGCCGGACTCGGCGGCGGGCGAGGTGATGCAGGCCCAGCTCACGCCGGAGGGCGACCGCGCGGTCCCGGCCGGGACCATGGGCGTCCTGGCGGCGCTGGCGCTGCCGGCGCTCGGGTTCGGCGGGCTGGGGTTCCTGCCCTACGTGATCATGTACTGGGCGGGCGCGCGCAGGGGCCGCCGGGCCGCCGTGATCGGAGGATTCCTGGTCACGACGGCCGGCTTCATGGGGATGCTGGTCGGGCTGGTAGCGGCCTAGTCCTAACGCAGGAAGGCGGCGGCCACGCCCGCGTCCACCGGGATGTGCAGGCCGGTGGTGTGGGTGAGGTCGGCGCCGGTGAGGGCGAAGACCGCGGCGGCCACGTGCTCGGGCAGCACCTCGCGCTTGAGCAGGGTGCGCTGGGCGTAGAACTCTCCGAGCTTCTCCTCCTCGACCCCGTACACCGCGGCGCGGTTGGCGCCCCAGCCGGAGGCGAAGATGCCCGAGCCGCGTACCACGCCGTCCGGGTTGATGCCGTTGACGCGGATGCCGTGCGCGCCGAGCTCGGCCGCCAGCAGCCGGACCTGGTGCGCCTGGTCGGCCTTGGCGGCGCCGTAGGCGACGTTGTTCGGGCCGGCGAAGACGGCGTTCTTGGAGGAGATGTAGACGATGTCGCCGCCCATGGCCTGGTCGATCATCACCCGGGCGGTCTCCCGGGAGACCAGGAACGAGCCGCGGGCCATGACGTCGTGCTGCAGGTCCCAGTCCGCGAGGGTGGTCTCCAGCAGCGCCCGCGACAGCGACAGGCCGGCGTTGTTGACGACCAGGTCCACGCCGCCGAACGCGAGCACGCCCGCGCGTACCGCCGCGGCGATCTGCTCCTCCGAGGTGACGTCCACGCCGACGGCCACGGCCACGTCGGAGACGCGGTACGCGGCGGCGCCGAGCTCGGCGGCCACCTTCTCGGCGGCGCCCAGGTCGCGATCGGCGATCACCACGCAGGCGCCCTCGGCGGCCAGGCGGCGCGCCGTGGCGGCGCCGATGCCCGAGCCGCCGCCGGTGACCAGCGCCACCCGCGTGGCCAAGGGCTTGGGCTTGGGCATGCGGCGGAGCTTGGCCTCCTCCAGCTCCCAGTACTCGATGCGGAACTTCTCCGACTCGGGGATGGGCGCGTAGGTGGAGACCGACTCGGCGCCGCGCATGACGTTGATGGCGTTGACGTAGAACTCGCCGGCCACCCGCGCGGTCTGCTTGTCCTTGCCGAAGGAGAACATGCCCACGCCGGGCACCAGCACGATCGCCGGGTCCGCGCCGCGCATCGGCGGCGAGTCCGGGGTGGCGTTCCGCTGGTAGTAGGCGGTGTAGTCCTCGCGGTAGCCGGCGTGCAGCTCGCGCAGCCGCGCGACCGCCTGCTCCAGCGGCGCGTCCGGCGGCAGGTCCAGCACCAGCGGCGCGACCTTGGTCCGCAGGAAGTGGTCGGGGCAGGACGTGCCCAGAGCGGCCAGCCTCGGGTGCTCGGATCGGGAGACGAAGTCCAGCACCTCGGGGGTGTCGGTGTAGTGGCCGACCGTGCGGACGTCGGCGGAGGCCAGGCCGCGGATGACCGGGAACAGCGCCGCCGCGCGGGCGTGCCGCTCGGCCTCGGGCAGCGTCTCGTAGATCACCGAGCCGAACGGGTCGGGGCGGCCGTGCTCGGCCAGGTACGCCTCGGCGGTGCGGATGATCTCCAGCGAGCGGGACTCGCACTCCTCCGACGTGGCGCCCCAGGCGGTGATGCCGTGGCCGCCGAGGATGCAGCCGATGGCCTGCGGGTTGGCGTCCTTGATCGCGGCGATGTCCAGGCCGAGCTGGAAGCCGGGCCGCCGCCACGGCACCCACACGACCCGGTCGCCGAAGACGCGCCTGGTCAGCTCCTCGCCGTCGGCCGCGGTCGCGATGGCGATGCCGGCGTCGGGATGCAGGTGGTCGACGTGGCCGGCCTCGACCAGGCCGTGCATGGCCGTGTCGATCGACGGCGCCGCCCCGCCCTTGCCGTGCAGGCAGTAGTCGAACGCGGCGACCATCTCGTCCTCGCGCTCGACGCCCGGGTAGACGCCCTTGAGCGCGCGCAGCCGGTCCAGGCGGAGCACGGCCAGCCCGGACTCCTTCAGCGTGCCGAGGTCGCCGCCGGAGCCCTTGACCCAGAGCAGCTCGACCTCCTCGCCGGTCACCGGGTCGGGCGCGCTGCCCTTGGCCGAGGTGTTGCCGCCGGCGTAGTTGGTGTTGCGCGCGTCGGCTCCCAGGCGGTGAGAGCGTTCGAGCAGTTCGTTGATGACATCCATGGTGCTTCAGGCCCCCCAGCCGGCCTGTGTGCCGCCGACGCGGTCGGCGGCGATCTTCTCGAAATATCCTGACTTGGCGTACGCGGTCATCGGGTCGGGCGCCAGGCCCATCTCCTCCCGCAGCTCGGCGAGCAGCGGCCGCACGTCGGTGTTGTAGGCGTCCATGAACACGGCGTTCGCGCCCAGCACGTCGCCCTCGGTCTGTGCGGCGGCCAGCGCGTCCCGGTCGACCAGCAGCGCCTTGGCGGTGGCCTCCTGAACGTTCATGACCGAGCGGATCTGGCCCGGGATCTTGGGCTCGATGTTGTGGCACTGGTCGAGCATGAACGCGACCCCGGTCTCGGCGTCGAGCCCGCCGCCGCGCACGACCTCGAACATGATGCGGAACAGCTGGAACGGGTCCGCCGCCCCCACCATGAGGTCGTCGTCGGCGTAGAAGCGGGAGTTGAAGTCGAACCCGCCGAGCTTCCCCTCGCGCAGCAGGAACGCCACGATGAACTCGATGTTGGTGCCCGGCGCGTGGTGCCCGGTGTCCACGACCACCTGGGCCTTGGGGCCGAGCTTGACGCAGTGGGCGTACGCGGTGCCCCAGTCGGGCACGTCGGTGGCGTAGAAGGCGGGCTCGAACAGCTTGTACTCCAGCAGGAAGCGCTGCCCCTCGCCCAGGCGGCCGTACACCTCGGCGAGCGAGTCGGCCAGGCGGTCCTGGCGGGCGCGGATGTCGTCCTGGCCCGGGTAGTTGATGCCGTCGGAGAACCACAGCTTCAGCGTGTCGGAGCCGGTGGCGTCCATGATGTCCACACACTCGAGCAGGTGGTCGGTCGCCTTGCGGCGCACCCGCGCGGACGGGTGCGTGACGCTGCCGAGCATGTAGTCGTCGTCCTGGAAGACGTTGGAGTTGATCGCTCCGATGCCGACGCCCAGCTCGCGGGCGTGCCGGGCCAGGTCGGCGTAGTCGTCCACCTTGTCCCACGGGATGTGCAGGGCGACCGTGGGCGCCACCCCGGTGTAGGCGTGCACCTGCGCGGCGTCGGCGAGCTTCTCGTACGGGTCGCGCGGCACGCCCCGCTGGGCGAACACCTTGAACCTCGTGCCGCTGTTGCCGTACGCCCAGGAGGGCGTCTCGATGTGCTGCGCGCGCAGCGCGGCCTTGATGTCAGTCATTACTCCCCGATCAATCCAGGTGGAACACTTCGGTCAGCGGTGCCATGCCCTCGTCGGGGCGCCCGTCGAGGTCCTCGAAGAACGGCGCCATCTCGGCCTGCCAGCGGGCGTTGACCTCGGTTTCGGCCATGGCCTTCTTGGCGGCCTCGAAGTCTTCGGTCTCCAGGTAACCCACGAGCAGGCCGTCGTCTCTGAGAAAGAGCGAGTAGTTGTGCCAGCCGGTGCGCGTGAGCGCCTCGCGCATCTCCGGCCAGACCTCCCGGTGGCGTTCGCGGTACTCCGCCAGCCGCTCCGGGCGGACTTTCAGCAGGAAGCAGACGCGTTGCACTGGCACTCCCTTCAAAACGTTTTAATCCTTCGCCCAGGAAACTATGATTTCTGATGCTCGCCTGTCAATGCGGTCCCGGGCTCTTCGTGCGGCGGCGACAGGGCGTGAGGGTGGTGACACGTTTTAATCCATCTGGATCTTCGGCGTTCAATCGCGCCGGGGCGGGCCGGCCAGGGATGTGGCCGGCCCGGGAGGCGAACAGGGTCATGAGGTCAGCTTGTCACCCACCAGGGCGAGGTTCTGGATGGCGGCCAGGCCGTACAGGGCGGTGGCGTTGGTGGACACCCAGGCCGCCTCGTCGGTCGGGTTGAGCGTGGTGGCGACCTTCTCGGACTTCCACGGCAGGTTCGGGGCGTAGCCGTCGCCGGTGGCGAACTCCTGCCAGGCGCGGGCGGCGAGGTCGTCGCGCTTGAGCCGGACCGCCGCGTACGCCGTCAGCCGCGCATGCCCCTGCTTGAGGGTCCGGTTGCCGAAGTGGGCGCCGGTCTCGGCGGCCTGCTCGGCCCTGCTGGCGTTGTACAGGCGGCAGTACTGCAGCCAGGCCTTCTCGAACTCCGGCATGTCCACCAGGTCGATCAGCTCGGCGCAGATCTCCACCTGCCCGAACATGGCCGACAGATGGGACACCGAGACCTTCTTCTCGGCCGGGGCGAACTCGCCGGTGTTGATGTTGTAGATCCCCTCGCCCGTGACGAAGCCGTTGGGCATCGCGGCGATGGTCCGCATCGTGGCCTTGAGCTTCTTCTCGGCGATCGGGTCGCCGCCGCGCTCCCATTCGGTGAGCCAGGCCGCGGCCAGGCCGCTCCAGTCCGTGCCCAGTCCGATGGCCAGGGCCTCGGGATTCGGCGTGTACGGCTCCGTGCGGATCTTCCGCAGCGGGTCGAGCGCCATGAACGTCTTGTCGGAGTCCACCAGCGCCCGCATCAGGTCGCCGGTGCGCTCGTCGCCGGTCAGGAAATAGAAGATGCGCCGGTAGACGGCGGTGGAGATGCGCTGCTGCTTGGCGCTGCACCCCCAGTGCTGGACGTTGTGGCGGGTGCCGAGCCCGGCCCACGGGCCCAGGTGGTAGACGTCGACCTCGCCGGTGTGCCGGGTCATCGCCTCGGCGAACCGGAAGATGTCGGACCGGCCCGAGCGCAGGTAGGCGTACCAGAGCCACAGGTCGGGCGACAGCTCGGAGTTGTCCCAGGCGTAACCGCCGATGTCGTAGCGCCACACGTGCCGGTCCTCGTCGAACGTGTGCATGATGTCGCCGTAGTCCCAGAAGCCGTACCAGTGGCGCTGCTCGACCTGCTTCTTGTAGTAGTCGAAGAGGAAGTCGAGCCGGTCCTCGATCGTCTTCTTCGCCGGCGTGGCCCGGTCGACCGGGCTGAACAGGCCGCCGAACACCTTGGCCGCGGCCAGGTGCGCGGGCGGGGCGATGATCAGCGGCGGCGTGCGCACGGCGTCGGCCATCGCCCCGAGCCGCGCGGCGTCCGGGGTGGCGGCCACTGCCCAGAACGTCAGCTCGGTCGTCCGCGCGATGCCCAGCGGCGTGCCGAACTCCGGCTCGTAGTCCTCGTAGGTGATGTTGAGGCCCTCGATCTGCTCGGGATAGGTGTCCTGGCCGAGCCCGTCGTGGTAGAAGCGGGTGTCCATCGGCCCGGCCTCCGGCGACCACATCCAGACGGTGACCTCGGCCTCCTCAGAGGCGGCGCCGCGGATGTCGAGCTGGGTGGGGTGGCGCTGCCAGAAGTCGCGCATGCCGAACGCCAGACCGCCGCTCGTGCCGCCCACGTACCCGCAGCCGGAGGCCCGCTTGCCCTGGTCGACGGCGACCCAGCCGTACCCCTTCTTGGTGCGCTTCTTGAGCGTGAAGCCCTCGGAGGACAGCTGGGAGAGGGTGTAGTCGCCCCAGTCGGGGATGAGGTGGATCCGGCTGCTCACGCGGGTGTCCCAGGTGGCGATGTCAGGCAGCTTCTGCCCGGCGACCTGCGCCTGGCGCACCGCGAGGCCCGGGTCGCGGCGCAGGCCCGTGATGCCCTTGACCGCCTCGGTGAGCAGGCCGTGGCCGTCGCCGACGAAGCGGATGTGCCGGTTGTACGCCTCGTCCCGCATCGGCACGCGGAAGCGTACGCCGAGCCCGGCGACGAAGTCGTGCTGCCCGTCCCGGTCGAACACGAACGTGTGCACCATGCGCACGCTCTCCGCCCCGGCGTAGAAGTAGAGCCTGATCGTGAACGGCAGCCAGGACTTGCCCTTCTTGGAGGTGTGGCGGCCCTCGATCCGGACGACCGCGCGTACCGGGCCCGACTGCTCTACCTCGACCTTGGCGATGTCGCTGAGGTAGGAGTCGACCTCGGTGGTGCGGTCGTCGCCGTCTTCGATCTTGCCTTGCCTGAGGCTGACGAGCTGGCCCTTGCGGGCGATCTCGGTCTCGCCGCGCCAGATCTGGCTGATCAGCTCGCTGCCGTTCTTGCGGACGCGGACGCGGATCACGCCGGTGTCCACGTCCACGTACTGCTTGCTGTCGTCGACCTTGACCGCTTTGGCGGGGGCGGCCGCGGTGCCGGGGCGCAGTGTGTACGTCTCGGCGACCGGCGCGTCGGGGCCCACGGCGTGGGCGGTCCACTTGAGCGTGCCGTCCGGCCAGTACGCCAGCGGCCACGTCTGGACCGGCACGGCGGCGCCGTCGGCGGCGGTCAGCGCGAACGCCTGCTCCTTGGGCACCGTGCCCTTCGGCCAGGGGACGCCCCAGGTGGTGCCGGGGGTCTCGGCGGGCTTGCCCTCCAGCCAGCGCAGGGTGACGTCGGGGACGTCGAGGGCCGCCATGGCGGGTGAGTCCAGCATCGAGGCCAGCGGCACTGCGGCTCCGGCCGCAGCCATTCCCTTTAACGCGTCTCGTCGCGATATTCCGGACATGGAATGCACCTCCGTGCGGAAAGGGGCGCCCTGTGCTGGGCGCCCTGGGGGGTGGTCGGAGGGACGGCTCCTTGGGGGAAGCGCTTTCCCTATGACAGGAGAAGCTGGTGCGGGCGCGGTGGGCGGCGGTGCGGACCGTCAGCCCGGGATGACGCGGGCGTCGCCGGCCGGCACGGTGACCTTCTGCCCTGCGGGGGTGGTCACGACCGCGTCCTCCTCCGTGTGGTTGATCGCGAACAGGAAGGACCGGCCGTCGGCGTGCGAGCGCCGTACCACCTCCACGCCCGGCGCGGCCTGCGCGGCGGGCTTCGCCCCCGCTTCGGCGCACACCGCGGCCATCACCTCGGCCAGCGCGTCGTCGTCCAGCCGGGTGGTCAGGTAGTGCGCGGCCCCGTCGCCCTGCTCGTTGCGGGTCCAGGCGGGCTCGCCGGTGACGTAGGTGTCGAGGACCTTGGCCCCGTTGACGTGCGCCACCTCGCTCCAGACGCTCGCCGTCGCCCCCGACTCGAGCCGGATCGGCCCGTCCAGCGGGAAGAACTCCTCGACGCTCACGCCGAGCAGGTCGCGCCAGGCACCGGGATAGCCGCCCAGCCGCACCCGGTCGTGCTCGTCCACGATCCCGCTGTACGGCCCCACGAGCGCCACCCCGCCCCGGCGGACGAAGCCCTCCAGGTTGGCCGCTCCCGCGTCGCTCACCAGGTAGAGCGCGGGCACCAGGACCAGGCGGTAGCCGGTCAGGTCGCCCTCGGGGTGGGCGAGGTCGCAGGTGACGCCGACTCGCCAGAGCGCGGCGTGCCACCGCTTGGCCTCCTCCACCGGGTCCAGGTCCGAGGTCGGCTGGGCGGGATGGTCCTGGGCCCAGACGCTGGAGTGGTCGAGCAGGATCGCGACGTCGGCCTTGACCGTGCTGCCGGCCACCTCGGCGAGCCCGGCCAGCTCGGCGCCGAGCGCGACGACCTCACGGAAGATCTTGGTGTCGGGGCCCGCGTGCGGCAGCATCGCCGAGTGCCACTTCTCGGCGCCCGCGCGGGAGGCGCGCCACTGGAAGAACATGATCCCATCCGCCCCCCTGGCCAGGTGCTGCAGGGAGTTGCGGCGCAGCTCGCCGGGCGCCTTGGCGAGGTTGCGCGGCTGCCAGTTGACGGCGCTGGTCGAGTGCTCCATCAGCAGCCAGGGCCGCCCGCCGTTCAGCGAGCGGGCGTAGTCGGCGGCGAAGGCCAGGTCGATGTGCGGCTCCGAACGCGCCCCGATCAGGTAGTGGTCGGTCGAGACCACGTCCAGCTCGGCGGCGAAGGCCCAGCAGTCCATGTCCCAGTGCGCGCCCGCCATCAGGTTGGTGGTCACCGGCACGTCAGGGGTGATCTTCCTGAGCAGGTCGCGCTCGGAGGTGTAGAGCTCGACGAGCGCGTCGGAGCTGAACCTGCGGAAGTCGAGTTGCTGGCCCGGGTTGGGGAAGCTGGGGGTGGCGCGCGGCGGCAGGATCTGGGCCCAGTCGCTGTAGCGCTGGGACCAGAACGCGGTGCCCCACGCGTCGTTGAGCGCGTCGAGCGAGGCGTAGTGCGTACGCAGCCAGGCGCGGAAGGCCGCCGCCGAGGTGTCGCAGAAGCAGCGGGCGTTGTGGCAGCCGTACTCGTTGTGCACGTGCCACATCGCCAGCGCCGGGTGCTCCCGGTAGCGGGTGGCCACCTGCTCGGCGATCCGTAACGCCTTCTCGCGGTAGATCGGCGAGCTGGGGCAGAATCCCTGCCTGCTGCCGTGGGACAGCCGACGCCCGTCGGCGTCCACCGGCAGGGCCTCGGGATAGGCGTCGGCGAACCACGGCGGCGGGGACGCGGTCGGGGTGGCCAGGTTGGCCTGGATTCCGTTGGCGGCCAGCAGGTCCATGACGCGGTCGAACCAGCCGAACTCGAACACCGCCTCGACGGGCTCCAGCATCGACCAAGAGAAGATCCCGGCGCTGACCCGGTTGACGCCGGCCTCGCGCATCAGCGCGACGTCCTGCTCCCACGTCTCCTCGGGCCACTGCTCGGGATTCCAGTCCCCGCCGTAGGCGATGACATCCGGCATGAGCCTGCCTTTCACATGACTGTTAGCGCCCACAGCTGGGTTACGCCGATGTTTACCGGGGATTAAAACGTTCCTCTGCCCGAGCGCACAAGTCCTTACCCGCCTCGGCGGGCAGATTTCCGCTGCTCAGGGCGGAGGAAATCGGCGTATTCAGGGGCCCCGACCGGCCCTGGAGGTCAAGGAGTGGCGGTGGCCTCGAAGAAGGTTTCAATGCCGCCGTTCAGCCGATGGTAGAACGGGCTCTCCGGGGTGATCTCCTCCCTGCGCACGGGCCGGCCGGTGAAGGCGGAGGCGTACAGGCCGGTGACGAACTCCATCGCCCGCCGCCCGTCCGTCCCGCTCGCCGGCGGCCGCTCGCCCCGCTCGTAGGCGTCGAGCAGCCCGCCCAGCTGGGTGGCGTGGCTGCTGGGGACGTCCTCCGGCGGGTTCCACAACGGCGAGGTGGAGGTCCAGTGCTCGTTGCGGTAGCCGTACAGGTGGCGCAGCTCGACCGTGGCGGCGGCGAAGTCGAAGCGCAGGTAGCTCTCCTCGCGCGGCGACAGCACGCTGGTGACGACGGAGGCCATCGCGCCGGAGGCGAACCTGACCATGGCCATCGACACGTCCTCGGTCTCGATCGGCCGGTCCAGCCGTCCCGCCATGGCCCTGATCTCGCTCCAGTCGCCGAACACCGACAGCATGAGATCCATCTGGTGCACGCCGTGCAGCACGGTCGTGCCGCCGCCCTCGGTGGCCCACTTGCCGCGGTACGGGACCGCGTAGTAGTAGTCGTCGCCGCGGTGCCAGGTCGTCTGGCAGAGCGCCACCAGCGGCCGGCCGAGCGCGCCGCCCAGCGCGCGCAGGTGCTCGGCGCCCGAGCCGAAGCGCTGCTGGCAGACGACCGACATGTACGGCCCGGCGGCGCCCTCCTCCGCCTGGATCAGGTCGTACTCGGCGAGGGAGAGCGCGGCCGGCTTCTCGCACCACACCCAAGCCCCCGCGCGCAGCGCCGCGATCACCTGCGCGACGTGCAGGTGCGGCGGCGTGCACACCATGACCAGGTCGGGCCGCTCGGCCTCGAGCATCTCCCCCAGCTCCCGGTACGCCGCCGGCACCCCGTGCTCGGCGGCGAACGACTTCGCCTTGTCCTCGGCCACGTCCACCACGGCCACCAGCTCGGCCCGGTCGCGGTGTGCCCGCACGGCGGGCACGTGGCTGTGCGCGGCGATGGCGCCCGCGCCTACAATGGCAGCCCGGATCACGAGCCCTCCTAGAAATAGAACGTTTTACTACCGGCGCGCGAGGTTAGGGGCCGCTCCGCGCCCGTGTCAACGCTGTGCCCCTGCACCGACTGGCGAACGATTCGTTTGTACGTTTTAATGAGGGCTCATGGCCATGGTCAGCATCAAGGACGTCGCCGCGCACGCCGGCGTCTCCCCCGGAACGGTCTCCAACGTACTGAACCGGCCCGCCAAAGTCGCCCCCGCGACGCGGGAGCGGGTGGAGGCGGCCATCAGCGAGCTGGGGTTCGTCCGGCACGGCTCGGCCTCGACGCTGCGCGCAGGGCACAGCAGGACGATCGGCCTGAGCGTGATCGACATCGGCAACCCGTTCTTCACGGAGGTCGCGGCCGGGGTCGAGGACGTGGCCAGCGAGCTGGGCTACGCCGTCATCCTGGGCAACTCGGCCGGCTCCCAGGACAAGGAGGACCGCAACCTGCGGGTGCTGGCCGAGCACCGGGTGCGCGGCGTGCTGATCACCCCGTCCGGTGAGGACCCGGCCAGGCTGGAGCGGTTGCGTGAGCGCGACATCAGCGTGGTGCTCGTCGACCACCCGGCGCACCGGCCCGACCAGTGCGCCGTCGCCGTGGACGACGTGGCGGGCGGCCGGGCCGCGGTCGCGCACCTGCTGGCCAGGGGCGCGCGCAACGTCGCCTACGTCACGGGGCCGCTGACGATCAGGCAGTGCGTGGAGCGGCGGGAGGGCGCCAAGGCCGCGCTGCGGACCGCCGGGCTCGACCCCGGCGAGCTGCGCGTCGTGGAGGCGACGACGATGACCGCCCGCGCGGGCGAGAAGGCGGCCGCCGACCTGATCGCCGCTCCCCTGCCCGACGCCATCTTCTGCGCCAACGACCTGCTCGCGCTCGGCGTGCTGCGGGCGCTGCTGCGCTCCGGGGTGCGGGTGCCCGAGGACGTGGCGCTGATGGGCTACGACGACATCGACTTCGCCGCCGCTTCGACGGTGTCGCTGAGCTCGATGCGCCAGCCCACCTACCAGCTCGGCCGCATCGCCACCGAGCTACTGCTGGACGAGTGCGACAACCCGGACACGCACGCCCACCAGCACATCATGTTCCAGCCCGAGCTGGTCGCGAGGGAGTCGACGCAATGAGCCGCCGTTTCGCCGCCGTGGACCTCGGCGCCTCCAGTGGCCGGGTGATGCTGGCCGACCTGTCCGACGGGCTGGAGCTGACCGAGGCGCACCGCTTCCCCAACGGCCCGGTCCGCGTGGCCGGCCGCCTCTACTGGGACATCCTGGGCCTCTACCGGGAGATCCTGACGGGCCTGCGGGCCGCCGGGCCGGTCTCGTCGATCGGCGTGGACTCGTGGGCGGTCGACTACGGGCTGCTCGACGAGTCGGGCGCGCTGCTGGGCAACCCGGTGCACTACCGCGACGACCGCACGCACGGCGTGGCCGGGCGCGTGGCCGAGGCGGTCGGCGCGGCCGAGCTGTACGACGTGTCCGGGCTGCAGGTGCTGCCGTTCAACACGATCTACCAGCTGCTGGCCGACCGGCTCGACCAGGCGGCCACGATGCTGCTGGTCCCCGACCTGATCGGCTACTGGCTCACCGGCGAGCTGGGCGCCGAGGTCACCAACGCCTCGACGACGGGGCTGCTCGACGTGCGCAGCAGGACGTGGGCGTCGCCCCTGATCGAGCAGCTGGGCCTGCCGGCCGGCATCTTCCCGCCGCTGCGGCAGCCCGGCGAGGAGCTCGGCGGGCTGCGGCGGGAGGTGGCCGCCGAGATCGGCTGGTCGGCGCCGGTCAGGGCGGTGGCCTCGCACGACACCGCCTCGGCCGTCGCGGCGGTGCCCGCCTCCGGTCCGGCCTTCGCCTACATCTCCTGCGGCACCTGGTCGCTGGCCGGGGTGGAGCTGCCGGGTCCCGTGCTGACGCCGGAGAGCCGCGCCGCGAACTTCACCAACGAGGCCGGCATCGACGGCACCGTGCGCTACCTGCGCAACGTCATGGGCCTGTGGCTGCTGCAGGAGTGCCTGCGCGCCTGGCCGGGCGCCGATCTGGGCGAGCTGCTGAAGGCGGCGGCGGGTGAGCGGCCGTTCGCCGCCGTGGTCAACCCGGACGAGCCGGTGTTCCTGCCTCCGGGCGACATGCCGGCCAGGATCGCGGCCGAGTGCCGCCGCACCGGGCAGCTGCCGCCGTCGACGCCGGCGGCGTACGTGCGGTGCGTGCTGGAGAGCCTGGCGCTGGGGCACCGGCTGGCGGTGCGGCAGGCGATGGAGCTGTCGGGGCGCGACGTCGAGGTCGTCCACCTGGTGGGCGGCGGGTCGCGTAACGAGCTGCTGTGTCAGCTCACCGCGGACGCCTGCGGGCTGCCGGTGGTGGCCGGGCCCGCCGAGGCGACCACGTTCGGCAACGTGCTGGTGCAGGCCCGCGCGGCGGGGCTGGTCTCGGATCTGGCGCAGATGCGCGCGCTGGTCGCCGCCGCCGAGCCGCTGCGCCGCTACGAGCCCTCCGGCGACGGCGCCGCGTGGGCCGAGGCCGCGTCCCGCGTCTTCTGAGCTCCCTCATGAGGCCGCCCGCGGCTCCTGACCCCCCTTTGACCTGCGGCTACGGTTTTCCGCCGCCCGCGCAGGGCAAGGGTGGGACCAGGGGGCATGGGGGGCGTCATGGAGTTCGCGTGGCCGCTGTTGCGGCAGGTGACGGGCAAGGACAAGTCCGGGCGGGGGGCGGCGGTGAAGTCCGCCGCGACCGCCGCGCTGCGGGCCCGTACGGCCGCCGCCGACCGCGTCGTCAAGTCGGTGTGCCCGTACTGCGCGGTGGGCTGCGCCCAGAATGTGTACGTACGAGATGAGAAGGTCGTCCAGATCGAGGGCGACCCCGACTCCCCCGTCAGCAGGGGACGGCTGTGCCCGAAGGGCGCGGCCAGCCTCCAGCTCACCACCGCGTCGGGGCGGCAGCGCAAGGCGCTCTACCGGCCGCCGGGGGCGGCGGACTGGCAGGAGATCGACCTGGCCACGGCCATGGACATGGTGGCCGACCGGATCATCGCCACCAGGCGCGAGACCTGGGAGTGGGAGCGGGACGGCAGGCGTACCAGCAGGACCATGGGCATCGCCAGCCTGGGCGGCGCCACGCTGGACAACGAGGAGAACTACCTCATCAAGAAGCTGCTCACGGCGCTCGGCGTGGTGCAGATCGAGAACCAGGCCCGGGTGTGCCACAGCTCGACCGTGGTGGGGCTGGGCGCGTCGTTCGGCCGGGGCGGCGCGACCACGTTCATGCAGGACCTGCAGCATTCCGACTGCGTGATCATCCAGGGCGCGAACTTCGCCGAGGCGCACCCGGTGGGCTTCCAGTGGGTGATGGAGGCCAAGGCGCGCGGCGCGGTGATCATCCACGTGGATCCGCGCTTCACCCGCACCAGCGCGCTGGCCGACCTGCACGTGCCCATCCGGGCGGGCTCGGACGTGGCCTTCCTCGGCGCGATCATCAACCACGTGCTGGAGAACGAGCTGTACTTCCGCGAGTACGTGGTCAACTACACCAACGCGGCCACCATCCTGCGCGAGGACTACCGCGACGCCGAGGACCTGGACGGCCTGTTCTCGGGCTTCGATCCGGACAGCCGCGCCTACGACCACGAGAGCTGGCAGTACGAGGGCATGTCATCCGTGCCCGCCGGCGACGGGGACCAGGACTCCCAGCGGCGCACCGGCCAGGCGACGCCAGGGCGCGGCGAGGTGCACGGCGGCACCGGCGCGCCGATGGAGGGCGTTCCCGAGCGCGACGAGACGCTGCGGCATCCGCGCTGCGTCCTGCAGGTGCTGCGCCGCCACTTCGCCCGCTACACGCCGGAGACGGTCGAGCGGGTGTGCGGGGTGCCGCGCCGGCTGTTCGAGGAGGTGTGCCGGCACCTGACGGAGAACTCCGGCCCCGACAGGACCGCCGAGTTCGTGTACGCGGTGGGCTGGACCCAGCACAGCGAGGGCTCGCAGTTCATCAGGGCGGCGAGCATCCTGCAGCTGCTGCTCGGCAACATCGGCCGTCCCGGCGGCGGCATCCAGGCACTGCGCGGGCACGCCAGCATCCAGGGCTCCAGCGACATCCCGACGCTGTTCAACCTGCTGCCCGGCTACATCCCGATGCCGCAGGCGCACGAGCACGAGCGGCTGCGGGACTTCCTGCGGGCCGACGCGCCGCACCAGGGGTTCTGGGCGAACATGCCCGCCTACCTGGTGAGCCTGCTCAAGGCGTGGTGGGGCGAGGCGGCCCGCCCCGACAACGACTTCGCCTTCGGTTACCTGCCCCGGCTGACCGGCTCGCACAGCACGTACGACACGGTGCTGGCGCAGCTCGACGGCGTCTGCAAGGGCTACCTGCTGCTGGGCGAGAACCCGGCGGTCGGCTCCGCGAACGCCAGGATGCAACGCCTGGGCATGGCGAAGCTGGACTGGCTGGTGGTCCGGGACCTCAACCTGATCGAGAGCGCCACCTGGTGGAAGGACGGCCCGGAGATCGAGACGGGCGAGCTGGCCACGGAGGACATCCGCACCGAGGTGTTCTTCCTCCCGGCCGCCGCGCACACCGAGAAGAGCGGCAGCTTCACCAACACCAACCGGCTGCTGCAGTGGCACCACCAGGCCGTCGAGGCCGAGGGTGACGCCCGCAGCGACCTGTGGTTCATGTACCACCTGGGGCGGATCATCCGGGCGAAGCTGGCCGGCTCCCAGGACCCGATGGACGCGCCCGTGCTGGACCTCACCTGGGACTACCCGGTCGAGGGCGCGAACGCCGAGCCGGTCGCCGAGGCGGTGCTGGCGGAGATCAGCGGCCGGGACGCGCAGGGCCGGCCGCTGCCGGGCTACACCGAGCTCAAGAGCGACGGCTCCACCACCTGCGGCTGCTGGATCTACAGCGGCGTGTACGCCGACGGCGTCAACCAGGCCGCCCGCCGCAAACCCGCGGCCGAGCAGGACTGGATCGCCGCCGAATGGGCGTGGGCCTGGCCCGCCAACCGGCGCATCCTCTACAACAGGGCCTCGGCCCGGCCGGACGGCAGCCCGTGGAGCGAGCGCAAGAAGCTCGTCTGGTGGGATCCGGGCGCGGGCCGGTGGACCGGCTTCGACGTGCCCGACTTCGAGGCGGGCAAGAGCCCCGGCTACCGGCCGCCGCCCGGGGCGCAGGGCGTGGCGGCGCTGTCGGGCATCGACCCGTTCATCATGCAGGCCGACGGCAAGGGCTGGCTGTTCGCCCCGGCCGGGCTGGTCGACGGGCCGCTGCCGACGCACTACGAGCCGCAGGACTCGCCGGTGGCCAACCCGCTGTACGGGCACCAGCGCAACCCGGCCCGCAAGATCTATCCGCACGAGGAGAACCGTTACCATCCGAGCGGGGACGAGCCCGGGGCCTCGGCCTACCCCTACGTGGTCACGACGTACCGGCTGACAGAGCACTTCACGGCGGGCGGCATGAGCCGGCACACGCCGTACCTGGCCGAGTTGCAGCCGGAGATGTTCTGCGAGGTCTCGCCCGAGCTGGCCGCCGAGCGCGAGCTCGTGCACGGCGACTGGGCCACGATCATCACGGCGCGCAGTGCCATCGAGGCCAGGGTGCTGGTCACCGACCGGATCGCGCCGCTGCACCTGGACGGGCGGGTGCTGCACCAGATCGGCCTGCCGTTCCACTTCGGGCACAACGGCCTGGCCAGGGGCGACGCGGCCAACGAGCTGTCGGCGATCGCGCTGGACCCCAACTCGCACATCCAGGAGGTCAAGGCGCTGTCGGCGGACATCCGGCCGGGCCGCCGGCCGCGCGGCCCGGCACTGACCGAGCTGGTGGTGTCCTACCGGCGGCGGGCCGGCGTGACCGGCGACACGGGAATGGAGGCGTGAGCGTCATGGCCTTCGACCTCGACGAGGCGATCGGCTCCGGCCGGGTGGGGTTCTTCACCGACACCAGCATCTGCATCGGCTGCAAGGCGTGCGAGGTGGCCTGCAAGGAGTGGAACGCCCTGCCCGACGGCGGCCTGGCCTTCACCGGCATGTCGTACGACAACACCGGAGAGCTGAGCGCGGACACCTGGCGGCACGTGGCGTTCATCGAGCAGCGGCGGCCGATGGGGCACCAGGAGCCCGGGCTCGGCGATCTGGACTTCCGCTGGCTGATGGCCTCCGACGTGTGCAAGCACTGCACGCACGCGGCCTGCCTGGACGTATGCCCGACGGGGTCGCTGTTCCGCACCGAGTACGGCACGGTGGTGGTGCAGGAGGACGTGTGCAACGGCTGCGGCTACTGCGTGCCCGCCTGCCCGTTCGGGGTGATCGGCAAGCGGGAGAGCAGCGGCACGGTGGCCAAGTGCACGATGTGCTACGACCGCCTGGGCGCCGGTCAGGAACCGGCCTGCGCCAAGACGTGCCCGACGGACTCGATCCAGTTCGGCGACCTGGAGGAGCTGCGCGAGCGGGCCGGGCGGCGGCTGGAGCAGGTGCGCGCGTCCGGCGTCACGTCCGCCCGCCTGTACGGGCACGACACCGGGGACGGGGTGGGCGGCACGGGCGCGTTCTTCCTGCTGCTCGACGAGCCCGAGGTGTACGGCCTGCCGCCCGAGCCCGTGGTGACCACCAGGGACCTGCCGTCGATGTGGCGGCACGCGGGGGTCGCCGCCCTCGCCCTGCTGGCGGGCGTGGCCGCGGCGACGTGGCCGAGACGCCCGGCCCCGCCGGGACGCGCGGCGGCGGGGGCACGCGCGGCGGCGGCGTTGGGGCGGTCGGCCGGCAACGCTTGGCGGAGGCGGTCGTCGTGAGCCAGACGGACGTGAGCCAGACGGACGTGAGGCTGGACGGTTCGGCGCAACTGCGGACCGAGCGCGAGGCCACGCCGGGCTCCGCGGGCCCCAGGCGCGGGCGGCTCGTGGCGCCGGAGCGGGACTACGACTCCTACTACGGGCGCCCGATACTGAAGAAGCCCACCTGGCAGGGGGCCGACATCGCCGGCTACCTGTTCCTCGGCGGCCTGGCGGGGGCCTCCTCCACGCTGGCCGCCGCCGCCGAGCTGACCGGCCGGCCGCGCCTGGCCACGGTGAGCAAGGCGGGGGCCGTGTGCGCGCTGGGCGGGTCGCTGTACGCGCTGATCCACGACCTGGGCCGGCCCGAGCGGTTCATCAACATGCTGCGGGTGTTCAAGGTGACCTCGCCCATGAGCGTGGGCACCTGGATCATCACCGCCTACGGCCCGCAGGCCGGTTGCGCGGCGGCCGCCGCCGTGACGGGCCGGTTCCCGAGGCTGGGCCGGGCCGCCACGGTCGGGGCCGGGCTGGCCGGACCGGCGCTGGCCACCTACACCGCCGCCCTGATCTGCGACACCGCCGTGCCGGCCTGGCACGAGGGGTACCGCGAGATGCCGTTCCTGTTCGCCGGCTCGGCCGCCGCGGCGGCCGGCGGGCTCGGCATGCTGGCGGCGCCGCCGGCCGAGGCGGGTCCGGCCCGCCGGGCGGCGCTGCTCGGCGCGGTCGCCGAGTGCGCCGCCGCCACCCGGATGGAGCGGCGGCTGGGACCGCTGGCCGAGCCGCTCAAGCGCAGCAGGCTGCTGCGTGCGGGCGAGGCGCTGTCCTTGGCGGGCGCGCTGGCCGGGATCGCCCTCGGCGGGCGCAGCAGGGTCGCGGCCGTCGCGGCGGGCGCGGCCCTGCTGGCGGGGTCGGCGTGCACCCGGTTCGGGATCTTCCGTGCCGGCTTCGAGTCGGCCGACGACCCGAAGTACACCGTGCAGCCGCAGCGGAGGCGGCTGGCCCGAGCGAGAGCGGAGCGTGAACTCACATGAGCCGGAAAGTCGCCGAATATCTGCCCTTCCTCGGCATCGTGCTGTTCGTCTGCACGGCGTCCTGGCTGGCCGGACGTGCCCTTCCGGGCGGGGTCCGGCACGAGCGCGGAACCCGGGGACGTACGATCAGCCAATGACCGAAAAGACCGAGACGACGCCCGGTTGGCTTTCCCCTGAAGAGCTGGAATCGGTGCGCGGCCAGTTGCCGATCCTGTATATCGACGCCGTGCCGGTGCGCGTCGACGAGACCGGCGCGGTCACTCGCGTCGGCCTGTTGCTGCGCATCGCCTCGGACGGGACGGTCAGCCGGGCGCTCGTCTCGGGCCGCGTGCTGCTCCACGAGCGGATCCGCGACGCGTTGATGCGCCACTTGGAGAAGGATCTCGGTCCCGTGGCGCTGCCTCGCGTCCCCGTGTCTCCGCAGCCGTTCACCGTGGCCGAGTATTTCCCCACGCATGGTGTCTCGCCCTACCACGACCCGCGCCAGCACGCCGTGTCCCTGGCCTACATCGTGCCCGTGGCGGGCGACTGCCGGCCCCGGCAGGACGCCCTTGACCTGGTGTGGTTCACGCCCGAGGAGGCGGCGTCCCCGATGGTGCAGCAGGAGATGCCCGGCGGGCAGGGCGTGCTGCTGAAGCAGGCCCTGGCCCACGTCGGATGCCTGCCCTGAGTCGTGCGGGTCAGGGGCGCTCGGCGCCCTTGCGCACCCAGGCGTAGAGGGGGTCCCCGGGGCACGAGGTGGCGTAGCCGTCCCTGTGCCCCTTGACCTCGCGGCCCGCGTCCCCGCGCTCGCGCAGATATTCGATGGCGTCGACGAGCGCGTTGAGCAGGTCGTCGTTGGGCTCGGTCAAGCCCGAGCTGCCGACCAGCGCGAGCACCGCGTAGTGGCCGGAGTTGAGGCCGGCGCCGTTGGCGGCGGGAAGAGCGTGCGCGCCGCGGCCCATGAACGTGCGCCGATGCGGGCAGCACACCATGCTGTAGCCGATGTCGATGTAGCGCTCGCCGCGGCCGCCCGCCATGTGCATGGCCTGGATGTCGCGGACCATCTCGACGCAGCGGTCGTGGTTGCCGGGCTCGGCGAGATCGGCGGCGACCTTCCCGCCGGTGTAGTGGATCTTCACGCCCTTGGTCGAGGACAGGCGGGTGTAGTCCGCGGTCGGCTTCTTCGCGCCCCACTCTGCGCGGGAAATCAAGTTCATCATGTGTCCCTCTGTCTAGATCTGGTTACTCTAGCCACAAGAAGGTCAACTTTGACTGGATTTGCCGCGTTCGAGTGAGGGCTCCACGTCATGTCGGGGCGCGCGGGAGGACGTCCCCGCTCAGGCGTCGATGTCGAGCGCGCCGGCGCTCGGCCGATGGGCCTTGCGGAAGGTGTGCGCCCTGCCGTCGGCCTCGAAGTCGGCGCGGACCACGACGCGGCGCCGGCTCGCGGCAGGCAGGGCGAAGCCGACGGTGATCGCGGCGCCCGGGTCCACCTGCGGCACCGGGTGCGCGCCGGCCCGGCGCGGCCCGTCGAGCCCCAGCCTGACCCCGCGCCATGGCACGGCCGACCCGTTGTGCAGGGTCACGACGACCTCGTTGCCGGTGATCTCCGTCCGCAGCCCGTACGGGAGGCGCGGGTCGGGGCCGATCGACTCGTCCAGCGTGGCGAGCAGCTCGTCGGCCAGCTCCGGCCGGGCGGCGGCGAGGTCGAGCCGTTCCCCGGGGTCGGTCGCCAGGTCGTACAGCTCGATCCGGCCCTCGGGGCCGGCGCCGGAGATGTTCGGGGCGAACCTGACCGCCTTCCACCGGCCGCGGCGGATGGCCTGGGCCTTGCGCGGCCGGTTCCACACCAGGTGGTCGTGCTTGGGCGCGCTCGCGCCGGTGAGCAGGCCGCGCAAGGAGAGCCCGTCGAGGTTGCCGGGCACGGGCACCTCGGCCAGATCCGCCAGGGTCGGCAGCACGTCCCACGACGCCACCGGCTGCTTCACCACGCGTGGCCGCAACGCGGGCGACCAGGCGATCAGCGGCACACGGATGCCGCCCTCGTACACCTCGCGTTTGTCGCCGCGGAAGGGGCCGTTGGAGTTGAACAGCTCGGGGGTCACGCCCTTCTCGCTGTGCGGGCCGTTGTCGCTGGTGAACAGCACGAGCGTGCGCCGGGCGACCCCGGCGCCGCGCAGCGCGCGCACCAGCGCGGCGACGTCGGCGTCGAGGCGCGCCACCTGCGCGGCGTGCCGGCGGTTGGGCCCGCTCCATGGACGGTCCTCGTACGGCCCCGCGTCGCCGGGGATGACGCTCGGCGCGTGCGGCAGGGTGCTGGCGAAGTACAGCAGGAAGGGGTCGTCGCCGCTTTCCTGGATGAAGTCGACCGCCCGCCGGCGGAACAGATGGGGCGCGTACGACCGGCCGCCGAGCTGCACCTTCGTGCCGTTGTGCCACAGGTACTGGGGGAAGTACTGGTGGGCGTGGGCGTGGCCGATGTAGCCGAAGAACTCCTCGAAGCCGCGCGCGTTCGGGTGCGAGGCCTGGCCGGGCAGCTCGGGCCCGAAGCCCCACTTGCCGATGCAGGCCGTCCGGTAGCCGGACAGCTGCAGCAGCTCGGCGAAGGTGAGGTCGGCGTCGGTGAGCGAGCGCTGCGGCCCGCCCTCGGGGTTCTCGCGGACCGTTCCGTGGCCCGCGTGCAGCCCGGTGAGCAGGGCACTGCGGGAAGGGGCGCAGAGCGGCGCCCCCGAGTACGCGGTCTCGAAGCGCACGCCCTCGGCCGCCAGCCGATCCAGGTTCGGTGTGCTGATCAGCCGCTGCCCTTGGCTGCCGATCTCGCCCCAGCCCAGGTCGTCGGCCAGGATGACGACGATGTTGGGGCGCGACGGCAGCCCGTCACTGGCGCCTGTCGCCGCGGCGGCCGGCATGGCGAAGCTGGCGAGGGTTCCGGCGAATAATGCACGGCGCGAGGGCCCATTGATCACGATGGGCAAGATATCGGAGCCCGTGGCGAATAGCGGGCAAATGACAGGCGAACTCTGTCACAGACCTGCAACCTTACGCCTCTCAAGGCATGTACTCCCACTTCCGGCAGATGTCCCTCAGCTCCTCGGGCACCTCGTCAGGCGATGGCAGCGGGCGGCCCGCGACCACGGTGCCGGTTCGGATCTTGTCCCGCCAGTCGCCGATGCCCTTAACGAACGCGCCGTGGTTCTTGTCGCCGTAGGTGAGCATCCCCGGCTCCCACTCGACGCCGAGAAACAGGCAGAGCCGGCGCAGCTCCGCCTCCGGGTCGGCGACGAGGGCCTCGTACCGCATGGTCAGGCCCTCCAGGTGGGTCCTCGCCTCCTCCAGGTAGGTCATGTAGCTGAGCGTGCGCGGCACGGCCTCCTCCATGGGCCGCTTGTCCGGGTCGGCCTCGTGCCAGGACTGCACGATGGACATCGGGTGGCGCAGCAGGAAGATGAAACGCGCGTCCGGCCAGCAGGTCGCGATGCGCCGCCAGGCGAAGACGTTGCTCGGCGTCTTCTCCACCAGGATCGGCTTGCCGCTGCGGCTCAGCTCCCGGTGCAGCAGCCGGTCCCAGACCAGGTGCTCGATGTCGCTGTGGGTGTGGCCGAGCAGTTCCATGGCCTGCCGCACAGGATCGGTGCCCAGCCCGACGGTCATCCGCCTGAAGTGCGTCTCGATCGGGGAGTGCACCCGCGAATGGCTGTTGAGCATGACGCGCAGCAGCGTGGACCCGGACCGTACGGACGACAGCAGGAAGACGGGCTCGCGCAGCAGCCGGTCGTGCACCGGGTCGGCGGGCGGCCGCACCGTGTCACCGGGGAGCCGTTGGAGCTCCAGCGGGGGCTTGGGCGGCGGTTTGGGCGGCTCCTTGCGCAGGCGTCGCGTCACGGTGTATCCGGTCAGGCCCTCGAGCGTCGCGTTGGCCCGGTACTTCCAGCTCATGGGCCTACAAGGTAGAGACAGCCGGTGAACCGCAGGTGAATCCGGCCTGTGAAATCGTGGAGGACTTGCAGCGGGTAGGGTCTGCGTAATTTGTGATCCACTGCTCTGAGGAGCCGGCATGAGGGTTCTCGGGATGATCTCCGGGACGTCGCACGACGGGATCGACGTCGCCGCCGTCGACTTCGCGCTCGCCGGGGGCGTGCTGGAGGGCCGGGTCGGGTACACGGCGAGCACGCCGTACCCGGCCGAGCTGCGGGCCCGGCTGATCGCGGCGCTGCCGCCGGCGCAGACCACCCTGGCTGAGGTGTGCGTGCTCGACACGCTCATCGGGCAGAGCTTCGCCACGGCCGCCGCCGCCGCGATCTCGGCGGGCGGGCCGGTCGACCTGATCGTCTCGCACGGGCAGACCGTGTACCACTGGGTGGAGGACACGCACGCGCGGGGCACGCTGCAGATCGGGCAGCCGGCCTGGATCGGCGAGCGGACCGGCGTTCCCGTGCTGTCGGACGTGCGCGTCCGGGACATCGCGGCAGGCGGGCACGGGGCTCCGCTGGTGTCCGTGCTGGACGGGCTGCTGCTGGGCGGACGCGCGGGCGGGGCCGCGGCGCTCAATCTGGGCGGCATCGCGAACATGACCGTGGTGCGCGAGGGCGAGTTGTACGCCTACGACATCGGGCCCGCGAACGCGCTGATCGACGCCGTGGTGACGAGCCGCGGGCTGAACGCGCGGGGGTTCGACGAGGCAGGCGCGATCGCGGCGGCGGGGCGCGTCGATGCGCGGCTGCTGGAGGTGCTGCTCGACGAGCCGTACTATCGGCTGCCCGCGCCGAAGAGCACCGGCAAGGAGCTGTTCCACCTGGCGTACGTGGAGGCGGCCGTGGCGAAGGCGGGCCTGCGGGCCGAAGACGCCGGCCCGGCGGCGACCGGCGCCGCGAGCGCGGCGGCCGAGGCGATCGGTGATGCCGATCTGGTGGCGACGCTGACCGAGCTGACCGTGCGCACGGTCGCGCGAGACGTCCGTGCCGCCGGGGTGGGGGCGCTGGTCGTCTCGGGCGGCGGCTGCCGGAACCCGATGATCATGGATGGGCTGCGGGCCGCGCTGCCCGGCGTGGAGGTGGCGCCGTCCGACGACTACGGCGCGCCCGCCGACGACAAGGAGGCGATCGCGTTCGCCCTGATCGGCTGGCTGACCGCGCACGGACTACCGGGCACCGTGCCCGGGGGAACGGGCGCCCGGGCCCCCCGCGTCCTCGGCACGCTGACGCCGGGCGCCGGACCGCTCGTCCTGCCCACGCCGCTCGCCGAGCCGCCGCGCTCGCTGGTGCTGAGCTCGCGCCGCATCGCCGGGCCGCCGGGGAGGCCCTCGTGAGCGCACCGCAAGAGCAGACCCCGGCGAACGCGCCCGCCGGCCTCGTCATGGCCGCCCGTACCCCGTGGTTCGACCTGACCGAGTGCACCGGGAACCGCACCGTGCACTGGACGGAGGACGGCGAGCGCGTCGGCGAGGCGCCCATGACCCTGGACACCTACCACGACCTCGCCTCGGTCACGAAGATCGTCGCGACCACGACGGCGCTCATCCGCCTGGTGTCGGACCGGCTCGTGGACCTGGACGCGCCGCTGAGCGCGTACCTGCCGCGGTCCTACGAAGCGATCACCGTGCGGGACCTGCTGCTGCACCGGAGCGGGCTGTGGGAGTGGTGGCCGCTCTACATCCAGCCGCGGCAGCCGCCGCCCCGCTACCGTCCGGGGCGCGCCCGGCACTACTCCGACCTCGGCTTCATCCTGCTCGGCGAGATCGTCACGGCCGCGACCGGGCTGCGGCTGGACCGGGCCGTGGCCGAGCTGGTCACCAGGCCGCTCGGCCTCACCCAGACCACGTACGCCCGCCCGACGGGCTCCGAGGTGGCCATGAGCGCCCTGGACGACCGGATCGAGATGACCATGCTCGACACCGGGCGGCCGTACCCCGTCCCCTACCGCAGCACCGACTTCGCGCGCTGGCGCTACGAGCCGGTGGCCGGAGAGGTCGCCGACGGCAACGCCTACCACGCCTTCGGCGGGGTCGCCGGGCACGCCGGGCTCTTCTCGACCGTGCCCGACCTGCTCAAATACTGCACCGCGATGTCCCGGTACGAAGAACACGACCGGCTGTGGCGGCCCGAGGTCGCCCGGGAGTTCTTCACCCCGGGACCCGACCCCGAGCAGGCGCTGGGCTTTCGCCGGCACGGCCTCGACCTGGCGGGCGAGACGGTCACCGTGCTCGGCCACCCCGGCCACGTGGGCTCCGCGATCGGCTTCGTGCCCGGCCGCGACGTCGCGCTGGTCGTGGCGAGCAACCGCCTCCTCGTCGCGGGCGCCCCGATCCCCACCGACGACCTCTGGGCCGAGCTGCTGCGAACCACCACGCAACGATCGAGGACCGTATGACCCCCCGCATGGAGATCCTCCTGGTTCAGCCCCCGCACTGGTCCCCCGACGGCCACGCCAACTTCGACGCGATCGAGCGGCTCGTCACCACCCGCACCGGTGACGTGATGCTGCTGCCCGAGCTGGCCGGCGCGAGCCTGCCGCGCGAGGACTACCTGGTCCGGGTGCGCGACCTGGCCGTAGGCGCCCGGATGGCGGTCGTCGGCGGCTCGCACTACGACGGCGCCGTCAACCGGGGCGCGGTGTTCGACGCCGACGGCAGGCTGCTGGCGGAGTACGACAAGGTCCACCCGTACGGCCTGGAGTTACGCTCGGGCGTGGTCCCCGGCCGCCCGAGCGCGGGCTTCGAGCTGCACGGCCGCCGCCTGCACGTGCTGCTCTGCGCCGACCTGTGGTATTCGGCCGGCCTGGCCGGGCGCGACGGCCTGGACGCGGTGCTCGTGCCCGCCTTCTCCGTCACCCGCTGGGACGGCCCCGCCCCGGCCCGCGAGCTGTGGCAGCACATGAGCGTGGCGCGGGCGTACGAGTTCATGACGTACGTGGCCGTGAGCGACTGGCACCACGAGACCACCTACCACGGGCACCCGTGCGCCGGGGTCACGGGCCTGGCCAACCCCTGCCCCAAGACGCACACGGGCTTCTTCACCGGCCCGCCCGACGCCGCCGTCTCCGTCCACGACCTGGACTTCGCCCGGCTGGACGCCTTCCGCCGCGACCGCACCGACCGGGGCTTCACGGCGGATGCCTGGGATCTCTGAACGGCACCCCGGTACGGGCGTTCAGCGCACCGCGTAGGCGCGGATCACCTCCTGCGTCAGGGTGTTGCCGTTGACGTCGGAGGCGTTGAGCCGCAGCGAGACGAACCCGGACGGCGCGCGGCCGAGCGTCGTCTCGTAGCTCCGCCGGCCCTGCTCACGCAGGGGGGCGGGCGTCCAGGTGACGCCGTCGTCGTACGACACCTCGAGCGAGACGTCCTTGATCGCGCTCTGCGCCGCGCCCTCCTGGTGGTGGAGGGTCAGGCCGAGCCTGCGGGAGCGGGCCTGGTTCCGCAGGTCCACGGGCGCGTCGAACGCGGCCAGCAGCAGCGGGATCACGGTGGCCTGCGCGGCCCGCTCGGAGCTGAACGTCCAGGCGGCCTTGGTGCGGGTGGACATCCTGGCCCAGATGGCGGCGTTGCTCACGGCGTACTCGATCCGGTACGTGGACCGCTCCGGCACCAGCGTCCCCGACCCCGACGGCAGGTAGTTCGTCTGCCACAGCAGCGTCTCGCCCTGGTAGAGCCGGAAGTCGGTCTTCAGTCCGGCCTCGTACGGGGTGGTGTAGGCCTCGCCGTAGTTGCCGCCGGCGTCCACGAACCCCTGCATCGAGATCCGCAGCCGGTCGCCCTCCCTGCGCATCGGGTTGCGCGGGTTGACGCCGGGCAGCAGCGGCTGCTTGAACACCGTGCGGCCGACCCGCTCCCCCGCCGCGTACGGGCGGAAGTCGGGCGAGGCCAGCGCCACGTTCGGGGTCTGCGGGTGCGGCCACATGTTGTTGTAGGACCGCTCCGGGCTGATCGCCGACGTGCTCCACCGCAGCTCGGGATCCGGGGTGACGTAGTCGGTCCGGGTACGCGGCGTCTTCGCCATCGGGTGGTTCGTGGAGATCGACAGGGTGTCCCACGGCTCGAAGACGAACCGGGCCTCGTTCACGGTCACGTCGCCGGCGAGCTGGCTGCGGTAACCGGTCTCGATCTTGGCCAGCGACCTGGAGCGGACCACGTAGGTGAGCGCGTCGCGCACCTGGCCCTGCTCGCGCAGGTACAGGTCGTACACGTACGGGCTGGCGGCGATGCCCTTGGCCACGACCGGCACCGGCAGCCTGCGCAGCCGCTCGACCAGCTTCAGCCCTTCCTCGTGGGTGAGCCGCACGGTCGGGACGGCGAGCTTGACCTTGTTGCCGCCCGTGGTGACGTCGGAGCCGGGCCCGTCGCTGTAGACGGCCACCATCGCGGCCCCGGCGGCCGCGGCCGCGTTGGCCTGCGTGGAGACCGGCACGCCGGCGGTGCGGCGGATGACGGCCAGCTTGCCGCGCAGGTCGCGGGCCGTGATCTCGGCGGCGCTGCCCCGGCCCACGTCGGCGGCCATGAGCAGCCGGGTGCCGTCCAGGCGCGGGTACTCGGTGGAGTAGTCGCTGAACTGGACCGGATCGACGTACTCGGGCTCCAGGTCGAGCCCTGGTGAGGTGAAGGCGATCTCGGGGGCCTTCAGCCGCCAGCGGGTGGAGACGACGAAGGTGCCCTTGGTGACCTTCCTGGTCGGCTGGACGAACAGCCGCTCCTCGATCTGCGCGCCGGGCGAGATGGTGGTGCCGCCGCGTAGCGCGGTGCCGCGCTCGCCGGTGCGGTACCACATGAGCGCGGCGGCGGCGCCCGTGTTCCGCTTGGTCTTGTGGTCGGGCGTCTCGATCCGCACCTCGACGGCCTTGCGGGCGTCCAGCACGACCTCGGTGTTGTCGGTGATCTCCATTTCGGGGTCGCCGAGCAGGCTCTCGTTGAGCGGCTTGCCGCCGGTGGTGCTGTCCTGGGTGGCGGGCATGGTGAAGATGTGGCCGAGCACGGAGTAGGTGCCCGGCTTGACGAGCAGACAGGTGCCGGTGCCGTACTTCTGGTCGGTGCACGGCTGGGCCGGGTCTCCCGGGAGCACGCGCCCGACCAGGGTGCCCTCGTCGAGGTTGAGCACGGTGAAGCCGCCACGGCCGGTGCGGCCGTCCCTGGCGATGCCGCGTACGCGCAGCTCCACCCGCTTCTCCTCGACGCTGCCCGTCAGCAGGGTGCGCACGGGGGCGCTCCCCTCGATGGCGGCGGTCAGCTCCTGGCGCAGCCGGCCCGGCGCGGCGGCCTTGATCGTGACCTTGGCCTCGGCCGTCCCCGACGCGGGCACGGTGAGTTCGGCCGGCTCGACGGTGACCGCGTCGCCGCTCGTCAGCGCCAGCTCGGCGGGGGCCTGGCCGAGGTTGCGGTACGTCACCGTGAGGCTCTTCTCCTCGCCCGGCGTCAGCTTGCCGAAGGTGAGCGAGCCCTGCGCGGCCACGACGGAGCCCTTGAGCGCGGCGGCCACGTCGATGCGGCCCGCGCCCTGCGCGTCGACCGGGATGTCCTGTCCTGGCCTGGCGGTGGCCATGAGCAGGGACTTCAGCTCGCCTGCCGTCAGGCCGGGGCGGGCCTGGCGCAGCAGCGCGGCCGCGCCGGCGACGTGCGGGGTGGCCATCGAGGTGCCCGACAGGGTGGCGGTGCCGCCGCCGGGCCGGGCGGCGGCGATCTCCACGCCGGGCGCGGTGACGTCGGGCTTGACGGCCTGGCCCGCGGTGATCGGGCCCTTGCTGGAGAAGGGGGCCAGCTCGTCCTCGCGGTCGACGGCGCCCACGGTCAGCGCCTCGGGGGCGTCGCCGGGGGCGCCCACGCACTGGTCGCAGCCGTCGTTGCCGGCGGCCACCACGAAGAGCGTCCCGAACTGCTCGGTGAGCCGGGACACCGCGTCGGTGAGCGGGCCGCCGGGCTCGCGGCTGCCGAGGCTCATGTTGACGACCTCGGCCCGCTTCTCGCCGGCCGCCCACTCCATGCCGTCGATGATCCAGGACAGCCGGCCGTAGCCGTCGGCGCCCAGTACGCGGCCGTTGAGCAGCTTCGCACCGGGCGCGACACCCTTTGCGCCGGCCACCGTGCTCGCCACGTGGGTGCCGTGGCCGTGGGGGTCGCCCGTGACGTTCTCTCCGGCGAAGTCGCGCTGGCCGGCGACCTTGCCCGCGAGGTCGGGGTGGGTGGCGTCCACGCCGGTGTCGAGCACGGCGACGGTCGTGCCGGTGCCGTCGTACCCGGCGGCCCACGCCTCCGGGGCGCCGATCTGCGGCACACTGCGCTCCAGCGCCGGCTCCACCTTGCGGTCGAGCCAGATCTTCGACACGCCGGCCAGCGGGCCGGCGGAGCGCGCTCGGGGGGCGGCGAGCCTGGCCAGCTCCGCGCCGAACCGGGCCGCGTCCGCCGTGGCCACGCTCACGCCCGCGCCGCCGATGCTCTCCAGCGTGCGGACCGGCCGCACGCTGGAGAGCATCGGCGGGATCGCGGCCTTGGTCGCGTTCCCGGTGTAGGTGAGGATGAGCGGGATGGCGGCGCCGTAGTCCTGCTCGGCCAGCTCGGTCACGTTGAACAGCGCGCTGTCGAGCCGCTCGGGGACCAGGGCGGCGACGTCGTCGGGGATGACGGTGACCGCGCCGTCCGCCTCCAGCACCTGGAACGTCGGCACGGAGCCGTCCTGCCGCGGTGCGGGGGTGACCGTCACCGTGCTGTGCTCGCCGTCCACTGGCCGCACCCGCACCTGGTCACCGGTGATCAGCGTGATCTCGTCGCTCGCCGCGCCGCCCGTGAACGTCACGGGCGGCGCGGCCGATGCGTGTGCGCCGGGAACCGAGAGCAACGAGGAGGCCATGGCCAGGCAGACGGCCACCGCCGTCCGCCGCCGCCCGCGCCCCGCTCGCCCCAACCCACGCGGCATGGACGACCTCCAAAGAATCGGTAAGCACGAATACCGAATTCCTAGTCATCCTGAACAGGTGTTGTCCATGAGATTAGTGTGGCTAAATCCCGACTTGTCGTGAACCCGCCATCTCGGCCGGACCGGCATTGCCGGGAAAACCGGGGGATGCTTAACGTGCCAAAGACCGCTGCCCGTCACTCTTTGCGAGGGAGCCCCGATGCACGACGACCGCGAACTGGTCGAGGCCCGACTGAAGCGCGTGCTGGACGAGCGCATCCGCCCGGCCGTCCACCCCGAGTCGGTGCCGCTGGAGGTGGCCGTCTGGCACGCGCCGGGCGAGCCGGTCCCGGTCGCCGAGGGGCTGGCGGCGACGCCGGAGCCGATCGCGCCCGGCACCGCGTGGGGCGCGCCGTGGGGCACGAGCTGGTTCACGGTCACCGGAGCCGTGCCGCCGGAGTGGGCCGGCAGGACCGTGGAGGCGGTGCTCGACCTGGGCTTCACCGAGGCGATGCCGGGCTTCCAGTGCGAAGGCCTCGTCTACCGTCCCGACGGCACCCCCGTGAAGGGCCTCCACCCCCGCAACCAGTGGGTACGCATCGGGTCCCCCGTCGCGGGCGGCGAGCCGGTGCGCCTGCACATCGAAGCCGCCTCCAACCCCGTCATCTTCGGCCGCCCCGCCTTCCGGCCGACGCGCCTGGGCGACAAGGAGACGGCCGGCACGGACCCGCTCTACACCCTGGCCCGCATGGACCTGGCGGTCTTCGACGAGAGCGTGTGGCAGCTCGTGATGGACCTGGAGGTGCTGGGCGAGCTGATGGCGCAGCTGCCCATGGAGGGCGCGCGCCGCTGGGAGCTGCTGCGGGCCCTGGGGCGCGCGCTGGACGTCGTCGACCTGCAGGACGTGAACGCCACGGCGGCGGCCGCCCGCGCCGAGCTGGCCGGCGTGCTGTCGGCTCCGGCCGTCCCGTCGGCGCACCGCATCAGCGCGATCGGCCACGCGCACATCGACTCGGCCTGGCTGTGGCCGCTGCGCGAGACCGTGCGCAAGGTGGCCCGCACCGCCTCCAACATGGCCGCGCTGCTGGAGGACGAGCCGGACTTCGTCTTCGCGATGTCGCAGGCGCAGCAGTGGGCGTGGATCAAGGAGCACCGGCCCGAGGTGTGGGCGAAGGTGACCAAGGCGGTGGCCACCGGCCGGTTCGTCCCGGCGGGCGGCATGTGGGTGGAGTCGGACACGAACATGCCCGGCTCCGAGGCGATGGCCCGGCAGTTCGTGCACGGCAAGCGGTTCTTCATCGACGAGTTCGGCATCGACAACGAGGAGGTGTGGCTGCCGGACACGTTCGGCTTCGCGGCCGGGCTGCCGCAGATCATCAAGGCGGCGGGGGCGAAGCGGCTGCTCACGCAGAAGATCTCGTGGAGCCAGACGAACACGTTCCCGCACCACACGTTCCTGTGGGAGGGCATCGACGGCACGCGGATCTTCACGCACTTCCCGCCGGTGGACACCTACAACTGCGCCATGACGGGCGGCGAACTCGCGCACGCGGCCCGCAACTTCAGGGACAAGGGCGTCGCACGGCACTCGCTCGCCCCGACGGGCTTCGGCGACGGGGGCGGCGGCACCACGCGCGAGATGGTCGCCAAGGCGGCCAGGCTGCGCGATCTGGAGGGCTCGCCCACCGTCACCTGGGAGCCGCCCGCGGCCTTCTTCGCCAAGGCGGAGGCCGAATATCGGCATCCGCCGGTCTGGGTCGGGGAGCTTTACCTGGAGCTGCACCGCGCCACGCTCACCAGCCAGGCCAAGACCAAGCAGGGCAACCGCCGCAGCGAGTCGCTGCTGCGCGAGGCCGAGCTGTGGGCGGCGACCGCGGCCGTGCGCAAGGGGACGCCGTATCCGTACGCCGAGCTCGACCGGATCTGGAAGACGGTGCTGCTGCACCAGTTCCACGACATCCTGCCGGGGTCGTCGATCGCGTGGGTGCACCGGGAGGCGCGGCGGACGTACGAGGCGGTGGCCCGGGAGCTGACCGCCATCATCGGCACCGCCCAGCGCGCCCTGGCGGGCGATCCGTCCGGTGGCACGCTGGTCTTCAACGCGGCCCCGCACGCCCGCCACGGGGTCGCGGCCGGCGGCGCGGGGCCCGCTTCGGCAAGCGCCGCAACCAGCGTGCGCGCTCGCGACGGTGGCGGCTACGTCCTGGAGAACGACCTGCTCAGGGTGGAGATCGACGACCGCGGCCTGGTGGTGTCGGCCTACGACCTGACGGCCGGGAGGGAAAGCGTGGCCCCGGGCCGGGCGGCGAACCTGCTGCAGCTCCACCCCGACTTCCCCAACAAATGGGACGCCTGGGACGTGGACGAGTTCTACCGCAACACGGTCACCGACCTGGTGGAAGCCGGCGACGTGAGCCTCGACGGCGACGCGGTCCGCGTCACCCGCTCCTTCGGATCCTCCACCGTGACGCAGCTCCTCACGCTCGCCGGAGGACGGCTCGACATCGCCACGGAGGTCGACTGGCACGAGACGGAGAAGTTCCTCAAGCTGGCCTTCCCGCTGGACCTGCACGCCGACCGGTACGCGTCCGAGAGCCAGTACGGCCACACCTTCCGCGCCACCCACACCAACACGAGCTGGGAGGCCGCCAAATTCGAGGCCTGCAACCACCGCTTCGTGCACATGGAGGAGCCCGGCTGGGGTGTCGCGCTGGTCAACGACTCGACCTACGGCCACGACGTCACCCGTACCGTCGAGGAGCCGGGCACCACCACGACGCTGCGCGTGTCCCTGTTGCGCGCCCCGCGCTTCCCCGACCCGGAGACCGACCAGGGCGTGCACCGGTTCCGGCACGCGCTCGTGCCGGGCGCGACGATCGGCGACGCGGTCCGCGAGGGCTGGTTCATCAACCTGCCCGAGCGCCGCGTGCCCGGCGACGCGGCGGTGGAGCCGCTGATCAGCGTGGACGACGACGCGGTCGTGGTGACGGCGGTCAAGCTGGCCGACGACGAGAGCGGCGACGTGATCGTACGCTGCCACGAGTCCCGCGGCGGCCGGGCCCGCGCCACGCTGGCGGCGGGCTTCCCCGTCGCCCAGGTCGTCGCCACGGACCTGCTGGAACGCCCGGTGGGCGAGCCGCGGCGCGACGCGAGCGCGGTGTCGCTGACGTTGCGCCCGTTCGAGCTGGTCACCCTCCGTTTCAAGCGGTCAGCCGCTGAGTAGGGTCCCGAGCCTGGGCGCGTACGTGGCGTGGAAGACCAGCGCCGATCGCGGCGGCGCCGGCCGCGATCGGCGAGGTCTCGTTGAAGGGCGTCGCCTTCTTCGAGTACACCGACCAGCAGCTCGACAGCTTCGCCAAGCCCGCGGGCGTGCCGTACGCCAGGGCGGCGCAGTTCGACCACCTGTCGCTGCACCTGCCGGACGAGGACGCGCTCATCAGGCTCCGCGACCGGCTCAAGGCGCACGGTTGCGAGGTCACCGACGTCATCGATCACGGGTTCCTGCGCTCGATCTACTTCAGTGACCCGAACGGCATCGCCCTGGAAGCGTCCTGGTGGACGCTCGACCCGACAGGACGGCCGGTCGACTACTCCGATGAGCGGCTGTTCGCCGACCCCGACCCGGTGCCCGCCGTACGCGAGCTGCGCGACGACGGCCGGCTCCACCACACGGTCGCCACGCGGCTGGTGGACGGCATCATCGAGGACCTCGGACGCGAAGGCATCACCCTGGAGCCTTGACTCCCCGGCCACGATCCCGCAGCTGCTCCTCGCCGAGCAGGGCGTGCCCAGCAGAGATCCCCTGGGCGGCAGGAGCACGCCCAGGGGATCCCCGGCGAACCTCAGGCGCAGGTGTACCCGGAGGGCGCCTGGGTGTTCCCGCTCGGCCGGCCGGCCTGGAAGCCGAAGCTGGTGCTGGCGTTCGGCGCCAGGGTGCCGTTGTAGGAGAGGTTCTTGGCGGTGACGGTCTGCCCGCTGACGGTCACGCTTGCGTTCCAGGAGCCGGTCAGCGTGTGCCCGGCGGGCAGCGTGAAGGTGACGGTCCAGCCGCTGATGGCGGACGTGCCGGTGTTGGTGACGGTGACGGGCTGCACCACGTAGCCGTTGTTCCACTGGTTCTGCACGGTCCCGGCGGCCGTGCAGCCGCCGCCACCGGGGCCGGTCGTCGTGGTGAACGTGGCGAGCGGCGAGTTACCCGACAGGTTGCCCGCGCCGTCACGCGCCCGGACGTACACCTGGTATTGGATTCCGGAGCTGAGCCCGGTCAGCGTGATCGAGTTCGTGGTGCTCTGGCCGAGCACCGGGTCCGTGGCCCCCTGCTCGCGGTAGACGTTGTAGCCGGCCAGCCCGCTGCCGCCGCTGTCGGTCGAGGCGGCCCAGGTCAGGGTGGCCGAGTTGGAGGTGACGTTGCTCGCGGTGGGCGTGCCGGGCGTGGTCGGCGGGGTGGTGTCGGTGGTGGAGCCGCCGGCGAGGGCGTCGTGCACGGCCGTGTACGACGACTTCTGCTGGTAGTTCTCGTCGTAGATCAGCGCGGCGCCCTGGCCCTGGAAGGTGTCCGGCACCCACGAGTACTTGTCGGTGAAGCCCCAGATGGTGACGCCCGCGCAGGCGGTCACGGCCAGGCAGGCGTTGACGACGTTGCGGTAGTAGGTGGCCTGCGTGGCGTCCTTGGAGGCGTCTCTGGGCATCTGCATGCGCACGTCCAGCTCGGTGATCCGGACCTGGACGCCGAGGTCGGCGAAGCGCTGCAGGTTCTGCTGGAGGTCGTTGGGGAAGCCGTACTGGATGGCGAGGTGACCTTGGAAGCCGACGCAGTCGACGGGCACGCCCTGCTGCCGCAGTGACGAGACCAGGTTGTACATGGCGGTGCTCTTGGCGTTGATCCCTTCGACGTTGTAGTCGTTGATGCACAACCGGGCGTTGGGGTCGGCGGCGCGGGCTGCGCGGAAGGCGTCGGCGATGTAGCTCTGGCCCAGCGTGTTGTACCAGAACGAGGTACGCATGTTGCCGTTGTCGTCGAAGACCTCGTTCACCACGTCCCACGAGACCACGGCGGGGTTGGCGGCGTAGCGGCCGACGACCTGGCTGATGTGGTTCTGCATCGCGCTGCGCATCGCGGTGGCGCTCAGACCCTGCACCCAGCTCGGCGTCTGGCTGTGCCACACCAGCGTGTGGCCGTGGACCTGCTGGTCGTTCTGGGTGGCGAAGTCGACGATGGCGTCGGCGCCGGAGAAGTTGAACTGGCCCTGGCTGGGCTCGGTGGCGTCCCACTTCATCGCGTTCTCGGCGGTGATCTGATTGAACTGGGTGGCCGCGATGTTGCGGTACGCGCTCTCGTTGGCCAGCGGGCCGGTGGCGAGCGCCGCGCCGATGAACTTGCCCTTGCCCGCCGCGTGCGTGCGCAGGGGCGCGGAGGCATCGGCCGAGGTGGCCGGCAGGAGGACGGCTAAGAGCGCCCCCACCAAGGTGAGGACTCTGACGAGCGGGGAGGAAAGCACGGACATCTACCTCCGGAGGCAGGCACTCGATCCGAAAGTTTCGATCCCTCTTGGATCGCATCGCTGACGGTATTGACATGCGGGTGGAGGGTCAATGCCGAGTTCGCGCACCGGCCAAATCAGCAGCTTGACGATAGAAACTATCGGCACATAGATGAAACTTTCACATATGGGCTCGTTCTGGTGGCGCTAGCGCGACGTACCTACCGGTCGGTACTGTAATGATCCAGAATAATCGTCCACCGCGGGGAGCGTCGGCATATGTCTCTTTCGCACGCCCAGGTTCAGGCCCAGCTCACCGGTCCCGGCCAGCTCTTCGAGATGGAGGAGATCGGCGGCACCGGGGTACGCACGTGGAAGCACGCGCCCGTCCACTTCCGCGCCCTGCTGGAGATGAGCCGGTTCCACGGCGAGAACGTCTTCCTCGTCTACGAGGACGAGCACATCACCTTCGAGGACCACTTCCGCCGCGCCGCCACGCTGGCGGGCCGCCTGGTCGAGGAGTACGGCGTGCGCAAGGGCGACCGGGTGGCGGTGGCCATGCGCAACTACCCGGAATGGGTGATCTCGTTCTCGGCGGTGCTGGCCGCGGGGGCCGTCGCCGTACCGCTGAACGCCTGGTGGACGGAGGCCGAGCTGGCCTACGGCGTGCGTGACTCCGGCGCGAGGGTGCTGATCGCCGACGGCGAGCGGGCCGCGCGGCTGGCCTCGACGGGCGTGCCGCTGATCGTCACGAGGGGCGCGCTGCCGACGGGGGCGCGCGGGTTCGACGAGGTGATGGGCGAGGTCTCGGCCGACGTGCGACTGCCTGACGTGGAGCTGTCCGCCGACGACCCGGCCACGATCTTCTACACCTCCGGCACCACCGGCAACCCCAAGGGCGCGCTCGGCAGCCACCGCAACGTGGGCCAGGCGCCCATGACCGTCGCCTACGGGCTGATGCGCGCGGTCGCGATGTCGGGCAAGGACCTCGGGGCGGCGGCGGGCACGCGCCGGATCACGCTGCTGACCGTGCCGCTGTTCCACGTCACGGGCTGCTTCTCGGCCATGACCACGATGATGTTCAGCGGCGGCGGCCTGGTGCTCATGTACAAGTGGGACCCCGGGCAGGCGCTGCGCCTGATCGAGCGGGAGAAGGTCACCGCCATGATCGGCGTGCCGACCAACGCCTGGCAGCTCATGTCCCACCCGGACTTCGGCGAATACGACCTGTCGTCCCTGACCACCCTCGGGTACGGCGGCGCCCCCGCCCCGCCCAAGCTCCTGGAGCGCATCTCCCGCAACCTCCCCGACCGCGCTCCCTCCAACGGCTACGGCATGACGGAGACGACCGGCCTGGCCGTCGGCAACGGCGGCGCCGACTACCACGCCAGGCCCGACAGCATCGGCCTGCCCACACCCGTGGTGGACGTGCGCGTGGTGGACCCCATGGGCATCGAGCTGCCGCCCGGCGAGGTCGGCGAGCTGTGCGTGCGCGGCCCGAACGTCATCCTGGGCTACTGGAACAAGCCGGAGGCGACGGCGCAGACGTTCGTCGGCGGCTGGGTGCACACCGGCGACCTGGCCAAGATCGACGAGGAGGGCTTCGTCTACATCGTGGACCGGGCCAAGGACATGGTGATCAGGGCCGGCGAGAACGTCTACTGCGCCGAGGTGGAGGCGGCGCTGTTCGAGCATCCGGCCGTCGACGACGCGGCGGTGATCGGGGTGCCGAACGAGGAACTGGGCGAGGAGGTGGGCGCGGTCATCCGCCTGGCCCCCGGCGCGGCGACCACGATCGAGGAGCTCCAGGCGTTCCTGTCGGAGCGGATCGCCAAGTTCAAGATCCCGTCGCACGTCTGGTTCCGCGACGGCGAGCTGCCGCGCAACCCCGGCGGCAAGATCCTCAAGACCCACCTGCGCCGGGAGGTCCTCGGAAACGCTTGACTCCTGGCCCACGGCCGGCGGCTGTGCGGCATATACACGCGCGACCTGCCCGGCCTCTCGCTCAACGACCGCAAGGGCCGCTAGCGGATCCGCGTGCACTACGCGTGGTTCGCGTGGAAGGGCGAGCGCGAGGCCGGCCAGCGGCTCCTGATCATGGCGTTCCCCGCCAAGGGCGACAAGGTGGTGACCTACAAGAAGCGGCCCAGGCAGTGATCGCCATCACATTCTGAGCGCGTCACGCTGGTCGAGCCGGGTATCGCCGCTTTCACTTACCTGGCGCGTAATCGCGGCCCCAACCCGTGGCTGACATCTTTCAGGTGTCGCAACAAACCACTGAAGGAGCCCGATATGACCGCCGTTACCGTCACCGCCGACAAGGCCAAGTTCCTGCGCCTCGCGCTGGCCGCCGACGCCGTCGTCACCGGCGGCAACGGGCTGGTCTACCTGGCCTTCGCCGGCTTCGTGAGCGACCTCCTCGGCCCGGACGCGGCCCTGCTTCGGGGGATCGGCGTCTTCCTGCTCGTGTACGGCGCCGCCGTCGGCCTGCTGGCCACCCGGCGCGCGATCAGCCCGGCGGCCACCAAGGCCGTGATCGCCCTGAACATCATCTGGACCCTGGGCAGCGTGGCCGCCGTCGTGACCGGGGCGCTGAACTTCACCACGGCCGGCGCGATCTGGGCCATCGCCCAGGCCTTGACCGTCGCCGGATTCGCCGAACTCCAGATCATGGGCCTGCGCAAGGCCCGCAACCAGTAGTCAAAGGGGAAGACCATGACTCTCATCGAGCGCTACGTCGCCGCCTGGAACGAGACCGACGCCGACGCCCGCGCCAAGGCCGTGGCCGAGCTGTGGACCGAGGACGCCACCTACACCGATCCGCTCGCCGGCGTGGCCGGCCACGCCGGGATCGCCGCGGTCATCGAGGGCGCGCAGGGCATGTTCCCCGGCCTGGTGTTCACCCCCGGCGAGGTGTACGACGCCCACCACGACATCGCCAGGT
Organism: Nonomuraea sp. H19; assembly: GCF_052068215.1. NCBI lineage: Bacteria > Bacillati > Actinomycetota > Actinomycetes > Streptosporangiales > Streptosporangiaceae > Nonomuraea > Nonomuraea sp. H19. The sequence goes on along the minus strand of NZ_JBQHCV010000016.1, from coordinate 205,532 downwards.
TCACCTGGCACCTGGGCCCGGCGGGCGGTGAGCCGGTCGCGGTCGGGTTCGACGTGGTGGAGCTGGCCGAGGACGGCAGGATCCGCAAGGTCCTCGGCTTCCTGGACAAGGTCCCCGCCTGATCCGCCAAGGGTCCCCGGTCCGCCGGGGGCCCTTTTCATGCTCGGAAAACGATTTGCCACGGCTGCCGCATTCGTCCGACAATCTGACTTCGTGCCTGCTGGACTGAAACGGTTGCTCCGTCACCTGTCGATCGACGTGAGCCCCCTGCGCGACTCACGCGACTACCGCCTGCTCTTCGGGTCCGGGGTCATCACCATGTTCGGCACGCTGATCTCGCTGGTCGCGGTGCCGTACCAGATGAAGGAGCTGACGGACTCCTATCTGGCGGTCGGGCTGGTGAGCCTGGCGGAGTTCGTGCCGATGGTGGTCTGCGGCCTGTGGGGCGGCGCCATCGCCGACGCACTCGACCGCCGCAAGATCATCGTACTGAGCGAGCTGGGACTGCTGGTGACCTCCGCGGCCCTCATGGTCAACGCGATGCTGCCGGACCCGCAGGTCTGGGTCCTGTACGTGATGGGCGCCGTCTCCACCGGCATCGCCTGCCTGCAGCGCCCGAGTATGGAGGCCGCGCTGCAGCAGATCGTCAAGCACGAGCAGCAGGGCGCGGCGGCGGTGCTGTCCAGCCTGCGCTGGAACTTCGGCGCCATCGTGGCTCCGGCACTGGGCGGATTGCTGGTGACCACATACGGCGTGGCGGTCGCGTACGGGATCGACATGGCCACCTTCGTGCTGTCGCTGGCGCTGCTGTGGCGGATGAGGTCGCTGCCGCCCGCCGAGCACGCGGCGCCCGCGTCGCTGAAGTCGCTGGTCGAGGGCGTGCGTTACGCGGTGGGCCGCAGCGATCTGATGGGCACGTACCTGGTGGACATCGCCGCCATGGTGTTCGCGATGGCGACGGCGCTGTTCCCGTTCCTCGCCGACGAACTGCGCGCCCCGCAGGCGCTGGGCCTGCTGTACTCGGCCGCCGCGGTGGGCGCGCTCATCGCCTCGCTCACCAGCGCCTGGACGGCACGGGTGCAGCGTCAGGGCCTGGGGGTGATTGTCGCGGCAGCACTGTGGGGCGTGGCGGTGGCCCTGACCGGTCTGGCTCCGAACGTGTGGCTGGTTTTCGTCTGCATAGCGCTGGCGGGCGCGGCCGACATGGTCAGCGGCATCTTCCGCATGACCATGTGGAACCAGACGATCCCGCAGGAGCTGCGCGGGCGGCTGGCGGGCATCGAGCTGCTGTCGTACGCCAGCGGCCCGATGCTGGGCAACGCCCGGGCCAGCCTGATGGCCAACTTCGGCGGCACCCGCTTCTCGCTCGGCGCGGGCGGCCTGCTCTGCGTCGCCGCCGTGCTGGCCCTGGGCACGGCGCTGCCCAAGTTCCGCCGCTACGACGCCAGGACGGACGAGCACGCCCTGGCGGAAAAGGCCCGCAGAGAAGCCACCGTCTGAGCGGCCGGAGGCACGCCACGCCGCATTGGCGAATTCCGAGCCTCAGCCCGACTCCCGCCACCCGTCGTACCGCTCCACCAGCTCATCCACCTTGGCCAGCGCACTCTCGTCGAGCCCTTCGACGACGATCAGCCACTGCGCGTCCTCTGCGTCGTCCTCCCCGGCAAGCGTCTCCCGCAGGACGCGCGGCACTCCGGCCTCGGGGAACCATTCGCCCAGCGTCCCGGCGACCTCCTCGGCGTCCTCACGCTCGCCGAACACCAGCAACTGCGTCATGTCACCGCATTCTGCCAGGCCGCGCGAAGAGCCGAACGCCAGAGCACGTAGCGTAGCGGCGCGCTAACGTTACGCCATGACCGCAGTAGAAGAGGACATCGACTCCCTCCCGTCATGGGTCATCCCGCCCCCTGAGGGGTTCAAGGCCGAAGACCTCGATCGCCTCCCAGGACTGCCCAACCACGCCGAATTGATCGACGGCAGCCTGGTCTTCTTCGCCCCGCAAACCTCCATCCACTGCCGGGCCCTGATGCTGTTCCATTCGGCACTGGACCGCACAGCCCCCGACGACCTCCTCGTGTGCAGCCGGATGACGGTCATCCTCGACGAGGACCAGCGCCCCGAACCGGATGTCATCGTCATCCGCGCCGAGGCTCACAAAAGCCTGGACGAGACCTTCTACCTCGCCAAGACGTCCGACTGGCGGTCGAAGTCGTCACCCATGACACCAGGTCCCGCGACAGGAAGCGCAAGCCGGTCCTCTACGCCGAGGCCGGCATCCCGCATTTCTGGCGGGTCGAGACCGACACCGGCCAAGCAGTCGTCTACGTCCACGAGCTCGACCCCGCCACGCTTTCCTATGCCCTCACCGGCATCCATCGAGGCAGGCTGCGACTGACGGTCCCGTTCGAGCTGGACATCGACCTCACCGAGATCGACCGCATGTAAGCGAAAGGGCCGGCACGGCACCCGCCGTACCGGCCCCTTCCGAGCTCAGGCGCTCCGCAGCTGCGCCCCCACGCGGTCGGCCGCCATGGCCACCGCCGCGTCCCGCGCCGCCGTCGTCTCCTCGACCGTCAGCGTACGGTCGGCCGCCCGGAACCGCATCGAGTAGGCCAGCGACTTGTTCCCCTCGCCCACCTGCTCCCCGGCGTAGACGTCGAACAGCCGGATCGACTCCAGCAGCTCCCCGGCTCCGTCGCGCAGCGCCGCCTCCACGTCCGCCACCGGCGTGAAGTCGGGCACGATCAGCGCCACGTCCTGGATGGCCACCGGGTAGGCGGACACCGCGGGGGTCTCGACCGGACCGGGCATGGCCGACTCCAGCCGCGACAGCTCCAGCTCCATGGCCGACGTACGCGGCGGCAGCCCGTACGCCTCGATCACCCGCGGGTGCAGCTCGCCCGCGTGCCCCACGAGCGTGTCCCCCACATAGAGGGCGGCGCACCGCCCGGGGTGCCAGGGCTCGTGCTGGTCAGCGATGATCGACAGCTCGAGCCGCGACTCGGCCGCCACCAGCCGCGCGGCCTGCACCGCGTCGGCCCAGGAGGCCTGCCGGCCGCCGCCCCACCAGCCGGATCGCTCGAACTCGCCGGCCAGCACGACCGCGACCCGCAGCGGCTGGTCGGGCAGCGCCGCCTCGATCGAGGCCAGCTCGTCGGCGGTGGGCCTGCGCTCGACTCCGAGCACCGGCGCGACCTCCGGAGCGTTGTCCCGCGGCCGGTAGACCGGCCCCGTCTCGAACAGGGCGACGTCCGCGAACCCGCGCCCGACGTTGCGTACCAGGGTCTTGAGCAGCCCCGGCAGCAGCGTGGTGCGCATCAGCGGCTCGTCCTCCGACAGCGGGTTGGCCAGCCGCATCGCCCGGCGCCGCGCGTCCTCGGCGGGCAGCAGCAGCCGGTCGAAGTCGTCGCCGCTGATGAACGGGTAGCTGAGCACCTCGACGTAGCCGCCCTCGGCCAGCGCCCGGCCGACCCTCCTGCGCAGCCGCTGCCCCTCGGTGAGCCCGGCGCCCGCCGGGGCGGCGGGGAGCACCGACGGCAGGTTCTCGTAGCCCTCCAGCCGGATGACCTCTTCGGCCAGGTCGCTCGGGTCGGTGAGGTCGGGCCGCCACGTCGGCGGCGTCACCGTGATCATGTCGTCGCCGGCGACGGCCAGCTTGGCCGCGAGCGCGCCGCCGGTGACGACCCCGGTCGGGTCGACGCCGCCCTGGCGGACGGCCGGGTCGTCGCCGTCGACCACGACGCAGCCGACCTGCTCCAGCCGGGCGACCACGGTCTCCTTCGCATACGGGACGCCGGCCACCGCGCCCGGGTGTCCCGACGGGATCGCGATGCGCGCGGGCGACACCTCGACCTCGGCGTGCGTGACCCCGGGCCGGATGCTCGCCCCGCCGAGCTCGGCCAGCAGCTGCACGGCTCGCCACGAGGCCACCAGCGGCAGCTCCCGGTCGACGCCGCGCTCGAACCGCTTGGAGGCCTCCGACACCAGCCCGTGCCTGCGGGACTCGCGTGAGATGCCGGTGGCGGAGAAGTGGGCGGCCTCGATGACGATGGCGGTCGACCCGCCGGAGATCTCGGTCTCCAGCCCGCCCATCGTGCCCGCCATCGAGATCGGGCCGGTCTGGTCGGTGATCAGGATGTCGTCGGGGTCGAGCTCGCGTACGACGTGGTCGAGCGTCTCCAGGCGCTCGCCGGCCGCGGCCCGGCGCACGACGATCTCGCCGGTCAGCTTGTCCCTGTCGAACGCGTGCAGCGGCTGCCCGAGCTCCAGCATCAGGTAGTTGGTGATGTCCACGGCCAGCGACACCGGCCGCATGCCGGCCCGGGTGAGGCGTGTCCGCATCCAGAGGGGGCTCTGCGCGGCGGGGTCGAAGCCGGCGACCTCACGCAGCACGAACCGGTCGCACGCGGTCGGGTCGGCGATCGAGGCCGGCCACGACGGCCCGCTCTCGTGAGGCAGCTCGACGTCGGCCGGGTCGCGGAAGGCCACCCCGAACGCGGTCGCCGCCTCGCGTGCCACGCCCCTGATCGACAGGGCGTAGCCGATGTCGGGCGTGATCTCCAGCTCGATCACGTCGTCGCGCAGGCCGAGCAGCTCGACCACGTCCGCGCCGATCGGCGTGTCCGGGGGCAGCACCATGATGCCGCCGTGGTCCTCGCTCAGTCCGAGCTCGCGCTCGGAGCAGATCATGCCCTCGGACATGCGCCCGTACGTCTTGCGCGCCCCGACCTCGAACCCGCCGGGCAGCACGCCGCCGGGCAGGACGACGGGAACGCGGTCACCGACGACGAAGTTCGTGGCTCCGCAGACGATCTCGCGGGGCGTCGCCTCGCCGGTCTCGACCTGGCAGTGCCTGATCGGCTTCTTGAAACCGGTCAGCTCCTCGATGTCGAGCACCTCGCCGACCACGACGTTCTTGACGTCATGGCCGTGGGAGCTGATCGACTCGAGCTTGAGCCCGGCCGCGGTGAGCTTGTCGGCCACCTCGTGGGCGGTGACCGCCGGGAGATCGACATACTCCCGCAGCCAGGAGAGCGGGACCTTCATCAGATCTCCATTCCGAACGGGAGCGTGAAGCGCACGTCTCCTTCGACCATGTCACGCATGTCCTCGGCGTTGTGGCGGAACATCAGGGTCCGCTCGATGCCCATGCCGAACGCGAACCCGGAGTATCGCGAGGGGTCCACGCCGCACGCGATGAGCACGCGCGGATTGACCATGCCGCAGCCGCCCCACTCGATCCAGCCCTCCGACTTGCAGGTGCGGCAGGGCGGGTTGCCGGGCACGGCCGAGGCGCCGCGGCAGACGAAGCACTTGAGGTCCATCTCGGCGGACGGCTCGGTGAACGGGAAGTAGTTGGGCCGGAACCGGGTGGTGATGCCCTTGCCGAACATGACCTCGGCGAAGCGGTCCAGCGTGCCCTTGAGGTGGGCCATCGTCAGGCCCTCGTCCACGGCCAGCCCCTCGGTCTGGTGGAAGACCGGGGTGTGGGTGGCGTCGAGCTCGTCGGTGCGGAACGTCTTGCCCGGCGAGATCACGTAGACCGGCAGCTCCCGCTGGAGCAGGGCGCGGATCTGCACCGGCGAGGTCTGCGTGCGCAGCACCATGCCGGAGTCGGTGGAGCCGACGAAGAACGTGTCGTGGTCGGAGCGGGCCGGGTGGTCCTTGGCGATGTTGAGCGCGTCGAAGTTGAACCACTCGCCTTCGAGGTCGGGCCCCTCGGCCACTTCGTAGCCCATGGCGACGAACGCGTCGGCGATGCGCTCCTGCAGCGTGGTCAGCGGGTGGCGGGCGCCGCGCGGCCGCCGGTCCCAGGGCAGGGTGACGTCGACGGTCTCCTCGACGAGCACCCGCGCGTCGCGCTCGGCCTCCAGCTCGGCCTGGCGGGCGGCCAGCGCCTCGTTGATCGCTCTGCGGGTGCCGCCGACGCGCTTGCCCGCCTCGGCTCGGGCGGCCGGCGGCAGGGCGCCGATCTCGCGGTTGGCCAGGGCGATGGGCGAGCGGTCACCCGCGTGCGCCAGCCTGGCCTGCTTGAGTGCGTCGAGGCTGTCAGCCGCCTTGATCGCCGCGATGGCGTCGGCCTCCATGCGGGACACCTCGTCGGCATGCAACGGTGTCACCTCGACGGGGTCGTAGTCAGACAAGAGTGAGCTCCGTATCCAGGGCTTGAGCGGAAAGAGTCTAGTGGCGTCGGCCCACCGGGCCCGAATCCCGCGCTCTGCGAGGCTGCTAGGCAGAGGTGGCGAAGTCGGGTGTGCCGGTGGGCACGGTAAATCGGAACTCCGCCCCGCCCTCGGGCGCCCGCTGCACGGTGATCGTCCCGCCGTGCGCCTCGACCAGGCCCTTGACGATGAACAGGCCGAGCCCGGTGCCGCCGCGCCTGCGGCTGTTGCCACCCCGCCAGAACTGCCTGAAGACGCGCGGAGCCAGCTCGGGCTCGATGCCCTCGCCCTCATCGCGCACCGACACGGCAACTCCCCATCCGACGGACTCGATCTCTATTGTCACAGTGCCGCGCCCGTGACGCAGCGCGTTTTCCACCAGGTTACCCAGAATCTGGTCGACCTTGTCCTGGTCGAGCCACGTCTCCGGCAGTTCGTCGCCGACGATCAGCCGGAAGCGCTCCTCCGCCTCGCCCGCCGCGACCCGGCCCGCGATGAGCCGGCGCACCCTGGCGGGCAGATCGACGACCTGGCGGCGCACCTCCAGCCGCCCGGACTCGATGCGCGAGACGTCGAGCAGCTCGGTGATGAGCCTGGTGACGCGGTCGGCGTCGTTGTTGACGGTCTCGAGCATGACCAGTTTCTGCTCTTCGGTGAAGCGCGTCCACTTGGCCAGCAGGGTCGCGGTGAAGCCCTTGACGCTGGTCAACGGCGAGCGCAGCTCGTGGGCCACGGTGGAGACCAGGTCGGCACGGCTGCGCTCCAGCCTGGTGCGGGCGCCGCCGTCACGCAGGGTGATCGCGACGCGCTCGACCTCACCGCCGCGCTCCGGCTCGCGGACGAGCCTGGCGGCGACGTAGAGCTCCTGCCCGCCCGGCAGGTGCAGCGGCCGCTCGGGCACCCTGCTGCGGGTACGCAGCCCGCCCTCGGGGTCCAGCGCCTTCCACCAGTCGCGCCCGTCGTGGTCGCGGAAGGGGAACACGTCGTTCATGTGACGGCCGATGGCGCGCTCCGGGGCGACGCCGGTGAGCCGGGCCGCGGCCCGGTTGGCGGCCAGGACGCAGCCATATCGGTCGGTCACGATGAGGCCGTCGGGAAGGTCGTCGATGGCTATCGTGCACGCGGCGGTGACCACCCGCCCGTCGGTTTCTGCGCCGTGCACGACCTCGCCTCCTCCGCCTACAACGCCGACAATAGCGGGTTTCCAGCCGCCTAGGGCACTCGCTGAGCCCTTGCGGAGGAGTAAAGGCATACCGCCGCCGCGGTGGCCAGGTTGAGACTTTCAGCCTGTCCGTAGATGGGCACTCTGACCACATCGTCCGCTTCGGCGAGTATCTCCTCCGGCAGTCCCCAGGCCTCGTTGCCGAAGATCCACGCGGTGGGGCCCGACAGATCGACGTCGTCGAGCGTGTGCTTGCCCGCGCCGTCTGCCGCCAGCACGCGCAGTCCACGCTCCTTCAGTTGACGCACGGCGGCGCCGACCGGTGCACCGATGACGACGGGCAAATGGAACAGGCTGCCGGCGCTGGCGCGTACGCACTTGCCGTTGTACGGGTCCACGGAGGCGTCGGTGAAGACCACCGCGTCGGCGCCGGCGGCGTCGGCGGCCCGCATGACGGTGCCGGCGTTGCCCGGGTCGCGTACGTGCGCGAGCAGCGCGACCAGGCGGGGCTCGCCGGTCAGCGCCGCGTCGAGGGGGACGTGGACGAGCCGGCAGATGGCCACGAGTCCCTGCGGGGTCACGGTCTGGGAGAGCTCGGCCATGACCTCTCCGCTGGCGCGGTGCACGGGCACACCCTTGAGCGTGGCGTCGGTGATCAGCTCGGGGTGGCGCAGCTCGGCCTCGGCGGTGCTGAACAGCTCCAGGGTGATGCCGTCGAGCCGGAGCGCCTCGCGTACCGCCTGCGGGCCCTCGGCCAGGAACTTGCGGTCCTGGTCGCGGAAGGCGCGCTTGGTGAGGCGCCTGGCGGCCTTCACCCGCGGTGACTTCACGTTGGTCAGCTCGGATCCCGCCATGCTCTCCCCTTGCGTACGGTGGGTGGCGTTCAGCGGCCCACCGTAAGTGTCCGCACTTACAGCAAAGGGCCCACCGCCATCGGTGGGCCCTCGGTCAACGATCGCTTCAGCTCGCGGCCGGAGCGTTGACGTCCGCCGGCAGCGCCTTCTTGGCGGCCTCGACGAGCGCGGCGAAGGTCTGGCTGTCGTTCACCGCGAGATCGGCGAGGATCTTGCGGTCGACCTCGATGTTCGCCAGCCGCAGACCCTGGATCAGGCGGTTGTAGGTCATGCCGTTCTGACGGGCGGCGGCGTTGATCCGCTGGATCCACAGACGGCGGAACGCACCCTTACGGTCCTTGCGGTCCCGGTAGGCGTACGTCATGGAGTGGAGCATCTGCTCCTTGGCCTTGCGGTAAAGACGCGACCGCTGACCACGGTAACCACTCGCCCTCTCGAGGACGACCTTGCGCTTCTTCTTGGCGTTGAGCGCCCGCTTCACGCGTGCCATGTTTCTTCTCCCCGGGGAAAGTTCGCGCTACTTGGCGAGCAGCTTCTTGATCTTCTTGGAATCGGCGTCGGAAAGGACGACCTCGTTCTTGAGACGGCGCGTCAGCGTGGACGACTTCCACTCGTTGTAGTGGGCGCGGTTGGCGCGGCGACGCTTGATCTTGCCAGTGCCGGTGAGCCGGAACCGCTTCTTCGCACCACTGTGCGTCTTCATCTTCGGCATGTCGCCGTCTCTCCTCGTTTCGGTCGTGCCGGTGGCCGGGCCGGTGCTGGCCGACCCGGTCGCGGCGTCTTTCGTCTACCGGTGGCTCGTCGGGGTGCTTGGTAAGGCTAACCCCAACCGCGGGTCATCCTTCCTGTATGGAGGTGTCCTCGCCGCCACGCTGCGCCTTGGCTGCGGCCTTTTCGGCCTTGGCCTCGGCTTTCTTCTTGTGCGGACCGATCACCATGATCATGTTACGGCCGTCCTGCTTGGCGTGCGACTCCACGAAGCCGAGCTCCTGGACGTCGTCCGCGAGGCGCTGCAGCAGCCGGAAGCCGAGTTCCGGCCGGGACTGCTCGCGTCCGCGGAACATGATCGTGACTTTGACCTTGTCCCCCGCCTTGAGGAACCGCACCACGTGACCCTTCTTGGTCTCGTAGTCGTGCGGGTCGATCTTCGGCCGGAGCTTGATCTCCTTGATGATCGTGTGCGCCTGATTCTTGCGCGCCTCGCGCGCCTTCATCGCGGACTCGTACTTGAACTTGCCGTAGTCCATGAGCTTGCACACGGGCGGTCGAGCCGTGGCCGCAACCTCGACGAGGTCAAGGTCGGCTTCCTGGGCGAGCTTCAGGGCGTCGTGAATCGAGACGATGCCTACCTGCTCGCCGTTCGGGCCCACGAGGCGAACCTCGGGAACTCGGATACGCTCGTTGATGCGGGGCTCAGTGCTGATGGGGCCTCCTAGGTTTGCGATCCCTACGTGCTCGTCGTGCCGGAGGGCCTCTCGCGCTGAACGCGAAAAGCCCCGCACGTCGCGCATGCGGGGCCACTGAGCTCTATGGCTTTCGTGGCCTCGAGCTCCCCGGAGTAGTCCGGCGTGATCCTGGACCCGGCCACCTTTCGGCGACTCGGGTGGGAGGAGACCTCCGCTTGCGCGTCCAGCAAGGCATGCCGGACCGATCAGAGAGCTACATTACCACAACCACGCGGCCTCCTCGAATCATCCCTCCTGGCCAGGTGTCATGCCGTAGAATTCTGTCCAGAAAAATAGTCAGAATAAGGTCACATGACAATAGAGCAGGTCGAAGCGGCCAGATGGCAACTGCAAGAGGCCAAGCAGCGGTTCAGCGAGGTCGTTCGCAGGGCACACGACGAGGGGCCGCAGATCGTCACCAGGCATGGGCAGGACGTGGCGGTGATCCTCGACATGGAGGAATACCGTCAGCTCAAGGGGAAGCAGCCGGACTTCAAGGAGTTCCTGCTCTCGGGCCCCGACCTGAGCGTGCTCGACCTCGCCCGCGACCAGAGCGCCGAGACGCGGGACATCGACCTCGGGGACGTCGAATGAGCTACATCCTCGACACCAACGTCGTGTCGGAGATGACCAAGCGCACCAGGGACGAGAGCGTGCAGGCGTGGCTCGACACGATCACCGGACCCAGTCTTTACCTGAGCGTCATGGTGTTCGGCGAGATCCGGAAGGGGATCGAGCTCCTGCGCCGCCGGGACCCGTTGCAGGCGGGGGGTTATGAGTCCTGGCTCGACCGTCTTCAGCATGAGTTCAGGACCAGGATGCTGCCGATCACCAGCGTGGTGGCCCAGGAATGGGGACGGATGCAGGCCGTGCGACCGCTCCCGATCGTCGACGGCCTCGTCGCCGCCACCGCCCGCGCGCATGATTGCACCCTCGTGACTCGCAACGTGAAGGACTTCGCCGGGCTCGACGTGAAGACGATCAACCCGTTCGACTGGCCGTCCGCCTGAGGATCTCCGCCTCGCCGGCCGCGCGCATGGCCTCCACAGGCACATCCGACCGGCCTGTCATCAGCTCCACCTGCCGCGCCGCCTGATGCAGCAGCATCGCGAAGCCGGCGACCACGGTGCCGCCCGTGGCCTGCACGGCCGCCGCCGCGCGGGTCGGCCAGGGCGAGTAGACCACGTCGAAGAGCGCGGGCACGTGCGCCAGCCGGTCGGCGAATGCGTCGGCCGCCCCGCTCGGCAGCGTGGACACCACCAGGTCCACCTCGGTGAGCGCGTCGAGCTTGGCGAACGTCTCCACCGTCAGGGCCACGCCCAGCCGCTCGGCCACCTCGGCGGTCTCCCCCGCCCGCGCGGGGTCGCGGACCAGCAGGGTCACCGCGAACAGCCCGAGATTGCGCAGCGCCGCCAGCGTGGAGGCCGCCGTGGCCCCTCCGCCCAGCACGGTGGCCGACCTCGGCGCCGGCACCCCGGCCTCGGCCAGCGCCTGCTCGATGCCGTAGATGTCGGTGTTGTCGCCGTGACGCAGCCCGTCGCGGAAGACCACCGTGTTGGCCCCGCCGACCTCGACGGCCAGCTCCGAGACGGTGTCGAGCAGCGGCAGCACGGCCCGCTTGAGCGGCATGGTCAGCGACAGCCCGGCCCACGCGTCATCGTCGTCGGGCCCCTGCCCGCGCACGGGCACCAGCTCCCCCAGCAGCCCCGGCAGCCGCGCCTCATCGCACTCGAACTGCTCGTAGCTCCACCCGTCGAGGCCCATCGCCTGGTAGGCGGCCCTGTGCAGGTAGGGCGAGAGCGAATGGCCGATGGGCGATCCCATCACCGCAGCCCGCATCCGCACTCCTTTCGAACACGACGACCTTATCGCCAACTCTGTCGGGAACAGCGCTTCCCATCCCTGGAACAGTGAGCGGCCGCCCACCCGGCGCCGGGTGGGCGGCCTTTCCACAGCGGGTCCGGCGAAGGCGGCCGGTCAGCCGCCGCAGCCGCCGTTCTTGGTGCACTCGGCGAGCAGCGCCTGGCGCTCGGCCTCGGTGGTGGCGAACTTGGTGATGCTGCCCTTGGGGTCGGTGGCCACGAAGTACAGCCAGGAGCCCTTCGCCGGGTGGAGCGCCGCCTCGATGGCGTGGTCGCCGGGGTTGGCGATCGGGCCGGGCGGCAGCCCCTCGTACATGTAGGTGTTGTAGCGGGACTTGGTCTGCAGCTCGGCGTGGGTGGCGTAGGTGCGGTACTTGCCGAGCGCGTACATCACCGTGCTGTCCATCTCCAGCTTCATTTGCGGCTCGCGCTCGAGCCGGTTGTAGATGACGCGGGCGATCTTCGGCATGTCCTCGGCCCGGCCGGCCTCGGCCTGAATGATGCTGGCGATGATGACGATCTCGTGCGGCGTGTGGCCGAGCGCCTTGGCGCCGCCTTCGAGGTCCGCCGTGTCGGCCGACTTCTTGAACCGGCCCACCATCGCCGCGAGCATCTGCGTCGGGGTGGTCTTGGGCTGGAACTCGTACGTGGCGGGGAAGGCGTACCCTTCGAGCCTGCCCTTGGCGTAGGACGGCAGGTCCAGCGCGTCGAGGTTCTTGGACGCGGCGGTGAACTCCTTGACGGGCTTGCCGGTCTCCTTGGCGAGCGTGGTCAAGGTATCCGACAGGCGCTTGCCCTCCGGGATCGTCACCTTGGCGAGCAGCCGGTTCGCCGGGACAAGCATCGAGACGGCCATGGCCGCCGACATCTGCTTGCGCAGCTTGTACGAGCCCGGCTGCAGCTTGTCGCTCATGTTCGCGTTGCCGATCGCGTTGGTGAACGCCCTGGCGCTGGCCACGACCCCCTGCCGCTCCAGCTCCTGTGCCACCTCCGACGCGCTCTGGCCATCCTTGATCTCGATGACGACCTCGCCGCTGCCCTGACCGGTGTAGTCGTCGGGCACGAGCGCGTCGCTGAGCCAGAGGTAGCCGTAGTAGCCGCCACCACCGATGATGCCCGCCAGCACGACGAAGGCGAGCAGCGGGGCGATGAATCGGCCCCGGTTGGGGCGCTTGCGCCGCCTGCGGCTGGCGCCGCGTCTGCCGGATCCACGAGAGCGGCGCGCGGGCTGACCTTCGTCGTCCTCGGCGCCGAGCAGCGTGTTCAGATCGAGATCGTTCATAGGTTCGCTGGCCAATCTCCCGGTACAGCCGGTCGGGAGTCAAGCGGAACTGCCCAACCGGCTGGGGTCACCGAGCGGAACGGGGGAATCCGCCGGACATGCTCCCATGACCGGCGGTGATCACTCTGAGTAGCCATGCTAAGGGACGGAAAGAGGACGCATGCCCCGTTTTGGGACTTCTGTACGGGAGCTGGGGGTATCCCGTCGAACATCAGTTCGCCCCGAGGTTCTTGTTCAACTCTTCCCGGTATCTCACGAACTCGCTCTCTTTGTCGGTGAATTTGGTGATTCTATGCGCCGGATCCGTCGTTACAAACCAGCGCCAATCGCCCTTTGCCGGGTTCAGGGCCGCTATCAGGGCCTTCTCCCCCGGATTGGCGATGGGTCCCGGCGGGAGTCCCTTGTGGCGGTAGGTGTTGTAGGGAGAGTCGACCTTGGTGTCCCGCTCGGTCACTCTCAGGGTTCGCCGGTTCTGCGCGTACAGGACGGTGCTGTCGATCTCCAGCTTGGTGCCCCGCTCGAGGCGGTTGTAGATCACTCTGGCGATCTTCGGGTAGTCCTCGTCGGTCCCGCCCTCGGCCTGAATCAGGCTGGCCACCGTAACGGCATCCAGCGGCGTCAGCTGTACGCGGGCCGCACCCGTCTCCAGGCCCACCTTCCTGGCCGCGGCGCCGAAGCGTTCGACCATCGCCGCCAGCACGTCCACGGCCGTGTCGCCGGGCTCGATCTCGTAGGTGGCGGGGAACAGGAACCCTTCGAGCCCGCGGGCGTACTTGGGCAGGCCGAGCAGGCCCTTGTCGACGTTCTGCAGCTCCTTGAGCGGCAACCCGGCCCGTTGCGCCAGGCGGGCCAGCACCTCGTTCACCCGCAGCCCCTCGGGCACGGTGACCTTGCGCACCACCCTGGAGGCGGGGCTGAGCAGCAGGTCGAGCGCCGCGCTCGCGGCCATGCCCTTGCGCAGGCGGTAGTGGCCGGGGCGCAGCCGGTCGGCCACCGCGCGGTCCTCGGTCGCCCGGATGAACGACTGCGTGCTCGCCACGACGCCGGCCTCGGCCAGCGCGGACCCGATGGCCTCCGCGCTGGACCCCGGCGAGATCCGCACGGTCACCGAGCCGCTGCCGGCGCCTTCGAAGTCGTCGGGGCTGAGGTACGGCTTGAGCATCACGAACGCCCCCGCCCCCAGCGCCGCCACCGAGGCCACGAGTGCGGCGGAGATCAGGCCGGCCTTGCGGATGGCCCGCCGGCGCTGCGCGGTCAGCGGGGCGACGTCCGCCTTCGCAGCCCTCTCGGCCTTCTCGGCCTCCTCCGGCTCGCGCCCGGGCTGCCGGTCGCCGCCCTGAGACGCCGAGCCAAGCCGCCCGTCGCCGCCCTGCGGCTCGGGGTCGAGCCGCCGGTCGCCGCTCTGAGGCTCGAGCTCCTCGGATTCGGAGTCGCCGGCCTGGAACGGGATCATGTCGCCGGCGTCGTCTTCCGGCGTGCCGTTCGGCGGCTCGGTCGGTGCGCCGGTCATGCGACCACCCCGCCGACCACCGGCCGTACCGTCCTGCGGCCCGCTGCCATGTCCACACCGGTGACGCGCCGGCCCCGGTACGCCACCACGCTCCTGCGCCGAGCGGAAGGAGGCGACACCACCGCACGAACGTGCCTCATGGGCCGACGCGGATCCGGCGGGTCGCCGTACCCCGTGGACCGCCCGTTCATGAGGCAGGTCCGTCGGCCGCTGAGGGCGGTGCGACGGGCCTGCCTGGTGGTCTCTCGGTGGCACGCTCGGAGTCGAGCGCGTCCTGCAGCAGCACGACGGCCGCCGCCTGGTCGACGACCCCGCGCTGCTTCTTGGCCTTCACGCCGCTGGCCCGCAGCCCCTGCTGGGCGGCGACCGTGGTCAGCCGCTCGTCGAACAGCCGCACGGGCGTCGGCGCGAGCCGTGCCGCGAGGCGGGAGGCGAACTCGCGCGCCAGCCCGGCCGCCTGCCCTTCGCGCCCCGACAGCGAGGTGGGCAACCCCACCACGACCTCGATCGCCTCGTGCTCGGCGACGATCGCGGCGATGCGGTCGAGGTCGCCCTTGCCCCGCCTGACGGTCTCGACCGGCGTGGCCAGCAGCCCCGATGGGTCGCTGCGGGCCACGCCGACGCGTACGGAACCGACGTCCACGCCGATCCGTGAACCGAACCTCATGTCAGCCGAGCTGCCCAGTGATGGCCTGCTCAACCAGGCGCAACGCGTCGTCGATCGCCTCCGGCCGCGTGCCGCCGCCTTGCGCGACATCGTCCTTGCCGCCACCGCCACCCCCAAGAGCCTTGGCGGCGACGCCGACCAGCTGTCCGGCCTTGAGCCCCCGCTCGCGCCCCGCCTCGTTGACCGTGGCAACCACCACGGGCCGGTCGGAGGGGGCACCGGCGATCACGACGACCGCCGGCCGGTCGGCCGGGAACCTGCCACGCACATCAAGCGCGAGCTTACGCAGGTCATCCGCGCCGGTGCCATCAGGCGCGCGGTGTGTCACGACGGAGACGCCCTGCAGGTCACGAGCCTGGGAGACCAGATCGCCGGCCACCTGGAGCACCTGGGCGGAGCGGAGCCTCTCCAGTTCCTTCTCCGCCGTGCGCAGCCGGGTGACGATGCCGTCGATGCGCTCGGGCAGCTCCTCACGGCGCGCCTTGAGCTGCTCGGTGAGCTGGGCGACCAGCACGCTCTCGCGGGCCAGGAAGCGGAAGGCGTCGATGCCGACCAGGGCCTCGACGCGGCGCACGCCCGCGCCGACCGACTGCTCGCCCAGCACCTTGACCAGGCCGAGCTGGCCGGAGCTGTGCACGTGGGTGCCACCGCACAGCTCGCGCGAGTAGTCACCGATCTCGACCACGCGGACCTCGTCGCCGTATTTCTCGCCGAACATCGCCAGCGCGCCCATCGCCCTGGCCTCGGCCTGCGTGGTGTAGAAGGCGTTGACCTTGAGGTCGTTGACCAGCACGGCGTTGACCTCGTCCTCGACGTCGCGCAGCATGCTCGCCGGGACCGCGCCGGCCGCGGTGAAGTCGAAGCGGAAGCGGCCGGGCGAGTTTTCCGAGCCGGCCTGGGCGGCCGTCTCGCCGAGCGCGTTCTTGAAGCCGCGGTGGACGAGGTGGGTGGCGCTGTGGCTACGCGAGATCGCGCGGCGGCGCTCGAGGTCGATCTCCGCCTGCGCCTCGTCGCCGACCTTCAGCTCGCCGCTGCGGATCTTGCCGCGGTGCACGATGAGCCCCTTGATCGGGGACTGCACGTCGACGATCTCGACCTCGGCACCGCTGGTGCGGATCACGCCCTGGTCGGCGAGCTGGCCGCCGCCCTCGGCGTAGAACGGGGTGCGCCCGAGCACGACCTCCACCGTCGTGCCCGCGCCCGCCGCGGGCACGGAGACGCCGTCGAGGAGGATGCCGACCACGCTGGTGTCGGCCTCGGTCTGGTCGTAGCCGAGGAACTCGACCTTGCCCGCCGCCTCCAGCAGCTGGCCGAAGACGGAGATGTCGGCGTTGCCGGTCTTCTTCGCCGCGGCGTCGGCCTTGGCGAGCTGCCGCTGCTCCTTCATGAGGCGGCGGAAGCCCTCCTCGTCGACCTTGAGCCCCTGCTCGGCCGCCATCTCCAGGGTCAGGTCGATCGGGAAGCCGTAGGTGTCGTGCAGCTTGAACGCCTGATCGCCCGACAGCGTGGTGCCGGACTTGCGCTTGGTCTCCTCGACGGCCACGTCGAAGATCGCCGTGCCGGTCCGCAGCGTGCCCAGGAACGACGCCTCCTCGGCGTCGATGACCCCGTGGATCTGCGGCGCGTCCACCTTGAGCTCGGGGTATTGCTCCCCCATGACGTTGATCGCGACGTCGGTCAGCTCGTGCATGTAGCGATCGTCGCCGGAGCCGAGCAGGCGCAGGTTGCGGATGCTCCTGCGCAAGATGCGGCGCAGGACGTAGCCGCGGCCCTCGTTGCTGGGCAGCACGCCGTCGGCGACGAGCATGGTGCCGGTGCGCACGTGGTCGGCGATCACCCGCAGGCTGACGTCGGCGCGGTGGTCGCGGCCGTAGCGGGTCTTGGTGAGCTCGGCCGCCCGGTCGAGGATCTTGTAGGTGGTGTCGATCTCGTAGATGTTGTCGACGCCCTGCAGGATCGCCGCCATGCGCTCCAGGCCCATGCCGGTGTCGATGTTTCGGGCCGGCAGCTCGCCGGCGACGTCGAAGTCGACCTTGGTGCGGACCGCGCTGAGCTGGTATTGCATGAAGACGAGGTTCCACACCTCGAGGTAGCGGTCCTCGTCTGCGACGGGGCCGCCCTCCTTGCCGTATTCGGCGCCGCGGTCGTAGTAGATCTCCGAGCAGGGGCCGCCGGGACCGGGCACGCCCATGTGCCAGTAGTTGTCCTCCAGGCCGCGCCGCTGGATGCGCTCCTCGGGCAGGCCGACGCGGTTGCGCCAGATGTCGAACGCCTCGTCGTCGTCGAGGTAGACCGTCGCCCACAGCCGGTCCTCGGGGAAGCCGAAGCCGCCGTCGGACTCGGAGCGGGTGAGCAGCTCCCACGCGAACGGGATCGCCTCGGACTTGAAGTAGTCGCCGATGGAGAAGTTGCCCAGCATCTGGAAGAACGTCGCGTGCCGGGTCGTCTTGCCGACCTCTTCGATGTCGGGGGTGCGCACGCACTTCTGCGCGGTGGTCAGCCGGGGCGCCGGAGGCGTGCGCTGCCCCAGGAAGTACGGCTTGAACGGCGCCATACCGGCATTAACCAGGAGAAGCGTAGGGTCCTCAGCGATCAGGCTGGCCGAGGGCACGACCTTGTGCCCACGCTCCTCGAAGAAGCGCAGGAAGCGGCGGGCGATCTCTGCCGACTCCATGTTGGCCATCCTTTGCGTTAGTCAGTTGTTGTCTTCAACGTTGTCGAGCCCGAAGCGCGCCCGCAACTCGGTTTCCCGCTCGGCGGCCTCGCCGAGCGCGTCAGAGGTAAAGTCTCTCACCCGCTGGAGCATGCCCGCTGCGCCGGCGGCGGTCCTGCGGGCGACGTGGTCGGGGTGGAGCGCCTGCAGTCTGCGCATCACCCAGAAGGCGAGAAACGCGCCGAGCGACAGGTAGAACAGCCTTCTGATCATCGCGTCCGCCCCGGCCTGGGCTGACGCCTGGGCGGCCGGCGGGCCTCGATGGCGCGCCGCACGCCGTGGCCGAGCGACGACACCTTGATCAGCGGCCCGGTGAAGATGGTCTGCGTGACCGCGCTGAGCTTGGCCGCGTGGCCGCTGACCTGCTTGACGTCCTTGGCGATGGCCTCGACGGCGATCAGCTGCCGGTTGGTCTCGTTGACCGTGACACTCACGTCGTCGAGCAGCGGCGCCAGGCGGTTGTTGAGGTCGGAGACCGCCTTGGTGGTCTCCGTGAGCAGCCGGGCGAGCTTGACGAGCACCATGGCGAGAACGCAGACCAGGACTATCCAGCCCGTGGCGGCGATCAGCCCGGCGACCTCTCCGGCGGTAAGCATCCGCTCATCTCCCTCATACGCTGGGCCGGAACGGCAAGACCCTATCGCGTTCGAGCGACAACGTTGGCGAGGACGCCGAGCGGGTCAGGCCACCGCGTCGGCCGGCGCCGCTTCCTCGATTGCCCGCACGAGGCCGCGCGCGCCGCCGGGATCATCGGCGCGACCAGCGCAGGGGCCCATACGCCGGCCGAGAAGTTCCCTCCCGGCAGCGCCGAATGCCGGCAGTTCGCCGGTCACCCATCGCGATCATCGCCTGCGTGGGGCGCGGCACCGGCGGACAGGCTCCCCTTCGCCACTTCTCCCCGAGGACGGCGACCAGCAGCCGTGAGGCGGTGGTGGAGGGCCGGAGAAGGGTCAGGAGCCGCGCAGGAAGTCGCGGATCTTGGCCCAGCGGTCGGCGATCGGGGCCTCGGCGCCGTGCCGGGTGGGCTCGTAGTAGCGGCGGTCGCGGACCTGCTCCGGCGCGTAGTCCTGGCGCACCAGCCCATGGTCGAAGTCGTGCGGGTATTTGTAGCCGTCGCCGTGCCCGAGCTTGGCCGCCCCCGGGTAGTGGGCGTCGCGCAGGTGGCCGGGCACCTGGCCGATCAGCCCGCGCCGCACGTCGCCGATCGCGGCCCCGATGGCCTTGACGACGGCGTTGGACTTGGGCGCCAGCGCGCAGTGGATGACCGCGTGCGCCAGGTTGATCTGCCCCTCGGGCAACCCGATGAGCTGCACGGCCTGGGCGGCGGCGACCGCCGTCTGCAGGCAGGCCGGGTCGGCCATGCCGACGTCCTCGGAGGCGAAGATGACGATGCGGCGGGCGATGAAGCGCGGGTCCTCGCCGGCTTCGATCATGCGGGCCAGGTAGTGGAGCGCGGCGTCGGCGTCGGATCCGCGCATCGACTTGATGAACGCGCTGATCACGTCGTAGTGCTGGTCGCCCTGCCGGTCGTAGCGCACGGCGGCCTTGTCGACGGCCTTCTCCACGACCTCGACGGTGACGTCGTCGGACAGCAGCGCGGCCGCCTCCAGGTAGGTCAGCGACCTGCGCGCGTCGCCGCCCGCGAGACGTACGAGATGATCCAGCGCCTCCGGGGCGAGCGTCACCCGGCCGTCCAGGCCGCGCGGGTCGGACACGGCGCGCTCCAGCACCGTCCGGATGTCGTCGTCGGACAGGGACTCCAGCGTGAGCAGCAGCGAGCGCGACAGCAGTGGCGAGATGACCGAGAAGAACGGGTTTTCCGTGGTGGCCCCGATGAACGTGACCCAGCGGTTCTCCACGGCGGGCAGCAGGGCGTCCTGCTGAGCCTTGTTGAAGCGGTGCACCTCGTCCACGAACAGCACGGTCTGGCGGCCCGTCATGCCCAGCTCGCGCCGGGCGGTGTCGATGGCGGCCCGCACGTCCTTCACCCCCGCGGAGACGGCGGAGACCTCGACGAAGCGGCGCTTGGTGACGTTGGAGACGACGTAAGCGAGCGTGGTCTTGCCGGTGCCCGGCGGCCCCCACAAGAACAGCGACATCGGGGCCTCGCTCTCGACCAGGCGCCGCAGCGGGGTGCCGGATCCGAGCAGGTGCCGCTGGCCGATCACCTCGTCGAGCGTGCGCGGGCGCATGCGTACGGCGAGCGGCTGCGGGGTGGCGTCCTCGGCCGCCGAGTCGAACAAGCTCTCCACAACGCGAGATTACATGGCCCACACGGCTCTCGCTCCGGAGTCGCCGGCGCGGAAGACGTAGTAGCCGGCCACGGCGGCCAGCGCCAGCGTCACCACGGACAGGATCAGCGTGACGGGGCGGCCGAACCTGTCGCCGCCGATCGCGTCACGGGCCGGCCGGGTGGCGTACACGAGCAGCAGGGCGGCCGCGGCGAGCCCGAGCACCGACAGCAGCAGCGGGCTCGCGAAGCTCTGGTGGGTGGAGATGCGGGCGCCGAGCTCGCCGTTGGCCGTGCTGAATTGGGCCGCCTTGAGGCTTTCGCCGCTCTCCTTGGCGGCGAAGACCGCCGCGGGCGCGGCCAGGGAGAGCAGGACGACGGCCCACGCCACGTACGCACGCCAGCGCGCGACCAGGGTGTAGGCGGCCGCCAGGCCGACGAGCAGCGGGGTCAGCACGACCGCGAAGTGGATGATCAGGGGGTGGGCCGGCAAGCCCAGGATCTGGTCGAACATGGGGGGCTCCTTAGTGCTCATTTCAACTACGACTGGCAGCACCATAAGGTTCGCGATCCCACATGTCGCGCCTGCGGCTTTGGTCACTTACGTCCGGCACATATCGGAGACCGGTAGCATTCGCGAAGTTGTTTGGTCATATGTCGGCAAAGATGAAGGAGACAAGCGGTGAGCGGCGACGACGACCGCAAGAACGAGCTGGCGCGGGAGCACAAGGAGCGGCAGGAGAAGCGCGCAGCCGAGCAGACCGCCAAGGGACGGCGGAACACCTTCATCGGCGCGGGCGTGGCCGTGGTAGTGGTCGCGGGCGGCATCTTCGCCGCGACCACCCTGGTCAACAAGGACGGCAGCGAGGCGGCCTCGGCGGCGAGCACCCCTTCGGCGTCCGCCTCCTCCCCGGCGCCGACCACGCTCCCGAGCACCACGCCGCCGAAGAAGCCGGGTGACGTCACGTGCACGTACAAGCGGGATGACTCGGTGCCGAACAAGTTCGTGGGGCTGCCGGGCAAGAAGCCCAACCTGAAGCTCAGCACGATGACCGTCAGCACCAACCACGGCGACATCGTCATCGAGGTCGACGCGAACGCCACCCCGTGCTCGGTCAACTCGATGGCGTTCCTGGCCAAGAAGCGCTTCTACGACAACACCAAGTGCCACCGCCTGGTGACGCCGGAGACGGCCGGCCTGTTCCTGCTGCAGTGCGGCGACCCGCAGGCCAAGGCGGACGGCAAGAACCCGACGGACGGCCAGGGCACCGCCGGCTACGTGTTCGGCGACGAGGCCGCGGGCACCATCCCCTACACCAGGGGCGTGGTGTTCCTGACGCAGCCGGCGGAAGCCGCCGGGCAGAACAGCAGCCAGTTCGCCATCTCGCTGTCGGACGAGAACTCCCAGCTCGACCCGCAGTACTCGGTGCTGGGCATGGTCAAGTCCGGCCTGGAGATCATCGAAAAGGTGGCCAAGGACGGCGTCCTGGTCAACCCGGACGACATCACCGGCGACGGCGGCTCCACCGCGCCGAAGAACCCGATCATCATCAAGAGCGTCACGGTCAAGTAAGCGCCGCTGAAGCGGGAAACGGCAGGCGCCCCGGGCGGGGGTGCCTGCCGTTTTCGCGTGTACGGCCGAGCCCGCCGCTTGCGCCGTACGGCGGCCGCGGCAGGCGGGCCGGCTACGCCTCGCTCTTCGGCTGGGCGTCGACGCCCGCCTCCTTGCGCTGGTCGGCCGTGATCGGCGTGGGCGCGCCCGTGAGCGGGTCGAAGCCGGAGGCCGTCTTCGGGAAGGCGATCACGTCGCGGATCGACTCGCCGCCGGACAGCAGCATGCAGATCCGGTCCCAGCCGTAGGCGATGCCGCCGTGCGGCGGCGGGCCGTACTTGAACGCCTCCAGCAGGAAGCCGAACTTGCTCTCCGCGTCCTCCTTGGAAATGCCGAGCACGTCGAAGACGCGCTGCTGCATCTCGGCCCGGTGGATACGGATCGAGCCGCCGCCGATCTCCATGCCGTTGCAGACCATGTCGTAGGCGTAGGCCAGGGCCTCACCCGGGTGGTCCTGGAAGTTGTCGGCCCACTCCGGCTTGGGGCCGGTGAACGGGTGGTGCACGGCCGTCCAGCCGATCTCGCGGCCCACCTCGTCGTGCACGGGCTCGAACATGGGGGCGTCGACGACCCACAGGAACGACCACGCCGACTCGTCGATCAGGCCGCAGCGGCGGCCGATCTCCAGCCGGGCCGCGCCGAGCAGGTCACGTGCGGCGTGCTTGGGGCCGGCCGCGAAGAACACCGCGTCACCGGGCTCGGCGCCGACCTTGGCCGCCAGCCCGGCGGCCTCCTGCTCGGACAGGTTCTTCGCCACGGGGCCACCGAGCGTGCCGTCCTCCTGCACCAGCACGTAGGCCAGGCCCTTGGCGCCGCGCGAGCGGGCCCACTCCTGCCAGCCGTCGAGCTCCTTGCGGGTCTGCGAGGCCCCGCCGGGCATGACGACCGCGCCCACGTATTCGGCCTGGAAGACGCGGAAGGACGTGCCGGCGAAGTAGTCGGTCATCTCGACCAGCTCCTGGCCGAAGCGCAGGTCCGGCTTGTCGGAGCCGTAGCGGGCCATCGCGTCGGCGTACGTCATGCGCGGCAGCGGCGTCGGCAGCTCGTAGCCGGCGATCTCCCGCCACAGCCTGCCGATCAGCTTCTCGCCGACCTCGATGACGTCTTCCTGGTCCACGAAGGACATCTCGACGTCGATCTGGGTGAACTCCGGCTGCCTGTCGGCCCGCAGGTCCTCGTCGCGGTAGCACTTGGCGAGCTGGTAGTAGCGCTCGAGCCCGGCGACCTGCAGCAGCTGCTTGAACAGCTGGGGCGACTGCGGCAGGGCGTACCAGTTGCCGGGCTGCAGGCGTACGGGCACCAGGAAGTCGCGCGCGCCCTCGGGCGTGGAGCGGGTCAGCGTCGGCGTCTCGACGTAGACGAAGCCGAGCTCGTGCATGACCTCGTTGGCCAGGTAGGTGGCCTTGGAGCGGGTGCGCATCGCGTTGGCCACCTGCTGGCGGCGGATGTCGAGGTAGCGGTATTTGAGCCGCGCCTCCTCCGACACGCCCACGTTGCCCTCGATCGGGAACGGCAGCGGCGCCGACTCGCTCAGCACCTCGACCGTGTCGGCCACGACCTCGATCTTGCCGGTGGGCAGGTCGGGGTTCTCGTTGCCCTCGGGGCGCACCCGGACCTCGCCGACGACCTGCACGCAGTATTCGGCGCGCAGGTCGTGGGCGTGGTCCTCCTCGCGGAAGACCACCTGCGCCGAGCCGGAGGCGTCACGCAGGTCGATGAACACCACGCCGCCGTGGTCTCGGCGGCGGGCCACCCATCCCGCGAGCGTCACCTTCTGCCCGGCGTGCTCCTCGCGGAGCGACCCGGCCGTATGCGTGCGGATCACTGCACTTTCCCCTTCAAAACGTCCACGACCTGGGCCAGCGGCACCTCGGTCTGGTCAGCGGTGGTCAGGTCTTTCACTTGCACGGCCTCGGCCGCCAGGTCACGCTCGCCCAGGATCAGCGCGAAACGGGCGCCGGAACGGTCGGCACCCTTCATCGCCCCCTTGAGCCCCTTGCCGCCAAAGGCCATCTCGGCGCTGACGCCCGCCTCGCGCAGCTCGCCGATGAGCAGGAACATCCGGCGGCGGGCGTCGTCACCCAGCGGGACACCGTACACCTGGACGCGCGGCTGCGCGGCCTCGTCGCCGAGCAGCCCCTCGGCCTCCATGGCCAGGAACGTGCGGTCGACCCCGAGCGCCCAGCCGACGCTGGGCAGCGGCGGGCCGTCGAGCATCTCACTGAGCCCGTCGTAGCGGCCGCCGCCGCCGACGGCCGACTGCGAGCCGAGACCGTCGTGCACGAACTCGAACGTGGTGCGGGTGTAGTAGTCGAGCCCGCGCACCAGCCGCGGGTCGTCCTCGAACGCCACCCCGGCCGCGCTCAGCAGGGCGCGGACCTCCTCGTGGTAGGCCTTGCAGGCCGCGCACAGGTGATCGACGACCAGCGGCGCGCCGGCGACCTGGGCCTGCACCTCGGGCCGTTTGTCGTCGAGCACCCGCAGCGGGTTGATCTCGACCCGGGCCCGGGTGTCGTCGTCGAGGGTGAGGCCGCGCAGGAACTCCTGCAGCGCGGCCCGGTAGGCCGGGCGGCAGGCCTTGTCGCCGAGCGAGTTGAGCAGCAGCCTGACGCCCTTGAGGCCGAGCGAGGCGAAGCCGCGGGCGGCGAGCACGATCAGCTCGGCGTCGAGCGCCGGGTCCTCCGAGCCGAGCGCCTCGGCCCCGACCTGCCAGAAGTGGCGGTAGCGGCCCTTCTGGGCGCGCTCATAGCGGAACTGGCTCCCGGAATACCACAACTTGACCGGGAGCTGGCCGTTGTGCAGGTTGTGCTGCAGCACGGCGCGCACGACCGAGGCGGTGCCCTCGGGGCGCAGCGTCAGGGAGCGGCCGGCCTTGTCGGGAAAGGTGTACATCTCCTTGGAGACGATGTCGGTCGACTCGCCTACGCCCCTGGCGAACAACTGCGTGTCTTCGAAGACCGGCGTCTCGATGTAGCCGTAGCCCGCCAGGCGCAGGGGCGCGGCGAGCGCCTCGCGTACGGCCAGAATCCGCTCGGAGCGGGGCGGCAGCCAGTCGAAGGTGCCTTTAGGTGCTTGGAAGCTCATCAAATCCCTCGCGTGGGACCGGCGTGCGGCGCTGCTTCCTTCAGGTATGGGTTGGTAGCGCGCTCGTGGCCGATCGTGGTCTGTGGTCCGTGGCCCGGCAGGACGACCGTATCGTCAGGCAGCGGCAGACACTTGGTAGCCAGGCTGCGCAGGATCGTCGGGTAGTCGCCCCCGGGAAGGTCGGTGCGTCCGATGGAGCCGGCGAACAGCAGGTCGCCCGCGAACATGATGTCGTCGTCAGGCAGCCGGAAGCTCACCGACCCCCTGGTATGGCCGGGCGTGTGGTCGACCACGAGCTCCAGGCCCGCGAGCTCCAGCAGGGCCCCGTCGGTCAGCTCCCGCACGTCGTCGGGCTCGCTCAGGGTGAGGCCGCCGAACAGCGAGGCGCTCGTGTCCGACCAGCCGGCGGCCGGGTCGCTCAGCAGGTGGCGGTCCTCGGGGTGGATCCACGCGGGGACGTCGCGCGCGCCGCAGACCGGGGCGACCGACCAGACGTGGTCGAGGTGACCGTGGGTGAGCACGACCGCGACCGGCTTGAGCCGGTGCTCGCGCAGCAGCTCCTCGACGCCGTCGGTCGCGTCCTGACCTGGATCGACGATCACGCACTCCGCACCGGCGGCGGGCGCGACGACGTAACAATTGGTCTGGAAGGCCCCTGCTGGGAAGCCGGCGATGAGCATCTGCCTCAGGTGATCTCGTCGAAAAGCCAATGGGAATGTAACCGAAGGGTACCGGTGCGGGTCGCCGGGCTGCGAATCATTACCCGTTGGCCGATACGATTCGCCCACCTCAGTTGATTGACTATGGGAGGCAAAGCGGTGGCCACGGGGAAGGACCGGCAGAAGCAGCTGGCACGTGAGCACTACGAGCGGCAGATGCAGCGCCGTCTCGAGCGCGAGCAGAAGGCCAAGCGCACGGCGATCATCGGCTCGACCGTGGGCGTGGTGATCGTGGTCGGCGGAATCGTGGCCGCGGTCGCGTTCCTGGGCGGCGGCGACACGGGGACGGACGCGGCGGCCTCGCCCTCGACGCCCCCGGCCGACACCGCCTCGGCGGCTCCGAGCACGGGGCCCAAGCCGTACGACGCGGCGACCGGCACCTGCGACTACGTCGCCGACACCTCCGGGGGTCAGGTCAAGGACGTCGGCATGCCGCCGACGAAGGTCAAGACCACGCCCGCCACGAAGACGATGACGTTCAAGACGAATGTGGGCGACATCGTGGTCGAACTCGACAACGCCAAGGCGCCGTGCACGACCAACTCACTGGAGTTCCTGGCGAAGAAGAAGTACTACGACGGCAGCAAGTGCCACCGGCTGGGCAGCGCCAAGTTCCCGATGCTGCAGTGCGGCGACCCGACGGCCAAGGCCGACGGCAAGAGCCAGGACGGCGCCGGCGGCCCCGGCTACGTGATGGCCGAGGAGAACCTCCAGGGCGCCCAGTACAAGCGCGGCGTGATGGCGATGGCCAAAACGCAGGCGCCGGGCAGCACGGGAAGCCAGTTCTTCCTCGTTTTCGGCGACATCGGTCTCACGCCGGATTACACGCCAGTGGGTACGATCACCAAGGGGCTTGACATCCTGGACAAGGTGAACAAAGCCGGCGTCATCGCCGACATGGGAGATGGGACCGGAGCACCTAAGCAAACCGTCGAAATCAAAGACGTGACAATCGCCGGCAAGAGCTGACGTAATACAAACTAGGGACGAAGTAGTCCCGAAGGGTCTGATGGATAGTGCGGGAGGACACGGTGAGCACCGACCCGTGGGGCCGGGTAGACGACGACGGCACCGTCTACGTGCGTACGGCTGAGGGAGAGCGGGCCGTCGGCTCCTGGCAGGCCGGTGAACCCGAAGAGGCACTGGCCTACTTCCATCGCAAGTACGACGAGCTGGCGGGCCAGGTTCAGCTGCTCGAGCAGCGGGTCCGGGGCACCGACCTGGCTCCGGCGCAGGCCGAGGCGAGCATCGTCAAGCTGCGCGAGGCCGTCGCCGACGCCCACGCGATCGGCGACCTGGCTGCCCTGACCAGCCGGCTCGACGGCCTGACGGAGCTGGTCGCCCAGCGCCGCGAGGAGGTCAAGGCGGCTCGCGAGCACGCTCGGGCCGAGGCCAGGACGGTCAAGGAACGCATCGTCGCCGAGGCGGAGCGCATCGCGGAGGAGACCACCCACTGGAAGTCCGGCGGCGAGCGGCTGCGCCAGCTCGTCGAGGAGTGGAAGGCCGCCGACCGCATCGACCGGGTCACCGAGGCCGCGCTGTGGAAGCGGCTGTCGGCCGCCCGTACGGCGTTCGCCAAGCGCCGCAAGCAGTACTTCGCGGGGCTGGACGAGCAGCGTGAGGGCGTGCGCGCGGCCAAGGAGCGCATCGTCGCCGAGGCGGAGGCGATCGCCGACTCGACCGACTGGGGCGCGACCGCGGCCATCTACCGCGACCTCATGCAGCAGTGGAAGAGCGCGGGCCGGGCTTCGCGGGAGGTCGAGGACGA
This sequence comes from Nonomuraea sp. H19, assembly GCF_052068215.1. Lineage (NCBI taxonomy): Bacteria > Bacillati > Actinomycetota > Actinomycetes > Streptosporangiales > Streptosporangiaceae > Nonomuraea > Nonomuraea sp. H19. Next base: position 178,463 of record NZ_JBQHCV010000016.1, on the reverse strand, counting down.
GCTGTGGGCCCGTTTCAAGGGCGCCCAGGACCACTTCTTCCAGGCCCGCTCGGCGGTGTTCGCCGAGCGCGACGCCTCGCTGGCGGCCAACGCGCAGGTCAAGGAGGAGCTGCTGGCGGAGGCGGAGAAGATCCTCCCCGTCACCGACGTCCGTACGGCCAGGGGCGCGCTGCGCCACATCCTGGAGCGGTGGGAGGCCGCGGGGCCGGTGCCGCGTGAGCAGCGCGACCGGCTCGAGGGCGGGCTGCGCAAGGTGGACGAGGCCGTGCGCAAGGCCGAGGACGCCGAGTGGAAGCGCTCCAACCCCGAGGCCAGGGCCCGTGCGCAGAGCGCGGTCGACCAGCTGCGCACCTCGATCGAGCAGCTGGAGAAGCGGCTGGACAAGGCGCAGGCGGCCGGGCGCGCCAAGGACATCAAGGAGACCGAGGAGGCGCTGATCGCCCGCCGCTCCTGGCTTGAGGAGGCCGAGCGGACGCTGGCCGAGTTCAGCTGACGTGCTTTCCCGCCCGATCACGGGGAATCGGGCGGCACGCGGCGGGGGCTGAGATCTAGGCTGGCGGCATGGATCCCGTCAGCGCCGCGCGTGCTCTCGTCGAGGAGTTGTTCCCGGGGGCGCTGTACGCCTTCGTCGGCGGCAGCGTGCTCACCGAGCAGCGCACCGGCACCTCCGATCTCGACGTCGTGGTGGTGCTCGACGGCCTGCCCAGGCCCTACCGGGAGTCGCTGCGGTGGCGCGCGTGGCCCGTCGAGCTGTTCGTGCACAGCGAGACCAGCCTGCACGCCTACCTCGACAAGGATTTCGAGCGGCGGCAGCCGAGTCTGGCGCGCATGTGCGCCGAGGGCGCGGTGCTGGCCGACCGGACGAGCGGGCGGGCCAGTGACCTGCAGAGCGCGCTGGGCGAGCGGCTGGCCGCCGGTCCCGGCGGCTTGACCAGCACGCAGGCGGAGCGGGCCCGCTATGCCCTGTCCGACCTGCTCGACGACCTCTCGGGGGCCACGGATCCGGGCGAGCAGACGTTCATCCGGTGGCAGGTGGTGCAGGAGACGGCCAGGATGGCGCTCGGCCTGGGGCGCCGGTGGCAGGGAAGCGGGAAGTGGCTGCTGCGCGAGCTGCGCGCGCACGACCCGGAGCTGGCCGAGGAGCTGCTGGCCGCGCACGACGACTCGGTGCGGCTGGCCGGGGTGGCCTCGGATGTGCTTGAACGGGCCGGAGGGCGCCTCTGGGAGGGGTACAGGGCCGAGGGCGACCCCTTTCACCGGCCGCTGCGTCACATCGCCTCTGGAGGGCTCTCGGGCGAGACGGCTCAGAGCGCCGGGATGCGCCGGCTGGCCGCGATCAGCGGCGCCACGGCCGGCTCGGAGCGCCTGTGGCTGGGCCAGACCCACGTCGCCCCCGCCACCCGCTCGTCCGACCACCACCACGGGGCCTCGGAGACGGCGATCTACGTGGTCAGCGGCACCCCCTCGTTCGTGTTCCTGGAGGGGTCGCGGGAGGTGCGCCTGGACACCAAGCCCGGCGACTACGTCTTCGTGCCGCCGTACGTGCCGCATCGCGAGGAGAATCCGGATCCGTCGCAGGAGGCGGTAGTCGTGATCGCCCGCAGCACCCAGGAGGCCATCGTCGTCAACCTCCCCGACCTCCGCCCCCGCTGACCGCCCCGGCCCACCGCACGGCGCTCCAGCCGGGGCCCCTGGCCGTGCGCAAGGCGCGCGGTCAGCTGCCCGCGCCGCTGACGCGGTAGACGTCGAACACGCCCTGGATGCTGCGCACCGCCTTGAGCACATGCCCCAGGTGCTTCGGATCCCCCATCTCGAACGTGAACTTGCTGATCGCCACCCGGTCGCGCGACGTCGTGACGGACGCGCTCAGGATGTTGACGTGCTGGTCGGACAGCGTGCGGGTGACGTCGGAGAGCAGGCGCGGCCGATCCAGCGCCTCCACCTGGATGGCCACCAGGAACACGCTGTCGTCGCTCGGCGACCAGCTGACCTCCACGAGCCGGTCCGGCTGCGCCTTGAGCTGCTGGATGTTGGTGCAGTCGTTCCGGTGCACCGACACGCCGTGCCCGCGGGTGACGAATCCGACGATCTCGTCGCCGGGCACCGGGGTGCAGCACTTGGACAGGCGTACCCACACGTCGGCGTCGCCCGCCACGACCACGCCCGCGCCGCCCCCGCGGGGACGGCCGCGCAGCCGGGTGGGCAGCGCGGTCTCGGCGATGTCCTCCTCGGCGCTGTCGACGCCGCCGATCGAGGCCACCAGCTTCTGCACGACGGCCTGGGCCGCGATGTGCCCCTCCCCCACGGCCGCGTACAGCGCGGACACGTCGGGGTAGCGCAGGTCGCGGGCCAGCGCCAGCAGCGCCTCGGTGGACATCAGCCGCTGCAGCGGCAGCCCCTGCTTGCGCATGGCGCGGCCGATGGCCTCCTTGCCCGCCTCGATCGCGGTCTCGCGGCGCTCCTTGGAGAACCACTGCCGGATCTTGTTGCGGGCGCGGCCCGACTTGACGAACTTCAGCCAGTCGCGCGAGGGCCCGGCGTCGGGCGACTTGGAGGTGAAGATCTCCACGGTGTCGCCGTTGCCGAGGCGGGACTCCAGCGGCACCAGCCGCCCGTTGACGCGGGCGCCGATGCAGCGGTGACCCACCTCGGTGTGCACGGCGTAGGCGAAGTCGACCGGCGTGGACCCCTCGGGCAGGGCGATGACCTGGCCCTTCGGGGTGAACACGTAGACCTCGGACACCGACAGGTCGAACCGCAGCGACTCCAGGAACTCGCCCGGGTCGGAGGTCTCCTTCTGCCAGTCGAGGAGCTGGCGCAGCCAGGCCATGTCGCTGCCCGGCTTGACCTTGCCGGTGGGGCCCGGGGCGCCGACCTCCTCCTTGTATTTCCAGTGCGCGGCCACGCCGTATTCGGCCCTGTGGTGCATCGCGTGGGTGCGGATCTGCAGCTCCACCGGCTTGCCCTCGGGACCGATCACCGTCGTGTGCAGCGATTGGTACATGTTGAACTTGGGCATCGCGATGTAGTCCTTGAACCGCCCGGGCACCGGATTCCATCGGGCGTGGATGGTGCCGAGCGCCGCGTAGCAGTCACGGACGCTGTCGACCAGCACGCGGATGCCCACCAGGTCGTAGATGTCGTCGAACGCCACGTCGCGGGCGATCATCTTCTGGTAGACCGAGTAGTAGTGCTTGGGCCGGCCCTTGACCACCGCGCGGATCTTCGCCTCGCGCAGGTCGCCGGAGACCTTCTCGATGACCTCCTGCAGGAACAGGTCCCTGCGCGGGGCCCGCTCCGACACCATGCGCGCGATCTCGTCGTAGCGCTTGGGGTAGAGCATGGCGAAGGCGAGGTCCTCCAGCTCCCACTTGATCGTGTTCATGCCCAGGCGGTGGGCCAGCGGGGCGAAGATCTCCAGGGTCTCGCGGGACTTCTGGTGGCGCTTGTGCTCAGGCAGGTAGCGCATGGTGCGCATGTTGTGCAGCCGGTCGGCCAGCTTGATGATCAGCACGCGGATGTCGCGCGACATGGCGACGACCATCTTGCGTACGGTCTCGGCCTGCGCCGCGTCGCCGAACTTGACCTTGTCCAGCTTGGTCACGCCATCGACCAGGGACGCGATGGTGTCGCCGAAGTCGCCGCGCAGCTCGTCGAGGCCGTAGGCGGTGTCCTCGACCGTGTCGTGCAGCAGCGCCGCGCACAGCGTCTCGTCGTCGGTGCCGAGCTCGGCCAGGATGGTCGCCACGGCGAGCGGGTGCGTGATGTACGGGTCGCCGGACTTCCGCTTCTGGTCGCGGTGGTGGTAGGCGGCCACGTCGTAGGCGCGCTCGATCACGCGCAGATCCGCCTTGGGATGGGTGGCGCGGACCGTGCGGAACAGCGGCTCCAGCACCGGGTTCATGGCCCCACCCCCAAACCGCCGTCGACGCACCGCAGGAACGCCGGACGGCTCGGCGTTGCCAGAGTCAGTTACGTCGGGCACGACCACATCACGGGGCACACAAACTCCTCCCGCAGCGGCTCCTCACGCAAAGGCTCCTCACGCATGGCTCCTCACGTTCGGGTCCAGATCCCCCAGTGTATCCAGGCGGCGAACCTGGGCCGTCGCGGGCCGGACCTCAGACGATCACGAGGGAGTGCAGCTCCACTCCCGGAAGCCGGTCACGTCCCTTGAGAAAGCCCAGCTCCATGAGCACCGCGATGCCGATGACCTGGGCGCCGGCCCGCTCCACCAGGTCCACCGCCGCCCTCGCCGTGCCGCCCGTGGCCAGCACGTCGTCGACGATGAGGACCCGGTCACCCGGCGTGAAGGCGTCCCGGTGGACCTCGATGGTCGCGGAGCCGTACTCCAGATCGTAGGACTCTTCCAGGGTTTCGGCGGGCAGTTTCCCCTTTTTGCGTACGGGCACGAATCCGGCCCCCGCCCGGTACGCCACCGGCGCCGCGAGGATGAACCCGCGCGCCTCGATCCCCACGATCTTGTCCACCTGGTGGAGCCCGGCCAGTTCGTCGATCACGGCCGCCATCGCGACCGGGTCGGCGAGGAGCGGCGTGATGTCCTTGAACAGGACCCCCGGCTTGGGGTAGTCGGGGACGTCCCTGATCCGGTCCAGGATCATCGTGCTCAGCTCGCTCATGGCGGTTCCCTCGTCTCTCTTCACCGTCCGTGTGCCGGGCTCCATGATGGTGCATTCCAGCCCGCCTCAGGACCATTCCCGCCCCTCCGGGAAAGCCCCAGCGGCGGCCTTTCCCCCGAAGCCCCGCGCTCGGTCATCCTCCCCGCCTGCGCGCCGCCCAGACCGCCCGTATGCGCCTCGCCGGGGAAGTCGGACGCATGACCCCAGGGCCGTCTCCCGGGGGCGGAGGCGCCCGTGTGGGACCAGAACGCGACGACGCCCCCACCCGTTGCCGGGCGGGGGCGTCGTCGCGCGAGGCTGTTGCCTATCCCTTGGCTACGGCCGCGCTTTTGGAACCCTTCGCGCCCTTGCCCCCGCTCGTGGAGGCGAGCCTCTTGGCGATGGCCTGGTACTTCGGCTCCCGCTCCTTGAGCGTCACCAGCAGCGGCGTGGCCACGCACAGCGAGGAGTACGTACCGACGATCATGCCGACGAACAGGGCCAGCGACAGGTCCTTCAGCGTGCCCGCGCCGAGCAGCGTGGTGCCGATGAACAGGATCGCCGCCACCGGCAGGATCGCCACCAGGGACGTGTTGAGCGAGCGGATCAGCGTGTGGTTGAGCGCGTTGTTGGCCGCCATCGAGTATGTCTGCTTGGACGTGTGCCCCAGCTTGGCCGTGACCTCCTTGATCATGTCGAACACCACGACCGCGTCGTAGAGCGAGTAACCGAGGATGGTCAGGAAGCCCAGCAGCGTCGCCGGCGTGACCTCGAAGCCCGACCAGGCGTAGATGCCGGCCGTGATGACGAGGTCGTGGACGAGCGCGACGATGGCCGCCAAGGCCATCTTCGGCTCGAACGCCATCGACAGGTACAAGATGATCGCCAGCATGAACACGCCCAGGCCGATCCAGGCCTTCTGGGAGACCTCACCGCCCCAGGACGCGCCGATCGACTGGATGCTGACCTCGCTGATGGGCACGTTGAAGTCCTTGGAGACCGCGGACTGCACGTTGTTCATGGCGCTTTCCGAGAGGGTCTCGGTGGTGACCCGCCAGCCGTCACCGGACGTGCCCATGGCCTGCACGATCGGCTGGTGGACGCCCTCTTCCGAGAACGTCTCGCGGACCTGCTCGATGGTGGCGCTGGGCGCCTTGAACGTGAAGACGGATCCGCCCGTGAACTCCACGCCCAGGTTGAGCCCGTTGAAGAGCAGCCCGGCCAGTGAGATGGCCAGCAGGAAGCCGGACAGGCTGTACCAGAGTCTCCATTTGCCGACGAAGTCGACGTCGATTTCGCCGCGGTAGAGGCGTCGCGCCAGTCCCATCTCAGGCCTCCTGCGGAGTGGTCGTGCGGCCGGTCGTGCTGCCGACTTCGCTCATGCGCTCGGAGTCGAGACCGGACAGCGGATGCCCCTTGGCGAAGAACTTGAGCTTCGCCAGCAGGGCGATGAACGGCTTCGTGAACAGGAACACCACCACGATGTCGATCAGCGTGGTCAGGCCCATCGCGAACGCGAACCCGGCCACACCGCCCACCGCCAGGAAGTAGAGCACGATCGCGGCGATGAACATGACGGCGTCGGCGATCAGGATGGTGCGCCGGGCACGGACCCAGGCCACCTCGACGGCCGCGCGCAGCGTCCGCCGGCCCTCCTTCATCTCATCGCGTATGCGTTCGAAGTACACGATGAAGGAGTCGGCGGTGATGCCGATCGAGACCACGAGGCCGATGATGTGCGGCAGGGACAGCCGGAAGTTGGCGTTGTGGCCGAGCACGACCACCGCTGTGTAGGTGATGATCGTGGCGACGACGAGGCTCAGCACCGCCACGATGCCCAGGCCCCGGTAGTAGAACATGCAGTAGACGACCACGAGCACCAGGCCGATGAGGCCGGCGATCAGGCCACCTTCCAGCTGGTCCTGGCCCAGCGTCGAGGAGACGGTGTCGATCGAGCTGCGCTGGAACTTCAGCGGCAGCGCGCCGTACTTCAGCTGGTCGGCCAGGTTGGTGGCGCTGATCTGATCGAAACCGCCGGTGATCTCGGCCCGGCCGCCGGGGATCGGGCTGATGATGTTGGGGGCGGTGATGACGACGCCGTCGAGGACGACCGCGACCTTGTTGCGCGGCTCCTGCGAGTTGTAGGCCGTGGTGGTGAGCTTGCTCCACTCGGCCGCGCCCTTGCTCTTGAAGTCGAGCTGGACGACCCACTCGACGGTGCCCTGCTGGACACCCGCGGAGGCCGTGTCGATGTCGGTGCCGACGACCTTGGCGACGTCGAGGACGTACTTGTAGCTGCCGTCGGTCTCACAGGCGGCGTACTGCTTCGCGGGGTCGTCCTGAACGCCCTGACCGCGGTTCTTGGGGTTGGCGCAGTCGAGAGCCTGGAACTGCTTCAGCACCGCCGGGTCGATGCCCTCGGTGTTGACGCCCGCGTTGGGGTCCTGGGCGGGCGGCGTGCTGGCCTGGCCCGTCGCGGTCGGGGCCGGGGTCGGGGTGGCCTTGGCGTTCTGGCCCTTCTTGGCGTCCTGCTGCCGGGCGCTCTGCGTGGCCGAGGGCGCCGGCGAGGCGGCGGGCGTCGCCGCGGTCAACGCCGACGACAGGGCCTTGCCCGTCGGAGACGCGCTGGGCTGCGGCGCCCCCGCCGACTGGGACGCCGACGGCTTGGCGGGCGGCGAGGCCGAGCCCGTCGCCGAGGCCGAAGGTGCGGCGCTCGGCGTGGGGGCGTTGGTGGCCAGCTCCTGCGGAACCTGCGTGGCCTGCATGGCTAGCACCTGGCGGAAGCGCAGCTCCGCAGTGGTGGCGACCAGCTTGATGGCCTCGCTCTGCCCGACGCCCGGGATGGAGATGATGATGTTGTCGCCGGACTTGGCGACCTCCGCGTCGGAGATTCCGGTGCCGTTGACCCGGTCGCGGATGATGTTGACCGCGCGGTCCAGGATCTCCTCAGGAGGAGAGGCGCCGTTCTGCGTCACGGGAGACAAAGTCACCGTCGTGCCGCCGGCGAGGTCGAGTCCCAGCTTGGGCGTGAACGCCTTCTGCAGGAGCATCGTCCCGCCCAGGGCGAGGATGAGCGCCAGCAGCACCAGGAGCGTGCGCCCCGGTCGGCTGTGGCGGCTGGTCGGTCGGGCCACTGGTCGTCAGTTCTTTCGGATAGAGGTTTGTCGCAGAGCTTATTCAGGACTGCTTGGTGCTGGAGTCCTGGTCGCCGTTGCGATCTACGGGGGCCTCGGACTCGTTCTTGTCCTCTTCGCCGGAGCCGGTCTCGTCGTCGGCCGTGGGAGCGTCGCCGGGGGTGATGACGCGGCCGATCGCGGCCTTCACCCAACGGGTCTCGATCCCTGGCGCGACTTCGAGGACGACGTCCTCATTGTCCACCGCGACCACGGTGGCGAACAGGCCTGTCGTGGTCATGACACGCGTGCCCGGCGTCAGGGAATTCTGCATCTTGATCGCCTCTTGCTGGCGCTTGCGCTGGGGGCGAATCAGCAGGAAGTAGAACACCACCACCAGAAGAATCAGCGGCAGGATGCTTCCGAGTTGTCCCATGTCCATAAGGGGCGACCTTCCATTGTCGTACAAGAAGTTGACACCGGCCTCGCGCCGGAAATTCCGTGCGTTGCTTCGGGGCCGCGCCGCTCAGCCCGTCAGCCTACACAGCCAGCCAAGCCACGGAGTGTAGGCGGTTGTTGCGAAACGCGGCAACGAGGCAGCGTTTCGGCGCGCGGGGAAGTTCCCCAATTGGAATGGTTGCAACCGTTCTGTAATCAGTCGAAAAGTGTAGCTCCGAACGCATCCGGGGGCGGTGTCATGCCGAGATGGGCCCACGCGGCCGCGGTCGCGATCCGCCCGCGCGGCGTCCTGGCCAGCAGCCCTTGGCGTACGAGGAACGGCTCGGCGACCACCTCGACGGTCTCCGGCTCCTCCCCCACGGCCACGGCCAGCGTGGACAGTCCGACCGGGCCGCCGCCGAACTTCTTCAGCAGCGCGTCGAGCACCGCCCGGTCGAGCCGGTCGAGCCCTTCGGCGTCGACCTCGTAGAGGTTGAGCGCCGCCGAGGCGATCTCCCGGTTGATCACGCCGTCGGCGCGGACGTCGGCGAAGTCGCGCACGCGCCTGAGCAGCCGGTTGGCGATGCGGGGCGTGCCCCGGGACCGTCTGGCGATCTCGTGGGCGCCCTCGGCAGGCAGGGCGACGCCGAGCAGCTTGGCCGACCGGTGGAGCACCTGCTCCAGCTCGCCGGCGTCGTAGAAGTCCATGTGCGCGGTGAAGCCGAACCTGTCGCGCAGCGGCGCGGGCAGCAGCCCGGCCCGCGTGGTGGCTCCGACCAGCGTGAACGGCGCGATCTCGAGGGGGATGGCGGTGGCTCCGGGGCCCTTGCCGACGACGATGTCGACCCGGAAGTCCTCCATGGCGAGGTAGAGCATCTCCTCGGCGGGCCTGGCCATCCGGTGGATCTCGTCGATGAACAGCACCTCGCCCTCGGCCAGCGTCGACAGGATGGCCGCGAGGTCGCCGGCCCGCTCCAGGGCCGGGCCGGAGGTGATCCTGAGCGGCGTGTTCAGCTCGGCCGCTATGATCATCGCCAGGGTGGTCTTGCCCAGCCCCGGCGACCCGTTCATCAGCACGTGATCGGGCGGCCGCTGCCGGCGCAGCGCGCTCTCGAGCACGAGGGACAACTGCTCGCGCACGCGGCTCTGGCCGATGAACTCGCTGAGCCGCTTGGGCCGCAACGCCGCCTCGATCTGCAGCTCTTCACCCACCGCGGCAGGCGAGACAAGCTCCCGCTCAATCCCCACGCGCCTCACACCTCCTCACACCGGCCGACACCGCGCCGCCGCACGACCGCGCCACAGGACCCGAAGCTCTCACCGTACGGCCCTCAGCCCTCACCGCGCCGCAACGGCGGGGTGTGGTACGGCGCACCGCGCACAACGCCCCGGCCGGGCCACGGAATCCGGCCGGCATCGCGTTCGTCACGGCGAGCACCCCGTGAGCCTTCACGACCGGCCATGACAGACGGAAACCGAGGTCGGCGCGTGCGGTCAACTCGGCACCGCCGTAAAAGAGAAAGAAGGCATCGTCATCGGACGCTCAGGTAGCGAAGTGCGGCCTTCAGCAGGGGGGCCACCTGGGGCTCGAGGCCGGCGTCGGGCTCTATGACGGAGATCGCCTCGTCGGCGTCCTTGCTGGAGTAGCCGAGCCCCACCAGCCCCGAGTGGACCTGCTCCCGCCACACCGCCACCCGCCGCTCTCCGTTGAGCGCGGCGTTGACGGCCGCCTCCGGCGTGCCGAGCCGGTCCTTCAGCTCCAGCACGATCCGCTGGGCCCCCTTCTGTCCGATGCCCGGCACCTGCGTGAGCGCCTTGAGATCCGCACTGGCCACCGCGACCCGCAGCGCGTTGGGCGTATGCACGGCGAGCATGGCGAGCGCCAGCTTGGGACCGACGCCACTGGCCGTCTGCAGCAGCTCGAACACGGCCCGCTCGTCGTCGGTCGCGAAGCCGTAGAGGGTCAGCGACTCCTCGCGCACCACCAGCGACGTGGCCAGCCGGGCCTCCTCGCCGAGGCGCAGCGTGGCGAGCGTGCCGGGAGTGCAGTGGGTGAGGATGCCGACGCCGCCGACCTCGATCACGGCCGCGTCCGGAGCGATCCCCGCGACCTTCCCGGCAACCGAGGCGATCATCGCGCGACGTCCTTTCGGGTGGCCTTGGCCAGCGCCTCAGCGAGGCGGCTCTGCGCGCCGCCGCGCCAGATGTGGCAGATGGCCAGGGCGAGCGCGTCGGCGGCGTCGGCGGGTTTGGGCATCTCGGCCAGCCGCAGCAGGCGGGTGACCATGGCGCCGATCTGCTTCTTGTCGGCGGTGCCGCTGCCGGTGATGGCGGCCTTGACCTCGGAGGGGGTGTGCAGTGCCACGGGCAGCCCGCGCCGGGCCGCGCACAGCACGGCGATGCCGGCGGCCTGGGCGGTGCCCATGACGGTGCGGACGTTGTGCTGGCTGAAGACGCGCTCGACCGCGACCGCGTCGGGCCGCACGTCGTCCAGCCACTGCTCGATCCCGGCCTCGATGCCGACGAGCCGCGTGCCGAGCTCGTCGTCGGAGCCGGTGCGCACCACCCCGACGGCCACCAGCTTCAGCGGCGTGCCGGGACGCCCTTCGACGGCGCCCAGGCCGCACCGGGTCAGCCCCGGATCGACGCCCATCACCCGCACCGGTCTGCCCCTCCCGCGCCGCCGAACATCTGTTCGGCACGAGACTTTACCCCGGCTGGGATGCCCACGCACCACCGAAACGCCCGGCGCACACGGCTCAAGCTTGGCAGAGATGGCCGCGGGCCGTGGCGGCCCGGCGGAAAGCGATCAGAAGTAGTCCAGCATGTACGGCTTCGCGGCGAAGACCGCGTCGAGGGCCTCGTCGTACCGGTCGTCCCCGGACATGAGCCCGCTGAGCCGGAGCGTGGCCGTCGGGATCCCGGCGTACAGCGCCGAGAAGCCGTTCACGCTGAGCACCGCGCCGGGAACTCCGGCCGTGCCGGGCGTGGCCGCGCCCGAGCCGCCCGAGACCTCCAGCCGCCAGGTCCCCGCGCCCCGCACCGGGTCGTCCACGGTGACGACGGCGTCGCAGGCCACGGGCGCCGGGTAGCCCCTGCGTTCGACGGCGGCGGCCACATCCAGCACCCTGAACATCCACCGCACCTGCTTGACCTGGTCCTTCGAGCGCTCGCGCAGGAGCCACAGCACGGGGTCGTCGGGCGCCACGGGGGCGACGACGTTCTCGGCGATCGAGGACGCGGTGCCCACCAGGGACCACAGCGTCCTCGCGGTCTCCTCCGACCCGGCGACGAGGGTGTCGACCTGGATCTCCGCGCCGCGCCACCGATAGATCACGAACCCGTCGTCGGCGAGGTAGAGGAAGTCGTCCTTGTCGTCCAGCCACACGCTCCAGGTGCGCTCGTCCCAGGAGATGGGCCCGCTGGCGCGCGCGGACCCGTGTACGCGGTGCAGCACCGAGACGATCTCGGCGGCGTCGTCGGGCCCCATCCTGCGCAGCTTGACCTGCCCGGACGGCCGGATCTGGCGCAGCGCCTCGGTACGCAGCGTCACGTTGTGCTGGCATCCGGCGTGCTCGTAGCCGACCGCGCGGTAGACGGGTGTGGTGGCCGGATAGAGCACCGACACGGCGTCGCCGAGCTCCACCGCCCGGTCGATGACGGCCCGCATGATCCGGGTGCCGAGGCCGCGGCCGCGGTCTTCGGGGTTGACGGTGACGCCCGCGATCCCGGCCATGGGCTGGGGCCTGCCGTGCCACCACTGGGTGAACTGGCGCAGCCGGGCGGACGCGGTGAGCCTGGAGCCGTCGAACGCGCCCAGGTAGCGGCCCTCCCCGAGCACAGGCGTGACCGCTTTACGCCACCGCTCGGCGTCGTCCGGGGACAACGGGCCGAACGAGCGCTTGCGGAGGTCGAGGACGGCGTCGAGGTCCTCGGAAGTCAGATCGCGAATGTCCACAACACACCAACTTATTCAGTGTCCGCACGGGGCCGCGAACCATTTGCCGCGATGGCGAGCCTGTCGAGGTAGAACACCTGAGCGGCGACGGTGGCGACCAGGGCGACGGCCACGACCAGCAGCGGCGTGCTCGCGCCGACGTCGGGCCTGGCGACGGTGTACCCGCCGAGCTGGTTCATCTGGGCGACGGGGGCGGTGAACAGCGAGGGCTCCTGGACGACGAGCAGCGGCCAGAGCAGGTCCTGGGCGTTCACCAGCGCGACGGCCCCGGCCAGGATGCCCGCCATGGGCAGCGAGGGCAGGAACACGCCGCTGAAGAAGTCCCTGTCGTTCCGCTCGGCCAGTCCCTTGCACAGCAGGGTGAGCACGAGGAGGGCCGGCACGCTCACCAGCAGGGGCGGCAAGAGGGCGGGGAAGGTGTTGATCAGGCCGAGGTTGCGCATGTTCTGCCAGTTCGCGACGCCGAGGGGGCCGGTGCCGACGAACAGCCAGGGCGCGAACACCAGCAGCAGCCACTCGCTCCAGCGCCCGAGCGGCCGCAGGCCGCCGATGCCGAGCGCGGCCAGATATGCGACCCCGACCGACGCCAGCGCGCCTATGACGGCGGGAACCCAGCTGTTGACCTGCGTCCGCAGGCCGTCCGCCGGGGTGCCGGACGAGGCGAGCACGCCGGAGATCCAGGGCCAGGCCAGCACGACGCCGACGGCCACGACCAGGACCAGCGCCGTCACCCCGACGGCCACGCCCACCCCGGTCGGCCGCCCCCTGCCGGTCGGCGCGCCGGCGGCAGGCGGGGCCGAGGGCGGGACGGCGGTCGGAGGGGCGAATGCCGGGACATCGGATGGGGCGGCCGGCGGGCCGGCCCTTCCAGGTGCGGCCGCCGACGGCGGGACGGCCCCGCCGAACGGAGGGGCCGGCTGAGGGACGCCGGGCGGGACGGCCCCGCCAGGCGCGGGCGGTGGGGCGGCCCCGCCAGGCGAAGCGGCGGGTGGGGCAGCGGGGCCGGGCGACGCCGCGGCCCGCGCGGTGGCGGTGGCGGTGGCGGTGGCGGTGGCGGTGGCGGTGGACGCCGCGGCCGGGGTGAGGATGATGCGCATGCGGGTGACGACGGCGATGACCGTCGCGACGATGCCGAGCACGCCGAGGATCACCCCTGTGAGGGCCGCCATGGAGGCGCCAGAGCCGAAGTCGGCCCGGATGAAGGCGTGGTGGTACTGGAGCCGCGCCAGCGTCTCTGTGACGCGCACAGGGCCTCCGTTGGTGAGCACCAGGCCGATCGAGAAGGTCTGCAGCCCGACGGCGACCGTGGCGAGCGCCACGAGCGCCCCGACGGCGAGCATGGCGGGGCCGACCGTGCCGCCGCGCAGGGCCGGCAGGAACGCGGTGACCGCCAGCGCGCACACCACGCCGAACGTCGCGGCGGCGATGATCAGCCGGAGCGTGCCCGGCGCGGTGGCCGGTTCGCGCAGCCCTTGGGCCAGCGCGGCCAGGCCGGAGGCGTCCTGCGCCTGCCCGCGGAACCAGGCCACCGCCACTCCCACCGGGGAGAACGTGACGATCGCCAGCGACAGCGCGATCCGCCCGGCCCGCCGCGGCCAGGTGCCCGCCCGATCGAGGGCCAGCGCCAGCAGCGGCCCCACCACGACGGCCACCAGCAGCGGCACGACGGTCAGCGAGAGTGTGAATCCCAGGGCCCGCCACAACGCGTCGTCGCCCAGCAGCTTGGCGTAGTTCGAGAATCCGGCGTAGGTGGTCTCCCTGAAGACGCCGCCGCTCTGGAGGCTGAGCCAGATCGTCTGCGCCGTCGGCAGCACCAGCGTGATGAGGGCGCCGAGGAGGGCGGGCAGGACCAGCAGCCAGCCGACCGCCCGGAAGGACGCCTGTGGTGGGTTGGGGGAAGTCACGTCGCCCGACCCTACGCCGCTCACGGGCCCTCGCGCACGTCAAGACACCCACGAGCATGTCGTACGGGATCCGCGCCCTCGCGCACACCGGGACGCCCATCGGCATCGCGGTGCCGGGGGCACGCATGATCAAGGGCCCGGCGGAACCGAGCCCTTGGGGGGAGTGGCGGGAGGGCTACTCCGCGCCCAGCCGCTCCAGCACGGCGTCGCTGACGTCGAAGTTGGCGAAGACGTTCTGCACGTCGTCGCTGTCCTCCAGCGCCTCGATGAGGCGGAACACCTTCTTGGCGCCCTCCTCGTCCAGCGGCACGCTCATCGTCGGCAGGAAGCCGGACTCCGCCGAGTCGTAGTCGATCCCGGCGTCCTGCAGCGCCTTGCGCACCGGCACCAGGTCCCCGGCCTCGGAGACGACCTCGAACGAGTCGCCCAGGTCGTTGACCTCCTCGGCGCCGGCCTCCAGCACGGCCATCAGCACGGTGTCCTCGTCCAGCCCGTTCTTGGGCACGATCACGACGCCCTTGCGGTTGAACATGTAGGACACGGACCCGGGGTCGGCCAGCGAGCCGCCGTTGCGGGTCAGCGCGACGCGCACCTCGGAGGCGGCGCGGTTGCGGTTGTCGGTGAGGCACTCGATGAGCACCGCGACGCCGCCGGGCGCGTAGCCCTCGTACATGATGGTCTGCCAGTCGGCGCCGCCGGCCTCCAGGCCGCCGCCGCGCTTGCGGGCCCGCTCGATGTTGTCGTTGGGCACGGAGTTCTTCTTCGCCTTGAAGATGGCGTCGAAGAGGGTGGGGTTGGCGTCCGGGTCAGGGCCACCGGTCCGGGCCGCCACTTCGATGTTCTTGATGAGCTTGGCGAACAGCTTGCCCCGCTTGGCGTCGAGCGCGGCCTTCTTGTGCTTCGTCGTCGCCCATTTGGAGTGGCCGGACATTACTTAGAGCTCCCTAACCATGTCTACGAAGTAACGGTGCACGCGAGCGTCCCCGGTGAGTTCGGGGTGGAACGACGTCGCGAGCAACGGACCTTGACGGACCGCGACGATCCTATCCCCAGGCTCGCACCGGCCCAGCACTTCGACGTCGGCTCCGATGGATTCGACCCAGGGCGCGCGGATGAAGACCGCGTGCACCCGCTCCCCCGCGAAGTCGAGGTCGGACTCGAACGAGTCGACCTGGCGGCCGAACGCGTTGCGCCTGACCACCATGTCGATGCCGCCGACCGTCTGCTGGCCGGCGATCCCGTCCTCGATCCTGTCGGCCAGCATGATCATGCCGGCGCAGGAGCCGTAGGCGGGCATGCCTTCCTTGATCCGCATCCGCAGCGGCTGGAGCATGTCGAAGGTCTCGGCGAGCTTCCACATGGTGGTCGACTCGCCACCGGGAATGACCAGGCCGTCGACCGCGTCCAGCTCGGCGGGCCTGCGTACGGCGCTCGCCGCCGCGCCCGCCTCCTGAAGCATGCGCACATGCTCGCGCACGTCTCCCTGGAGAGCGAGTACACCGATCGTGGGCACAGTCGATCCTTCCGTCTGGGTGCGGGTTCAGACCATTCAACACCAGGATGGCCGGGCATCTTCCTTTAGTGGGCCGCGTTCAGCGCCCCGCTGCAGGCAGCGGACGCGGTCCGCGCTTATAAGGCCACGGCGACGTAGACGGGCTTGTGGTCGGACAGGGTCACGCTGCGCTCGACGTGACAGCGCCGCACCGAGCCCTTGGGAGCGAACAAGTAGTCGATCTTCTTGCCCTCGCGGGTCCAGCGTCCGGCGCGCCGCGCGCCGCGCTGGTCGCATTCCTGGTACGCCCGGTAGGCCGGGGCGATGGCGCGGCGGCCCGCGGCGCTGCCGTACCCGCTGTCCGGTGGCGAGACGTTGAGGTCGCCGCCGACGATCGTCCGGTGCCCGGGCTTGGCGGCGATCTCCAGCAGGCGCTTGATCTGCCTGGTCCGGTAGGGGGCGCCGGGCTGTCGGTCGTCGTACTGCTGGCCGGACGACAGGTGGGTGCCGCAGGCGTGGACCTTCCTGGCGGGGATGGTCGCGCAGATGGCGGCGCGCCTGACGTACCAGGGCGGTGCGGGCAGCGGGTGGATCTGGAACGTGGCCGCCTCGCCCGCCACGGCGACGGCGATGCTCTGCGTGCCGCGCGGGCGGCCGAGGCGGTCGGGGTGGCAGGCGTACGGGGTGCCGTCGTGGGAGAGCAGGCCCCACGAGCCGATCGTCCAGTTCCGGCCGGTGCGCCGCTCCAGCCAGTGCTCCAGCGCGCCGTTCGCGCCCGTGCAGAACTCCTGCAGAAAGATCACGTCGGGCTTGACGGGCCGGCCGAGCGCGTGCCTGCCGATGTTCTCCGCCAGTTCGACGGCGCCGGCGCGGTAGAAGGGGCAGGCGGAGTTGGTGCCGGTGCAGACGTTCCAGGTCATCACCGACAGGTCGGTACGGGCCGGGGCCACGAACAACCCGGCCAGGAGTAAAAGGACGTGTCCCACCATGGTCGGAAATGCTAGCCAGCGGGCACCGTCACGGCGGCGATTCACCGTGGCCCCGCCCGCCGCCTGGGCGGCCAGGGCCACGGATCACGGGAAGGGGCCTGCGGTCAGGGACGCTCGGTCTCCAGGCGGACCGTCTCCTCCACCGTCATCTCCGTCTGGATGCGCAGCGTCGGGTCGAGCGGCTTCAGGTACGTCTGCTGCACCCCGGGCACCTGGTCCTCGATGACGAACGTGGCCCGGGTGTAGGCCTCGGCCCCCGGCTCGCTGACCCGGGGCACCACCTTGAAGTCGGCCGTCATCTGCTCGCGCTCGATCTTCGTCAGCACGTACCCGCGCTGGTTGTTGTAGAACTTCAGATGCGGGTTGATCTTCAGGAACGGATGCGCCGCCGGGTCGGAGTCGGCGCCGTTGCCGCCGGTGGAGATCGAGGTGGCCACCAGCTCGGAGCCCACGGACGGCCCGGTCGGGTCGTCGTAGTCGAGCTTGAGGTCGCTGGCCCAGTGCGCGTGCACGTCGCCGGTCAGCACGACGGGGTTGCGCACGTCGGCGTCCAGCCAGCCCTGGGTGATGCGGCGGCGGGAGGCGACGTAGCCGTCCCAGGCGTCCTGGCTGGTGACCTTGGCGGGGCCGGCGTTGTTGTCACGCTGGGCGAAGAACACCTGCTGGCCGAGGATGTCCCACTGCGCCCGCGAGTGGCGGAACCCGTCCAGCAGCCACGCCTCCTGCTCGGCCCCGGTGATCGAGCGGTTGGGATCGATGGAGGCCGGGCAGTCCTTGTAGCCGTCGCCGCAGCCCTGGTCGTCGCGGTACTGGCGGGTGTCGAGCATGTGGAAGGTGGCCATCCGGCCCCACCGGATGCGCCGGTAGAGCTGCATGTCGAGGCCACGCGGGATGGAGGTGCGGCGCAGCGGCATGTTCTCGTAGTAGGCGCGGAAGGCGGCCTCGCGGCGGGCCCGGAAGTTGGGCTGGGGCACCTCGGGCTTCTCGGGCACCTCGTCGGCCCAGTTGTTGTCCAGTTCGTGGTCGTCCCACACGACCAGCCACGGCGCGGCGGCGTGCGCGGCCTGCAGATCGGGGTCGGCTTTGTACTGGGCGTGGCGCTGGCGGTAGTTGGCCAGGGTCTCGGTCTCGGGGCCCTCGTGGTGGCGGATGTTGCCGCCGGGGATGTTGTAGGTGTTCTTGGTGTATTCGTACTGATAGTCGCCCAGGTGCAGGATGAGGTCGGGGTGCTCCTCGGCCAGCCTGCGGTAGGACGTGAAGTAGCCGTGCTCGAACTGGGCGCAGGAGACGAACGCCATGGCCAGCGCGCCGCCGTACGACAGAGGGTGCGGGGCGGTGCGGGCGCGGCCGACCGGGGAGATGTAGGGGCCGACGCGGAAGCGGTACCAGTATTCGCGGTCGGAGCTGAGGTTCTGCACCTCGACGTGGACGCTGTGGCCCCATTCCGGCGCGGCCACGGCCACGCCGGCGCGGACGACGCGGCGGCACTGCTCGTCGGCGTACACCTGCCACAGCACCGGGAAGGGCCGCTGCGGCATGCCGCCGAGCCCGTCCTCGGCCAGAGGCTGCTGGGCGAGCCTGGTCCACAGCACGAAGCCCTCGTGGTCGGGGTCGCCGGAGGCGACGCCGAGGGTGAAGGGGTCGGTACGCAGCCCGCGCGAGGCCAGACTCTGGGCCGTCTCGGCGGCGGGGTCCGGGTCGTCGGCGTGCGCGGCGGTGGCCGGGATGGCCGCGGCCGCGCCCGCCGCTAAGCCGGTGACGAGGAAGTGCCGGCGGTTCAGCTTGGACATGGTGTGGCTCCTGCGACGATCAAGGGTGCGGGACGCCCCGTAGCTTGACTGAAGATCATGACTAAGCAGTGAACACCACACAACACGAAAAAGGCGACATCCTTCGCAGATGTCGCCTCTTTCGGCACTTTTCACCGTCACATTGCGCGGCGCCCCCGCCGGGCGAAGATGGAGTACCTCACCCGCCGAACGAGATCATCTCACGCGAGAAGCCCCGTGACCTGCAACGACGCGCCGGACTACCAGCCGCGCTCGGCCAGGCGGTGCGGCTGCGGGATGTCGTCGACGTTGATGCCGACCATGGCCTCGCCCAGGCCGCGGGAGACCTTGGCGATGACGTCGGGGTCGTCGTGGAACGTCGTGGCCTTGACGATGGCCGCGGCACGCTTGGCCGGGTCGCCCGACTTGAAGATGCCCGAGCCCACGAACACGCCCTCGGCGCCGAGCTGCATCATCATCGCGGCGTCGGCCGGGGTGGCGATGCCGCCCGCGGTGAACAGCACGACCGGCAGCTTTCCGCTCCTGGCCACCTCGGCGACCAGCTCGTAGGGGGCCTGCAGCTCCTTGGCGGCGACGTACAGCTCGTCCTCGGGCAGCGAGGTGAGCCGCTTGAGCTCGGCGCGGATGGTGCGCATGTGGGTGACGGCGTTGGAGACGTCGCCGGTGCCCGCCTCACCCTTGGAGCGGATCATGGCCGCGCCCTCGGTGATGCGGCGCAGGGCCTCGCCCAGGTTGGTGGCGCCGCACACGAACGGCACCGTGAACTGCCACTTGTCGATGTGGTTGGCGTAGTCGGCGGGGGTGAGCACCTCCGACTCGTCGATGTAGTCGACGCCGAGCGACTGCAGCACCCGGGCCTCGACGAAGTGGCCGATGCGGGCCTTGGCCATCACGGGGATCGACACGGCGTTGATGATGCCGTCGATCATGTCGGGGTCGCTCATCCTGGACACGCCACCCTGCGCGCGGATGTCGGCGGGCACCCGCTCGAGGGCCATGACGGCCACCGCGCCGGCGTCCTCAGCGATCTTGGCCTGCTCGGCGGTGACGACGTCCATGATGACGCCGCCCTTGAGCATCTCGGCCATGCCGCGCTTGACGCGGGCGCTTCCGGTGACGGGGGTGCTTTCTGGCGTGCTGCTGGACACGGTCATCCTCACGGCTCTCACGGCGGTCGGTAAGTTATCAAACCCATGGTAGGTCCTGAGGGACCACTTTCCTGACATGCCGATATGTCAGCACTTGCCAGGAAATACTTAGGGGATGACGGGCTTGCGGCTGGCGAGGGCGACCCAGACCTGGCCGGGCGCGAAGTTCATCGGCTCGCCGCTCGCAGTAGTGAACGTCGTGCCGTCCTCTTCCGATTCCCGCTCCCAGTTCGCCTTGAAGGCCTTGCCGTCGCGCAGCACGATCGCCGTCCCCTTGCCCGTGGTGTGCACGAGCGGCGTGTAGCTGTCGTTCTTGTCATGGAACTGCGAGCGCTCGGTCTTGGTGTATTGGATGACGATCGTCGGCGCGCCAAGCTGTCCGCCTTCGGCGGCCATGTCCTTCTTGCCGTCCTGCCAGATCAGCCACTGCTTCTTCTCCTCCGACCAGGCGAAGGTGAAGCGCGCCGCGGGCCACTTGACGGTGTACGACTTGCGCTCCACCCCGCCGTCGGCCGGGGCGTCGCCGAAGGTGAAGCCGATGTTCTTGGCCTTGCTCGCCTTGGGCGCCTTGGCCAGCAGCTGCTTGGTATTGGCGAACAGGTTGTAGGGGGCGAAGCGGCCCGGCTGCCGGAAGTACGCCCCCGGGGCGCGGGTGTCGCCGACGTCCCACAGCGACGCCTGGGCGATGAGCGGCAGCATCTTGGTCTGCGCGCCCGAGTAGGAGAAGGCGGGCTTGCCGAACTGCGGCGCGATGTGCAGGTCGGAGACGCGGGCGCTGCGCACCGGGCCCACCTTGGCGGGCAGCTTGGAGGAGAAGATCGCCATGAGCCGGGTCAGACCGGCCTCGACCTGCTCGACGTAGACGATGTCCGCGCTCTTCAGCCCGAGCTGCGGCTTGCCCGCCGCGGTGTTCTCGATCTTCACCGCGAGCACCGGCTTGAGCTGCTCGTACGGTTTGCCGGTGAAGGGATGCGCATTGACCTCCTCGGGCTCCGCCGGCTCCTCGCTCGGCGCGACCGTGGCGGCCTGCGGCACCTGGCCCGGCGCCGGCTCGTCCGAGGAGCAGGCCGCGACGGGCAGCAACACGGCCACTCCGGCCAGCGTCACTGTGATCATCCGGGGTAGCCGCACGTGAACACCTCTCGCCTTCAGCCCGAAAACGGGATGAAGCTTACTGGCTTCCCCATATGAGGTCATTCAGTTGCCATAGCTGCTGGCGGATTGTCATCAATCTCAAAGAATTCTGGATATTCCGTATGGCCGGCCAGGCGCAGGGTCCTGGCCAGCCAGCGCCGCTGGGCCGTACGGGTGACGCCCACGGCGTTGTTGTAGAAGCGGCGCGAGTAGACCACCTTGGTCACCGCCGCGTCGAGCTCTTCCAGCAGGTCGTGGCCACCGGGCGCCTCCGACAGCTTCTCCCTGAAGCGCTCCTGGTCCACCACCGCGCGCAGGGCCCGCGACAGGTCGCTCTCGGCGTGCTCGCGCTCCTCCGGGCCCGCGATCCTGGCCTCGTGGGCCGCGGCGGCCAGCACCAGCGACGTGGCCGGGTCGAGCAGGCGCGAGCCGGCCAGCTCCAGCACCACCCCCCTGCGCCGGATCAGCGCGGCCTCCAGCGACTCGCGGGCCAGCTCCAGGCGGATGTGCAGGCGGTCGAGCCGGCCCGCGCGCCAGGAGACGTAGACGGCCATGAGCACCACGACGATGCCCACGATCAGCACGATCATGGTGGATGTCACAGATCTTCCTCCACGCGCCCCGCGCCGCCGGTCGTGACCGTCTCGTAGACGCGCACCACGTCCCTCGCGACCGTGGACCAGTCGTACTTCCTGACCGCCACCAGCGCCTCGGCGGCCAGCTTGGCCCGGCGCTCCGGCGCGTCCAGCAGCGCGGTCGCCTCGCGCGCCAGCGAAGCCGCGTCGCCGTTGGCGAACAGCGCGCCCGCCTGCCCCTCCCCCAGCACCTTGCGGAAGGCGGGGATGTCGCTGGCCAGCACCGTGGCCCCGGACGCCATCGCCTCGGCCAGCACGATGCCGAAGCTCTCCCCGCGGGTGTTGGGAGCGCAGAACACGTCGACCGAGTGGTAGGCGCGGATCTTGTCGGCCTCGCTCACCATGCCCAGCACCGTCACCCGGTCGTGGAAGCGCTTGGGCACCCGCTCGTAGACCTCTTTCGCGTCGCCGGGCCCGGCGATCAGCAGCTTCAGGCCGGGCCGCTCGGCCGCCAGCGTCTTGAACGCCTCCAGCAGGATCGGCAGCCCCTTGCGCTCCTCGTCCATCCGCCCCAGGAAGCCGATCGTGGCGCCGTCCGGGCCCCACCCGTCGAGCGGTTCGGCCTCGGTGTAGCGGGAGACGGTGACACCGTTCGGGATCAGCACCGTGTCGCCGCCGAACTGCTCCACCAGGCTCTTGCGGGCCGCGTCGGAGACCGCGATGCGGCCGCTGAGCTTCTCCAGCGCGCTGCGCAGCAGCGGCTCGGCCACCGCGATCGCCCGCGAGCGCGACCACGACGCGTGGAACGTGGCCACGATCGGCCCCTTCGCCGCCCAGCACGCCAGCACCCCCAGGCTCGGGATCAGCGGCTCGTGGATGTGCAGCACGTCGAACTCGCCCGTGCGCACCCACCGCCGCACCCGCGCCGCCGACAGGAAGCCGAACGACATCCTGGCCACCGCCCCGTTGTACGGAACCGGCACCGCCCGCCCCGCCCCCGTCACATAAGGGGGAAGCTCGTCGTCGTCGGCCGCCGGCGCGATCACCGACACGTCGTGCCCCTGCGCCATCAGCGCCTGGGCCAGGTCGTCGATGTGCTGCTTGACGCCGCCTGGCATGTCCCAGGAGTAGGGACACACGATGCCGACCCTCATCGCGGCAGATCTTCCAGCCAGAGCCGCTGCAACATGTGCCAGTCCTCCGGATGCTCGGAGATGCCCTTCTCGAACACGTCGGCCAGGCGCTGGGCCACCACCGCGACCTTCTCCTGCCGGGTGCCCTCCTGCGGGACCGGGATCTCCTCGTGGATGTGGATGCCCCAGTCGTCGCCCACGAAGTAGACGGTCGCCGGCAGCAGCGCCGCCCCGGTCTGCACGGCCAGCAGCGGCGGCCCCGCGGGCACCTTCGTCGTGGCGCCGAAGAAGCGCACCTCGATGCCGCTCTTGGTCAGGTCGCGCTCGGCCGGCAGGCACACCACGCCGCCCTTGCGCACCCGCATCGCCAGGTGTGCGAAGTTGTGCCCGTCGCCGCCGGTCAGCGGCAGCACCTCCATGCCGAGCCCTTCGCGGAAGGCGACGTAGCGGCGGAACAGCGACTCGGGCTTGAGCCGCTCGGCCACGGTCGTGAACGGGTGGCCCACGCCCACCAGCCAGGCGCCGGCCTGGTCCCAGTTGCCCATGTGCGGCAGCGCCAGCACCACGCCCCGCCCGGCGGCCACGTTGAGGTGGATGTGCTCGGCGTCGATGACGTGGGTGCGGCGCACGATCTCCTCGGTGCTCATGGACGGCAGCCGGAAGACCTCGTGGAAGTAGCGGAAGTAGGAGCGCATGCCGGCCCTGGTGAGCTCGCGCAGCTCACGGCTGCCCACCTCGAGCCCGGTCACCCTGGCCAGGTTGGACTCCAGGCGGCGCACGGACTTGCCGCGCCTGGCCCAGACCCGGTCGGCCAGGAGGCGGAAGACCGCCGCCGTGGGGCGCTCGGGCAGCAGCGGCACGAGCTTCCAGCCGGCCGCGAAGCCCGCCGCCACGACGCGATCGCCGAATGACGCTTTAACGCTCATCTCTCCCTCGTCTGCTCGTAGACCCGCTTCACCCGCTGCCCCACGGTGATCAGGCTGGCGATCGCGAGCAGCCACATGCCCGCGGCCAGGACGTACGGCACGCCCAGCCCCGCGAAGCAGGCCGCGACCAGCGCCACGACCAGCCGCTCCGGCCGCTCGGCCAGCCCGACGTCGGCCGTGAGCCCGAGCCCCTCGGCCCTGGCCTTGGCATAGGAGACCAGGGCGCCGGCGATCAGGCACACCAGCGTCACCGAGGCCATCAGCGTGTCGTCCACGGAGATGAAATACAAGATCAGGCCGGCGAAGATGGCGGCGTCGGCGACGCGGTCGAGCGTCGAGTCGAGGAACGCCCCCCAGGTGCTGCCCCCCTTGCCTCCGAGGCGGGCCACCAAGCCGTCGAGCAGGTCGAACAGCACGAAGACAGTGATCACGAGAGCGCCCCAGGTCAGCTGACCCAGGGGGAAGAAGGTCAGGGCGGACACGACTGTGCCGAGGGTGCCGATCGCCGTGACGGCGTTCGGGCCGATCCCACGGCCGACGAGGGCCCTGCCCAGCGGGGTGAGTATCCGGGTCATGGCCGGGCGCAGGAGTTTGAGCATCGCGGTCCGATCGTAGGCCATCACGAGCCTGACAACTTTCTTTGCCCCGGCCCTCTTGTGATATCCGCCACAGGGGTATTTGGTGAACACACCGCGTCCATGCGGTTCCTGTCACCTTCCGCGCGGGCGCGGCGTTGGGAAACGACTCAACGCTGGAGGCGATGTGGCGGAAAGAAGTTCGAGCGGCGGCGTGGGAGCCGCGGGCAGGGCACCCGTGGCCGACAGGGCGGATGCGATACGCAATGTCGTGCTGGTCGGCCACTCAGGGGCGGGTAAGACGACCCTCGTCGAGCAGCTGCTGGCCGCCACAGGCACCATCCAGCGCCCGGGACGAGTGGAGGACGGCAACACGGTCAGCGACTTCGACGAGGTCGAGGTCAGGCAGCAGCGATCGGTCAACCTCGCCTTGGCGCCGCTGGTGCACAACGGAATCAAGATCAACCTTCTGGACACTCCCGGCTACGCGGACTTCGTCGGCGATCTGCGGGCCGGGCTGCGCGCGGCGGACGCGGCGCTGTTCGTGGTGGCGGCCTCCGACGGGATCGACGGCCTCACCCAGCTGCTGTGGGAGGAGTGCGCCCAGGTCGGCATGCCGCGGGCGGTGGTGATCACCAAGATCGACCACCAGCGGGCCGACTTCGACGAGGTGCTCACCACCTGCCAGGACGTCTTCGGCGACGGCGTCGCGCCCCTGTATCTCCCGGTGATCACCAATGGGCACGTCAACGGGCTGATCGGGCTGCTGTCGCAGAAGTTCTACAACTACGCCACGGGGACCCGTACCGAGAAGGATCCGGGCGCGGAGTACGAGACGCAGATCGAGGAGCACCGCGGGAGCCTCATCGAGGGGATCATCCAGGAGAGCGAAGACGAATCGCTCATGGACCGCTACCTCGCGGGCGAGCCCATGGACACCAAGGTCCTCATCGAGGACCTGGAGAAGGCCGTCGCGCGCGGCAGCTTCTACCCGGTGCTGTGCAGCGGGATCGGCATCGGCGCGCAGGAGGTGCTCGAGATCATCACGCAGGGGTTCCCGTCGCCCCTCGAACATCCCATGCCCGAGATCACCGACCTGTCCGGCAAGCCGGTCCAGGGCATCACATGCGACCCGGAAGGCCCGCTGGTGGCCGAGGTCGTCAAGACCACCAGCGACCCGTACGTGGGCCGCATCAGCCTCGTACGCGTCTTCTCCGGCACGCTGCGCCCCGACATGACCGTGCACGTGTCCGGGCACGGCCTGGCCGACCGCGGGCACGAGGACCACGACGTCGACGAGCGCATCGGCACCCTGACTTGCCCGCTGGGCAAACACCAGCGCGGCATCGCCAGGGGCGTCGCGGGCGACATCGTGGCGGTGGCCAAGCTGTCGCGGGCCGAGACCGGCGACACCCTGTCCGACGTCGAACGCCCGCTGCTGATGACCGCCTGGACCATGCCCGAGCCGCTGCTGCCCGTGGCGATCAGGGCCAAGTCCAAGGCCGACGAGGACAAGCTGTCACAGGCGCTCGGCCGGCTGGTGGCCGAGGACCCGACGCTGCGGCTGGAGAACAACGCCGAGACCAGGCAGCTCGTCCTGTGGTGCATGGGCGAGGCGCACACCGACGTGCTGCTCGACCGGCTGTCCAAGCGGCACGGCGTGGAGGTCGAGCGGATCGAGCTGCGGGTGCCGCTGCGCGAGACGTTCGGCGGCAAGTGCCAGGCCATGGGCCGCAACGTCAAACAGACCGGCGGCCACGGCCAGTACGCCATCTGCCACCTGGAGGTGGAGCCGCTGCCGTCCGGCGCCGGCTTCGAGTTCGTGGACAAGATCGTGGGCGGCGTGGTCCCGCGGCAGTTCATCCCGTCGGTCGAGAAGGGCGTGCGGGCCCAGATGGAGCGGGGCGTCGTCGCCGGCTACCCGATGGTCGACGTGCGCGTCACGCTGTACGACGGCAAGGCGCACTCCGTCGACTCCTCCGACATGGCCTTCCAGATCGCCGGCCAGCTCGCGCTCAAGGAGGCGGCATCGAAGGTGCCGACGCTGCTGCTGGAGCCGGTGGACGAGCTGTCGGTGCTGGTGGCCGACGACTACGTGGGGTCGGTGATGTCCGATCTGTCGTCGCGGCGCGGCAGGGTGCTCGGCACCGAGCCCGTCGGCACGGGACGCACGCTGGTCAAGGCGGAGGTGCCCGAACTGGAGATCACGCGGTACGCCATCGACCTGCGCTCGATGTCGCACGGCACGGGGGCCTTCACGCGCACGTTCCTGCGCTACGAGCCGCTGCCGCCGAACCTCGCGAGCAAGGTGGCGGCCGCGGACTGAACAGCGGGAAGTCTGGAGCCAAGGAAGCCGGGAGGGCGTTCGTCCCTCCCGGCCCAGCTCCTTGGTTTCGTCACAAAGGCATCACGAATCTATTTCTTTTTTTCGTCCCGACCATCGGTGAGCAGCTGTCACACTGGGTGGCACTATGCGAACCGGACGCCCACTCCTAGCCGCCGCAGGCCTCGCCGTCGTCACCGCCACCGCCGCTTACATGTTCGGCCCCGGTGCTGGAGAGAGCCCCGCAGCGAGCAAGAAGAAGACGACCACCGCCGCCGCCGCGCCCGTGGCGGCCTGCAAGACAGACGCCCGCTACCCCAAGCGCCAGCTTCGGGGCGTCTGGATCGCCACGGTCAAGAACATCGACTGGCCCTCCCGCACCGGCCTGACCGCCGCCCGGCAGAAGGCCGAATACGTCAAGATCCTCGACGCCGCCGCCAAGCGCAACTTCAACGCGGTCTTCGTCCAGGTGCGGCCCGCCTCCGACGCGCTCTACAAGTCGTCGCTCGAGCCGTGGTCGCAGTTCCTGACGGGCACGGCGGGCAAGGATCCCGGCTGGGACCCGCTGCCGTTCCTCATCGATGAGGCCCACAAGCGCGGCCTGGAGTTCCACGCCTGGTTCAACCCGTACCGCGCCTCCTACGACGCCAACGTCGCCAAGCTGCCGGCCAGTCACCCGGCGCGGCAGCACCCGGACTGGACGGTCAAATACGGCGACCGCGTCTACTACAACCCGGGCCTGCCGCAGGTGCGCGAGCACGTCATCAAGGTCATCACGGACGTGGTGGACCGCTATGACGTGGACGGGGTGCACTTCGACGACTACTTCTACCCGTATCCGGGCGAGGGCGGCCAGTTCAACGACAAGGCCGCCTTTACAAAGTACGGCAAGGGCAAGAGCCTGGCCGCCTGGCGCCGCGGCAACGTCAACACGCTCGTCGCCCAGGTGGACAAGGCCATCCACGAGCGCAAGAACCACGTCAAGTTCGGCATCAGCCCCTTCGGCATCTGGCGCAACAAGTCGAATGACCCGTCCGGGTCCAACACCAACGGCATGTCCGCCTATGACTCGATCTATGCGGACGCGCGGGCCTGGATCGACTCCGGCACCGTCGACTACGTGATGCCGCAGCTCTACTGGCCGCGCGGTTTCAAGGCGGCCGACTACAAGGCGCTCGTGCCCTGGTGGGCGGAGGCGGTCAAGGACTCCGGCGTGCACCTGTACATCGGCCAGGCGCTCTACCGGGTGGGCGCCCAGGACGACAAGGCCTGGACCAAGGCGGGCGAGATGTCCGCGCACCTGAACTTGAACCGCAAATATGAGCAGGTGGACGGCGACGTCTACTTCAGCGCCAAGCAACTGCTCACCAATCCGCTGAGCGCGATGGACCTGGTGGCCAAGGAGCACTACAGCCGGCCCGCCCTGCTGCCGCTCATGACGGACCGCGGCGGCCAGGCCCCGGCGAAGCCGGCGGCGCCCGCGGGGGCGAGGTCCGCGGGCACGACGCTGTCGTGGAAGCCGGCCGAGGGGGCTCGGGCGTACGCGGTGTACCAGGTGCCGAAGTCCGGCGAGGACTGCCACACGAGCGACGCCCGGAACCTGGTGGCCGTGGTCACCAACCCGTCCTTCGCGGTCAAGTCGGCGGGGACCTACCTCGTCACCTCGCTCGACCGCCTGCACAACGAGAGCGACCCGGTCACGGTGAAGGCAGGCGGCGGGGTCTAGCGGTGAGCGCGAGGCTGCCGGGCAGGGAGTCGACGGCCTCGCGGAAGCGGCCGGCCAGGTCATGCGTGGTCTTCGCCGTGGCGAGGCCGGCCGCCCAGTCCGCCAGCGCGTAGCGGAAGGCGGCCACCAGCATGTCCACCACCAGGCGGGGGCGCGGATCTCCCTCCCGCCCGTCGAGCCAGTTCCGCAGGATGTCCATGGCCGCCCGCGTCGTGTTGTCGCAGAAGTGCAGGCTGTGCGCGTTGATCGAGGGAGTCTGCGCCGACAGCCGGTAGCTGAGCAGCGCCCGGCCGGCCCAGTCCGCGCCCATGCGGTCCAGCGCCGCCAGGTGCGCGTCGCGCGCCAGTTCCAGCACCGGCCGGCCGTCGGGCTGGACGGCCGTCAGCTCCACCAGGAAGGCCCTCCACAGGTCCTCCAGCGGGGCCATGGCGACTTCCTCCTTGCTGGTGAAGTTGCGGAAGAAGGTGCGTTTGGAGACCTCCACCCGCTCACACAGCTCGTCGAGGGTCACGCCGGCGAAGCCCTGGCTGGTGAACTGCTCCAGTGCGGTGTCGATCAGCGCTTGACGGGTCCGTTGTTTCTTGCGTTCGCGCAGGGGCGGGCTGCTCACGTCGAGGAGTGTAGCAAGTTCGCCACTTGCGCGCTTATGCCACCGAGTGGCATAAAGGGGTGGTCTCTTCCGTACTCGAAAGGCGATGTACGCATGCGTGCTCTTCTGGTCGACCGCTCCGCCGCCTCCGGCCTCCGTCTCGGCGAAGGCGCCGATCCCGTACCCGCCCCGCATGAGGCTCTGGTCAGGGTGAGCGCCCTCTCCCTCAACTTCGGCGAGGTCAAGCACGGCATCGCCGGCGCACCGGATGGCACCGTGCTGGGGTGGGACGCCGCCGGCGTGGTGGAGCGGGCCGCCGCCAACGGCTCGGGGCCAGTGGCGGGAACGCCCGTGGTCACGGTGGGCCTGGACGGCGCCTGGGCCGAGCTGCGGGCCGTGGACACCAGTGCGCTCGGCGTGGCCCCGGAGGGAGCGGACCTGGGCGCGCTCAGCACCGTCCCCGTCGCGGGCGCCAGCGCGCTGCGCGCCCTGCGCAGGATCGGCCCCCTGCTCGGCAAGCGCATCCTGGTCACCGGCGCCACAGGAGGCGTCGGGCGGTACGCCGTGCAGCTCGCCCGGCTCGGCGGCGCCCATGTCATCGCCTCCACCGGCGACCCGCAGGCGCACGGCGACGGGCTGCGTGCGCTGGGCGCCCACGAGGTGGTCGCGGGGCCGGAGCTGCTGGGGTCGCTCGTGGACGGGGTGGTGGACTGCGTGGGCGGGCGGCAGCTCGTGCAGTCCTTCGACAAGCTGGCGGCGAACGGCACGCTGGTCGCTGTCGGGCGTGCCACGGACGAGCCGGAGAGCTTCCCTCCCGGCGCGTTCTACGGCTACGACGGGCGTCATGGCCGTTCGATCACCACCTTCTACCTGCTGGACGGCGTGCCCCTGGGGCCGGACCTGTCCTGGCTCGCGGACGGCGTGGCCGCGGGGGGCCTCGATCCGCAGATCACCTGGCGCGGCGGCTGGGACAAGGCCGGCGAAGCCATCAGCGCGCTCCTGGAACGCCGCCTCCACGGCAAGGCCGTCCTCGACCTGGCCTGACCGCGCCCCACGCATTCCACACCTGGCCAGGCCGGCGCTGGGCCGGCGCTGGGCCGGCGCGTGGCGGCCCAGGCGGGCGGCCTGTGCGTGGCGGCGCAAGCGGGCGGCCTGTGCGTGGCGGCCCAGGGGGCGCAGAACGCGAGTGGCGACGGACACTGCCGTCCAGGTGGAGCCGTGTAAGACCCACCCCAGGTGGGCAGTCGGCGGTGAAGCGGGAACCCCGGAAACGGGGAACGCCGGACCGTAAGGTAACGGCTGTCTGAAATGTGTTCGTAGCGATCACATTTCAGGTAACGGTAGTCCGTACTGGTGGCGCCGGGATGCGACCTTCCTCTACCGTGCCACGGACATCATCGATCGCGGGAGGTCATCGGGGTGAGGCGCGCGGTAGTCGTGCTGGCCGTGCTACTCGGCCAGCTGCTGACCGGCCAGGGAGTGTTCGCGGGGACGGCCCGGGCGGAGGAGGCCCCGGGCCGGGTGGCGCTCATCGGCGTGCCCGGCCTGCACTGGAACGACCTCACCCAGGCCGACGCCCCCAACCTGTGGGAGCTGGCCGGAGCGAGCGCGATCGGGTCGCTGTCGGTACGCACGGTCGGCAACGTGACCTGCCCCTACGACGGCTGGCTGACCGTGTCGGCGGGCACCAGGTCGGCCGTCGGCTACGGCTGCGGCGCGCCCCCGATGCCCGAGGCGCAGGTCGCGGGCACCGGGAGCGCGGTCATCCCCGGCTACCGCTACCTCACCGACGTGGCCGGGCAGCGTTACGCCGGCACGCTGGGCGAGACGCTGAAGGCCGCGGGCCAGTGCTCGATCGCGATCGGCCCCGGCGCCGCGCTGGCGCTGGCCGACCGGCAGGGCGCGGTGCAGAACTATCACGCCTCGCCGCTCCAGGTCGGGACCGGCGACCTGACCAAGTGCCGGATGATCGCCATGGACGTGGACGACCTCATCCGCCCCTACCTGATCGGCGACCGGCTGCCCAAGGTCCCCGAGCAGCTCGGAGCCACCGAGCGGCGCGACGCGCTGCGCCTGGCCGACGCCAAGGCGGGCGCGCTGCTGTCGATCCTGCCCCCGGACACGACCGTGCTGCTCGCGGGCCTGTCCGACCACGGCTCCGTGCCCCACCTCCGGGTCGCCGCCCTGCGCGAGCCGGGCGCGCAGGGCCGCCTGCTCGGGGCCGACTCCACCCGCCGCGAAGACATCTCGATCCTGCCCGACCTGACCGCGACCGTCCTGGCCAAGCTGGGCGTGCAGACGCCCCCGACGGTCGTGGGCGGGCAACTGCGGCTCGGCGACGCCGGCGCCACCTTCGAACAGGTCCAGCGCGCCGACGCCACCGCCCAGACCATGCGCTCGGCCAAGGGCCAATACTTCACCACCCTGGCCGTCCTCCAGGTCGTGTTCTACGTGCTGGCCTTCCTGCTGCTGCGCCGCCACAAGAGCCTGCCGTGGGTACGGATGGCCGCCGTCGCCCTGGCGGCCCTGCCCGTCACGTCGTTCCTGGTCAACCTGTTGCCCTGGGGCAACCACCTGCAACTGTTCGGCGGCATGCTGGCCTGGTGGGCCGCGATCACCGCGCTGGCGCTGGCGGGGCCCTGGCGGCGCAGGCCGCTCGGCCCGCTGGCCGTGGTCTCGGGGGTCACCGCGCTCACGCTCGTCGGTGACCTGCTCACCGACACCACGCTCCAGCTCAACAGCTTCATGGGCTTCAGCGCCGAGCAGGGGGCGCGCTACTACGGCCTGGGCAACATCCCGTTCGCGCTGCTGGCCACCGGCACGCTGCTGGCCACCACGGTCATCGCGCACCGCTACCCGGGCCGGATCGGGGTGGCCGCGATCGTGGTGCTGGGTGCGTTCGCCATGGTGCTCGGCGGGTCGGCGATGGGCAGCGACTTCGGCGGTGTGATCGCGTTCGTGCCGGGCATCGCGGTGACCGCGCTGCTGGTCGCGGGCAAGCGGGTCTCGCTGGTCAAGCTGGCGGCGTTCTGCGTGGCGGGCGGCGTGATCGTGATGGGCTTCGCCTACTACAACTACCTGCAGCCGCCCGAGAAGCAGTCCCACCTGGGCAGGTTCGTCGGCCAGGTGCTCAGCGGCGAGGCGCTCGACGTCATCCTGCGCAAGCTCCAGGCCATGCTGGCCACGCTGCTCAGCCCGAACCTCATGCCCATCGTGATCGTGGCCGTCGCGTTCCTGATCTACGCGATCCTGCGGCCGGAGCAGGCCTCCTCAGGGGTGGTGCCGGCGGCGTTCGAGCACTCCCCCGCGCTGCGGGCCGGGCTGATCGGCACGCTGGTCAGCGGCGTGGTCGGGATGCTGGTCAACGACTCCGGCGCGGCCGTGCTGTCGATGGCGCTGGCGCTGGCCGTGCCCCTGCTGCTGGCCGTGGGGATCCGGGTGCTGGAGCAGCGGCAGGAGGAGTCAGTCCCACGCGTCGGCGAGAAGCTGACGGGTGTCACGAAGTAGCTGCGGCAGAACCTTGGTCTGGCCGACGACCGGCATGAAGTTCGTGTCGCCGCCCCACCTGGGCACCACGTGCTGGTGCAGGTGCGCGGCGATGCCCGCGCCCGCGACGTGGCCGAGGTTCATGCCGACGTTGAAGCCCTGCGCGCCGCTCGCCTTGCGCAGCGCGCGCAGCGACTTCTGGGTGAACTCCCCCAGCTCGACCAGCTCGGCCGGATGCAGCTCGTCGTAGTCGGACACGTGCCGGTAGGGGACGACCATCAGGTGGCCGGAGTTGTACGGGTAGAGGTTGAGCACGGCGTAGACGCTCTCCCCACGGGCGACGATCAGGCCGTCCTCGTCGCTCATCTTGGGTATCGCGTCGAACGGGCATCCGTCCTCGGGGCCGGTGCCCGTCGGCTTGTTCTCGCCCTTGATGTAGGCCATGCGATGCGGGGTCCACAGACGGTCGAAGTTGTCGGGCGCCCCTGCCCCTGCCCCTGCCTGATCGTGCATAACTAGCAGCATAGGACCACGGACAAACGGCGTGCTCCTCCGGCACCATCCTCAGCATTCGCCTGCAGGAGGCCGCGATGACCGGCGCGTCAGCCGGGCAGCCCGTCCCGCCCGCCGACACCTCAGCCCCCGCACCGCCCGCCAACGGCCCAGCCCCGGCCCGGTCCCCGCTCACACGCCCGGTGCGACCGTGAAGGGATCCAACAAGGTCGCCGACGAGGTGGTGGAGAAGGTCGCCGGACCACGGTCCCGCGCGGCCGGGGCCACCGGATCCGCACGCCCATCGGGAAAACGGCTGCGGGGGCTGACCGCAGGCCGGCCTGCGGACGTCAAGCCCGGACGGGGGGCTGGCCGCAGGCCGGCTGTCGGACGTCAGGGCGGGTCGCGATCAGTCCGCCCGGGTCATCTCCGACGGGTAGCCGCCCCCGCCCGGGTACACCCAGGCCCCGCTGACCGTCTTGTCGTCGGCGGTGAAGGTGCCCCGGTAGTAGGCCGGCGAGCCCTTCTCGCCACCCCAGATGGTCAGCGTGTCGCCCTCCAGCTCGTACACGTACGCGAGGGTGTTGCCCTGGCTGTCGTAGTACACGGACTTGATGTCCTCACCGGGCTCGTCCGCGCCGAACGGCATCTCCCTGCCGATGACCTCCATGCCCTTGATCGGCCGCCCGTCCTGCACCAGGTTCACGTCCTGGAGCAGGAAGAAGCCGCCCTCCATCCAGCGGTAGGTCACGGTGCCCTCGGCGCCGCCGGTCACCCGCCAGGTGCCGACCAGCCGGTTCAGGGCCTTGAGCTGGGCATCGGGCTGCCGCTGCGGGTAGTCCATCATGATCGATCCCTTTCTCCGAAGTCTCTGAAGCGGTGTAGCGCCCGTATGACGGCGGCGGGCCGGGAAAGGAATCGGTCCTGGGGGAGAAATTTCAGAGAGATTCGGGGAGGCCGAAGGCGGCGTGCAGTTCGGGGCCGAACGTCGTGATCTCCACGATCCGGCCGTCCTCGATGCGCAGCACGTCGACGTTGACGGCGGTGTAGCGGGATTCGCCGGCGCTGCGGGCGTAGGTGGCGGCGGCCGGCTGCCGGTTGGCGGACGTCGCCAGCACCTTGAAGTCCCACGCCTCCGGCCCGGCCATGTACGGCCGCCACATGTCGAGGATGGCCACGCGCCCGTCGTACACCAGCGACGCCGGAGGCATCGTCTGCCGGGCGTCCTCGCGCAGCAGCTCCGCCAGCGCCGACAGGTCGCCCGAGACGGAGGCGTCCATGTAGCGGCGCAGCACCGCCCGCTCCTCTTCGCTCGGAGCGGTGGCCGGACCCCACTGGGCACGGTTGTGAGGCAGGTGCGTGCGGAGCGTGGCGCGCGCCCGCTGAAGGGCGCTCTTGACCGCCGCCACGCTCAGCTCCAGCGCGCCGGAGGTCTCCTCGGCCGACCAACCGGCCACGTCCCGCAGGATCAGCACCGCGCGCTGGCGCGGCGGCAGGTGCTGGATGGCGGCGAGATAGGCCAGCTCGATCGTCTCACGCGCGACCGTCACCGCGTCGGGCTCGCCGTGCCCGGGCGCGGCCAGGTCGAGCACCCGGTCGGGGTACGGCTGCAGCCACGGCACCTCGGCGAACGGCGATCGGGGCTCACTTCCCGTGCCGACCGTGATCTCCCGCGCGCGGGCGGGGCCGGACAGCAGGTCGAGGCAGGCGTTGGTGGCGATGCGGTAGAGCCAGGCCCTCAGCGTCGCGCGCCCCTCGAACGTCTCCCGCCGCCGCCAAGCCCGCAGCAGCGTCTCCTGCACCATGTCCTCGGCGTCGGTGTACGAGCCCAGCATGCGGTAGCAGTGCACGTGCAACTCGTGCCGGTACGGCTCGACCAGCTTGCCGAACGCGGCCTCGTCACCGGCGCGGACGGCCGCCACCAGGTCGCCCTGCTGCCCCAGCCCCATCGGCTCCGGCTCCTCCCTTCGTCCGCGGCCATGCTAGTGCCGCGCGCCGCTGCCTAGGGTGGGTTTCATGACGACAGATCGACTCGAGCCCATGCCCGGCGACTGGCAGCGTGCCCTGGCCATCGTCGCCCACCCCGACGACCTCGAGTACGGCTGCGCGGCCGCGATCGCGACCTGGACCGACGCCGGCCGCGAGGTGGCGTACGTGATCGCCACGCGGGGCGAGGCCGGCATCGACACGCTCGAACCCGCCGAGAGCGCGCGGGTGCGCGAGCGCGAGGAGCGGGCCAGCGCGGCCGTGGTCGGGGTGACGAGCGTGGAGTTCCTCGGCCACCGGGACGGCGTGATCGAGTACGGCACGGCGCTGCGCAGGGACATCGCGGCCGCCATCCGCAGGCACCGCCCGGAGCTTCTGATCACGTTGAACCCGGACGACACGTGGGGGGGCACGTACTGGAACACTCCTGATCATCGGGCCGTCGGGCGAGCCGTGCTGGACGCCGCCGGAGACGCGGGCAACAGGTGGATATTTCCAGACACCGACGCCGAACCCTGGAAGGGCCTCCGCTGGGTCGCCGTCGCCGGCACCGACTCCCCCACTCATGCCGTGGACGTCACCGACGGCCTGGAGCGCGGCGTGCGCTCCCTCATGGAGCACCGCGCCTACATCGAGGCTCTCACCGCCGAGGAGCCGGAGACGTACGCGCGCGATCTCCTCGAGGGCTACGCCCGGGAGGAAGGCAAGCGCTTCGGCGGCCGACCGGCCATCACCTTCCGCCTGTTTCCCTGCTGATTCAATTCGCCCGGCCGATCCCCCCACCCGAAAAGGATCCCCTCACGGCCAAGTCATGGGCCGGCGCGCTCTACTGTGCTTCTTCCTCGGCGTCATCGGCGTGCCCCGCTTCCACGTCGGGAAGGGCGTTCTGCAGATCGTCGCCCTCGGCGGCCTCGCGTCAAGCAGGCGGACGTGGGGCGGAGCGGACGCTCCGCCCCACGTGGCCGTCAGACCTGGGTCCGGTGCTCCACGGCGTTGACGATCTCGGCGATCGCCTCGTCCACCGGCACGCCGTTCTTCTGCTCGCCACTGCGGTAGCGGAACGAGACCGCCCCGTTGGCGATGTCGTCGTCACCGGCCAGCAGCATGTAGGGCACCTTGGCCTTCTGCGCGTTGCGGATCTTCTTCTGCATCCGGTCGTCGGAGGCGTCGACGTCGATCCGGATGCCGCGCTCGCGCAGCTTCTTGGCCACGTCCTGGAGGTAAGGCACGTGCGCGTCGGCGATCGGGATGCCCACCACCTGGACCGGCGCCAGCCAGGGCGGGAAGGCGCCCGCGTAGTGCTCGGTGAGGACGCCGAGGAAGCGCTCGACGGAGCCGAACAGCGCCCGGTGGATCATGACCGGGGTCTGCCGGCTGCCGTCCGCCGCCTGGTATTCCAGGCCGAACCGCTTGGGCTGGTTGAGGTCGAGCTGGATGGTGGACAGCTGCCAGGTGCGGCCGATGGCGTCCTTGGCCTGCACGGAGATCTTCGGTCCGTAGAAGGCCGCGCCGCCCGGGTCGTCGACCAGCCTCAGCCCGGACTCGGTGGCGACCTGATGCAGCGCCTGGGTGGCCTCTTCCCACTCGGCGGGGTCGCCGATGAACTTGTCGGAGTCGTCGCGGGTGGACAGCTCCAGGTAGAAGTCCGGCAGGCCGAAGTCACGCAGCACGCTGAGCACGAACCTCAGCAGCGACTTGATCTCGTCGGCCATCTGCTCGCGGGTGGTGTAGATGTGCGCGTCGTCCTGCGTCATGCCGCGCACCCGGGTCAGCCCGTGCACCACGCCGGACTTCTCGTAGCGGTAGACCGAGCCGAACTCGCACAGCCGCAGCGGCAGCTCGCGGTAGGAACGCCCGCGCGCCCTGAAGATCAGGTTGTGCATCGGGCAGTTCATCGGCTTGACCCGGTATTCGATGCCCTCGAGCTCGAACGGCGGGAACATGTCATCGGCGTACCAGGGAAGATGCCCCGAGGTCTCGAACAGCGACGACTTGGTGATGTGCGGGGTGTTGACGAACTCGTAGCCCGCCTCGGCCTGCCGCCTGCGCATGTAGTCTTCCATCTCCTTGCGGATGATCCCGCCCTTGGGATGGAAGATCGGCAGGCCGCTGCCCAGCTCCGGCGGGAAGCTGAACAGGTCCAGCTCGACGCCCAGCTTGCGGTGGTCGCGCTTTTCGGCTTCCTCCAGCAGCTTGAGGTATTCGTCCTGCTTGTCGCGCGACTCCCACGCGGTGCCGTAGATGCGCTGCAACTGCGGGTTCTTCTCGCTGCCCCGCCAGTAGGCGCCGCCGGAGCGCATGAGCTTGAACGCCGGGATCGACCGGGTGGACGGCACGTGCGGGCCGCGGCACAGGTCCTTCCAGCACAGCTCGCCGCTCTTGGGGTCGAGGTTGTCGTAGATGGTGAGCTGCCCGGCGCCCACCTCGACGGCCTCCTCCTCGGCGGCGCCGCCCTTCAGCCCGATCAGCTCCAGCTTGTAAGGCTCCGCCGCCAGCTCCTCGCGCGCCTCGTCGTCGGAGACGGCCCGGCGGGAGAACAGCTGCCCCTGCTTGGCGATCTCCCGCATGCGCTTCTCGATGCGCTTGAGGTCGTCGGGGTTGAACGCCTGCTCGACGTCGAAGTCGTAGTAGAAGCCGTTTTCCACGGGCGGCCCGATGCCCAGCTTGGCCTCGGGGAACAGCTCCTGCACCGCCTGCGCCATGACGTGCGCGGTGGAGTGGCGGACGATGGCCCTGCCGTCCTCGCTGGAGACCTCGATCGGCTCGACGACGTCGTCCTGGTCCAGCGGATGGGCCAGGTCGCGCGGCACGCCGTTGACCCTGGCCGCGATGACCGTGCGGCCGTCGGCCTCGAGGGCCTCACCGGCCGTCGTGCCGGCCGCCACCACACGCTCGGCTCCGGCGAGGGTGATGCGTAGCTCGGCTGACACGGTGACTCCCTTGGGATCGCGCTCCGGCGCTCGGCACCGGCGCTGCTTTCGATGGTGAACCCCGATGCTATCGCGGGTGAAACCCTTCCTCACCAGTGAGCCGGGCCGCCCATGATCTCTGTCCTTGCCCCCGCCCCGCTCATCGCCGGCGGAAACCCAGCTTCGTCAGCTGCTTGCGGGTGCCGTGGAAGACGTTGCGGTCGACGGGGCTGTGGGCGTACTGGTGGATGGTCCAGTCCTGCCAGGGCCCGGGCACGACGGGCCGGCCTCGGGGCTTTCCCGGGTTGGCGATCCAGAGCGGATATTCGGCCAGGCCCGCGCAGTTCCCCTCGCGCGCGAACGCGGGGAAGGTGTAGACGAACGGCCGCACCCCCGCGTGCCGCTCGACGAAGCGGCACCAGCGGCGCGCGTGCCGGGCGACCCGCTCCGGGCGCAGGCCGTCGTTGGTCTCCAGGTCGAGCGCCACCAGATCGCCGCGGCGCAGCCCGCCGGCCGACCTGACCGTGGCCAGGAAGTGGCGGGCCTGCTCGATGGGGTCGCCCTTGGGGCGGGCGAAATGGTACGCGCCGCAGACGATCCAGCTCTCGCGCATGCCCTCCCAGTTACGCGCGAACCACTTGTCGGTGAAGTCGCCACCCTCGGTGGCCTTGGCGAAGGCGAAGGTCACCCCGGATTCCGCATGGCCGGTCCAGTCGACGGAACGCTGCCAGTTGGACACGTCTATGCCCTGAAGTACCCGGAGCTCGCGCTTCACCTTGCCGGATTTTATTGGGACACCTCCCGGTCAGCCCTTCGCCGCGCCGATGAGCAGGTTCCGGGTGCGTTCCTTGTTGGCGAACACGGAGCACACGAAATCGGTCACCCCGGCCCGCTCCAGCTCCTCCAGCTTGCCGAGCACGCTCTTCTCGTCGCCGACGATCGCCACGTCGCCGGGGGTCGCCGCGCCTTCCCTGTCGAGCATCGCCCGGTAGGAGGGAAGCCGTCCGTACACTTCGAAGATCTCGTTCGCCCGGCTGACGGCGGCGCCGGGGTCGTCGGTGACGCAGACGGGCAGCGAGCAGACGATGCGCGGCGCCGGGCGGCCCGCTTCGGCGGCGGCCGCATTGATCGTGGGCGCGATGTGCTCGGCGACCGTCTTCGGTCCGGTCATCCACAGGACGGTGCCGTCGGCCACGGTGCCGGCCAGCTTGAGCATGCGCGGGCCGAGCGCGGCGATCAGCACGGGGAATCCGGCGCCCGGGGTGGTGAGGGTGAGGTCGGCCTTGAGCGTCTCGCCCGTGTACGTCACGTGCTCGCCCCGGCTGGCCGGGAGCAGGATGTCGAGATACTCCTTCATGTGCCGGCCGGGGCGGTCGAAGCTGTAGCCGTACATGTTCTCGATGACCATCTGGTGCGACGGGCCGATGCCGAGCGCCAGCCGCCCGCCGAGGGCGGCGTTGGCCGTCATGGCCTGCTGGGCCAGCACGGCCGGATGGCGCGGGTACGTCGGCACGACGGCGGTGCCCAGCTCGATGCCGGGCGTCTGGGAGCCGGCCACGGCCAGGGTGGTGAGGGCGTCGAGGCCGAAGATGTTGGAGAGCCAGGCGGAGGTGAAGCCGTCCGCCGCCGCCTCGGCGATCTGGTCGCGGAGCGCGCCGATCGGGTCGGGGCCTTTTTTCTCGGTCAGGTAATATCCATAGCGCATGGAACAGAACTCCGTTCTGGTGGCTGACGGAATCTACCTTCCCACGCCGTATCGCGGTCACCCGCGGGCCTGCGCCGGATTCATCCGGCCGGATTTGTAAAGTGGCCTGTATGACGCACGACCGCGCGGGACAGCCCGCCCAGCCCGCCGACCTGGTCGACATCGCCCGCCTGGTGACGTCCTACTACGCCCTGCATCCCGATCCGGACGAGGTGGCGCATCGGGTCGCGTTCGGCACGTCGGGGCACCGGGGGTCGTCGCTGAACACCGCGTTCAACGAGGACCACATCCTGGCCACGAGCCAGGCCATCTGCGAATACCGGCGCTCCCAGGGCACCGGCGGGCCGCTGTTCCTGGGCATCGACACGCACGCGCTGTCGGAGCCCGCGCGGGTGTCGGCGCTGGAGGTGTTCGCGGCCAACGAGGTCGAGGTGCTGATCGACACGCGGGACGGCTACACGCCCACGCCCGCCGTCTCGCACGCCATCCTGCGGCACAACAACGGGCGCCCGTCCGCTCAGGCCGACGGCGTCGTGATCACCCCGTCGCACAACCCGCCCGGCGACGGCGGCTTCAAGTACAACCCGCCGCACGGCGGGCCCGCCGGCACCGACGCCACCACGTGGATCCAGGACCGCGCCAACCGGCTGCTGGCGGCCGGGCTGAAGGGCGTCAACCGGGTCCCGTACGCCAAGGCGCTGGGCATGGCCGGGCGCTACGACTTCCTCGGCTCGTACGTGGACGACCTGCCGGCCGTGCTGGACCTGCAGGCGATCAGGTCGGCCGGGGTGCGGATCGGGGCCGACCCCCTGGGCGGGGCGAGCGTGGCGTACTGGGGGGAGATCGCCGAGCGGCACCGCCTCGACCTGACCGTGGTCAACCCGCTGGTGGACCCGGCGTGGCGGTTCATGACGCTCGACTGGGACGGCAAGATCCGGATGGACTGCTCGTCGCCGTATGCGATGGCCTCGCTCATCGCGAACCGCGACAAATACGATATTTCCACCGGAAACGATGCCGACGCGGACCGGCACGGCGTCGTCACCCCGGACGGGGGCCTGATGAACCCCAACCACTACCTCGCCGTCGCCATCTCCTACCTCTACGCCCACCGCGACGGCTGGCCAGGCGACGCCGGCGTCGGCAAGACCATGGTCAGCAGCGGGATCATCGACCGGGTCGCGGAGTCGCTGGGGCGGCGGCTGTACGAGGTGCCGGTGGGCTTCAAATGGTTCGTGCCGGGGCTGCTCGACGGGTCGCTCGGGTTCGGCGGCGAGGAGAGCGCCGGAGCGTCCTTCCTGCGGCGCGACGGGTCGGTGTGGTCCACCGACAAGGACGGGATCATCCTGGCGCTGCTGGCGTCGGAGATCCTGGCCGTCACCGGCAAGTCGCCCAGCGCGCATTACCAGGAGCTGACGGAGCGGTTCGGCGTGCCCGCGTACGCCCGGGTGGACGCCCCGGCGACGCGCGAGGAGAAGGCCGTGCTCGGGAAGCTGTCGGCGGCGCAGGTGACGGCGACGTCGCTGGCGGGCGAGCCGATCACGGCGGTGCAGACGGCGGCGCCCGGGAACGGGGCCGCGCTGGGCGGGGTGAAGGTCTCGACGGAGAACGCCTGGTTCGCGGCGCGGCCTTCGGGGACGGAGGACGTCTACAAGATCTACGCCGAGTCCTTCCGCGGGCCGGACCACCTGGCCAAGGTCCAGGAGGAGGCGCGCTCCCTGGTCTCCGCCACCCTGGGCTGACCGCCGCCGTCCCGTCTCCCGGGGGGCCAGACGGCTCAGGCGTCGCGGGCCGTCGTGCGGGCGCCGTCGGACGTCAGGCGGGTGAGCCAGTCCACCAGCAGCCCGCGCAGGGCGCCGTGTCGCGGCAGGTCCTCGCCGAACACCTCCACGAGGCCCAACAGCCGGTCCACCACCTCTCGCGGGGCCGCCTCGGGCATGCTCAGCCGTGCGGCCAGCGGATCCGTCACCGTCAGCGGCGTGCCGTCGTCGGCGCGGCCGGCGGAGACGTACCGCATCCAGGCCGCCACGCCCAGCGCCGCCCACCGGGGCTCGGCGCCGCGGGCGAGGCGGTCGCGGATCACCGGGAGCAGCCGCGTGCGGTAGGCG
Source organism: Nonomuraea sp. H19 (assembly GCF_052068215.1). Classification (NCBI taxonomy): domain Bacteria; kingdom Bacillati; phylum Actinomycetota; class Actinomycetes; order Streptosporangiales; family Streptosporangiaceae; genus Nonomuraea; species Nonomuraea sp. H19. The sequence goes on along the minus strand of NZ_JBQHCV010000016.1, from coordinate 137,345 downwards.
GCCAGGTCGGTCCCCGGCGGCGGTACGAGGGTCGGCGCCGCGTCGAACTGGCGGCGAAACCGTCCTCGATCGCCCACTGCCGGAACGGCTCGGTGGCCAGCGCCGCCCTGTCCGCCACGCCGAGCAGGCGCGCGGCGGCGGCCCTGTCGGCGTCCGCGGGCGCCGGGACCATCCGGTCCACCATGGACGACGGGAAGGTCACGTTGCCGTCGCGGATCCAGGAGAGCAGGTCCTCCTCGCGGGCCAGCTCGCAGAATTCGGTCACCAGCCCGGCCAGCAGCCTGCCGCCGCCTGCCAGGTTGTCGCAGCAGATGACGGTGATCGGGCCGGCGTCGGCGGCGCGGCGGGCGCGCAGCCCTGCCACGAGCCGGCCGACGGCCGTGACGGGCGCGCTCCGCCCGGCGCCCTGCCCGCCCGGCCACGCGGCCCGCGCACCGTGAGGCCCGGTCGCCAGGTCGGCGGCGACGCCGGGGTCGCCGGCGCGCAACCGCCCGGTGGCCGGGTCGTGCCGGTAGCCCGGTTCGGTCACGGTCATGGTGACCACCCGCACGGCGGGGTCGGCGATCCTGGCGATCCCGGTCTCCGGGCCCACCACCTCCGTCAGCGCACCGCAGACCCGGATCGAGGCGTGCGCGCCATCACGTTCGAGCACCGAGTACAGCAGGTCCTGCGCCGACAGCGGCTCGGCCGCCGCCATGCTGCGCATCGTCACCCCGCACACGCCGTAGGCGGGATCGCCCGCGTCCTCGGTGTAGAGCGCCTGGTGGGCTCGGTGGAAGGCGCCCACGCCCAGGTGCACGATCCCGGTACGCAGGTCGCCACGCCCCATCCGCGGCCTGGCCGCCGCCGGGATCAGCGGCAGCGCCGCCCGCGACAGCCGCATCAGTACCCCAGGTGCCGGCCGCCGTCGCCGACCAGGACTTCCCCCGTCACCATGTCCGACTCCAGCAGCGCGGTCACCATCTGGGCGATGTGCTGCGGCTGAGCCGTGCGCCGCAGCGGCGCTTTGGCGTTCTCCCGCTGGGTCATCTCGGCGAAGACCTGCTCGCCCACCCGGTCGATGTGCCAGCGGGTGGCCACCATGCCGGGCGCGACCGCGTTCACCCTGACCTCGGGCCCGAGCGCGACCGCGAGGTCCCGGGTGAGCTGGATCAGCGCCGCTTTGCTGACCCCGTAGGCGATCGAGGAGCCCGTGGCGAGGATCCCGGCGATGGAGGCGACGTTGACGATGGCGCCGCGAGCGGCCCGCAGGTCGCGGGCGAAGGCGCGGGCGCAGTAGAAGGGTCCCATGAGGTTGACGCCCATGACCTGCCGCCACACGTCGCCGGTGAGCCCCTCCAGGTCGGGGAACGGCACCCACTTGGTCGTCCCCGCATTGCACACGAGCGCGTCCACGCGGCCGTGGCCGGAGCGTACGCGCTCGGCCAGGCGGCGTACGGCGGCGTCGTCCGAGACGTCGGCGGCCATGGCCTCGGCCTTGCAGCCCAGGTCCCGCAGGCGGGTGACGGTCGCCTCGGCCTCCTCCGCCGAGCGGGAGTAGTTGACGATCACGGCCGCCGCGCCCTTCCTGGCCAGGGCCTCCGCGACGGCGGCGCCGATGCCGGTGCCGCCGCCGGTGACAACGGCGACCGTCCCGTTGATGTCCATCAGTCCTCCCCCACTCGTCCGGGCAACGGGTCGGCGGCCGCGATGTCCATGTCCTTGCTCTCGCGCGAGGCCCAGAACGCCACGAACGAGATCACCGCGGTCCCGATCAGGAACGCCGCCACCAGCCACGGCTCCCCGCCCATCCGCGCCGCCAGCGTCGCGCCGATCAGCGGCGAGAACCCGGCCAGCGCCGCGCCCAGCTCCCGCGAGGCGGCGAACCCGGTGTAGCGGACCCGCGCCCCGAACAGCTCCGCGTAGAACACCGGCTGCACGGCCACCTGCGGCGCGAACCCGAACGCGCCCATGATCATCATCGCCGCCCACACGATCCAGGGCACGCCGGTGTCGACCATTAGACGAACGCCGCCACGAACACCACGCTGAACAGGTTGCGGCGGCGCCGGCGGGGGCGCCGGCGGCGGCCAGGAGTGCCCTGGCGAGATCGCGGAGCTGGTCGGCGGTGATGATGCGGGGGAATTCGCTCACGAACCACCTGTCCCGGTTGTGAGGACTGCGTTCCGTGTGCGCGCTTATGCCCGTTCCACGCCCGCCCAAAACGGATGAGAAACGGGGCCTACCGACTTATCTCGCCGGCCGTGGCGGTGGTCATGCCGGTGCGGCCGAGGTCGGCGCGCCGCCCGGCGGCCACGCCGTCGCGGTAGCCGGTGCCGCTGGTGCGGGGCACGCTCATCCTGATGCTCGGGTAGTGGGCCGCCACCGCCCGATCCACCTCCGCCCGGCGGTCGGCCAGCACCAGCGCGGCCCCCGTACCGGCGGACTCGGACTCGGCGCGGGACTCCGCCTCGCACAGCAGCCGGTAGACCTCGTCGGTGAACCCCAGCAGCCACGAGCGCCGGTAGGCCCGCACGGCCGCGACGTCCGCGGGGACCCGGACGCGCGCCAGCCCCGAGGCCATCTGCAGCAGCAGCGACGTGGCCAGCAGGTCGGCGCGTTCCAGGTCGGCGGCGAATCCGAAGACGTGCACCCGCTGCCCGCCGTCGCCCCGCCCGATGAGCAGCGGGCGGCACCGCAGGGCCTGCGCGACCAGGCTCACCAGGCGGGCCTTCTCCCTGGCCCACGGGTTCGGCAGGGTGACGACGCGGTCGCCGGGGGTCTGGCGAGTCCCGGCGGGCGGGAGCGCGTCGATGCCGTATTTGGCCATGAGCGCCGACGCGGCCGCCATGAACGTGGCCCGCTCGTGCTCGTTGTCGGTGCGTTCGGCCTTGGCCAGCAGCTTCCTGACCCGGTCGAGCGTACGCTCGCGCACACCTGCTCCCCCGTGCTCCTCAGGACTTGGTTAGCACCCGCCCGTCCACCCCGATGGCCGGGAACGCGCCCGTGTCCACGATGCCGTGCTGGTGGTAGAGCGCCTCGATGAGGGCGTGCGCCTGCGGCTCCAGCTTCCACAGGGCACGATACTCGCGGGCCGTGGACAGCGAGATCCCGATCTCCTGGGCGATGTCCACCGTACGCGGCACGATGCCCTTGGCGATCTGCCGGTCCCAGAACTCGCGGGCGGCCCGCATCAGCGCCGCCCGCTCGGCGGTGGAGACGACCTGCGGGGTGGTGTCGAACACCACGACGTCCTCGTCCTCGTCCTGGACGAGCTCGGCCAGTGCGGGCGGCAGCGCCGGGCGGGCGGGCACCGGGTGCTGCTCGGCGTCCTGCTCCCACGGCACGCGGGGGTCGGCGTCGATGAGGGCGGAGGTGTTGTAGAGAGCGGCGATCTGCGCCAGCAGCGCCTCCTGGCGGGCCTGGTCCACGGCCAGCCCGGTGTGCTCGACGGCCTGGTCCATGGCCTTGTCGAGCTTGGCCAGCGCGGCGCGTACCTTGCGCTCGGAGGCTCCGCCTTCGCGCAGCGCCTTGGCCCGCTTGGCGGCCAGCGCGACCCTGGTGAGCCTGCGGTGGGCGTCGACCTCGCTCGCCGTACGGTCGCTGACCTCGGCCAGCCCGAGCCTGACCAGCAGCCGCTCGGGCGTGAGCCGCCAGTTGATGCGGCCGGTGCCGCGGATGCGGTGGCGTTCGATGGCCATGCCGCGCTCCCACAGCCAGGCGGCCACCAGCGGCGCGGCCAGCCGGAACATCGCCTCGGGCAGGCTGCGCGCGTCCATGCTGGACAGCACCGCGGTCAGGCAGGTCAGCGCCCACACGGCGATGCCGTCGATGCCGGCGGAGAAGTTCTCGCGCATGTTGCGGCGGGCGCGCACGGCGCTGGTGATGATCGCGACCTCGATGAACGCGAACAGCAGCAGCCTGAGCGGCCCGTCCAGGCCCAGCACGTCCCCCGAGAAGCGCCACATGCCCTGCGCGGACACGCCCGTGGCGATGGACGCGGCCACGATGGTCAGCACGTCCTCGATGGGACGCTGGGCGACGTATCTGGCGAACAACCAGACGACGGCTCTCCAGACGATCCTGATCACCAGGAACGCCAGCGCCAGCCCGGCCAGGCTGAGCAGCGCGAGGACGGCGGTGGCGAGCGGCTTCTCAACGACGAAGGCGGTGATTTCCTCGAATGTCGGCATCTGTCACTATCCGTGGGGGCTATGGCTCGGCTCTATGCGACGAGATCATTGCAGAATGTCGCCATCTTGTACGCCAAACCCCATCTGACGCCACAGTTTGCCCCTCTTTCCCACCTATAACACGCCCTGTCCAACAGGGATGGCGCCGTCCCGGCGTGACGGAGCGTCCGGAGACGGGCGCGCGGCGAGAGGAGCCGGCCCTGCCCCGCCGGATAGAGCTTCCTTCCCGCCCTGCCAAGCCCCCTGGGTCGAGATGAAATTCGTCCTTTCGGAGGGCACCGTACGCCTCTCCCAATGGGACCATCTATCGAGGGATTTATCCCAACATAGTGCGATGTATCCCAGCAGGACGGATATCGATGTCAGACACAGAGTTCCCGCTCGTCCAGTTCATGCGTGACGGGTTCGACCCGGTGGGCGAGCTCGGACGCATCCGGGCCGAGCACCCTGTCTTCCCGATGGAGATCCCCGGTGGCCAGACCGTGTACCTCGTCACCCGCTGGGAGGACGTACGCGGCGTGCTCGGCGACCACGAGCGCTTCAGCAACGACTTCGCCGGAGTGATCGGGCTGGGCTCCAACCAGGAGGACCCCGGCGGCCTGGGGTTCCGCGACCCGCCCGAGCACACGCGGCTGCGCAGGTTCCTGACGCCCGAGTTCACCATGCGGCGCCTGCGCAGGCTGGAGCCGCGCATCGAGGCCATGGTCGAGGAGCATCTGGACAGGATCGAGGCCAAGGGCGCCGAGGGCATGCCGGTGGACCTGGTGGAGGAGTTCGCGCTGCCGATCCCGTCCCTGGTGGTGTGCGAGCTGCTCGGCGTCCCGTACGACGAGCGCGCCGACTTCGTGAAGCTCAGCAAGGACCGCTTCGACTTCACGGCCGGCCCCGAGGCGTCCCTGCAGGCGATCAACGACGCGATGACGTACCTGACGGACCTGGTCGCCAGGGAGCGGCAGAACCCCGGCGAGGGGCTGCTCGGGCAGCTGCTGCGCGAGCACGGCGACGAGCTCGACGACCGGACGCTCGCCAGCATGGCCGACGGCCTGCTGACCGGCGGGCACGACACCAGCACCAGCATGCTCGCGCTGGGCACGCTGTGGCTGCTGCGCAACCCCGAGCAGGCGGCCAAGGTGCGCGAGGTCGACGGCTACATCAACGACGTGGTCGAGGAGCTGCTGCGCTACATGACCGTCGTGCAGGTGGCCTTCCCCCGTTTCGCCCGCCACGATCTGGAGCTGCACGGGGTGCCGATCAAGAAGGGCGAGCTGGTGCTCTGCTCGCTGACCGGCGCTAACCGCGACCCGGCCCTGGGCGAGGGCATGGACGAGGTGCGGCCGGGCCGGGAGACGGCGGGCTCGCACCTGGCGTTCGGCCACGGCATCCACCGCTGCATCGGCGCCCCGCTGGCGCAGATGGAGATGCGCATCGCCTTCCCTGCCCTGCTGCGCCGTTTCCCCGGCCTGCGCGTCGCGGGCGAGGTGCCGTTCCGGGAACTCGCCATCGTCTACGGCGTCAAAGAACTTCCCGTCGCCTGGTAGAGCGGTTACGTTCACCATGTGGACGCGCCCGTCATCGATCTGAGCAAGATCAGCGCCGTCGTGTTCGACACCGACGGCGTGGTCATCGACACCGCCCGGGGGCACGCGGCCGCCTGGAAGCACGTCTTCGACACGTTCCTGCGCGGCCGCTCGGCGCCGTTCGACATCCGCGACGACTACCTGCGCCACGTGGCGGGGCGGCCGCGGCTCGACGGCATCCGGACGTTCCTCGCCTCGCGCGGCATCACACTGCCCGACGGCGCGGCGGACGACGAGCCGGGCGCGCCGACCGTGCACGGGCTCGGGCTGGCCAAGGACCGGGTCTTCCTGGAGCAGGTGGACGAGTACGGCGTGGCGGCCTTCCCCGAGACGGTCGCGCTCCTGCACGAGCTGCGCCGGCGGGGCGCCCGGACCGCGGGCGTCTCCGCCAGCCTGCACGGCCGCGGGCTGATCGGCTCGGCGGGCGTCATGCACCTGTTCGACCTGCTGGTGGACGGCAACGACGCGGCGCTGATGAACCTGCCGGGCAAGCCGGACCCGGCGCTGTTCCTGGAGGCGGCCCGCCGCCTGGAGCTGCCCGCCGTCAAGGTGGCGGTGGCCGACTCTGCGCTGCCCGGGATCGAGGCGGCGCGCAAGGGCGGATTCGGGCTGCTGGTCGCGGTGGCCGGGGACGGCGGCGCGGCCGAGCTGCGCGCCCATGGCGCCCAGGTCGTGGTCGCCGGCCTGGGCGAGATCGAGGTGCGCGGCAAGGTCCTACCCTGGACGACGTGACCGTTCTCATCGATCCGCCCAACTGGCCGGGGCCGCGCGGCCTGATGTGGTCGCATCTGGTCAGCGACGCATCACTGGAGGAGCTGCACGACTTCGCGGCGCGGCTGGAGGTGCCGGGGCGGGCGTTCGACCGGGATCACTACGACGTGCCGGAGACCGTGCACGCGCGGGCGGTGTCGCTGGGGGCGCAGGCGGTCAGCTCCCGGGAGCTGCTACAGCGCCTCATCGCCGCCGGGCTGCGCCGCCGCAAGCGCCACTCACCACGCTGAGGCCCGCACCCCCACGAGACGCAAGCGCCACTCACCACGCTGAGGCCCGCACCCCCACGAGACGCAGACGCCACTCACCACGCTGAGGTACGTGAGCCGCAGACGCCGCTCACCGCGCCCGGCCTCGCTCGTTCGCGAGCGCGGCCAGCTCGGCCGCCATGTTCGCGCGCGCCCGCTCCTCCCACAGCTCTCGCGCCCGGCCGGTCCGGTAGAGCCGCGGCATGGCCAGCAGCCGGCGGAGGACGTCCGCGCGCCCCTTTCTGAACAGGTCGCCGGGGACGTGGGCGTACTCCTGGCGGATGGCGGCGGCGTAGGCGTCGTAGCCGGGGCTGCCCAGGACGGCCAGGTCGGCGTCGCACAGCACGGCGCCGTTGGCGTCGCCGGCGGCCAGGGTGTCGTGGGCGGCGGTGAGGCGTACCAGGCGGGCGACCTCGGCGATCCGGGCGGCGGGCAGGCCGCAGCGGGGCAGCCTGGACTGGGCGAGCTGGGCGCTGCGCTCCTCGTCCCAGCCGGGCCTCCCGTCGTAGACGGCGTCGTGGAACCAGGCGGCCAGCCGCACTGCCGCCGGGTCGGCGGCCTCGCCGGCGAGGTGCGTGGCGGCATCGAGGACGGCGGCCAGGTGATCGAGGGTGTGGTAGCGGCGGTGCGGCTCGGACCAGCGGGCGATCAGCTCGGCGCCGATGGCACGCGACACAGGCGCGTCGCCGGCGAGCGAGGCCCAGTCACCCGCGAGCGCGCCTGTGCCGGAGGCATCGTCGGAAGACGCCACCGTGTGGCCCATGGGCCCGGCCGGCGCGTGGCCTGGGAGAGCGGGCTCGTCGTCGATCACCATCCCACCGTACGCGCCGGCGGCCTTTGGTAACGTCCTGGGCATCGACGCGACCCCGGAGGACCCCCGGCGCCTGCCCCGATGGCGGGAGCTGCGAGCCGTACTGCCCGGCCGGCCCCGGCTGTCCAGGGGGCGCAAGCTCGCCGGCGCCGCCGACATCGCCGACCTCCGGCTGCTGGCCAGGAGGCGGGCGCCGCGGATGGTGTTCGACTACGTGGACGGCGCGGCCGAGGGCGAGCGGTCGATGGCCAGGGCGGTGGAGGCGTTCGGGCGGGTGGAGTTCCGCCCGAAGGTGCTGCGCGACGTGGCCGAGGCTCAGACCGCGGTGGAGATCCTGGGCAGGCGGATCGCGATGCCGGTCGTGCTCGGTCCCACCGGGTTCACCAGGATGATGCACCGCGCGGGAGAGCGGGCGGTCGCGCGGGCGGCGGAGCGGGCGGGCGTGCCGTACACGCTGTCCACCATGGGCACCACGACGGCCGGGGACGTGGCCGCCGCGGCCCCCGGCGGGTGGAACTGGTTCCAGCTCTACGTCGTCCGCGACCGCGCCCGCAGCCTTGACATGCTCGCCATGGCGCGCGAGGCCGGCATGGACGTGCTGGTGGTGACCGTGGACGTGCCGGTGGCCGGGGCGCGGCTGCGGGACGTGCGGCACGGCCTGACGATGCCGCCCGCCCTGCGCTGGCGCAGCGTGCTGCAGGCCCTGGGGCACCCGGCGTGGTGGTTCGACTTCCTCACCAGCGAGCCGCTGCGGTTCGCCACGGTGGAGGGCGCGCCGGCCGACCTGGCCGGGATCACCAACCTGATGTTCGACCCGTCGGTGACGATCGCCGACCTGGAGTGGATCCGGTCGGCCTGGCAGGGGCCGCTGCTGGTCAAGGGCGTGCAGCGGGCCGACGACGCCAAGGACCTGGCCGCCGTCGGGGTGGACGGCCTGGTCGTGTCCAACCACGGCGGGCGGCAGCTCGACCGCTCCCCCACGCCGCTGGAACTGCTGCCCGAGGTCGTGGCCGCCGTGGGGGATCGCGCCGAGGTCTTCCTGGACGGGGGCGTCCGCAGCGGGGCCGATGTGGCCGCCGCGGTCGCGCTGGGCGCGCGGGCCTGTTTCGTCGGGCGGGCCTACCTGTACGGGCTGATGGCCGGGGGCGAGCCGGGTGTGACGCGGGTGCTCGACCTGCTGCGGGCCGAGCTCGTACGGACGCTGCGACTGCTCGGCGCGGGCGGGGTCGGCGATCTCGGCCCGGACGTCGTGCGACTGCGTCCGAACTGACTTCACATAAAAGTATTTCGCCGGCTTCGTCGCCGCTCTGCTCCTTCACACGGGGACCTGGTCCTCGTCCCGGAAAGGAGAATGAGATGGCGACCGGAGAATTCCAGGTGATGAAGGTGCCGGCCGAGCAGCTGACCGGCATTCTCCACGGCCAGGTTGTGGATCCGGGCGCGCAGCCCACGCATGTCGTGCGGCGCGACGAGGGTTGGACCGTGGACGTGAGCTGGGAGGTCACCGGTGAGCTCGTCGACTGGATGGCCGGCTGCTGGCATGTGGAGATCATCGCGGACCTGCTGGGTGGTGGTGAGACACGGCATCCCTCGCCCCCCGTGGAGATGACCTTCACTCCTGGCTCGGGGCGGTATACCGCCTCGATTCCGATGCGCGGCCAGCTCACCGCCGGCACCTATGACCTCGTGGTCAACCTCACCACCACGACCGCCGCCGGCACCGCGGGGGCGCTCGGCGGATTCGTGGTGCTCAGCAAGATCCTGGTGCGGGAGTGAGGCCGGCGGGGCGGCCCGCGCGGCCGCCCCGCTGCAAGCGGGCCGCAAGTCACGCCTTCTACGCTCGTGCCCCGGCGGCCACGGGGAGCACAGCAGGCCGCCGCGGGTGTATCTGACGCCGACGGGGACGCTCTTGTCTCCTTGAGGCGAAGGGACCAGCCAAACGGGAGACCTCATGTCCGACACTCCGATGACCGCGGACGACGTGCTGCGCATCGCGGCCTACAAGGACCGCAGCCCGGCGCTGGAGGCCATGGTCATCGCCTACAGCTACCACCGCGTCGCCCGCGACCTGGCCGAGCACCTCGGCTGGGAGGCCAACAACTGGTACTGCTACGCCACCTGGACGTCCAAGGCGGTGGGCGAGAGCCTCGACCTCACCCCCGACTCGCCGTTCATCGCGGACTTCGGCCGCCGGCTCGGGGTGCCGCGCCGCTTGCGGCGGCTGTTCCGGGCCACGCTGCTCACCCTGCTCGGCCCGAGCTACCAGCTCGGGCTCGCGCTGGCCAACCGGGCCATCTTCCTGGAGACCGCCAGCCTCGCGGTCAACCTGTGGAACGACACGCCGGACCGCTTCCTGAAGGTGAGCCCGGAGTCGGAGCTGACGCCGACGCCGCCGGAGTTCCTGACGAACCTGCTGGAGCAGGCCGACGCCCGCTACCTGAAGGAGGCCGCGCAGCTGCTGATCGAGGCCGGGCAGGCCACCGACCCGGAGGTGCGGGCCGAGCTGATGCTGGGGGCCAACATCGCGCTGTCGGCGTATGAGCAGAAGCGCGCGCAGAAGGCCCTGGAGCTGGTGCTCTACCGGCCGGTCAGGTGGCTGACGCGGGTGTCGTGGCGGTCGCTGCGCTCGGTGATCATGCGGCGCCCCTTCCGCAGGTTCCGCCTCTACAGCGCCCCGCATGAGGACCAGCCGTGGCTGACGCGCACGCTGGAGGAGTTGTGGGCCTCGCTCTACACCCGCCACCTGTTCTCCGTGCGCACGCCGCTGAGCGACATCAAGGTGGGCCGGCCGCTCACCGCGCCCTCGGGCGTGGACCTGGCGAAGGTGTGGGCGCCGATCCGGAACGAGCGCGTACGCAAGCTGGCCGAGGAGTTCATCACCGAGGACCAGGCCGCGTCCACGGCTGGGGTGGCCAACTGGGTGTCCTACCCCGACCGCATGCGCTTCATCGTCAGCTATTTCCGCGTCTACCAGCACGTGAGCGCCCTCTATGACCTCCCCTTCACCAAGGAGATCGCCGACGGCCTCGCGGCGGAGATGAAACGGGGCCTGGTCCCCCAGGCCGTCAGCGAGATGTTCCAGAGCGATCCCGCGTTGCCGGCGATCCGGCGCAAGATCTACAAGTATCCGACCGAGACCGACCCGGACGCGTACGAGATGGCGCACTTCGACTTCGAGCCGTTCCTGGAGGCGATCCCGCTTGACTAGGTCAGTCCAGGAAGTCCCTGGTGATCTCGCGGGCCTGGAGGAGCCCGCGTAGCTTCGCGAAACAGCGGGCTCGGGTGGGCCCGATGCTCCCGACCGGCCTGCCCAGCCTGCGTGCCACGTCCACGTAGTGCGGCTCGGAGGTTTCCGTGAGCGCCCTGAACAGGACCCGCTGCGCGTCCGGCAGCTCCTCGACCAGTTGGTCGAGCGTGCCGGCCAGCCAGATCCTGGCAAGTTCCTTGTCCACATCGTCGTCCGTGCTGCCCAGCGAGTCGAGGTCGGGCGTGCAGACCTCTTTCGTCCTCTTGTTGAGCTTCAGGCACTCGCGGAAGGCGATCGTGGCCAGCCAGCCGGCCATCCGCTGGCCGTCGGCCACGCTCTTGAGGTTCTGCCAGGCCAGCAGCCAGGTGGTCTGCAGCACGTCCTGGGCATCCTCGTGGCTGAGCCGGAAGCGGCGGATGCGCGCCTTCAGCATCGGGGTGAACTCCTCGACCAGCCGCTCCCACGCCATGGCGTCGCCGTCCTGCGCCGCCACCACCAGAGCGCCCGTGTCGTGGCGTTCCATGGTCTCCAACTGCATGTCGATCTCCTCGCCGGTCCGGCCTCTCGGGGGGTCATTTCCGGCCGGCTCCCCAACAGTCCGCCTGGAGACCCGCGCGGGCTGTCTCGGGCGTGACAGCCCAGGTGTGGTCCTCGTCACATTCGAGACATGGGCTAGATCGCTTACCGCTTACTGCTCCGGCACCGATTGCGGCCTAAAGTTCTTGCATGAACGGGCGCAGCGGGCTGCCACACGACGTCGAGCCGGTCGCCGCCGTGCTGGCGGAGATCCCGCTGTTCCGCGTGCTCGGGGAGAGCGGCATTCAGAGCGCGGCGCGGGCGGGGCTGCCGCGGAGATACCGGTCCGGGCAGATCATCTTCCACCAGGGGGACCCGGGAGAGTCTCTCTACGTGCTGCTGGACGGGCTGGTGAAGGTCGTGTTCACCACGGAGCACGGCGACGAGATCGTGCTCAACATGCTCGGCCGCGGCGACACCTTCGGGGAGATGGCGCTGCTGGACGGCTCGCCGCGCTCGGCGTCGATCGTCACGGCGCGGCCGTCGTGGGTGTTCGCGCTGCCCAGGGCCCGGCTGCTGGAGCTGATGCGGGAGCATCCCGGGCTGGCCGACGAGTTCCTGCGCATGCTCGGGCACATGGTGCGCAGGCTCACCGGCCAGGCGGCCGACCTGGCCTTCCTGGACCTGGGCGGGCGGCTGGCGAAGCTGCTGCTGGAGCTGGCCGGCAAGCACGGCAAGGCCGACGGCGTGGTGGACCTGCCCGGACTGACCCAGTCGGACCTGGCCGCGCTGATCGGCGCGACCCGTCCGGCGGTGAACCGGGCGCTGCAGTCGCTGGTGTCGCGGAACCTCATCGCCATCGAGGGCCGGACGATCACGCTGCTGGATATCGCCGCCCTGCGCAAGCGGGGCGGCCTCTGACCGAATCTGGAGTACGGGGCGTATGAACGAGCGCAAGGGCGCTGATGAGCGCTGGCCGGAGGAGAGGTTCCGGCAGCTCAGGCAGCAGGCGGATCCGGACGTCGACAAGGTGGTGGCCGAATACCTGGAGACGCGGCCGGACGGGAGCGGCCCGCTGGAGCTGGTGCGGGCGGTGATCGAGGAGCTGGGCAGGGCCAAGCGGGAGGCCAGGGCGCCCTCGGGGGAGCCGCCCGCCTCCGGCGTCTTCGACGCCCTCGACTTCGCCAAGGAGCTGCCCGAGTGGGGCGATGACACCGAGCTGCTGGCCAGAGGGCAGGCCGTGTTCGCCGACTACGGGCTCTACCAGTCGGCCGCGCTGTTCTGCAAATGCCTGCCGATGGCCTACGTCGAGGTGTCCAGTGCCAAGGTGCTGGCCGGTGTGTCCAACCTGGCCACGCACAGCCTCACCCGCAGGGTGGCGGAGACCGGGCAGATGCTGATCGACGTGATGGGGCTGAAGGCGACCGGCAGCCTGCTGCCGGGCGGCCCGGGGCACACCACGGCGATCGGGCTGCGAATCCTGCACTCGTTCGTGCGTGCCCTGGTCGAGGAGCGCTTCGGCGACGCCTGGGACACCGCGAAGCACGGCCCGCCGGTCAACCAGGAGCTGCTGCTGGCCACCATCTTCGACTTCTCCGTGGTGACGTGGGAGGCTCTGGAGAGCATGGGCGTCGTGCTGACGAAGGAGCAGCGCGAAGCCCACCTCTACACGTGGAGCGTGTTCGGCCATCTCATGGGCGTGCAGGCGTGCCAGGACGGGCCGCTCACGCTCGACGACGTCGAGCCGGTCAGCGAGCGCCTCGGGCGGCTCTACGAGTCCAGCGACGAGGGCCGCAGGCTGATGGCCAGGCTCCTGGAGGAGATGGAGGAGTTCATGCACCTGGGGTGGCGCAAGCTGCCGCGCAGCCTGGTGCACTGGGTCTTCCACGACGCCGCCTACGGGGCCGACCGGGTGCCGGAGCTGCTCGGCGTGCCCCCGGCGGCGTGGTGGTGCACCGCTCTGTTCAAGGCGGCGCGGTCCGCGCATCGGCGTCCGTGGCTGGGCCGGCCGGCCGGCGGCGTGGTCCGCTGGCTGGTGCGCAGGGCCGGGCGGCACATCGTGATCGCCCTGATCGACCAGCACTCCGGCGGGCAGGCGGCGTTCCGGATCCCCGGCGAGCTGGCCCGCGCGTGGCGGATCAGGCAGTCGACGGCGGCGGTCAAGACGCGCGCGCTCCGCCGCGGCGTCCGGCAACGGGTACGCGCGCCCGCACGGAAGGGACCGCGCACGTGACCACCCCGACACACGAGCCGGGCACCCTCACCACGGCGACCATCCTGTTCACCGACGTGGTGAGCTCCACCGCGCTGCGGATCAGGCTGGGCGAGGAGCGGGCCAACGTCGTCTTCCGCCGCCTCTACCAGCTGCTGCACTCCGTGGTGACCGCGAACGGGTCGACGTTCACCAAGAGCCTGGGCGACGGGCTGATGGCGGTGTTCGACTCGGCGACCGCCGGGCTCGACGCGGTCATCGCGGTGGAACAGGCGGTCGCGGACGAGAACGAGCGGGCGATGGACAAGATCTCCATCAGGGCCGCGCTCGCCGCGGGCGACGTGTGCTGGGGCCACGACGACGTCAGCGGGCTGCCGACGGTGGAGGCGGCCCGGCTGGTCGCCGTGGCGGAGGGCGGCCAGGTGCTGTGCACCGATCTGGTGCGGCGGCTGGCGCAGGGGCGGAGCCGGCACGAGTTCAAGGATCTGGGGCGGCTGCCGGGCAAGGGGCTGCGCGAGCCGCTGCACACCTACGAGCTGCACTGGCAGAGCGCCGACCACTACCAGGGCGGCGGGCTGCCCACGTGGCTCGACAACCGGCACGTGCTGCCGTTCGTGGGGCGGGGCGAAGAACTGCGGGCGCTGGACGGGGACCTGGCGGCGGCCGAGTTCGGCAGCGGGCTGGTGATCCTCCAGGGCGAGCCCGGGGTGGGCAAGACCCGGCTGGCGTCCATGGTCGCCAGGCAGGCGCTCAAGCGGCAGTTCACGGTGCTGGCGGGGCGGTGCACGGATCCGGCGCGGCAGGCGTACGAGCCGATCGCGGGGGCGGTGGAGCGGCTGGCCCGCACCTCGCCCGCGCTGCTGCTGCGCGCGGGGGTGGACCAGCAGTGCGGGCAGCTCGTCCGGCTGGCGCCGTCGCTGGCGGCGCCGCCGCTGTCGCTGCAGGTGCCGCCGGCCACCGAGCCGGTGTCGGAGCGCTACCACCTGATGGCGGCGGCGCGCACGCTGATCGAGCGGCTGACCACTGTGCGGCCGGTGCTGCTGGTGATCGACGACCTGCAGTGGGCGACGCTGGAGTCGCTGCAGATGCTGCACGCCCTCATGTACGACGCCGACGCCATGCCGCTGCTGATCCTGGCCACGTCGCGGCCGGTGCCGGTCGAGTCCGCGATGCCCGAGCTGCACAAGCTGACCGCCGCCGGCCGCGTCGTGCAGGTCTCGTCGTTCGGCCTCGACGAGGTCACCGACGTGCTGTCGGAGGTACGCCCCGGCGGCGACGCCGAGCTGCTGCACCGGATCACCGGCGGCAACGCGTTCCTGATCACCGAGGTGGCCAGGGAGCTGGCCGCGGGCACGGACCTGGACGCGCTGACCGTGCCCGACTCGGTCACCAGGATGGTCATGGCCCGCCTGGCGCAGCTCCACCCGGACGCCAGGGACCTGGTCAGCCTGCTGGCCGTGGGCGAGCGGATGGAGTCGGCGGAGCTGCGGCTCGGGCTCGGCCTCGATGAGGCCCGGTTCGTGGCCGCGGTCGAGGAGGCGATGGGCGCCGGCCTGGTCACCATGTCGGGCGGCGCGACCTGCCAGTTCTCCCACGAGCTGACCAGGAACGCCCTCTATGCCACGCTGTCCCCGCCGCGCGCCGGGCTGCTGCACGGGCGAGTGGCCGACGCGCTGTGCCTGGCGGATCCGAAGGCCATGGAGTCGCGGCCGTACGTCGTGGCCGCCCACCTGCTGGCCGCCGCGGAGCACGGCCGCGACCCGGACCGGGTGAGCGCGGCGGCGGACGCGGCGGTGCACGCGGCGCAGCACGCGCTGGCCGGGCTGGCGCACCGGGAGGCGGTCACCTGGTATCAGCGGGTGCTGGAGCTGCTGAAGGACTTCCCCGGCGCCACCGGGGAGCGGCGCGCCGAGCTGCTCGTGGAGTGCGGCCGGGCGATGTGGCTGGCCGGGCACCCGGACGCCAGGCCGACTCTGGCGGCGGCGGCCGACCTGGCCAGGGAGTGCGGGCGCGGCGACCTGATCGTCACGGCCGCGCTCGGCGGCGACCGCGGCTTCTCCAGCATCTCGGCCAGGACCGACAAGCAGCGCATCGCGTTGCTGACCGAGGCGCGCCGACTGGTCGACTCCACCGACATCAGCACCAGGGCGCTGCTGGCGGCC
Source organism: Nonomuraea sp. H19 (assembly GCF_052068215.1). Taxonomy (NCBI): domain Bacteria; kingdom Bacillati; phylum Actinomycetota; class Actinomycetes; order Streptosporangiales; family Streptosporangiaceae; genus Nonomuraea; species Nonomuraea sp. H19. The sequence goes on along the minus strand of NZ_JBQHCV010000016.1, from coordinate 121,629 downwards.
CATCTCGCCTCCGAGCTGATCTGGGCTCCGGACGGGGAGCGGCGCTTCGCGCTGAGCGACGAGGCGGTGGCCCTGGCCCGCAAGTCGGGCGACCCGCGGACGCTCGCCCTCGTGCTGTGCCTGCGCAGCCTGACGATCATCCCCGCCGACCCGCTGCACCAGCGGCACCGCGACGGCGACGAGATGCTGGAGGCGGCCCGCCGGACGGGCGACGACCTGGTGCTGTTCCACGCTTACGTGCAGCGCACTCCCCCCGTCCTCGACAGCGGCGACGCGGCCCGCGCCGCGATGCTGCTCGACCAGGCCGACGAGCTGGCGCGGCGGCTGGCGCAGCCGCACCTCAACTGGCTGATCGGCTACTCCAAGGCGGGCCTGACCCTGATGCAGGGCGATCTGGCGCAGGCCGAGGCGGAGGCGACGGCGGCGCTGCGGCTCGGCTCGGAGATCGGCCGCCGCCTGGAGGCCGTGGCCATCTTCGCCGAGCAGATCGCCGAGATCCGCCGGCTGCAGGGGCGGCTGTGGGAGCTGGGCGACCGGCTGCGCCGCGCCGCCGAGGCGCCCCGCGTGGACCCGGTGCACGCGGTGCTGCGCTACCTGTGCGAGATGGACGACGCGGAGGCCGGGCCGCTGCTGGATCGCATCCTGGCCGGCCGGGGGGCGGTGCCGCCCCGGAACATGGCGCACCGTCCCGCCCTGGACAACCTGGCCGTGGCCGCCTCCCGCCTGGGACGGGCGGAGCTGGCCGGGCGGCTGTACGACTCGCTGGCGGCCGACGGGGAGACGTTCGGGCACGGGACGGTGGCGCACCACTGCGGGCACCACTACCTGGCCCACCTGTGCGTGACGATGGGCGATCCGCGGCGGGCCGCCGAGCATTTCGAGGCGGCCGCGGAGGTGCACGAACGCCGGGGGGTGCCGCTCATGCTCGCCGAGTCCCTCCTGGACTGGGCGGACCTGCTGGACGGTGGCGAGCTGAGCGGTCCCAAGCCGGCCGACCTGCGCGAGTGGTGCGCCTCGCTGCTGTCGGGGCGCGGCGCGCTGCTGCTGGAGCGCCGCCTGCGCTGACCCGGCACGGGCCCCGGCGGGCCGGGTGTCAGCGGAGGTAGGAGGCGCCGTTGAGGTCGAGTACGGCGCCGCTGGCCCATTCGGCGGCCGGCGAGGCCAGGTACACGACGGCCGCCGCGATCTCCTCCGGCCGCGCCACCCGCCCGAACGGGCTCTGCGCCCGGATCGCGGCACCGCGGGGCGCCTTGAGATGCTCGTTCGTCATGTCGGTCTCGACGAAGCCGGGGGCCACGGTGGCGACCGCGATGCCGTGCGGCGCGAGCGCGATGGCCAGGGACTGGCCCAGGGCGTTCAGTCCTGCCTTGCTGGCGCCGTACGCCGGGCTGTCCGGCTCGCCGCGGAAGGCGCCGCGCGAGGACACGTTGATGATCCTGCCGCCGGCGGGCATGTGCCGGAGCGCGCACCAGGTGACGTTGGCGGCCCCCATGAGGTTGACCTCCAGCGTCCGCCGCCAGGCGGCCTGCCACTCCTCGTAGGAGGTCTCGGTGATGGGATGGTGCAGGAAGACGCCGGCGTTGTTGACCAGGACGTCGATCCGGCCGAGCGCCTCGGCCGCCGCGTCGGCCATGCGCCGCACGTCCTCGGGGTCGGCCAGGTCGGCCTGGACGACGGCGTGCCCCTGGCCCGGCAGGGCGCCGAGCAGGCTCTGCGCCTCGCCGGCCGAGTCCCGGTGGTGGATCGCGACCCGGTCGCCCTGCTCGGCGAACGCGGTCGCGACGGCCCGCCCGATCCCTCGCGAGGCTCCGGTGATGAGAACTCCACGTCCGCTCATCCGCCGCACACTAGCAGCGATCCAGTGCCGCGCGCCGAGGACGTCCAGGCCGGCCGGCGCGGGCCGGCCTGGACGTCATGATCAGACGAGGTCGAACCGGTCGAGGTTCATCACCTTGTCCCACGCCGCGACGAAGTCCTTCACGAACTTCTCCTTCGCGTCGTCGCTCGCGTAGACCTCCGCGAGCGCGCGCAGCTCCGAGTTCGACCCGAAGACGAGGTCCGCCCGGCTGCCGGTCCACTTGACCTCACCCGTGGCGGCGTCGCGAGCCTCGAACGTGTTCGCGTCCTCGGACGTCGCCGTCCACGTCGTGCCCAGGTCGAGCAGGTTGGCGAAGAAGTCGTTGGTCAGCGTCCCGGGGGTCGTGGTGAGGACGCCGAGCTGCGACTGCTGGTAGTTCGCGCCCAGGACGCGGAGGCCACCGACGAGGACCGTCATCTCGGGGGCGCTCAGGGTCAGCAGGTTCGCCCGGTCGAGCAGCAGGTATTCGGCCGGCAGCCGGTTGCCCTTCCCGAGGTAGTTGCGGAACCCGTCGGCGGTCGGCTCGAGCGCGGCGAACGACTCCACGTCCGTCTGCTCCTGCGAGGCGTCCACGCGGCCCGGCGTGAAGGGAACCTGGACGTCGAAGCCGGCGTCCTTGGCGGCCTGCTCGACGGCTGCGCCGCCGGCGAGCACGATCACGTCGGCGAGCGAGACCTGCTTGCCGCCGGTCTGGGCGCCGTTGAAGGCCTTCTGGATCCCCTCCAGGGTGCCCAGCACGATCGCCAGCTGGTCGGGGTCGTTGACCTCCCAGCCGCTCTGCGGCTCGAGGCGGATGCGGGCACCGTTGGCGCCGCCGCGCTTGTCGCTGCCGCGGAAGGACGCGGCCGACGCCCACGCGGTGGACACCAGCTGGGACACCGACAGGCCCGAGGCCAGGATCTGCGGCTTGAGGGAGGCGACGTCCCCGGCGTCGATGAGCTCGTGGGTCACCGCCGGGAGGGGGTCCTGCCACAGCAGCGTCTCGGCCGGGACCTCCGGGCCGAGGTAGCGCGCGATCGGGCCCATGTCACGGTGGGTCAGCTTGAACCACGCCCGGGCGAAGGCGTCCGCGAACTCGTCGGGGTTCTCGAAGAAGCGCCGCGAGATCTGCTCGTAGACCGGGTCGAACCGGAGCGAGAGGTCGGTCGTCAGCATCGTCGGGGCGTGGCTCTTCGACGGGTCGTGAGCGTCGGGAACGGTGCCCGCGCCCGCGCCGCCCTTCGGCCTCCACTGGTTCGCTCCGGCGGGGCTCTTGAACAGCTCCCACTCGTAGCCGAACAGGATCTCGAAGAAGCTGTTGTCCCACGTCACCGGGGTGTTGGTCCAGATGCCCTCGAGACCGCTGGTGATCGTGTCACCGCCCTTGCCGGTGCCGAAGGTGTTCTTCCAGCCGAGGCCCTGCTCCTCGATCGGGGCGGCCTCGGGGTCGGCGCCGACGTGCTCCGACGGACCCGCACCGTGGGTCTTGCCGAAGGTGTGACCGCCGGCGATCAGGGCGACCGTCTCCTCGTCGTTCATCGCCATCCGGCGGAACGTCTCACGGATGTCGCGGGCCGCGGCGAGCGGGTCCGGGTTGCCGTTCGGGCCCTCCGGGTTGACGTAGATGAGGCCCATCTGGACGGCGCCGAGGGGGTTCTCCAGCTCCCGGTCGCCGGTGTAGCGCTCGTCACCGAGCCAGGTGGTCTCGGGACCCCAGTAGACGTCCTCGTCGGGCTCCCAGACGTCCGCACGACCGCCGGCGAAGCCGAAGGTCGTGAAGCCCATCGACTCCAGGGCGACGTTGCCGGCGAGGATCATGAGGTCGGCCCACGAGAGCTTCTGGCCGTACTTCTTCTTGACCGGCCACAGCAGACGGCGGGCCTTGTCGAGGTTGCCGTTGTCCGGCCAGCTGTTGAGGGGGGCGAAGCGCTGCTGGCCGGCGCCGGCGCCGCCACGGCCGTCGCTGATCCGGTACGTGCCCGCGCTGTGCCACGCCATCCGGATGATGAACGGGCCGTAGTGACCGAAGTCGGCCGGCCACCAGTCCTGCGAGGTCGTCAGCACCTCCGCGATGTCCCGCTTCACGGCCGGGAGGTCGAGGCTCTTGAACGCCTCGGCGTAGTCGAAGTCCTCGCCGAGGGGGTTGGCCACGGCGGGGTTCTTGGCGAGGATCTTCAGGTTGAGCCGCTCCGGCCACCACTGGCGGTTTCCGCCGCCCTGGGTCGGGTGCAGGGCGCGCCCGTGCGGGACCGGGCAGCCACCTCCGCCCTCCGTCTTCGGGTCTGTGACGATTGCTTCATGGTTCTCAGACATGGGAATCCTTCCGGACTATGCGGATCGCGGTGCTCAGGCACTGCGGGCGGTGGAACAGTCGGGGCACAGGCCCCAATAGATGACCTCGGCCTCGTCGATCGAGAAGCCGCGGTCGTCAGATGCGGTCAGGCAGGGCGCGTGGCCGACCGCGCAGTCGACGTCTGCGACGACACCGCACGACCGGCACACGAGGTGGTGGTGGTTGTCGCCGACGCGTCCCTCGAACCGGGCCGGGCTGCCCGGCGGTTCGAGGCGGCGTAGGAGCCCCGCCGCGGTGAGCGCGTGGAGGGCCTCGTACACGGCTTGAAGGGAGATATGGCCGACGCGGTCGCGCACCCCGGAGGCGATCGCGTCGACGTCGAGGTGGTCACCGTCCCGGACGGTCTCGAGCAGTGCGACGCGGGCGGCCGTCACCCGCAGGCCGGCACCGCGCAGCTCCTCGGCGGTGGTCGGAGTCCTGGGTGCGGTCATGCCGCCAAACCTACCTTCATAAACACGAACGATACAAGAGAACGAGTGATACAAGTTTAGTGCCACGCCAGGTGACGTCTATCCCGTTGTAGCGTGACGTGCCGGCCGGATGGCGGTCTTGGGGGGCGGCGCGCAAGAAACCCCCACCGGCGCCCGGCTACGCGAGATCGTCGACAGGGCGGACGTTCGCCGGACGCGGCCCTAGAAGCCGCCCGAGCGGCGCAGGGACCTGGGGCGGCCGTCCGGGTCGATGGCGAGCCGGTAGAGCGGCAGGGCCAGCAGCTTCTGGAGCCGGGACAGGCTCGGGGACGGGTGGGGGCGCAACCGCCCCGGCGGGCGCGTCCCGGAGCGACCGCCCCGGTGCCAGCTCTCCAGGCGGTCCGCGGACCGCGCGAACGCGTCGAAGGCGGCGACCGGATCGCACAGCCCGTCGCGCTCGTCCTCGGGAAGGTCCAGATGCTCGGCCATGAGGGCCAGGCGCAGTTCGCGGGCGAATCTCAGCGCGCCGGAGGGCGGGCGGGGATCCTCGTGCTCGTCCAGGACCGCGCAGCTGAGCTCGGAGTCGTAGGTCCAGGAGCGCAGGTTGACGTTGTCGGAGCCGACCGCGGCCCAGATGTCGTCCACCACGCAGACCTTGGCGTGGACGTAGATCGGGATGCCGTGGTGGTTCTCCAGGTCGTAGATGGCGACCCGGTCGCCGCCGGCCGTCCGCAGGCGGCGCAGCGCGTCGGCGCGGCCGATGAGGCTGGCGGGGCCGGCCAGCCACCCGTCCTGGTCGGGGTGGCGCGGCACGACCACGATCATGCGCAGCTCCGGCCGGTGCTCCAGGGCCTCGGCGAACGGTTCGATCACGTCCGTCGACCACAGGTACTGGTCTTCCAGGTAGATCAGTGAGCGGGCGCGGGCCAGCACCTTGCGGTAGGCGTGGGCGATGCTGCGCTCGCCGTGAGGGGCGAACGGGTAGCCGCGGCGCCTGGCCGGATAGGTGCGCAGCAGCTGCACATTGTGGTGGCCGGCGGGCGGCGGGGGCGGGCCGGGCTCGGGCAGCGCGGGAGCGTCGTCGAGGCGTTGGAGGTGGTCGCGCAGCCGCCGCAACGGGTCGCGGGACTCGGGGGCCGGGTCCGCCCAGCGCTCCCAGAACACCTGCGCCACGTGCGCCACCGCGGGGCCGCGGATGGCGACCTGGACGTCGTGCCAGGGCGGGCGGGGGCCGTAGACGGCCGGCATCGGCGCGCGTTGCGGATCGCCCTCGTGCGTGACGTCGTCGCGGCGGCTGTGGCACAGGTCGATGCCGCCCACGAAGGCCACGTCCCTGGCCGGGTCGCGGTCGTGGCGCAGGATGACGAACTTCTGGTGGTGGGAGCCGCCCGGTTTGGTGCGCGTGTCCAGCAGGGCCTGGCCGCCGGTGGCCTCGATGTCCTCACCCAGGTGGCGGTTCTCGGCCGAGCTGAAGCGCAGCTGGTCCAGGTGGGAGCGCCAGATGAGGCCGCGTACCAGGGCGCCCCGCTCGGCCGCGGCCGCCATCGCCGCGCCCACGCTGGGCCCGTCCGGGGCGAGGCGCTCGTCGGGGTCGCCGCGCCAGTCGGCGAACAGCAGCAGGTCGTCCTTGCCCAGCTCGGCCAGGCAGGCGTTCAGCTCGGCGAAGTAGGCGGCGCCGTGCACGAGCGGGCGCACGTCGTTGCCGGCCGACCAGGGCTCCAGCCCGGTCGCCGGGTTGCCTCGCTCCTCCTCGGTGAGGAACCAGTCCTCGATGCGCATCCGGTCCCGGCTACCCCGCCAGGAAACGCTTACGCGGGTTCCCGCGCCGACCGGCCGGCCGGCTCCGGCTCGCCCGGCGGACGAGACGGCGGCCCGGCGGCGTCCGCGGGCAGCCGGACCACGAAGACGGCCCCCGCTCCGGGCCGCCCGTCGGCGGTGATGGTGCCGTGGTGGCCCTCCACCACCTCCCGTACGAGCGCCAGCCCCAGCCCGAAGCCGCCCCCCACGAACCGGGTGAAGAGGCGTTCGGTGTCGCCCGGGTCCAGGCCCGCGCCGTCGTCACGGACGGCGAGCCGGACCACGTCCGGTTCGCTGGAGAGGGTCACCCAGATGTGGCCGCCGGGCCCCGTGTGGCCGAGCGCGTTGTCCAGGAGGGCGGAGAGCACGCGGCGGAGCGCGGACTCCACTCCGCGTACGACGTGGTCGCCGGCGCCCTCGCAGCGGAGCTCGATCGTCACCTCCTGGGCCTGCGCGCGGGCGTTCTCGGCCACGACCGCCTCCGCCGCCAGCGCGGCCAGGTCCACCGGGCCGAAGGGCCGGCGCAGCCGCTGGAACCGGGCCGACTGCAGCAGGTCCTCGACCACCTCGCCGAGCTGCCTGCTGCCGGTCACGAGCTGGTCCACCTCGTCGATGAGCAGGATCGGGTCCGTGCCGCCGCGCATCCTGCGGGCGAGCAGCTGGGCGCGGGTGTTCAGGCGGGTGAGCGGGGCGCGCAGCTCATGGCTGACGTCGGCGGAGAAGCGGCGCTGGCGGGCCAGGGCCTCACCCAGCGGGGCGATCGCGCGGCGGGAGACGACCTGGCCGACGAACAACGCGGCCAGCAGCCCGGCGATCTCCGCGATGGCGAGGGTGCGCAGCAGCCTGTTCCGCTCGGCGGCCTGGTAGCGCAGGTCCATCACGGCCTGGACGATCGCGTCGCCGCGGCGCTGGGTGCGGACGAGGTAACCGCGACCGGCCACCTCGGCCTCCGTGACCCGCGGCGCGCCGCCGCGGGCGATCCGGTCCAGCTCCGCGCGTACCGGCAGCGACACCGGGGCGCCCGGAGAGCTCTGTACGGTCCCGCCGCGGAGCTCGAACAACCACACGCAGGGCGGCGGGTGGGCGACGAGGGCCCGGCCGGCGGCGGACAGCTCGCGCCGCGCGGAGGCGTCCTGCTCGTGCACCATGAAGCAGAGGATCAGCACGCCGACGAGCGCGAGCACCACCGAGATCGCCCCCGCCACCTGCGCGGTGAGCCTGCGCCGGGCGCGGACGAGCAGGCGCTGGTCCGGATCCGCCCGCCCTCGCCGCGCGTGCCGGTGCCCGTTCACAGCCCACCCAGGCGGTACCCCACGCCTCGCACGGTGCTCACGACCTTCGCTCCCAGCTTGCTGCGCAGGTAGTAGACGTAGGTGTCCACGATCGATTCCTTCTCGGCGCCGTCGAAGACGCGCTGCCGCAGCGATGTGCGGGTGTGCACCTGCCGCGGCCGCGTGGCCAGGGCGCTGAGCAGCCGGCACTCCTGTCCCGACAGCCTCACCTGCTCCCCGCTCGGCAGCCGCACGAGGTGCGCCTCGGCGTCCAGCCAGCCATCGCCGAGCGGCAGCAGCGTGGCCTGGTCGAGGTTCCTGCGGTGCAGCGCCCGCACCCTGGCCAGCAGTTCGTCCACGTCGAACGGTTTGACCAGGTAGTCCTCGGCGCCCGCGTCGAGCCCGGCGACCCGGTCGGCGACCGCTCCGAAGGCGGTGAGCATGAGCACCGGCGTGGTGACCGCCTGCCGGCGCAGCCGCCGCAGCAGGTCGATCCCGTTGAGCGTGGGCAGGCCGCGGTCGAGGATGAGCACGTCGTAGGCGCGGCTCAGCCCGAGATGCAGTCCGCGCTGCCCCTCCAGGGCCAGGTCGACGGTGTAGCCCTGCTCGGTGAACAGGCCGATCAGCATGTCCCCCAGTTCGCGGTCGTCTTCGATGAGCAGCAGCCGACGGGAGGGCGGGTCGGCCGTGCCGGATGTCCGAACCACCAGACCACGTTTGCATCACCGACGGAGAATTACCAGGTCCACTTCGCCGCTGGACTCGCGGTAAAACCGCGAGAAAGGGCCTGATCTGCGAATTTATGTGGAATTGGACCGGACGAGTTCGCCGGCGGACTGAAGCTTTCGCGCGCGTTCGAGGCGTTCCGGCAACGCCAGCTTGTAGAGCGGCAGCGCGGCGGCGGTGGTGAGCACGGCCACGAGCACGAGCATGGCGAACAGCTCCTGCGTGATCATCCCCTGGGCCAGGCCGATGTTGATGAAGATGAGGATCATCAGCCCACGGGCGTTCATGAGCGCCCCGACCGCGTACGACTCCCGCCAGCCGAATCCGAGTGCCTTCATCGACAGCGCGCAGCCGAAGTACTTGCCGCAGAACCCGGCCGCCAGGATCAGGGCGAACGCCAGCAGCATCGCGCCGCCCGCGATGCCGCCGAGGTGGGTGTTCAGCCCGGAGAAGGTGAAGAACGCCGGCAGCAACAGGGTCGAGACGACCTCCATCATGCGGCCGTGCAGCGCCTCGCGGAAGGCCGGATCGCGGGGCATGGCGAGGCCCGCGAAGAAGCCGCCGAAGACGGAGTACACGCCGATCCAGTCGGTCAGCCAGCCGGCCGTGAGCGGGATGAGGATGACGGCGTACATGGCGGTGGGGCCGAGCCGTCCGGTGCGCGCGACGGTCCTGCCCATGGGCCGCAGCATGGGGGCGACGACCTTGAGCATGACGACGGCGAACACGGCGGTCAGCGCGATGGTGGGCAGCGCCCCGGCGGGGCCGGCGCCGAGGTGCATGGCCGACAGGACGGCCAGGAGGCACCAGGCCAGGGCGTCGTCGATGGAGGCGGCCACCAGGGTGAGCCGGCCGATCGGCGAGTTCTCCAGGCCGCGCTCGTACAGGATCCTGGCCAGCATGGGGAACGCGGTCAGGGACAACGCGCCGCCGACGAACAGGGCGAACTGAACCGGGCTGACGTCGGGGCGGGAGAGCAGGCCGTGTAACACCAGTCCCGCGCCGAAGCCGAGCAGCAGCGAGGGGACGATCCCCGAGGCGGCCAGAACCGAGGCCTTGCGCACCTCGCCGGGGGTCTGCGCGCTGTGATCGAGCCCCGCGCCGACCAGGAACATGTAGAGGGTCAGCCCGATGGTGCTCAGCACGTACAGGACCGGCCTGACCTCGGGCGGGAACAGCGCCGCCTGGGCCTCGGGGAACAGCCAGCCGAACAGCGTCGGCCCGAGAAGCACGCCGGCGACCATCTCGCCGAGCACGCGGGGCTGCATCACCATTTGCGCCAGCCGGCCGCAGAGGGCCGCGGCGAGCAGGATGACGACGAGGGCGGGCAGGACCTTGAGGATGAGGGCGAGGTTCGGGTCGGGGGCCGCTACCTGGGCCAGGAGGAGCATAGCGTTCTCCGCTCAGCGATGGGTGACGGGGCATGCGGCGAAGTGGCGCTCGCACAGTCGTCGCCGGCGCGCGTCCCACACCATGTAGGTGCCGAGAACGAGCTGGACGAGGCTGCGCCAGACGTCCTCCCAGCGGTCGCGCACGCGCATCCACGCCAGCGCGGCGCGGGCGGGTCCGGGGGCGTCCAGCGGGGTGAGCAGGCACGGTCCCCGGTTGGGCAGGGACCGGGTGTGCGCGGCGGTGGAGGCGAGGGCGTACCGGGCGAGGATCTCCCGGGTGGCGGCCCGCATGGTGATCGGCGCCAGCCGCCAGGCCGGGCAGGGCCGGTTGGCGGCGACGCCGAACGGGATGTGGTTGAGCTCCCTGGCGGGCCGGTGGAAACGGCTGGGGTCGAAGCGGTCCGGGTCCGGATGCCCAGTGCGGTGGAACTCGGGGTAGTCGAAGCAGAGCACCGAGCCGGCCGGGATCGTGGTGCGCGCCTCGAGCTCGATGTCGCCGGTGGTGATGCGGTGGGCGATGCCGAACAGCGGATAGAGCCGCATGGCCTCGGCGATCACGTGGTCGAGGTGGCGGTCGTCGGCGTGGCGGGCGCTGTCCTGCACGCCGGGGTGCTGGGCGAGGACCATCAGCAGGTGGGCCATGGCCTCCGACATCTGCACGACGGCCGTGTTGAAGAAGGCGCCCTGCAGGTAGAAGGCCTGCTCCTGGGGCGACAGGCCGGGCGGGAGCGGGACGCGCACCTGGGGCAGGCGGCCGAGCAGGTAGCGGGTGAGCCGGTGGCGGCGTTCCATGTGCCGCAGGCCGCAGCATTTGAGCGCGGTGACGACGTCGTCGGCGTTGCCGACGATCAGGTCGCGGGCCTCGCGCGGGCACGGCGCGGCGAAGACGAGCTCGTAGTAGAACTCCGCCCAGAGCGGCATCATCAGGTCACGCAGCCGGACCAGGCCCCGCGCGTCCCCGAGCGTACGCGCGGCGCAGCGGCGGGTGAGCTCCTCGGCCTCGGCCCGCGGCACGGCCAGCAGGGCGCGCGTGGTGCGGGCGACGGCGTCGTAGGTCTCCCCCGCCTCCAGGTGCTCCTGGTGCATCTCCGGGCCCGGCGACAGCCAGTACCAGAACAGGTCCGACAGCGCCGCGCCCTTGCTGCGCCCGCCGGCCGCCGGATGGGAGTAGACCTCCTTGAACCGGTCGACGCCGACCAGGTCGCCGGGCACGGGGATGTCCTCCTGGCCGTTGATCCGGTTGAAGACGCGTACGCGCAGCGCCACGATGCGGGCGGGCAGCCACCACGGCAGGCTCGCCAGCACCGCGATCGCCAGCAGGATCGCGATCAGCATGACCGTCGCACCATTCCCGGGTCCAGGTCGTGGATCGACGCGCAGCCGCACAGGGTGAGGGCGTGCTCGACCTCCGCGCGCAGCAGGCCGAGCACGCGGCCGACGCCCCGCTCGCCGCCGGCCGCCAGCCCCCAGAGCACCGGCCTGCCGACCGCGACCGCGGCGGCGCCGAGCGCCAGGGCCTTCAGCACGTCGGTGCCGCGCCGCACGCCGCCGTCCAGCAGGACGGGTACGGCGCCGCCGACCGCCGCCACGATGTCCGGCAGCAGGTCGATCGTGGCGGGCACGGTGTCGAGCTGCCGTCCGCCGTGGTTGGACACCATGATCGCGGCGGCGCCGTGGTCGAGCGCGAGCCGGGCGTCGGCCGGGTGCGTGATGCCCTTGAGCACGATCGGCAGCGACGTCATGTCCCTGAGCCGGTCGAGGTGCTCCCACGACAGCTCGGGCGCCATGACGACAGGCCGCACCCGGCCGCCGCGAGCCCCGTCACGCAGGTTCTCGCAGCACAGGTGCCCGGGCAGGTCGTGGAAGCCGTTGCGCAGATCGCGCTCGCGCCGCCCGAGCGCGGGCGAGTCCACGGTGACGACCAGCGCCTTGCACCCGGCCGCCGCGGCCCGCCGGACGAGCTTCCCGGTGAAGGCCTGGTCCGGCTGGATGTACAGCTGGAACCAGAGCTCGGCCTCGGGCGCCGCGGCGGCCACGTCCTCGATGGCGACGGTCGCGGCCATGCTGACGATCATGATGGTCTCCGCCGCCGCCGCGGCCCGCGCCGTGGCCCGCTCGCCCTCGGGGTCGGCGAGCCGGTGGAACGCGGTCGGCGCGATCAGCACGGGCATGGCCGCGCGGCTGCCGAGCAGGGTGATGCCGGTCTGGAGCTTGGTCACGCCGCGCAGCACCCGCGGCAGCAGGCCGAGCCGGCCGAACGCGGCCTCGTTGGCCCGCACCGTGACCTCGTCCCCGGCGCCGCCGGCGAAGTAGTCGTAGTGCGCGGGGTCGAGGCGGGCGCGAGCCTCGGCCTCGAACTCGCGCAGGGTCGCCAGGTCCATGATCACACCGGGACGGTCGCGGTCTGGCGGGCGAAGAAGGCCCTGAGGGGTTCGACGTGGATCTCCTCGGAGGTCCACTCGTTCTCCAGGTTCTCGGTGATGTGGTGGGTGACGACGGGCCGTCCCGGCCGGTGGTGGCGTACGACGGGGTGCAGGTAGTGGCCCTCGTGGGCGCGGGCGGAGTCGCTCTGGCCGATGCGGGCGACCGCGATGTCGAACGGGTCCGCCTTGTCGTGGTCGGGGCCGTACTCCAGGGTGATCGCGAAGTGGCCGTGGTCGCCGATCGGCTCGTCCAGGTCGTACGGCACTTCCTCCAGGTAGCGGGCGATGCCGTCGCCGTCGAGCACGATGACGTCGGCCAGCAGCCCGAACTGCTGCCACAGGGCCGAGGTGCGGTTGACCCGGTCGATGACAGCGGTCGCGAGCGGCCCCGGTTGGGCCGCGAGCATCTTGGCGGGCCACGGGACGCCGTGGTGGCGGGACTCCAGGATGCGGTGCAGGGCGCGCACGCCGTACCGGAAGCCGTGGATGAAGCCGCTGGTGCCCTGCTTGAAGTCGCGGGACTGGGTGATCGTGCCCGCGAAGTAGAGATCGGGCACGTTGGCGGACTCGTAGGCGGGGGTGAGCGCCGGGAACCTGCCATTGATCATCAGTTCGGGGCGGCACTCGTCAGCGAAGACCGAGGCGTCGAAGCGGAAGCCGGTGCAGACGATCACGCGGTCGTACGGGATGTCCTTGGTGACCTCGTCGACGCGGGCGAAGGCCACGGTCACCAGATAGGAGCCGTCGGGCCGGCGTTCGATGCGCCGGACGTCGCCGTCGAGCAGGGCGTTCTGGGATTTGAGCTGGTAGGTGTCGAGCAGGTTGTTGTTGACCGCGCGCAGGTGGCCGACGTAGTGGGTGCGCCAGGCCATGCGCACCGAGTTCGGGCCCGCGACGTGGATGACGGCGGCGGTCTCCATCAGGTTGTCGGCGGTCTCGAAGGCGGAGTTGCCCTTGCCGATGATGAGCACCCGCCGGTCGACGTAGTCGGCCGGGTCGGCGGAGGCGGTGCCGTACAGGTCGGCGGTCTCGATGCCCGGGATGGGCGGGATGTTGGGGCGGCTGACGCCGGTCGCCACGACCACCCGTTTCGCCTCGTACGTGCGGCCGTGCTCGTCGGTCACCACGAACGGTCCGCGATGGTCACCGCCGGGGCGGGCGACGCGGGCCACGCGGGCGTCGTACGCGATGCGCAGCCCCGTCGACTCGGCGAAGTCGGCGAGGTAGCGGACCATGTCGTCGGCGTGCGGGAAGTACCGGTCGCTGTAGCGGGTGAACAGCAGGCCGGGGTCGTCCGACAGCAGCGAGTTCCAGTCCATCCGGAGGTTGAGCTCGGGATCGTCCCATCCGGTGTGCTTCTTGTTGATCGAGATGAGCGTGCGATGGCGCGGGAAGGTGCGGAAGAACTGGCCCGGGGCGGGGCCCGCTTCGAGGATCAGGTACTCGCGCCCGGCCTTCTGCAGGTAGTACCCGAGCTGCAGGCCCGCCGGGCCCGCGCCGATCACCAGGTAGTCGAGGGCCTTGTCCGGCACTGACGCCTCCATCACAACGATGTGGTTGAAAGGACAACATCAGTGTTGGCGGACAATTCTCAGAAATTGCTCAGAGAGCGGTCTGACCGTGCCGGGCCAGCAGGGCGCGCTTGTCGGGCTTGCCGCTGGCGGCGATCGGCACGTCGTGCACCACCGTGATCGTCTTGGGCCCGCTGTCCTCGCCGAGCTCGGCCTTGACCAGCGCGGACAGGGCGGCCGGGTCCGGGGTCCGGCCCGCCGCGGGCACGACGAACGCGTGCACGGCCTCGCCGGTGTCCTCGTCGGGCGCGCCGGCCGCGTACGCCTCGTCGACGTCGGGGTGGGCGTTCAGGACGCGCTCGATCGGGCCGGCGTACACGACGAGGGCGTTGACCAGGATCACGTCCCGGGAGCGCCCTTCCAGGTGCAGGAAGCCGTCCTCGTCCACGTATCCGAGGTCGCGGGTGCGTATCCAGCCGTCCCTGAGCGTGTCGCGGGTCTGCGCCTCGTCGCCCCAGTAGCCGGACATCACGTACGGGCTGCGCACGTGGATCTCGCCCGTCCGCCCCTTCGGCAGCTCCCGGTCGTCCCCGTCGCGCACGCTGATCTCGACCATGGGATGCGGCAGGCCCACCGAACCCAGGCCGCGGCCCGCGGTGATGTGCTCCGGGGTCAGCATGGAGATGTTGCTCGCCTCGGTCTGCCCGTATCCGACGTAGACGACGGGCCCCAGCCGTTCCACCGCGGCCGCCAGGCGCCGCGCGCTGATCGGCGAGCCGGAGACCATCAGCGCCCGCAGGCTGCCGACGTCGGCCGCGTCCTCCTCCAGGAGCCGCAGCATCTGGTACAGCCGCGGCACGGTCACGATCGAGCCGGTGATCCGGTGCCGCTCGATCGCATACGGGAACAGCGGCCGCCCGTCGTCCTCGGGGATCACCGCGGTGCCGCCGCCCAGCAGGCACAGCCCCACGAACTCCAGCACGACGATGCTGGAGAGCGTGCCGAACAGCAGGTAGCGCTCGAAGTGCCGGGCGAGGGCGGTGGAAACCGGCGACCACACGCCCGGCTGCCACGACCAGTGCTCCGTGAGCGCCCGGTAGGTGATCGCGCAGCCCTTGGGTCGCCCGGTGCTGCCGCTGGTGAACACCAGCGCGGCCACGTCGCCGGGACGCGCCGACACGGTGAGCGGCCGGCCGTCGTCCGGGTACGCCAGCAGATCGGCCGCCTCCGGGCAGGGGCCGAGCGACAGCACCTGCTTGCCGGACAGCTCCGGGGCCGCCGTGGCCGGGTCCACGAGCACGGCGTCGACGTCCATGCCGAGCATGTGGGCGAGCTGGGCGGGGGTGTACCCGGGGCGGATGCCCACGACGCGGCAGCCGAGCGCGTGCGCGGCCATGTGGGCGGCGAACGCCTCGGGGGTGACGGCGGTGCGCACGGCCACCGCCCGCCCAGGGCCGAGGCCCGCGTCCGCCATCGCGCCCGCCAGCCGCCTGATCAGATCGAGCAGCTCGCCTCGCGACACGATCCTGCCCGCGTGCTCGAAGGCGGGCGTGCCGGGCGCGGCACGCAGCGCGTCGAGCAGGGGATGCGGGAAGAGCGGTTCAGGCATGTACGGCTCCCCTCTGGGCTTTTCCGGAACTTCGTCATATAACCGGATTCACCGTGACGCTAGACAGCCCAGATCAGAGCCGGATCAGAAACGTACGGGTGGTGAGCGCGACGTGAAGGTGATCGGCGCGGGGTTCGGGCGGACGGGGACCCGCTCGCTGAAGGCGTCACTCGAACTGCTGGGGTACGGCCCCTGCTACCACATGTCCGCGGTCATCGCGGAGCCGTACCGGGTGCGCCAGTGGCTCGACGTCGGCGAGGGCGGCTCCCGCGACTGGGACGCGGTGTTCGCCGGCTTCCGGTCGGCGCTGGACTGGCCCGCCGCCGCCTACTGGCGCGAGCTGGCCGCGCACTACCCCGACGCCAAGGTCATCCTCACCGTCCGCGACCCGGAGCGCTGGTACGACAGCGTCAGCGAGACCATCTTCCGCAGCGCCCTGGCCGAGCGGCGCCCGCTGCCCCTGCACCGCCGGGTGATCCGCCGGCTGGTGGCGCGGCGGGCCCCCGACTTCGCGCTCTACCCGCGGATGGCCAGGGCCACCATCATGGACCGCGTCTTCGACGGCCGCATCGGCGACCGCGACCACGTGCTCGGCGTCTTCGACCGGCACCTCGCCGAGGTGAAGGCGGCGATCCCGGCCGAGCGGCTGCTGGTGTTCGACGTCGGGGAGGGGTGGGGGCCTTTGTGCGCGTTCCTCGGCGTGCCCGTGCCCGGGCAGCCGTTCCCGCAGGCCAACGAGCGGGCGGCGTGGCAGGCCAAGCGGCAACGCCGGCGACTGGGGCTGATCCTGCGCGGCCGGTGAGCCGTCGCCGTGCGCGCCCGCGCAGCCCTCTCCGTGCGCGCCCGCGCAGCTCGACGGCTCAGAGTGCGGCCAGCAGAGCGTCGATCCTCGCCGGGGTCAGCGGCCGGTCGAGCATCGTGCTCAGCCGGGCGCGGGCCCTGGCCCGGTTCTCCTCGGACTCCGCCGGGGACAGGGCGCGCCTGGCGTAGAACTCCAGGAGATGCCCCTGCTCGGCGATCGCCATGGAGAAGTCGACCGGCTCGGCCACCGTCGCGGGCCCGCCCGCGGCCCGATAGGCGCGGTATGCCGTGACCGCGTCCGCCGGCGAAAGCTCCACCAGGATCTTCGCCAGCTCCCACGCCGGCCGCGCCTGCCCGCAGTTCTCCCAGTCCAGCACGACCACGCCGCCGTCGGCCGCGCGGCGCACGTTCTCGACGTTGACGTCGCGGTGGCAGGTGGTGAGGGACTCCCGGCCGGGCGGCGTCACCAGAGCGTCCAGCGCGAGGAGATCGGGAAGGGCCCGCTCCAGCGCCGGCGCCCATTCACCACCGGCCGCCGCCAGCGCCTCCCACCCGGAACGCCCGACGGGCTCGGAGAACCACGGGTCCGCCGGTCCCCCGGCCGGATGCCCCACCCCGTGCAGCCCGGCCGTCACGATGCCGAGCTCGGCCCCCGTCACCACGTCGCCGTCCGCCAGGTCGACCCACTCGTACACCCGCCACCCCCCGTCGAACAGCACGTCGCCGTCCGCCGTCATGACGGGCCGCGGCAGTCGTACACCCGCCTTCCTGGCGGCGAGCTGGAACTCCGCGTCCTTCCGCGCGCCCGCCTCCTCGGCGGGCACGAGCAGTTCCTTGACGGCCCACGAACCGCGCCCGGTGTCCAGGCGCCAGATCCGCCCCAGTTCGCCGCGCGCCGCGTACACCGGCGGGCCGAGCGGCTCCCCCAGCCCGTACGCCTGCGCCACGGCCCTCATCAGCTCGCCCGATGGCTCTCTCAACGTCCCTCCTCACCCGATCGGCCGGCGGCGTCCAGCACTGGCCGTGACCGCCCCACCCCTCTGTGGCCGTGGTGACTGACCGGACGTCAGGCCTTGCGGGCGACCCCGGCGAGCCACCACGACGTCCCGCCCGCGCCTGCGCGGCGCCACTCGCCGACCCCCACCAGGCCCGGCTCGACGAGTTCGAGCCCGTCGAAGAGCGCCTCGATCTCCTTGCGCGGCCGGAAATGCAGCCCTCCGCGATAAAGCTCCCGCGTGGCGGCGATGCGCGGGTCGTCGGGCACGCCCCCATCGGACAGGTGCGTGATGACCACGTGGCTCCCCGAGGGCAGCCGATCCGCCAGCCGCCGCACGAGAGCGGCCGGATCGTCGGAGTCGGGCACGAAATGCAGGACCGCGATGAGGATCACGGCCACCGGCCGGCCGACGTCGATCAGCCCGGCCAGTTCGGGGGCCTCCAGGATGGCCTCGGGCTCGCGCACGTCCCCGCCCACGACCGCAGTGCCGCGCCCCCTGTCCAGCAGCGCGCGGGCATGGCTGAGCACGATGGTGTCGTTGTCCACGTACGCGACCCTGGCGTCGGGATCGACGGCCTGCGCCACCTCGTGCACGGGGCGCTCGGCGGGGATCCCGGCGCCGATGTCCACGAACTGCCGGATGCCCACCCCCCGCGTCAGGTAGTCGACGGCCCGTACCAGGAACTCCCGGTTCTCCCTGGCCGCGACGCGCACCTCGGGCGCCATCGCGAGCACCGCCTCCGCGGCCGCCCGGTCGGCGGCGAAGTTGTCCTTGCCGCCCAGAAAGTAGTTGTAGATCCGGGCCGGGTTCGGGACACGCGGGTCGACTCCAGGAAGTCCTGCCTCGTTTTCGGACACATCGCCCAGAGTAAATGATCAGGGCTTGGCAGAATGGCGTTCCTGAGAGATCTTGGCCCAATGGATCATGCGGTGGTGTTCGGGGCCGGGCTCGCGGGGCTGCTGTCCGCGCGCGTGCTCGCCGATCGGTTCGAGCGGGTCACGGTCGTCGAACGCGACCGGCTGACGCGGGGGCCGCGGCGCGGGGTGCCGCAGGGCAGGCACGCGCACGCGCTCCTGCCGCGCGGCCAGGAGATCATCGACGAGCTGTTCCCCGGCGTGGTGGAGGAGATGGTGGCGGCGGGCGCCGTCACGTACCGGCCTCTGGTGCAGGCCCGCATGGTGCTCGGCGGGAACCTGATGTGCCGGACCCCGATGCCGGGCCAAGGGCTGGCCCTGACCCGGCCGTTCCTGGAGGATCACGTACGCCGCCGGCTGCTCGCGCTGCCCGGCGTGGAGCTGCTGGACGGCTGGGACGCCGTCGGGCCGGTCTTCCGCGCGGACGCGGTGGCGGGCGCCCGGATCGGGCGGCCGGGCGAGGACCGCACGCTCGACGCGAACCTGGTCGTGGACGCCATGGGCCGGGCCGGCCGGGCCGCGGTGTGGCTGGGCGAGAGCGGATTCGACCGGCCTGCGGTCGAGGAGGTCGCCGTCGACGTCGGGTACGCCACCTGCTACCTCGACCTGCCGGATGACGCCTTCGGCGGCGACCTGCTGATCCTCATCGGCAGCACGCCGGCCAACCCGCGCGGCATCGCGCTGTTCCGCGTCGAGGGCGAGCGGTGGATCCTGAGCGCGGGCGGCATGTGCGGCGACCACCCGCCCACCGACCATGACGGCTTCCTCGACTACGTGGCCACCGTGGTCCCGCCGTCGATGCCGGACGTGCTCCCCGCCTTACGCGCCGCTCCGCCGCCCGCGGAGATCGTCCCCGCCCGCTTCCCGAACGCCGTACGCCGCCGCTTCGACCGGCTGCGCCGCCTGCCCCGCGGCCTGATCGCGGCCGGCGACTCGATCTGCAGCGTGGACCCGCTGTACGGCCAGGGCATGAGCGCCGCCGCCCTGCACGCCGTCGCGCTGCGCGACACCCTCGCCCGCGGCCGCGACGACCTGGAACGCCGCTACTTCGGCGCCGCCCTGCGCGTCACCGAACCCGTCTGGCAGCTCGCCCTCTCGGCGGACCTGGCCTTCCCCGGCGTCCCCGGCGAGCCGCCCCTGGCCTCCCGGCTGATCGGCCGGTACGTCGGGCGGGTGCAGCGCGCGGCCACCCGCGATCCGTCATGCGCGATCGCGTTCGCCCGCGTCGTCGGCCTCCTGGACCCGCCGGCCGCCCTGATGCGCCCGGCCGTCGTCCGCCAGGCCATCAGGCACGGCTCGCGCTCATGAGCTCCCGAGCCCTGGACCCGTAAGGCTCAGGCAGATCACGCCGGCGCCTGCCACACAGGCCGGATCTCGATCCCCGCCCCCGTCGGGCAGTGCCGGGCGATCTCCTCGGCCTCGCCCAAGTCAGCGCACTCCACCAGGTAGAAGCCGGCCAGGTCCTGCGCCAGAGGCATGAAGGCCCCGTCGGCGGCCTCGACGCCGCCGCCGGCTGACCGGCGCAACGCCCGCGCCTCCGTGCCCGGCTTGAACGCCTCCCCCGAGAACGCGACCCCTCGTTCCTCCAGATACCGCGCAAATGCCGCGTGCTCCTCGATCGCCGCCTTCATCTGCTCCTCGGAGACCTGCTCCCAGTAACCCTCG
The DNA here is from genome assembly GCF_052068215.1 of Nonomuraea sp. H19. Lineage (NCBI taxonomy): Bacteria > Bacillati > Actinomycetota > Actinomycetes > Streptosporangiales > Streptosporangiaceae > Nonomuraea > Nonomuraea sp. H19. Next base: position 101,923 of record NZ_JBQHCV010000016.1, on the reverse strand, counting down.
GGATCGAACAACAGCAGTGCAAACTTCATCGCAACCTCCCACAACGATGATGAACGACTGGCACGGAAAATCGACACCTCGTCCTCTGCCGCCTGCTTTGGCTTCGGCCTGTTCGGCGCGTCCGCCGTGGGCGTGTGCCGGAACAACCTGGGGCGGCCTAGCTCGGGATGACGCCGGCGTCGGCGAGGACGGCGAGGAACAGGCCGAGGCAGAGCAGGGCTATGGGCCACACCTTCTGGGTGGCTGCTAGGACGGCGCCTGCGAGAAGGGCTACGAGGGCGAGGATGATGAGTATGTTCACGCGCTCTCGTTCCTGCGGTGATGACGTGTGGTAGTTCCACAGCCCGGCGGATCGGAGAATGTCCGTGCGGATTCCCACTCTATGTGTCGAAGTTGGCGCTCTTCACGCTCTACAGCGCGACCGGCAACACCTGTCCATCCCGTCCGCCATCGACCCACCGCGACGCGGCAGCGGGCCGGCGACGGAGGCGCAGGCCCGGCTTCGCGCATACGTTCGCCCGCGCACTTTCCGCAGCCATTGGACGCCAATGGTCACAGCCGGGCTTACGGCGGAGGAGGCGGCCTGTGGGCTTGCCTGGGTCGATGGCAGCCAGGATGGCGCGACCGTCATGGATCGGATCTTTCCAGGTAACGACCGTGGAGCGGGACAGTTGCTCAGTTAGTCACTTGGAAGATCAAAAGGGCCACTCCCGTGTTGGGATGTGGCCCTTGAGTTCGGTGGGCGATACTGGGATCGAACCAGTGACCTCTTCGGTGTGAACGAAGCGCTCTCCCGCTGAGCTAATCGCCCGCCCTGCCGGTCCTCGCGGTGCCGACGTGGAAAACCATACCGCACTCTGGCACGTGCTGGCGAAGCGAAAGCGCGATCCGGAGGGGTTGGCAGGCGAGGGCGAGGGGAGGGATTCGGGTGAAAGGCGGCGGTTGCCCACCGGCAGCAGGGGTCGGTGGCATACGATCGTCGTGTTCCGGAAGGCATCGATCGCGATCTTCAGGAAGAACGTTCACGGTCGGCCCGCTGGAACAAGATCCACAAGACGCAAAACCCTTGCAAATGCGACCCGATTGATGCCGTTTAGCCTGGTAGATGCCTAAATGTCCAGCTGTGATGTGCGTTACAGAAGGCCCCTGAAGCGGAATCTTTCCTAGAGGTTTCTTCGTTCCGCGTCATAGCTCAGGACGAAGTCCGTCAGAGCAGTGAAAGCCCCGAAGAGGGGACCTACGACGAAAAGGTTTGGCTGACGATGAACAGCACCACCGTCTCCGCCGAGCTTGGCCTTCGGCTTGTGGTCCCCGACCGTACTACCGTCCCCCTGCTCGCCGGACTGAGTTACACAGCCGACGATCCGTATGCCATCCGCATGGCTTTCCACGTAGGGAACGACGAGCCGGTCGAGTGGATCTTCGCCCGCGAGTTGCTCACCGTGGGCATCGTGCGGCGTGTCGGCGACGGCGACGTGCAGGTGTGGCCCGCGCGCGCCGACGGCGAGCGCACGCTGCACATCAGCCTCACCTCGCCGTTCGGACAGGCGCTCTTCGAAGTGCCGCTGGCCCCGCTCACCGAGTTCCTCCATCGCACCTACGAGAAGGTGCCGGCGGGGCGCGAGACCGATTTCATGGACCTGGACGCCGAGCTGACGAACATGCTCTGGCCTTCGTGAGCCGGCAGCATCCCTCCTCCTCATGACCTAGGCGGGCAGCGAGTCCAGGACCTGCTTCATACGGGCGATCTCGATGCTCTGTCCCGAGTACACGTCCTTTGCCAGCATCCGCATGCGCTGGTCGCGCCCGTTGGCCAGTTCCTCACCGGCCATCTTGACCGCGCCCTGGTGGTGCTTGGTCATGAGCTGCAGGAACAGCCGGTCGAAGGCCGTTCCCCGGGCGGCGCGCAGGGCGTTCAGCTCCTCCTCGGACGCCATCCCGTAGCCGGCCGCCTGCCCGTGCTCGTGCCCGGCGGGGGCCTGGCGGCCCAGCTCGGCGAGCCAGCCGGTCATGGCCTTGATCTCCGGCGTCTGCGCGGCCGTGATCGAGCGGGCGAAGGCGCGGATCGACGGCGTGGTGGTGCGCTCGTCCACCAGGGAGGTCATCTCCAGGGCCTGGCGGTGATGAGGGATCATTGCCTCTGCGAAGCGGACATCCGAGGCTGTGGCCGGCTTTGGCGTCTGCCCGACCCGCTCCCCCGGCGTCGCCGTACGACCTGGGCCTCCTGGGCTTCCCGGCACCAGGACGGGCGCATCCGTACCTATGGGAGAGGGTAGGCCGGAGGGCCGCGAGGAGCAGGCTGCAAGGGCAAATATCGCCATAACTGTGATGAAGACCGTACGCGGCCACGAACCTGCTGGCATAGCTTCCATAGTGAACTACGAGACAAAGGGGATGCGCGTTGATCTCTGCCAAGTTGCGCGGAGCGGTGTTGTGCACGGTGCTGTTAATGGTCTCCGCATGCGTGGCGGGCCCGTTGCCGGCGACACCCGCGACCACACTGCAGGAGACCAGCGCTCCAGCGAATACGCCCGCCCCGCCCACCGGCGACGTGATGAAGAGCGACAACGTCGAGCACGTCGCCCACGTGCCGCGGACCGCGCCGTTCAACGGGGACGATGACCTCAACACGGACCTGGCGTTCCAGGGCGACTACGCATACGTCGGGAACTTCGGCGGGTTCTCGATCTACGACATCAGCGATCCGGCGAAGCCGGCGATCGTGAGCCAGGTGGCCTGCCCCGCGCAGCAGAACGACGTCACCGTCCACGGCGACCTGCTGATCCTGTCCATCGACGAGCCGCGCGGCGGCCCGGAGTGCGACGCGGGCGACGGCGAGCGCGCCTGGGAGGGGCTGCGCATCTTCGACGTCAGTGACAAGAAGAGCCCCAAGTACGTCGGCGCGGTCCAGACCGAGTGCGGCTCGCACACCCACACGATGGTGCCCGCCGGGGACAAGCTTTACGTGTACGTCTCCTCGCCCGGCCCCGAGCCCGACTCGGCGACCTGCCCGGCGCCGCACGAACTCATTCAGATCGTAGAAGTCCCGATAAATTCGCCACAATCCGCAAAAATCGTGGCGAAGCCGAATATCTTCCCTGAGCGTCAGCACTCCGACTTCGCCTCCGGCTGCCACGACATCACCGCCTACCCGGAGAAGAAGCTGGCCGCGGCCGCCTGCTTCGGCGACGGCGTGCTGCTCGACATCTCCGACCCGGTCCAGCCGAAGGTCCTGCAGCAGCTCACCGACACCGAGAACTTCCAGATCTGGCACTCGGCGACGTTCAACAACGCCGGGACGAAGGTCGTGTTCGGCGACGAGCTGGGCGGCGGCGGCCAGGCCACCTGCGACCGCAACACCCCGGCAACGAAGGGCGCCAACGCCGTCTACGACCTCGTGGACGGCAAGCTGGAGCGGCGCAGCTACTTCAAGATCCCGAGGGAGCAGCAGCCGCAGGAGAACTGCGTGGCGCACAACGGCTCCCTGATCCCGGTGCCTGGCAAGGACATCATGGTCCAGTCGTGGTATCAGGGCGGCGTGTCGATCTGGGACTTCACCGACTCGGCGAACCCCAAGGAGATCGGCTACTTCGAGCGCGGCCCGCTCGGCGGCGGCGGCATCGCGGGCTCGTGGTCGGCGTACTACTACAACGGCTACATCTACTCCAGCGACATGCACGAGGGCCTGGACGTCCTGCGGATCAACGATCCGCTCACCGATCCGGCCAAGCAGGTCAAGATGGACGACTTCAACGTCCAGACCCAGAAGTCGTACTGAGCCCCGCCCGGCGCCGCCGCCCCACGTGGCAGCGCCAGCAGGCGCCTATTCGGGTGCCGAGATCGTTCCCTCCGCCAGCCGCGCCGTACGTCGTGGTGCAGGCGGAGTGAGCTCGGTGGCCCCGGACATGCCTGCCCTGGCCGAGCCGGCCCACGATGCGGAACCCTCCCACCGCAGGGGGTCTCCAGGACGAGTGGACCGACTGCCACGGATGCCGCACAAGATCAGTTGTGCGGCATGAGATCATCCTACGGGTCCAGGTCGGCGGCGGAGCGCTCGGCGAAGACCCGCATGGCCTTCGTGGTGATCGGGCCGGGCGCCAGCGGCAGCTCCGTGTCGTCCACCAGCTTGATCGGCTGGACGTCGCGCGTGGTGGAGGTCAGGAACGCCTCCTCGGCCTCGTAGAGCGCCGACAGCGGCACGTCGGTCTCCTCGCCGCCGCACCATTCGAGCACCAGCGCCCTGGTGACGCCGGCCAGGCAGCCGGACTCCAGGGTGGGGGTGAGCAGGCGGCCGTCGCGGACGATGAAGATGTTGGAGCCGGTGCCCTCGCAGAGGTTGCCCGCCAGGTTGCCGAAGATCGCCTCACCGCCGCCGCGCTTCTTGGCGTGCAGCAGGGCCTTGGCGTTGTCGCCGTACGAGGTGCTCTTGACGCCGGACAGGGCACCGCGCTCGTTGCGCGGCCAGGGGACGACGGCGACGTTGGCGGTGGCGGGGAACGGCTTCTGCTCGTCCACGATGACGACCGAGGTGGTGCCCTGGTCGCCGCGGTCGGAGCCGAGCGGGCCGGGGCCGCTGGTGTAGGTGACGCGGATGCGGCCGAGCCCCCAGACCGGCGCGGCCGCCAGGCACTTGTCGATGCCGTCGGAGATGGCCTCGACGTCGGGCTCGGGCAGGTCCATGCGCTGGGCGGAGAGCGTGAGCCGGTCGAGGTGCCGGGTGAGCGCGAACGACTTGCCGTTCACGATCTTGATGGTCTCGAAGACGCCGTCGCCGACCATCAGCCCGTGGTCGAACACCGACACGGTGGCCTGAGCGGGGTCGATCAGTTCCCCGTTGACCCAGACAGGGATGTTCATGCATTTCCTCCTGTGGATGCCAGTGCGATGAGCCTGGCTGCTTTGAGCTCGGTCTCGAGCCATTCGCGCCCGGGGTCGCTGCCCCACGTGATGCCCGCTCCCGTGCCGAACCGGATCTCGCCTGCCGAGATCCAGAATGTCCTGATGCCCACGGCCAGTGCCGCCGTGCGCCGGTCGGCGTCGACCCAGCCCACAGCCCCACAGTACGGGCCCCGGGGTGCTGGTTCGAGCTCATTGATGATGCGCAGCGCCGACGATTTGGGCGCGCCGGTGACGGACCCGGGCGGGAACGTCGCGGCGAACAGCTCCGGCCAGCCCGCTCCGGGCGCCAGCCGGGCGCGCACGGTGGAGACGAGGTGGACCAGCCCGGGGTGCTCCTCGACCGCGCACAGCGACGGAACTTCGACCGAGCCGACTGCCGCGACCCGGCCCAGGTCGTTGCGGACCAGGTCGACGATCATCACGTTCTCGGCGTAGTCCTTGTCGAGCAGGTCGCCGGCGGTCGCGCCGGTGCCCTTGATCGGCCTGGACTCCACGACGTCGCCGTCGCGCGACAGATAGAGCTCCGGCGAGGCCGACACCACGCTGAGCCCGGGGACCTGGATCACGCCGGCATAGGGTGCCGGATTCCCGGCGGCGAGCCGGGCGGCCAGCGCCAGCGGGTCGGCGCCGGCCGGGACCGGCGCAGTCAAAATCCGGCAAAGATTCGCCTGGTAGACCTCGCCCTGCTCGATGTAGGCACGAATGGCCTGCACGCCGCGCTCATAGGCGGCCCGGTCGAGCGAGCTCACCCACTGATCGGGGCGCGGCCCGCGCCAGGGTGCGGCGGGTGCGGGCAGGGGCCAACGGCGCACCCGGTCGAACCGGGCGCACGTCACCTTGCCCTCGTAGTCGACGACGACGGCCCACCAGCCCTCGCCGTCGAGCGCGGCGAGGTCGGAGGTCACGTCCCGCAGCCCAGTGGCGAACAGGTGACCTAACTGGGCGAAACCGTCGTACACATGTCCCATTGTCCCAGCAAATTGACGAGCTCCAACGCTGCGGGCAGCGGCGACTCGGGCAGAGCCGCGTACACCTTCCGCGCGGGCGCCAGCCCGCGCAGCGGCCGCAGCACCAGATGGGGCGGTACGGCCCGGGCGGCCAGCTCCGGAACGAGCGTCACCCCCAGCCCGGCGGCGACGAACCCGAACTTGCCCGACCACTCGGCCACCCGCAGCCCGCTGCGCGGCGTGAACCCGGCGGCCGCGCACGCGGCCTGCAGCAACGTGGGCTGTCCGCGCGGCGCCGCCTCGATCCACCTCTCGTCGGCCAGGTCGCGCAGGTCCACGTCGTCGTCGCCGGCCAGCCGGTGCCCGGCGGGCAGCGCGACGAGCAGCCGGTCCTCGCGCAGCAGGACGGTACGCGCTCCGTAGGCGGACAGCCCGGACGGGTAGTCGCTGATCACGGCCACGTCCAGCGCCCCGGCGCGCAGCCGCTCCATCAGCCGCGCGGTGAACCCCTCGACCAGGCGCAGCTCGACACTGGGACGGCGCTCGGCGAAGCGCTTGAAAGTCTCCGGGACGAGGCCCACGTTCGCGGTGGCGAACGCGCCCACGCGCAGCGTCCCGCCCCGGCCGCCGTGGATGGCGGCCAGGTCCTCCCCCGCGCGTTCGAGCCGGTCGAGGACTGCGGCGGCGTGGCGGTGCAGGACGGCGCCGGCGGGCGTCAGGCGTACCCCTCGGGGCAGGCGCTCGAAGAGCGGGCCTCCGGCGGCGCGCTCCAGGGCGGCGACCCGGCGGGAGACCGCCGACTGGGTGTATCCGAGCAGTTCGCCGGCGGCGGTGAAGGAGCCGCTCGCGGCCACCTCGTGGAGGAGCCGGAGCGCCGCGGTGTCGAAGGCATTCAGATCTGGCATGGCTGGCATGCAATCTAGTCGGTGGTGGAATACCTCGCATCCAGATTGACTCTGGCCCATGATTGCTTTTCTCGGACAGGGACGCATGGGCGTCCCCATGGCGCGGCGACTCGTCCAGGCCGGGCACGAGGTCACGACGTGGCAGCGCGGCACCGGCGGCTCCGCCGCTGCGGCGGTGGACGGGGCGGACCTGGTCATCACGATGCTCAGCGACCCGGCCGCGGTGCTGGAGGTGCTGACGGCGGCGCTGCCGGGGCTTCGGCCCGGCGCGACGGTGGTGGAGATGTCCACGATCGGCCCGCAGGCGGTGCGCGAGCTGCGGGCGCTGTTGCCGCCGTCGGTGACGCTGGTGGACGCGCCGGTGCTGGGCAGCGTGGGCCCGGCGGCCGACGGCACGCTGACCGTGCTGGCCGGGGGCGAGGTGTCGGGCTGCCGCGAGGTGCTGTCGGTGTTCGGGCCGGTGCGGGAGCTCGGGCCGCTGGGGGCGGGAGCGGCCATGAAACTCGCCGTCATGAGCGCGCTGGTGCCCGCGCAGGTCCTGCTGGCCGAGACGTACGCGTACGGCGAGGCGCACGGCGTGGACCGGGAGGCCCTGATCGACGTGCTGGCCGGAACCCCGCTCGGCGCTCTGGCGGAGCGGTTGCGCGCGCCCGCCGCGGAGACCCGCTATGCCCTCGGGCTGGCGGCCAAGGATCTGGAGCTGGCGGCGTGGGACGGCGCGTCGCTGGCCACGGCCGCCCGGCGGCGACTGCAGGAGGCGCGGGCGGCCGGGCTGGGCACCCGCGACCTGACCGCCATCGTGGACCACGCCGGCGGACGGTCCCGCGCACGGGCCGTGCCGATCAACGTGGCGACCGTCCCGGCGACGAACGGCATGTACTCGCACGCCGTCCGCGTCGGCGACATGCTCTACGTCTCCGGCCAGGCGGCCTTCGACGAGCGGGGCGACCTCGTCGGCGAGGGCTCCATGACCGCCCAGGCCGAGTACGTCTTCCAGATCATCGGGCGCATCCTGGCCGATCAGGGGGCGACGTTCGACGACATCGCGTTCATCAGGACGTACCTGACGGACATGGAGGACCGCCGCGAGTACGGCGCGGTGCGCAGGAAGTACATCACCGGCACGCCCCCGGCCAGCACCACCGTGGAGGTGTCGAAGCTGTTCATGCCGGGGCTGCTGCTGGAGGTCGACCTGATCGTCACGCTAGGGGGCCGGTGACGGACTCGGCCGCCGCCACCACGCCGCCGTCGGCGACCAGGTGGACGGCGGAGTCCATCTCCGGCGCCAGGAACCGGTCGGGCCCGGGGGCGGGCACGGTCTCGCGCAGCGCCCTGACCACGGCGGCCGTGGCGGGGGCGGGCTCCAGGGGGGCGCGCAGGTCCAGCGCGCGGGCGGCGGTGAGGACCTCGATGGCCAGCACCCGGGTGAGCCCGTCGACCGATTTGCGCAGCTTGCGCGCGGCCGACCAGCCCATGGACACGTGGTCCTCCTGCATGGCCGAGCTGGGGATGGAGTCCACGCTCGCGGGCACGGCCAGCCGCTTCAGCTCGGAGACGATGGCCGCCTGCGTGTACTGAGCGATCATGTGGCCGGAGTCCACGCCGGGGTCGTCGGCCAGGAAGGCGGGCAGCCCGTGGTTGCGGGCCACGTCCAGGAACCGGTCGGTGCGGCGTTCGGACATCGAGGCCAGGTCGGCGGCCACGACGGCCAGGAAGTCCAGGACGTACGCGAGGGGCGCACCGTGGAAGTTGCCGTTGGACTCGACCCGGCCGTCGGCCAGCACGGCCGGGTTGTCGACGGCGCTGGCCAGCTCCCATCCGGCCACGGTGGCGGCGTGCGCGATCGTGTCGCGGGCGGCGCCGGCGACCTGGGGGGCGCAGCGCAGCGAGTAGGCGTCCTGGACACGGGTGCAGGCTTCCGGGTCGCGGTGACTGGCCATGATCCCGGAGTCCCGGAGGATCTTCATCATGTTGGCGGCGGACAGCGCCTGCCCGGGGTGCGGCCGCAGGGCCTGCAGCTCGGGGGCGAACACCCGGTCGGTGCCCAGCAGCGCCTCGACGCTCATCGAGGCGCTCACGTCGGCGGTCCTGACGAGCCCGGTGAGGTCGTCGATGGCGAGGATGAGCATGCCGAGCATGCCGTCCGTGCCGTTGATCAGCGCCAGGCCCTCCTTGGCGGCCAGCTCGACGGGGTCGATTCCGGCCTGCTTGAGCGCCTCGGCCGCCGGTTGGATTTTTCCGGACTTATCCCGTACGACGCCCTCGCCCATCAGCGTCAGCGCGACGTGCGCGAGCGGCGCCAGGTCGCCCGAGCAGCCGAGGCTGCCGTACTCGTGCACGATCGGCGTGATGCCCGCGCTGATCAGGGCGGCCAGGGTCTTGGCGGTGACCGGCCTGATGCCGGTGTGACCGGTGGCGAGCGTGTGCAGGCGCAGCAGCATGAGCGCGCGCACGACCTCGGTCTCCACCTCGGGGCCGTTGCCCGCGGCGTGGGAGCGTACGAGGGAGCGCTGGAGCTGGGCACGCAGCGCCGGGTCGATGTGGCGGGTCGCGAGCGCCCCGAATCCCGTCGAGACGCCGTACGCGGGCGTCGGGCTCTCGGCCAGCTCGTCCACCCGCTGGCGGGCGGCCGACATGGCGGCCACCGCGTCGTCGGTGAGCCGGACGGCGGCCCCGTGCCGGGCCACCTCGATCACGTCATGGAAGGTCAGGGGGTCCGGGCCGACGTTCACGACTCCGTTGTCGCGCATGGTGCGTCTCTCTCACTTGCTAGGTAACCGGCATCAGCGATGTTAGCTCCTTACTTGTGAACAATTCCGCCAGCCCCTCCCTGCCCGCGTCGGTGAGGATCACGGCTCTGGGGACCGTGCCCCGCCGCAGCCAGCCGCGCTCGAACAGCACCTGCGTGACCGCCGCGCCCAGCGCCCCGCCGAGATGCGCCCGGCGCTCGGTCCAGTCCAGGCACTCGGGCGCGAACCGCCGCCGCGACCTGCGCGCGCCCGCCACGTCCACGCCGATGCCCGCCAGCAGCCTCTCCCCCTCGCCGGTCAGCTCGTCCCCCACGTGGTAGCCGCCCTCCCTGAGCCGGTCGAGCAGCCCCACCCCGGCCCGCCCGGCCAGGTGGTCGTAGCAGGTGCGGGCCTCCTCCAGCAGCCTGGCCTGCCGGGACTGGCGCAGGGACCGCACCGGCGGGCGGGCGCTGATCCTGGCCAGCACCTCCAGCACCTCGGCCACCTCGTGCCCGGCCAGCCGGTAGTAGCGGTGGCGGCCCTGGCGTACGACGTCGACGAGCCGGCCGTCGAGCAGCCTGGCCAGGTGGGCGCTCGCGGTGGCGGCGCTCACGCCCGCGACCCTGGCCAGCTCACCGGCCGCCAGGGCGCGGCCGTCGAGCAGGGCCGTCAGGATGGCCGCCCGGGTGGGGTCCGCGATGAGCGCGGCGACGGGCGCGATGTCGGCGTCACGCGCGATGTACTCCATGCGCCCGACGCTAATGCACCGACATTTCGCCTGGCGACGAAGGATGCTCTCAGCCTCTGCCGAGGGCTTTGCTGATCAGGTTCCGGACCCGGTCCATCACCGCGAGGGGCGGCCCCATCAGCACGTTCTTGGTGGCGGACTCCGTGCCGGGGCGCGGGCGCAGCGGCGCGAGGCGCTCGGCCGCCCGGACCGCCGCCGCCATCGCCCGGCGCTCGGCCTCGGAGGTGTGCGCGCGCAGCTTGGCGAACTCGTACCGCTCCTCGCCGCGCGCGTGCACGGCCACCGCGGTACGCAGCTCGGAGAGGCGTACCCAGAACTGGGGATGATCCACGCCGTCCTTGTGGAGCTCCAGGAGCAGCCGCTTGGCGAGGTTCTCCTCGCGCAGCCGGTCCTCGACCACGTCGTGCCCGTTGTCGAGCTTCCTGCGCGCGTACGGGTGGACGATCTCCTCCTCGGCGGTCTCGTGCACGCACAGCAGCCGGGTCAGCCGGCCGAACGCCTCCTCCAGCTTGTCCGGCGGCGCCTGCTCGACCTCGTCGAACAGGTCCCTGATCTGGCCGTGCTGGGCGGTCAGCAGCTCGATGACATCCTGTTCTCCCACGCCCGCGCCCTTACCCGGCACGGCCGCCGGCACGCGTGTGCTTACCGAACGCGGGCGGCCGGCGAACTCAACGCGGAGATTGCCCTTGTTCAGCCGTCCGCAGATCATGGGCGGCGGCTTGGTGGCTAAAGTCGGCTCTCATGACCTTTGTCGCCCTCGTCACCGGCGCGTCGCGCAGCCTGGGAGCCGCGATCGCCCGCCGCCTGGCCGCCGACGGACTGGCCGTCGCCGTCAATTACCACTCCGACGCCGCCGGCGCGCGACAGGTGGTGGACGACATCCGCGCCGCCGGCCACATCGCCGAGCCCTTCGCCGCCGACGTCACCGACGAGTCCGGGGTGGCGCGCCTGGTCGCCCAGGTCACCGAGCGGCTCGGCCCCGTGGAGGTGCTGGTGGCCAACGCGACCGGCCCCCAGCCGTCCATCCCCCTGGAGGACCTCACCTGGGAGGACCACCTCGACCAGCTCCGCTTCTTCGTCAAGAGCCCCACGCTGCTGGTCCAGGCGGTGGCGCCCGGCATGAGGGAACGGCGAAGCGGCCGGATCGTCCACATCGGCTCCGACATCGTCGACCGCGGGCTGCCCGGCATGTCGGCCTACACCGCGGCCAAGGGCGCCCAGCACGCGATGGCGCGGGCGTGGGCGCGGGAGCTGGGCCCGTACGGCATCACCGTCAACGTGGTCGCCCCCGGCTGGATCCCCGTGGAGCGGCACGCCGGCCTCGACCAGAGCGGCTACCAGGCAGAGGTGCCGCTGCGCCGGATGGGCACGCCCGCCGACGTGGCGGCGGCGGTGTCGTTCCTCGCCTCGGACGGGGGCGCGTTCATCACCGGGGAGCGCCTGACGGTCAACGGCGGGCACACCTGAGGCGTATTCCGGTTTGGGTACTGGCCCAGGATTCGCTAGAGTTCTCTCGTCGCCCCGGTCGCGAGCGGGGCGGATGCGGAAGTGGCTCAGTGGTAGAGCATCACCTTGCCAAGGTGAGGGTCGCGGGTTCGAATCCCGTCTTCCGCTCGGAGCTTCCGGCTCGGTGGCGTGGCCGAGAGGCGAGGCAGCGGCCTGCAAAGCCGTCCACACGGGTTCAAATCCCGTCGCCACCTCACAAGGACGATTAGCTCAGCGGGAGAGCGCTTCCCTGACACGGAAGAGGTCACTGGTTCAATCCCAGTATCGTCCACCATGTTCGACCAGCTCCAAGGGCCAGGTCCGCAAGACGCGGGACTGGCCCTTCGTGCTACTCGAAGTCGTCTGGGTTCAGCTCCTTGAGCCGCATGAACGCCGCGTCGCGCTCATCCCAGTTGGCCTTACCTCCTTCGTCGTCCTCCTCGAAGCCAGGCTTGACATCCTCGACCGGCTGCTCGGCCGCGTCCTCGAATCGGCTGCTCATCCCCGCCTCCTCGATCCGGCGCGAAGTGGTCTGCGACAGCGATCACTGGAACGCCTTTTCACAGGTCAAAGCAGCTGCTGCCCGATCCACTCCAGATCATGCCCGAGGCGGTCCGGCACATCCGGCCGACCTGGCCGAGAAGATCGCGGGGCCGGGAGCGCTCACTTGCCGGCCACTTCCCGGTCACCACGTGCGGGGCGCGCCCCGTGGCGGGCAGATGACGGGGCGTGGCGAAATCGACCCGTACGTTTCTGCTCGCGGCCGCGGGCTCCGCACTGGCCGTCTCCGGTCTGTGCGCCCTGCCGCCCGTGAGCGGGTTCCTGCTGGGGCGACCGGGCGCGGGAGTGCTCGTCTTCCCCGGGCCGGGCCAAGAACCGGCGCTGATCACCGCGGCGGTCCTGGCGGGCTTCTCCCTGGCGCTGACGGCCGGCGCCTATGTCGTGTTCAGGTGGTCCGGGTTCGGCGCCTCGCCGATCGGGCTGCTCGTCTGCTGGATTCTCGCGGGCGGACCCGCGGGGGTGCTCGCCGTCACGGTCTGGGCGCGGCTGCACAGCACGCGATTCCACGAGCACGCCGCCTCATGGGGGATGTCGACGGCGCTGGTCTCCGCGCTGGCGGCCCTGGCCATGGCCCGTACGCTGCCTTCCCAGCCCAAGGAACGCACGCGGTCTTTCCATCCCCGCGCCTGGGTGGTTCCCGCGCTCGTGGCCGGGTGGGCCGTGGCATGGAGCGCGCTGCTCAGGGACGAGCAGCCGTTGCTCGCCTGGCTCCCCCTTTCCCTGAGCTACTTCAACCAGGTGGCCGTGATACTCGCCGCCGTCACGGCCGGGTCGCTGGAGAGCGTGCTGCGGCGGCGATTACCGGTGGAGGGGCGGGCGGGGCGGGCGTTCGTGCTGGCGTGGATCTCGCTGTCCGCGGCCCCGATCGTGTACGCGGCCGTCGTGGCGATCGACCACGGCATGCGGGAACTGCTGCTCGCCGATCCCCTCGACGCCGCCTGGGCGGTGGAGTACGCCCAGGACATCGGCACGGCGCTGGTCGCCGAGCCCGCTCAGGTCGCCGTGCCGCCGTTGCTGCTCGCGCTGGCGGGCACCGCACTGCAGAAGGTCATCCCCCACCGGGAGCGCACGCCCGCGGCACCGGATCCGGTCCGGCCCGATCGCCGCTGGAGCCTGGTGGTGGCCGGGGCGGCGGTCGCGCTGACGTACTTCTGCCTGGCCGTCACCTCGCGCTACTCCGTGCTGACGCACCGGACGTTCGACGAGCGGACCCCGGTGATGCTGCGGGCGCCGGCCTTCCTCGCCCCGCCCGACCCGGAGCTGGGCCGGACCGCCGTGGTGTGGTTATGGGCGGTGGCGGTGGTGTTCGCGGTGTCGGCGGCGGTCCTGGTCTACTTCGCGGTACGCGGACAGCTCGTCAGGGTCTTTCCCGCCTCCGACTACCCGGTGCTGGTGGCCGCCCTCGCGCTGGCCACGGCGCTGGCCTGGAACGCGGGCAGCGTGATCGCCCACGCGGTGACCGGTGAGCGGCTGCCGGGCATCTCGCCGGCCGCGGAGGCCGCCGAGTTCACCGCCTGGGTCGTGCCGATCTTCGCGGCGCTGCTGTTCATGGTGCATTCGCAGGTCGGCGTGACCAGGTTCGCGCGCATCGTGGACCTGGAGGGCGAGCGGGAGAACCTCCGCGAACGGTATCGGGCCTGGAGGGAGCAGGTCCGCGAGCACGTGCCGAGCAGGCGCGAGCGCGGGCTGATCGCGGCGCGGGCGGCCGGGGCGGCGCTGGTGCTGTCCGTCGTGGCGGGGACGTTCGAGGCGTACGGCGTGCGAGCCGGACGCCCGGACAGCGGGGTCTTCCTCGCGGTGCCCGCCCTGTCCGTCACCCGGCCGATGCCGGAGAACCTCACGGGCGCGCTCTACGTCGTCCTGCTGGCCGCCCTGGCGTACGTGGCGTTCATGAAGGCGAACCTCAAAGAGCGCCGCGCCTCGGCCTGGCTCACGCTGTGGGGGCTGTCGGTGGTGGCCGGCGGGCTGGCCGCGCTGACGCCCGAGGGGCTGCAGATGGGCCTCGTCGCCGGGCCCTTCGTGGTCGCGGGCCTGGTGGTGACACTGCGGCGCAAGGTCCTCCTGTGCGGGGCCGCGGCGCTGGTCCTCGTGGCGGCGGCCCCGCTCGTCCGGGGCACCCCGGCCCGCGGCGAGGTCCTGATCAGGTCGGCCACTTGGCACGAGGCACGCCCGCGGCTCACCATCGACCTGTCCTACCCGCGGGCCGAGGGCGGGGACACCGAGCGGATCAACGCGGCCCTGATCGCCCCGCTCACCGAGATCGTCGAGGACACCTTGCGGAACCTGCGCGCGAGCCCCACCGCCACCGGCGACGTGCGCGGCAGCTACGTCGTGGTGCGCAACGACGCCACGGCGATCTCGGTGCGTTACGCGATCGCGGGACAGGGCGGGCGCGCGGTCACCTACGACCTGGCCGCGGGCCGGGCGCTGACCGTCAACGACATCTTCGCCCCGGCCGCGCTCACCCCGGCGGGCCGGCGGCGGCTGGCCGACGTGCTGCGGCCCCTCATGCCGCCGGAGCAGAACCCGAGAACCGTGAGCGTGGACAGCGAGCGCCTGCTCATCAACCTGGGCAAGGGCGCCGTGGAGTTCACCTTCGGCCGCGACTACTTCTGCACCGGCTGCGCGCCGTTCACCGTCCGGGTGCCGGAGGACCGGCTGACCGGGCTGCTGCGGCGGCAGGGATGACTGCTCGACGAGGGAGCCGGTGGCGGAGCAGGACCGGCGCACCACCCGCTGATCAAGCTCTGACCTGCGGAGACGGTGGCGGCTACAGAGATATCCCGTTTGCGGTGAAACCGCTGAGGGCAGCGCCAGTGCGGGCAGTGTCCCCCTGCCCATCCCGGGTCGAAGGGCTGTGCGGCACATGGCATTCGCATTTGGTCTTCTCGGTCATGACATAGCGGTCGACTTAGGCACCGCCAACACGCTCGTCTACGTCCGTAGGAAGGGCATCGTGCTGAACGAGCCCTCCGTCATCGCGATCAACCTGCACAAGAACACCGTCGTGGCCGTCGGCAAGGCGGCCAAGCGCATGGTCGGCCGCACTCCCCCGCACATCGCCACGGTCAGGCCGCTCAAGGACGGCGTGATCGCGGACCTGGACGCGGCGGAGCGGATGCTGCGCATGTTCATCCAGAAGGCGCACCCCAGCAGGTTCCTGGCCAAGCCCCGGATCGTGGTGGCGGTGCCGAGCGGCACCACCTCCATCGAGCAGCGCGCGGTCAAGGAGGCCGCCTACGAGGCGGGCGCGCGCCGGGTGCACATCATCGAGGAGCCGATGGCCGCGGCGATCGGCGCCGGGCTGAAGGTCGGCGAGGCCACCGGCAACATGGTCGTCGACATCGGCGGCGGCACCACGGAGGTCGCCATCGTGTCCATGAGCGGCGTCGTCGTCGCCAAGTCGCTGCGGGTGGGCGGCGACGAGCTGGACGAGGCGATCATCACGTACGTCAAGAAAGAGCACGCGCTGCTGCTCGGCGACCGGACGGCCGAGCGGCTGAAGATCGATCTGGGCGTGGTCCGGCCCGCCCCCGTCCGCGAGGCCGACCCCACGCCCCGCGGCAGGCATCGGGTGGGCGCGCTCATCGGCGCGGACGGCCTGGCGTCGGTCGAGGCGGACGACGCGGAGCCGGAGCCGCCGCCCGCGCCGCACCGCTGGAACCCCTTCAGGTCCCGTCCCAAGCCGGACGCCGCGCCACCGGACGCAGCGCCGCGCCCGCTCCCCCCGGACGCCAGCGCCCCGGTACGCGGCCGCGACCTGGTCAGCGGCCTGCCGAAAACGGCGACGATCAGCGCCGACCAGATCAGCGAGGCCATCGAGGACCAGGTGCAGACCATCATCGACGCCGTCCAGGCGACGCTCGACCAGTGCCCGGCCGAACTGGCCGGCGACCTGCTGGACAACGGCATCGTGCTGACCGGCGGCGGCGCGCTGCTGCGCGGCCTGGCCGAGCGGATGGGGCAGGCCACCGGCATGCCGATCAAGGTCGTGGACAAGCCGCTGTACTCGGTGGCGCTGGGCGCGGGCCGCTGCGTCGAGCGCTTCCAGGCCATGCGCGACGTCCTGCTGCCCGATTGGTCGAGGCGGTGAAGCGGACGCTCGTCCTGCTCGTGCTCGCCGCCGGTGTTCTGCTCGTCGCGATCGACCGTACGGTCATGCCGCTGGACCCGCTCCGGGCGGCCGGCTCCACCGTGTACGGCGCCGTCGAGAGCGCGGTCGGCACGGTCACCAGGTCGGTCGGCGGCGAGAGCCGGATCCGGGCCCTGGAGCGGGAGAACGCCGAGCTGCGCGCGCTGGAGCAGGAGAACGCGCGCCTGCGGGCCGACCAGTCCGCCGGCACGAGAACAGCACACATTCGGCAGCGGGGCGTGGCCGCGCACGTGGTCGGGTTCGGGCAGGGGCAGAAGGTCACCATCGACGCCGGCTCCACGGCAGGCGTCGTGCGCGACGTGACCGTGCTGAACGCCGACGGCCTCGTGGGCAAGGTCACCTGGACCGGCCCGGCCACCGCGTCCGTGTCCCTGATCACCGACCCCGCGTCGTCCGTGGGCGTGCGCATGGCGGGATCCGGCGAGCTGGGCGTGGTGACGGGGCTGCCGGGCGAGGGCCGGCTGCGGTTGAGCCTGTTCGACCCGAACGCGCCACTCAAGGTCGGCGACCAGGTGGTGACGCTGGGCTCGGCGGGCGGGCGGCCGTACGTGGCCGGGGTGCCCATCGGCACGGTCAGCGCCGTCGAGAGCGTGCCGGGCGCGGCCACGCGCACGGCGCTGGTGCGGCCCGCCGCCCGGCTGTCGGCGCTCGACCTCGTCGCGGTGATCGTGCCGGCGCTGGGGAGGTGAGCCGTGGGACTGGTGCTGTTGCTGGTGGCGGCTCCGCTGCTGCAGGTGCTGCTGGTCAACCGGTTCCCCTGGGGCGGGCCGGACCTGGTGACGCTGGCCGTGGTGTGGCTGGCGCTGGCCAGGGGGCCGGTCTGGGGCTGCGTGACCGGGCTGGCCGGCGGGCTGATCGCCGACGTGACGCCGCCCGCCGATGGCACGGTGGGGCGGACGGCGCTGGCGCTGGCGGTGACCGGCCTGCTGGCCGGGCGGTGGCAGGAGGGCAGGCAACTTCCGGAAGGGCGGTCGCGTGAGCCCAAGCCGCTGCTCGTCGGCGCCGTGTGCGCCGCTCTTGGCACGCTGCTTCAGGCGGGCGCGGCCGTGGCGCTCGGCGACGAGCCGTGGACGTCGGTGATCGCGGCGCTGCCCTGGACGCTGGGCTGGACGGTGGTGGTCGGCGCGCTGGTGAGCGTCGTCCTGATGCGGCGGCGGCCGGCTCGGGAGGTGCTGCGCCGTGTCTAGTGCCCGATTATTCGTGCTGCGGCTCGTCGTCACGGCGATGGTGCTCACGCTGGTCGGCAGGCTGTGGTTCCTGCAGGTGGTCAGCGGCGCCGAATACGCGCGGGCGGCGGACGACGTGCGGATCAGAACGGTGTCGCTGCCGCCGGTCCGGGGCCAGATCGTCGACGTGGCCGGGCGTCCCCTGGCGACGAACAGGACCAGGCCGGTCGTCACGGTCGACGCCGTGGCGCTGGCCCACCAGCCCGACGGCGGGCGGGCGGTGCTGACCCGGCTGGGCAAGGTGCTGGGGCAGCCGTACCAGCAGATCGCGGAGAAGGTCCGGCTGTGCGGGCCGCGAGTGCCGCAGCCGTGCTGGCAGGGCTCGCCGTACGAGCCGATCCCGGTCGCCGAGGGCGTCACGGTGCCGGTGGCGCTGCAGATCAGCGAGCGGCAGCAGGACTTCCCCAGCGTCCGCACGGAGCTGCGCCCGGTGCGGGTCTACCCGTTCGGCGCGGCGGCGGCACACACCCTGGGGTACGTGCAGGGCGCCAAAGGCCGCGCCGGGCTCGAAGGCGGGTACGACCGGGAGCTGGCCGGGCGGCCAGGCAAGCGCGAGGTGGCCGTGGACAACACCGGCCGGGTCACCAGGACCCTCCGCCAGGACCCGCCGGTCCCCGGCGAGACGCTCGTGACCAGCATCGACTCCCGAATCCAGGGCATCGCCGAGCAGGCGCTCGACCGCGCGCTGGCCGGCAGCGGCGGCACCTCGGGCGCGGCCGTGGTGATGGAGTCGGCGACAGGGCGGCTGGTCGCGCTGGCCGGGCTGCCCGCCTACGACCCGGCCGTGTGGACCGACGGCGTGACCGCCCGCGAGTACAAGCGGCTGCCGCTGCTGTCGCAGGCCGTGCAGGGCCAGTGGGCGCCCGGCTCCACGTGGAAGGTCGCCTCGGTGGCGGCCGCCGCGACGGCCGGGTACGGGCTCGGCGCCTTCTACGACTGCCCGAGCGGCTACACGGTCGGCAACCGGGTGTTCAGGAACTTCGCCAGCGCCGACCTCGGCCTGATGACCATGCACGGCGCGCTCGTCGAGTCATGCGACACGATCTTCTACCGGCTGGCCGACGAGCTGTGGCAGCGCGGCTCGGAGGTCCTGCAGGAGACCGCCCGCGAGTTCGGCTTCGGCAAGCCGACCGGGGTGGACCTGCCGGGCGAGGCGGCCGGGGCGGTGCCGGACCCGGCGTCGAAGAAGGCGCTGTGGCAGGCGACGCGGGCGGAGAGCTGCCGCCGGGCCGTCAAGGGCTACCCGGAGATGGCCGACAGGGGGCGGGCGGCGTACCTGACCGCGATCGCCAAGGAGAACTGCCACGGCGGCGGCGTGTGGCGCGGCGGCGACGCGGCCAACTTCTCCATCGGGCAGGGCGGCGTGCTGGTCACGCCGCTGCAGCTGGCGCGGGCGTACGCGGCCATCGCCAACGGCGGCACCCTGCACAGCCCCCGCGTCGGCCACAAGATCGTCCGCCCTGACGGGACCACGGTCAGGACGATCACGCCGCCGGTGGCGGGACGGCTGCCCGCCTCGGCGGACACACTGCGGTTCATCAGGAACGCGCTGAGCCAGGTGCCGAGGAAGGGTACGGCCGAGGGTGCCTTCGACGGGTTCCCGTTCGGCAAGATCGCGGTGGCGGGGAAGACGGGGACGGCGGAGTCGTTCGGGCGGCGGGACACCTCCTGGTTCGCCTCGTTCGCGCCGGATCCCGGCTACACCGTGGTCGTCATGCTGTCGGAGGGCGGCCGGGGCGCGGAGGGCGCGGCGCCGGCGGCCCGCGACATCTGGGAAGGCATCCTGAGCCTGGCGGAGCGGCGAGCGTTCAGGCCCGAGAGCGGTAGCTCGCGTGACCAGCGAGGGCCAAGTGAGCGCGACCATTCAACACAGGAGCGGCGATGATCGCGGTGGCCGGGAAGCGGCGGATCGTGTGGGCGCCGACGCTGGCCCCGCCGGACCGGATCCTGACGTTGCTCGCCCTGGCCTTGTCCGCCGTCGGGCTGCTGCTGGTGTGGTCGGCCACGCGGGTGGGGGGCGACTTCGCGCTGCTGGTCCGGCAGGCGGTGAGCGTCGGGATCGGGCTGGTGCTGATGTGGTTCGTCTCCCGGTGCGATCTGCGGGTGCTGCGGGCGTACGTGCCGCTGGCGTACGTGCTGGCGCTGATCTCGCTGGCGGGCGTGCTGACCCCGCTCGGCGTGCGGGTCAACGGGGCGCACTCGTGGATCGTGCTGGCGCCCGGCGTGCAGTTCCAGCCGTCGGAGTTCGCCAAGGTGGCCCTGGCGCTGGCGTTCGCGGTGCCGCTGGGCGAGCTGCGCGACGGGCAGAGCCGGCCCGGGTTCGGCGGGGTGCTGCTGGCGCTGATGCTGGCCGCGGTGCCGATCGGGCTGATCGCGTTGCAGCCGGACGTGGGGACGATGCTGGTGTTCGCGGCCATGGTGACCGGGGCGCTGCTGGTGTCGGGGGCGCCCAAGCGGTGGCTCCTGGTGCTCGTCCTGGGGGCCGCGGGCGCGGGCGCGGCGGCGTGGAAGCTCGGGCTGGTGCGGCCGTACCAGATCGAACGGCTGCTCGTGCTGGCCAACCCCGCCGCCGACCCGGGCGGCGTCGGGTACAACGCCGCCCAGGCCCGCATCGCGATCGGCTCCGGCGGGCTCACCGGCAAGGGATTGTTCAACGGCGAGCAGACGGCCGGGCACTTCGTGCCCGAGCAGCACACGGACTTCATCTTCACCGTCGCGGGCGAGGAGCTCGGCTTCGCCGGGGCCGCCGCCATCGTGCTGGTCATGGGGGCGCTGCTGTGGCGCGGGCTGTCGATCGCCCGGCACAGCGCCTCGCCGTACGGGACCGTGCTGGCCGGCGGCGTGGTGTCGTGGCTGGCGTTCCAGACCTTCCTGAACGTCGGCATGACGGTGGGGCTCATGCCGATCGTGGGCGTGCCGCTGCCGTTCGTGTCGTACGGCGGCTCCGCCACGGTCGCCGGGCTGCTGGCGATCGGGCTGCTCCAGGCCGTGCACCGGACCAAGGCCATGCAGCCGTGACGCCGGTTCGACATCGGTGTCAGTGGCTGCCGGACAGTTCGCCGGACAAGGCGTCGTGCATGCGGGCGCTGGGCTGGTTCAGGCCGATGATCTGTACGGTTTTGCCGCGGGCGGCGTACTTGGCCTCGACGGCGTCCAGGGCGGCGACGGAGGAGGCGTCCCAGATGTGGGCGTCGGTCAGGTCGATGACCACGTCGTCGGGGTCGGTGGCGTAGTTGAACTGGGAGACCAGGTCGTTGCTGGAGGCGAAGAACAGCTCGCCGGTGACGGCGTAGACGACCTGGCGGCCGTCGGGGTCGAGGCAGGCGGTGACGCCGGCCAGGTGGGCGACGCGGCGGGCGAAGATGACCAGGCCGGTGAGCGAGCCGACGACGACGCCGATGGCCAGGTTGTGGGTGGCGACCACGACGGCGACGGTGACGACCATGACGGTGATCTCGCCGGCCGGCAGGCGCTTGAGGGTGGCCGGGGCGACGGAGTGCCAGTCGAAGGTGCCGAACGAGACCAGGATCATGACGGCGACCAGAGCGGCCATCGGGATCTGGGAGACCAGCGGGCCGAAGACGATGCACAGCACCATGAGCAGCGCGCCGGCGGTGAAGGTGGACAGGCGGGTGCGGGCGCCGTTCTTGACGTTGATCATAGTCTGGCCGATCATGGCGCAGCCGCCCATGCCGCCGAAGAAGCCGGTGACGATGTTGGCGATGCCCTGGCCGATGGACTCGCGGGTCTTGGAGGAGTGTGTGTCGGTCAGGTCGTCCACCAGCTTGGCGGTCATCAGCGACTCCATCAGGCCGACCAGGGCGAAGCCGAGCGCGTACGGCGCGATGAGGGCGAGGGTGCCGAGCGTGAAGAGCACGTCCGGCAGGCCGGGGACGGGCAGGGCGGAGGGCAGCACGCCGCGGTCGCCGACAGTGGGCACGGCCAGGTGGGCGCCGACGGTGAGCGCGGTGAGCGCGGCGATGGAGATCAGCGGGGCCGGGACCGCCTTGGTCAGTCGGGGCAGGAACACCATCAGCGCCAGCGCGCCGCCGACCAGCGGATAGACGATCCAGGGCACGTCGATGAGTTCGGGCACCTGCGCCATGAAGATCAAGATCGCCAGGGCGTTGACGAAGCCGACCATTACGCTGCGGGGCACGAAGCGCATCAGCTTGGCCACACCGAGCGCGCCGAGCGCGACCTGGATGAGGCCGCCGAGGATGACGGTGGCGATCAGGTAGCCGAGGCCGTGCTCGCGCACCAGCGGGGCGACGACCAGGGCGATGGCGCCGGTGGCGGCGGAGATCATCGCGGGGCGGCCGCCGACGATGGCGATGACCACGGCCATGGTGAAGGAGGCGAACAGGCCGACGCTCGGGTCGACCCCGGCGATGATGGAGAACGAGATCGCCTCAGGGATCAGGGCGAGGGCGACGACCAGGCCGGACAGGACCTCGGTACGGGCCACCGAGGGCTTCAGCCAGGCTGGGCGGCCGGGCCGCAAGCGGGCGGCCAGGGTCGCGGACCGGGCGGGCGTGGATGAGCTGGGCAACAGGCGTCCTTCAACGTGAGCGCCCCGACGGGGGCAGCGGGCAGCGTGCCACCAGCCGGGGGCGGCGGCAGCAGGCGAGGAGGCGGCCGAAGCAGGGCCGCGGGGCACGTGCGCAGGCGTGCCCCGGTCGAAGAGGGCGGCACCCCGGGCGACGACGGCGGCGCTACCGCGGGCAGGTCACGGCGGGGTGCCGGCCTGTCCGCACCGGAACGCGCCTCCGCGGTCCACCCATCGGGAACTCTACCTTAACGTTAGGGTAGAGATTTGGCCGGGCCGGGCGTGGCTGCCCGCACCGCCGCCACCAGCCGAGCAGTGAGGTCATGCGAAAAGATGGACGGATCGGCGCTTTCCGCCGCGGATGGCGAGGTTCCGGCTTCTGCCGGCAGTGGCGCAGATCACCTGCACATCGGGCAGGTGGCGGCGCGGACGGAGCTGTCGCTGCGGACCATCCGGCACTACGACGAGGTGGGCTTGGTGCGGCCCTCGGCGCGCAGCCAGGGCGGATTCCGTCTCTACACCGAGGCCGATGTGGCCCGGCTGATGGTGATCCGCCGGATGAAGCCGCTCGGCTTCACACTGGAGGAGATGGGCGAGTTGCTGGCCATCACCGACCGGCTTGATGAGGCCGGCCTCGACGACACCGGCGCGGCGGCTCTCGGCGCGGCCGAGCGCGCGCAGCTGCTGGCGCGGCTGGGCCGCTTCGAGCAGGCCGCCCGTGAGCGCTGCGAGGCGTTGCGCACCCAGCTGAGCCAGGCCGAGCAGTTCGCCGCCGGCTTGCACCGGCGCGCCGGGACGCTGGCCGCCGGCTGACCGGCACCGCATCGGCAGGAAGCCGTGGCGCAGGCCACGGCGGCGGCGTGGCAGGCGCGCCCGCGGCCGGGACCGGGGCAGCACGCCCGCCGACACGGGAGGTCGACGGGCGTGTCCGAAGTGCCCCGATTCAGTCGATGACGGCGGTGGCTTCGACCTCGACCAGCAGATCGGGTTCTCCCAGCGCCGCGACGCCCAGCAGGGTGATCGGCTTGACCGGGTCGACCCCGAGCTTCGCGGCCGCCCGGCCGACGCCCTCTCCCAGCAGCGGCATCTTGTCGGGTGTCCAATCGACGACGTAGATGGTCAGCTTGGCCACGTCATCGAAGGATCCGCCGACCGCGGCCAGGGCGGTGCCGATATTGAGGTAGGCCTGCTCGACCTGAGCGGCCAGATCTCCTTCGCCAACTCGCCGGCCCTCAGCGTCGCGGGCCACCTGGCCCGCCAGGAACACCAGTTTGGACCCGGTGGCGATCGACAGTTGGCGGTAGACGTCGGGCTTCGGCAGTCCGTCGGGGTTGACCAGCGTCACGGTCATGTCTGCTCCTTTGAATCGGCACAGGCGGTTCGGCATCCGCCGAAAACATAGCAATGTTATGTATTGTGATGCCATGGTGAGGGTGAAGGATCCGGCGGTCCGCTCGCTGCTGATCGACCGGGCCGCGCAGCTGCTCGCCGTTCGGCAGCCGGTCACGCTCCGCTCGCTGGTGGCCGGAACCGGCGTCTCGACCATGGCCGTCTACACCTACTTCGGCGGCATGGACGGCCTGTGGAAGGCCGTGCGGCAGGAAGGGTTCACTCGCCTGGCGGACCGGCTCGCCGCAGTCTCGCCGTCGGCGGATCCGGTGCGGGACCTGGCCGCCCTCGGCGCCGCGTACCTGTCCAACGCCCTGGCCAGTCCCGATCTCTACCGGGTCATGTTCGACGCCGCATTCGAGCTCGAGGACGCCGCGGCCGCGGATGACACACTGCACTGTCTGGTTCGCGGCGTCGAACGGGCCACGGCCGCCGGTCGCTTTCGTGACGACATCAACCCGCTGGAGCTGGCTACGCAGAGCTGGACCATCGGTCATGGACTGGCATCACTGGTCGCGACCGGCCCCTTGCCCCGTCAAACGCTCGCCCACGGCGTGCCGCTGCTGTCCGCCCTGTTCACCAGCGCAGGCGACAACCCCGAACAATGCCGCCGGTCAGTCGAACGCGGTTGGCGCCCGCTGACATCCGATCAATGCTTCGAGCTCTCCGGCACGGTGCCGGCAGATATCCCGCCCAGATGACACAACTCGGACGATCCTGGATGCGCTCGCCGACGACACCTGCCCCCTCACTCACGAGGGCTTGGACGCCCTCGCCCCTATCCTCTCCCTGACGACATCATCGAGACGATCGGGGCGGCCCGCCATGAACGTGATCATCTTCGGGGCGACCGGCATGATCGGGCGGGGCGTGCTCAGGGAATGCCTGCTCGACGACCGGGTGTCGGCCGTGCTCACGGTCGGCCGCACCCCGGCCTCCACCAGCCACCCCAAGCTGCGCGAGATCACCCACGGCGACCTGCTCGACCTGGCGGAGATCGAGGACGAGCTGGCCGGCTTCGACGCGTGCTTCTTCTGCCTGGGCGTCTCGTCGGCGGGGATGAGCGAGAAGGACTACCGGCGCATCACCTACGACTACACGATGTCCGTGGCCGGCACCCTGGCCCGGCTCAACCCCGGCTCGACGTTCGTGTACGTGTCGGGCGTCGGGACCGACGCACAGGGGCGGGCGATGTGGGCCAGGGTGAAGGGGGCGACCGAGAACGCGCTGCTGGCGCTGCCGTTGCAGGCGTACATGTTCCGGCCCGGCTACATCCAGCCGATGCACGGCGTCACCTCGCGCACCCGGCTCTACCGGCTGGCCTACATGGTGACGCGCCCGCTCTATCCGGTGCTGCGGCGGCTGTTCCCGGCGGCGGTGACCACGACCGAGCGGATCGGCCAGGCCATGATCACGGTGGCCGAGCGCGGCGCGCCCAAGCGGATCCTCGGGCCCGCGGACATCAACGCACTCTGACCTCCCGGCCGGGGGCGAGCGGGATGGCCAGCAGCGCCGCCGCCGCCGCGACCGCCCACACCGCCTCCCAGGAGCCGGCCGCGAGGAGGACGGGGATGAGCAGCGGGGTGAGGAACGCGGCGGCGAACACGGTCGTGCCTTCCAGGCCGAGCGCGGTGCCCGCCCTGGCCGCGCCCGCCATGGCGGCGATCTCCGTGTAGGCGACGCCGTGCCAGGAGTTGGCCAGCAGCCCGCCGAGCGCCAGGGCGGCCACCGTGACAGGGGTGGGGGCGGCCGTCAGGACGGCGGCGGCGGCCATGGCGACGCCGGTGAGCGCGCCGATGCCGCGCAGGTAGGTGCGGCGGTTTCCGCGCCGGTCGGTGCGCCGGCCGGTCCAGATGCGCGCCGCGCCGCCGCCTATCTGGGCGATCAGGACCGTGACGCTGGCCAGCGCCGCGCCCTCGCCTTTGACGTCGTGCAGGAAGATCGCCGTGAAGGACAGGACGGCGAACTGTGGGACGGTCAGCAGGGCGCTGGCCAGCGCCACCCTCCACACGTCCCATCGCAGCAACGGCGAGCGCACCAACGCCTCCGCGTCGCGCGGCGTCGCATTCCGTGCTGCCGCCGGCTCCCCGGTCGCGGCCGGCCGGCGATCCGTCAGTGCCTCGTCCCCCGCCGGGACGTGGCGCGTCGCAGGTGTCTGGCGGGGCGGCGATGGGGCGGGGGGCGGCGGCGCGTCCGGTTCGTGGAGCCAGCGCCAGGTGGCCGCCGCCGCGAGCAGGCAGAGGGCGGCGGGGACGGCGTAGACCGCGTGGAAGCCGTACGACCCGGCCAGCCAGGGCAGCAGGGCGACGCCCACCGCCCCGCCCGCCGGGATGGCCGTCTGGCGGATGCTCATCGCGAGCCCCCGCTCCCCGTCGGCGAACCACGTCATGATCGCGCGCCCGGAGGCGCCGTTGACGCTGCCGCCCAGCGCTCCGGCGGCCAGCAGGCAAAGCGCCAGCGCGACCACCCCCGCGCCGTCCCCTGGTGTGACGGCGGCGGCCATCAGGGCCAGCAGCGCGCCGGTCGAGGTCAGTCCGATGAGCAGGATGCGCCGGTCCCCGAACCTGTCGGTCAGCAGCCCCCACGCGATGTCGGACACCGCCACGCCCAGCCCCAGGCACGCCAGCACCAGCCCGAGCGCCCCGGTGGACAGGTGGTAGCCGGCACGCATCGCGATCCCGGTGACCGGTATGCCGGAGAACATCGCCGCGAAGCTGCCCTGCGCCCCGACGCCCACGGCCAGCACGACCCATCGGTGCCTGGCCCCGTAACGGCGGCCCGTCCTGCCGCCGGCGGTGGAGAGCGATATCGCCACGGACCCACACCCTTCATCAATAACCGCATTTGGCGGTTACTCACCCTGGCAGCCTCAGAAGTAACTTGTCAATCCGGTTACCATGGGAGCCATGGACTTCGCCTTCGTCAGCGGGAACCTCGGTCTCGACCTGGCCGGCACGATCGGGCACCGGCGGAGCGAGCGCATCGACCTGCTGGCGACGCCCGCGGACCTGGCGCGGTGGACGGTCGCGGCCGGCCTCCTCGACGCGCCGCCCGTCGTGAGCGGCGACGACCTCCGCCTGGCGGCCGCGTTGCGGGAGGCGATCTACCGGCTCGCGTCCGCGGCCCGCGCTGGAGCCCCCTACGAGGCGGCCGACCGGGACGTGGTCAACCGGGCGGCCCAGCACCCGACGGCGAGCGTGACGCTGACCGGGCATGGCGTGGAGCGGGCCGGCGACCTGTGGGCGGCGCTCTCCAGTGCGGCACGGGCGGCCGCCGAGCTGCTCGGCGGCCCGCAGGCGGCGCTGATCCGGGAGTGCGAGGCGACGCCCTGCACGCGGCTCTACATCGACGCCTCACACCGGCGCACCCGTCGCTGGTGCGACATGCGCGGGTGCGGCAACCGGGCGAAGGCGGCCGCGTTCCGCGCCCGGACCGCACAGCGGGAGGGCTGAACGCGCCCCGAAGATGATGGAATATCCCAGGAGGGCTTGACGCTACCGTAGCCGTCAAAGATTCAACAGTCATGGATGGTGACTAAAGTGCAGTTCGGGATCTTCAGCGTGGGCGACGTGACCATGGACCCCACGACCGGCCGGACGCCGACCGAGCATGAGCGGATCAAGGCGATGGTGGCGATCGCGCTCAAGGCCGAGGAGGTCGGGCTCGACGTGTTCGCCACGGGCGAGCACCACAACCCGCCGTTCGTGCCGTCCTCCCCCACCACGATGCTCGGGTACGTCGCCGCCAGGACCGAGCGCCTCATCCTGTCCACCGCGACCACGCTGATCACCACCAACGACCCGGTGAAGATCGCCGAGGACTTCGCCATGCTGCAGCACCTGGCGGACGGACGGGTGGACCTCATGCTGGGCCGGGGCAACACCGGGCCCGTCTACCCGTGGTTCGGCCAGGACATCCGGCAGGGCATCCCGCTCGCCATCGAGAACTACGCCCTGCTGCACCAGCTGTGGCGCGAGGACGTGGTCGACTGGGAGGGCCGCTTCCGCACGCCGCTGCAGGGCTTCACCTCGACGCCGCGCCCGCTCGACGGGGTGCCGCCGTTCGTGTGGCACGGCTCGATCCGCAGCCCCGAGATCGCCGAGCAGGCCGCCTACTACGGCGACGGCTTCTTCGCCAACAACATCTTCTGGCCGAAGGAGCACTTCATGCGCCTGATCAGCCTCTACCGGGAGCGGTACGCGCACTACGGCCACGGCACCCCCGAGCAGGCCATCGTCGGCCTCGGCGGGCAGGTGTTCATGCGCAAGAACTCCCAGGACGCGGTGCGCGAGTTCCGCCCGTACTTCGACAACGCCCCCGTGTACGGTCACGGGCCGTCGCTGGAGGAGTTCACGGCCGAGACGCCGCTCACGGTCGGCAGCCCGCAGCAGGTCATCGACAAGACGCTGCAGTTCAGGGAGTTCTTCGGCGACTACCAGCGTCAACTGTTCCTCATGGACCACGCGGGGCTGCCGCTGAAGACCGTGCTGGAGCAGCTCGACATCCTGGGCGAGGAGGTCGTGCCGGTGCTGCGCAGGGAGTTCGCCAAGGACCGGCCCGCCGAGGTGCCCGGCGCGCCCGTGCACGCCTCGCTGCTCGCGGCCAAGGCGGCCGCCACCGAGCCCGCCGAAGCCTGACCCCCGTCAAGGAGAACTCATGAAGCTCGTCGTCGTCACGGCGGGACTGACCCAGCCCTCCTCCACCCGCCTGCTCGCCGACCGCCTGGCCGAGGCCACGGTCCGGCGGGCGGGGCCGGAGGAGGCGGACGTACGCGTGATCGAGCTGCGGGAGCTCGCCGTGGACGTCGCCAACGCCTTCGTGACCGGATTCCCCAACACCCGGCTGCGCGACGCGATCGAGGCGGTGACCGAGGCGGATGGGCTGATCGCGGTCACGCCGATCTTCAGCGGCTCCTACAGCGGGCTGTTCAAGTCGTTCTTCGACGTGGTGGACAACACCGCGCTCGCGGGCAAGCCAGTGCTGATCGCGGCCACCGGCGGGACCGCCCGGCACTCGCTGGCGCTGGAGCACGCTCTGCGGCCGCTGTTCGCGTACCTGCGGGCCGTCGTCGTCCCGACGGCCGTCTACGCGGCGGCGGAGGACTGGGGTGGCGGGCGCGACGCGTTCACCGACGGCCTGGGCGAGCGCATCGACCGCGCCGCCGGGGAACTGGCCGGCCTGCTGCAGCGCGTCCCCGAGGAGAAGGCCGCTCCGGAGGCCGTCGTGCCGTTCGCGGAGCAGCTCGCGGCGCTGCGTCCGCCGGGCTAGTTCGCACATCGGCAGCCGCCGAGGACCTACGGCGGCGCCGTCCTCGGGTGAGGTCGGCGCCGCGTACCGGCATGCGAAGAACGCGGCCAGGCCGCGGCCCGGAGGACGTCAGCGCTTGACGGCGACCACGGAGTAGGGCGTGTCGGGGGTCGGGGTGGTGGTGAAGCGGGCGTTGGGCAGGTAGAGGCGGTCACCGAAGGCGGCGACCGTGGTGGGGACGTCGAAGCGCGGATCGGTCAGCCGCTTGACGATCTTCCCGGACGAGCCGTCGCGGGTCAGGGCGATGGCGGCGACCGTGTTGAGGCGGTTCTGGACGGCGTACAGGGTGCGGCCGGACAGCAGCAGCCCGTCGCCGTTGACCAGCGACTCGCCGCCCAGGTCCACCTCCGTGGTGACACCGGTGGACGGGTTCGCCTCGAACAGCTTGCCGGTGTTCGACTGGACGATCAGCAGCGACTCGCGGTCGGGGCTGGGGGCGATGCCGTTGGCGTTGTTGCCGGTCGTGTACTGGATCGCGCCGGTGAGCGGAATCTTGACGGCCTCGCCGGGCAGCGCGCCGCCACGCCCGAGTTCGAGCTTGTACAGGACGGGGTTGCGCGAGTCGGTGAAGTAGGCGGCGCGCCCGGTGAGGATGACGTCGTTGACGAATGCCGGGTCCGTGGTCAGCTGGTAGGACTTGACGACCTCCCCGGTACGCAGGTCGATCACGCGGGCGTTGCCGCCCGTCCCCCCGGCCACGAACAACCGGCCGCGCCCGTCGGTCTTGAGCCCGAGCGACGGCGTGCCCGGCCCCTTGCTGATGACGGCCCCCTCGCCGGTACGCAGGTCGGCCCGGTAGATGTCACCGGTCGCGCGGGAGCCGAAGTAGGCGAAGGGACCGGGCCCGATCGCTATCCCCTCCGGCTGGAACCCATTGGGCAGCGCGAACGTGTCGGGCTTCGCGGTGGCCTGCGCGGGCGCGCTGCCCAGCAGGAGCACGATGACGGCGCAGAGTGCGGTCTTCAGGATCGCGGGTCTCATGCGGCCCACGATGCCCGGGGTCACCGCCCGTGGCAAAGCCCTGGTGCACGCTTTCACAGCGAGTTTGCAGAAACGGCCCGCCGTACGACGCCGGCGCCCTGCCGGAACATGACCGGGGGCTGGACTCCCCGACCACGCCACGCCGAGGAACCTCGCGCGGTAGGTTGGGGCCCAGCCGAACAAGCGGGGTTCAATCATGTCAAACGGTGCCCGTCATGTTCTGGGAGTGGTCGCGGGACTGCTCCTCCCTCCGATGATCGCCGCCGCGCTGTGGTTCGGCGTCGGCGAGCTAAGCCTCGAGGCCGTGGCGGCGTTCCGGATCTCGTGGCTCGCGGTTGGCGCGCTCGCGGTCGCGGGGATCCTCCTGGGGTTCCTGGCAGGCTCACGCCTGTCGCCCGTCGCCTCGCTGCTCGGCGGCCTCGCGTTCACAGGTCTGGGCGTCGTTCCCGTGGTGGAGATCATGGGCCTGTGGGTGGCGCCGGACGACTTGCTGCCCCGCGCCTTGCAGACGGGCTACCTGACCGTGGGCCGCACGGGCGTTCAGCTGTTCCTCGGCGTCGCGCTGCTCGTCGTCTCGCTGTTCCCGTCGCGCTGGCGGTCCCGGGCCGAGCCCGTCGAATACTCACCCGCGTACAGCGCGCCGGTGTCGCCGTACCTGCCGCAGGGCGGTCCCGAGGACGCCACACGGCCCATGTACCGCGATTGAGCGGTGCCCGGCCTGGCAGAATGCCCCCATGCGCGACTCAAAGATCGTCGACTTCCTGGCCGAGCTGGCCGACAAGGTGCCCGCGCCCGGCGGCGGCGCTTCGGCGGCGCTGCACGCGGCGCAGGCCGCCGCGCTGCTCGGCATGGTCGCCCGCTACAGCACCGGCGAGAAGTACGCCGGCCACGCCGAGACCGTCGTCTCCGTGATCGCCGAGACCGACACCCTGCGGGCGCGGACGCTGCGGCTGGCCGAGGAGGACGTGGCGGCGTTCACGGCGGTCACCCACGCCTACCGCCTGCCCAAGGGCGAGGAGCGCAGCGCCGCGATCGCCAGGGCGCTGGCCGGCGCGGCCGGGCCGCCCGCCAAAGTCATCGAGGCGGCCACCAGGGTGATCGAGCTGTGCGAGCTGCTGCTGCCCATCGCCAACCGCAACGTCATCACCGACGTGGCCGCCGCGGCGGAGGCCGCGCGCGCCGCGCTCACCACGGCCAGGGTGAACGTCGAGGTCAACCTGGGCGGCATCAAGGACGATCACGTACGCGCGGAGCTGAACATCCGCGTCTCCGGCGTCGACGCGGCCGTCGCCAAGGCAGACTGGGTGACCGCCGAAGTACGCGAGGAGATCAGATCGTGAGGACGCTGTCCGGCAAGGACCTGGCCGCCGCCATCAGAGCCCAGACGCAGGCCGAGGCGGCCTCGGGCGTCCAGCCGCGGCTGGCCGTGGTGGTGGCCACGGCCGACGAGGCGAGCCTGTGGTACGTCCGGTCGATCGCCAAGGCCGCCGCCGGCGTGGGCATCGCCTGCGACATCGTCGACCTGGGCCCCGGGGCCGTCCCCGAGCAGATCGGTGAGACCCTCGCCCGGCTCAGCGGCGAGTCCGGCGTGCACGGCGTGATGCTGCAGACCCCGCTCCCCGGCGGGGCCTCGGCGCAGAAGCTGGCCGCGGCCATCGATCCGCGCAAGGACGTCGACGGCGCCAACCCGCTCTCGCTCGGCCGGCTGGCCGCGGGGCTGCCGGCCTTCCCGCCCGCGACGGCGGCGGCCGTCATGGCCCTGCTCGACCACTACGAGGTGGAGCTGGAAGGGCGGCGGGCGGTGGTGGTCGGCCGCTCGACCGTCGTCGGCAAGCCGCTGGCGCACCTGCTGCTCGACCGGCACGCCACCGTCACCGTCTGCCACTCGCGCACCCGCGACCTGGCCGCCGTCACCTCCACGGCGGAGGTGCTGGTGGCGGCCGTCGGCCGGGCCGGGCTGATCGGCGCCGGGCACGTCGCGCCGGGCGCGGTCGTGATCGACGTCGGCACCAACCCCACCGCGGACGGCGGGCTGACCGGGGACGTCGACGCCGGCGCGGTCGCGGGCCTGGCGGGGGCGCTGACCCCGGTGCCGGGCGGCGTCGGCCCGGTGACGACGGCGCTGCTGCTCCGCCACACCGCCAGGGCGGCCAACCTGCCATGACAGGGATGCGCCGTGACCCGGTGGACCGGGCGGGGTGATGCGCAGCGTGCGCTTCTTCTGGCTCACCCGCGTCGAGAGCGTGGACGAGCAGATCGTCGACTGGATGGCGGAGGCCTGCGATGGGTGACGTCCTGATCGTGCAGAACAGCCGGAGCGGCGGCCCGAGCCGGCTGGGCGGCTGGCTGGCGGACGCCGGGCTCCGGCTGGACGTGGTGCTCGCCCACGAGGGCGCTCCCCTGCCCGCCCGCCTCGACCACGACGCCATGATCATGCTCGGTGGCGGCTATCTGCCCGACGAGGACGACCGCGCCCCGTGGCTGGCCGATGCCCGGCGGCTCGTGGCACAGGCGCTGGCGGAGGGAGTGCCGCTGTTAGGCATCTGCCTGGGCGGGCAGCTGCTCGCCCACGTCGCGGGCGGCGAGGTGACCGGCGACGCCGGCGTGCCGGAGAACGGCAGCACCCCGCTCACGATCAGGCCGGAGGCGGCCGGCGACCCGCTCTTCCATGGCCTGCCCGAGGTGGTGCCCGCCATCGAGCACCACAAGGACGCGGTCACCAGGCTTCCCGGCGGGGCCGTCTGGCTGGCGGAGACGCGCGCGTGCCCGTACCAGGCGTTCCGGGTGGGCGAGCGGGCGTGGGGCGTGCAGTTCCATCCCGAGGTGCTGCCCACGCGCATCCGCGAGTGGCGGGCCAAGGGCTTCGACCCCGAGGAGGTGTACGCCAAGGCGGTGGCCGACGAACCGGTGTCCACCCCGATCTGGCACCAGGTGGTGCTGCGCTTCGCCGCCCTTGTCACGCAACGGGCGTCGTCGCGGGGCCGGAGCGATGGCCGTGACCGCGACGCCGCCGCCGTCGCGCCGGTCGCCGCCGGGGAGCCGTCAGCGTGAGTACGCGTCCCAGCCCAGCTCGGCCGCCCGCAGAGCCGTCAGCGTGAGTACGCGTCCCACCCCAGCTTGATCGCCACCGCGAGCCCGCAGGCCGCCGCCAGGTAGCGCAGGCTGTTCCCGGGCATCCGCCGCACGATCTTGGGCCCGACCCACCCGCCCAGCAGGAACCCGGCTGCCAGCGGCCCGGCCGCCGCCCAGTCCACCGGCCCGAAGAGCGCGAACCCGAGCGCCGCCACCGCGTTCGCCAGTCCGGTCATGACGTTCTTCATCGCGTTGATCTTGGCGGCGGAATGGTCGAGCAGGGCCGCGAGCACGGCGAACACGAGGATGCCCCCCGCGGCCCCGAAGTAGCCCACGTAGATCGTCACGATGAACAGCGCCACCCGCCCGGCAATCCCGTGATCGCCGTGCACGCGTCCGGACGGCGGGCGGGCCAGCAGCAGCGACGCCATCGCGATCAGCCAGGGCGCGATCAGCTCGAACGTCCTGGCCGGGGTCACCAGCAGCAGGAACGCTCCCGCCGCGCCGCCGAGCGCCGCCACCGGCCCGAGCCTGAGCACCCGGCCGCCCTGTCCGGCCAGCTCGGGCCGCGATCCGGCGGCCGCGCCGATGCCGGTGAAGACGAGGGCGACGGTGTTGGTGACGTTCGCGGTCAGCGGGGGCAGGCCGAAGGCCAGCAGGGCGGGGTAGGAGATGATCGAGGCGAGGCTCACGACCGTGCTCACCACACCGGCCACGACGCCGACGGCGAGCAGGCCGAGCGCTTCTCCGACGATCATGCCGACATGCTATGGGCCGTCTGTACCATGGCCGCGGGCGGGGGCGGCAACCTCCGCCCGCGGCGCGACGCCGCCCCGCTACGCGTTGCGGATCTCGGCCGCCGTGTGCAGGCCGAGCAGGTCCACCGACCGCTCCCGCATCTCAACCTTCCGGATCTTCCCGGTCACCGTCAGCGGGAACGCGTCCACGACGTGCACGTACCGGGGGATCTTGTAGTGCGCCAGGCGCCCCGCGCAGAACTCCCTGACCTGCTCCACCGTCAGCGGCCGCGCGCCGTCCCGTAGGACGACCCAGGCCATCACCTCCTCGCCGTACTTCTCGTCCGGCACCCCGATGACCTGCACGTCGGCGATGTCCGGATGGCTGTAGAGGAACTCCTCGATCTCGCGCGGGTAGACGTTCTCGCCACCCCTGATGATCATGTCCTTGATCCGGCCGACCACGTTGACGTAGCCGTCGTCGTCCATGGTCGCCAGGTCTCCGGTACGCATCCACCGCGCCTCGTCGATGGCCTCGGCGGTCTTGTCCGGCTCGTTCCAGTAGCCGAGCATGACCGAGTAGCCGCGCGTGCACAGCTCGCCCGGCTCACCCCTGGGCACCGTGAGCCGGGTCTCCGGGTGCACGATCTTGACCTCGACGTGCGGCATCACCCGGCCCACCGTCTCGGTCCTGCGCGCCAGGTCGTCGTCGGACCTGGTCATCGTGGACACCGGCGAGGTCTCGGTCATGCCGTAGCAGATGGCGACCTCGCGCATGTTCATCTCGCCGACGACGCGCTTCATGACCTCGACGGGGCACGGAGAACCGGCCATGATCCCGGTACGCAGCGAGGACAGGTCGAACTTCGCGGCCAGCGCCAATTCGGCGATGAACATCGTCGGGACCCCGTACAGCGACGTGCACCGCTCCTCCTGCACCGCCCGCAGCGTCGCCTCCGGGTCGAAGCCCGGCGACGGGATCACGACGCAGGAGCCGTGCGAGGTCGCGCCCAGGTTGCCCATCACCATGCCGAAGCAGTGGTAGAACGGCACCGGCAGGCAGATCCGGTCCGCCTCGGTGTAGTGGATCAGCTCGCCGACGAAATAGCCGTTGTTGAGGATGTTGTGGTGCGACAGCGTCGCGCCCTTCGGGAAGCCGGTGGTGCCCGAGGTGTACTGGATGTTGATCGGGTCGTCGAAGGTCAGCTCGGCCATCCGGGCCTCCAGCGCGGACCGGTCGGCCCGCTCGGCGGTCAGGGCGTCCCAGCTCGGGTCATCCAGATAGACGACGCCGGCGAGGCCGATCTCCTCGGCCATCGCGCGATAGTCGCTGCCCTTGTGGGTCTGGGCGCTGATCAGCAGCCGCATGCCCGACTGCTCGGCCACGTACTTCAGCTCGTGGGTGCGGTAGGCGGGGTTGACGTTGACGAGGATCGCGCCGATCTTGGCGGTTGCGTACTGGACGAGCACCCATTCGGCGCGGTTGGGCGCCCAGATGCCGACCCGGTCCCCCTTGGCGATGCCCCTGGCCAGCAGGGCTCGCGCGAGGTCGTCGACGTCGGCGTTGAGCTGCGTGTAGGTCCACCGGCGGCCCGCGGGCACGTCGACCAGGGCCTCCCGGTCGCCGAAGCGGGCCGCTGTGCGTTCGAGGTTCTCGCCGATGGTCTCGCCGAGGAGTGGCGTGTCGGCTGCGGAGCTGGAGTACGACAGCATGCCTACAGTCTCGGCCGCGTGCCCGCGTACGCACCAGGCCCCACGGCGGGCAGTGAGGCCGAGCGCAGGTAACGGGTTCGCGGGTGAAGGGCATAGCTTAGGCCGGGTGCAGATTGACCGGCTTCATCCATGGCCCTCCGGCGTCGCGGAGGCGGAGGCCATCCAGGACCGGCTCCGCGGACACGTCGAGCTGACCGGGCCCACCGCGTTCACGCTGGTGGCCGGCCTGGACGTGCACTACCACGGCTCCGACGACCTGGCCGCCGCGGTGGTCGTCCTGGCCGCCGGCACGTTGGAGGTCGTGGAGCAGGTGGTGGCGCATGGGAAGGCGGCGTTCCCGTACGTGCCGGGGCTGTTCGCCTTCCGCGAGCTGCCCGCCCTGGTGGAGGCGCTCGAACGGCTGACGGTGACGCCTGATCTGCTGGTCTGCGACGGGTACGGGCTGGCGCATCCGCGCGGGTTCGGCCTGGCGTGCCACCTCGGTGTGCTGACGGGGCTGCCGGCGCTGGGCGTGGGCAAGACGCCGTTCGTCGGCACGCACGAGACGCCGGGGGCGGAGCGCGGGGCCTGGACGCCGATCATCCACGAGGGGGCCACGGTCGGCCGGGCCCTGCGCACGCAGCGCGGCGTCAAACCGGTGTACGTCTCCCAGGGACATCGCATCTCCCTGGACACCGCCACGACGCAGGTCCTGCGCCTGACCCCGCGCTACCGCCTCCCGGAGCCGATCCGCCACGCCGACCACCTGGCCCGGAACCCGGCATGACCCCCCGCTCGCCCGGCGTCTGCCTCAGCGGCGCCAGGCCCAGACGAGCAGCCACACGCTGAGCCCGAAGAGCGCCATGCCGAGCGGCACGTGCGCGGCCACCACCCCGGAGCCGCCGAGCATGGACTGGACGAACCCGAGCAGGAGCACCACCAGGCCGACCAGCGCGGGCCAGCCCGGACCGCGTGCGGGCCGCCACATCAGCACGGCCACCACGAGCTGCGCCAGCCCCAGCGCGTGCACGGCGCTCGCCCCCATGCCGTGCAGGCTCCCCCCTCCCCCGCTCATCAGCAGTCCCGCCGTCACGGCCTGCGCTAGCACGGCCAGCGCGTTGAGCACGGTGACGGCCTTGAACGCGGTCACGTACCCGCTCCCCTTGGCGACCTGGGTTGCCACTGGATTCTCCTTCGACCTCGGGTGAAGGCCTTCAGGATCGTGCGAGCGCGCGCGGCGGGCATCCGCCCTCCGGCGTGATCGCCGCTACGACTCAGGGCGTACGCGGATGCCGTCCGTCACGTACGCCGAGGCGCCGCCCCGCGGCGACTACGAGCGCACCGGCCTCGGCCGCAGCCTGCTCGGCCCGGCTGGAAAACCACGCCCTGAACAACTTACATGACTGTGTGTTATTCAATGATTACCCTGGGTAGCAAAAGGAGGGTTGTTCATTACCGTTACCCAGGAGGTTCCATGCTTTCCGCCCCCCGTCGGATCACCACCGTCGCGATCGTCGCCGGTGGCCTGACCCTGCTCGCCGCGCCCGCCGCCCACGCCGTGGTCGACCCTGTCGGCCTGCCCCTCTGCGCGGCCGGCGCCGTGCTCGAAATCACGACGGTGGTCGACCCGGCCAATCCGGGCGTACCGGCCGAGGTGCCGGTCATCCACTGCCTCCATCCCTGACCCGACCGGCCGGGGCGCCGGCCTGGGCCGGTGCCCCGGCCTCCTCTCCCCTCATCCGGCAAGCGCAAGAGCAGCAGCAAGGGAGTTCCGTTGAAGATCCGAGTCCTGACCGCCGTCGCCGCCTTCGCGCTGGCGGCCGCCGCCGCGCCCCCCATCGCCCTCGACCAGCTCGGCGCCGGTGGCTCGCCGCTCGTCGACGTCCAGACCTGGGTCCAGCACGTCAACCTCCTCACGTCGTAGTGAGCGTCGCGCAGCTACCCGTGGCAGGCACGCCGGGAGGGCCGCGGACGTTGCTCACACGTGTCGGCTACATCATGTTCCTCAGCCGATGGATCCAGGTGCCGCTCTACCTGGGGCTGATCGTCGCCCAGTTCGTGTACGTGTGGCGCTTCATGGTGGAGCTGGCCCACCTGATCCATCTCGGATTCGGGGGCTCGCCTCCCGAGACCACCGTCATGCTGATCGTGCTTGGCCTCGTCGACGTGGTCATGATCTCCAACCTGTTGATCATGGTCATCGTCGGCGGCTACGAGACGTTCGTCTCGCGGCTGCGCATCGAGGGGCATCCCGATCAGCCGCAGTGGCTCTCCCACGTCAACGCCAACGTGCTCAAGGTCAAGCTGGCCATGGCGATCATCGGCATCTCCTCCATCCATCTCCTGCAGATCTTCATCAACGCGGCCAGACCGGCCATCACCGACAGGGAACTGCTATGGAAAACGCTGATCCACCTGACCTTCGTGGTCTCGGCCCTGGCGCTGGCCTTCATCGATCGGATCATGGCGGGCGGGCGCCCCAACCACGAAAGCGAGCAGGGCGACCGGCCCGCGAACCGGCAGCAGGAGCGGGCCGCCGCCTAGCCGGGGGCGGCCCGCGCCAGGGATGCGCGTGCTGACGAGGATGACGGGCGGCCTCGCGCTCGCGGCGGTCGCGAGCGTGCTGCCGACCGGCGCCGCGTACGCCGGCGACGCGCCCCGCAGCGCCGGCCCCGCGCCTCTCATCGGCAATGTGACCGTGTTCAACGACGAGATCGTCGAGCCCGTGTCGCTGCCGCTGAGCACCTGCGGCGGCCTGCTGCAGGTGCTCAGCAAGGCGCCGAGCGACTGCGAGGGCGCCTCGCGCGTCTCGGACGACGACGCGTGAGTGCCACGTGCCCGCCCACGGGCTTGGGCGGGCACCCCCCGCGCGGGGCCGGGCTGCGTAGGGGACAATACGCGGGTGTCTTCCACCCTTCGCCCGGACGACCGCGTCGCGTCCGCGTTCCGGTTCGCCACCGAGCTTGTCGCCTGGGTCGCGACCCCGTGGGCGCTCGCGCCGCACTCGGTGCCGCTGGCCGTGCTGTCCGTCGTGGTGCTGATCGGGCTGCCGACGGTGTTCTCCACCCCCGGCGACAAGCGGAACGTGATCGTCGCGGTGCCCGGATACGTGACGATCGCGCTGGTCGTGCTGCAGCTCGTGGCCGCGGTGGCGGCGGCGTGGACCGCCTGGCACGTGTTCGCCGCCGCGCTGGTGTCCGTGCTGGCCGCCGTCACGGTCGTGCTGGAGCTGCCACGCTGGCGCTGGCTGACGTCCCGGTGATCACATCCGCAGCTCGGAGGGGAGCCGGGCGGCGGCGTTCGTGATCTCCAGGCCGAGCAGCCGCCCAGAGTCCCCGTAGTCGAGGACGACGTCGTCCGCCACGACCTGTTCTACGGCCTCTCCTGGGACTATTTCGTGCTTCATCGCGATATAGGCGATGTCCTGTTCGGTGTCCCAGCTGACGTACACCGTCCGCGCCCACTGCCCCGTCAGCGGCGCGTCCTCCCAGATCAGCAGCCCTTCCTTGGCCTCGTGCGAGCCGGCCAGCGCGGCCCGCACCATCACCGTCGCCAGCTCGATCGCCTCCAGCGAGTCGAGCCCCGTGACCTTCCTTTCATGCTCCCACCCGTCGAGACCGTCGATTCGGTAAGGGCACGACCACTCCCCGGTCGGCTCCTCATACG
This sequence comes from Nonomuraea sp. H19, assembly GCF_052068215.1. Lineage (NCBI taxonomy): Bacteria > Bacillati > Actinomycetota > Actinomycetes > Streptosporangiales > Streptosporangiaceae > Nonomuraea > Nonomuraea sp. H19. The sequence goes on along the minus strand of NZ_JBQHCV010000016.1, from coordinate 62,877 downwards.
GCACGCCTACGGTGACGACGACGTCACGCGGCGGATCGGTACGCAGCACCAGCACTCGACGGGCGATCTCGTACATGTCTGCTGATCTACCCCGGAGGCCACTCCTGGAAGACTGGCGAACGGGAACGGCCGCTCACCCGTTCACGCGGCGCGAGCGGTCCCCTATCGTCACCGAAGGAACACCGCGAAGGGACTGTGATGAACGAGACGTTCGGGACGCGCTTGCGAGCCAGGCTGGACGAGCGCGGACCGCTCTGTGTGGGCATCGATCCCAGCCCGGCGCTGCTCCACGCCTGGGGGCTCGATGACTCGCCGGCCGGTCTCGAACGCTTCAGCCGCACGGTCGTCGACGCGGTGGCCGACGTGGCGGCCCTGGTCAAGCCGCAGTCGGCCTTCTTCGAGCGCTGGGGCAGCCGCGGCATCGCCGTGCTGGAACGCGCCATCGCCGACCTGCGCGAGGCGGGGACGCTGGTGTTGCTGGACGTCAAGCGCGGCGACATCGACAGCACGATGGCCGCGTACGCGGAGGCGTACCTCGACCGGGGCAGCCCGCTGGCCGTGGACGCCGTGACGCTGAGCCCGTACCTGGGGTTCGGGTCGCTGGAGGGGGCGATCAAGTCGGCCGTCGCCAACGACGCGGGCGTGTTCGTGCTGGCCCGCACCTCCAACGCGGAGGCCGCGACGCTGCAGCGGCTGGTGGCCGGCCAGGTGCTGGCCGGGGCCGCCGCGGCGAACGCGGGCCACCGCCCGTTCGGTCCCGTCGGGGTGGTCATGGGGGCCACGCTGCCCGAGCTGGAGCACTCGCTGACCGACCTCAACGGGCCCATCCTCGCTCCGGGGCTGGGCGCCCAAGGAGCCTCTCCCGCCGACGTGGCGCGGCTGTTCGCGCCGGTACGGCATGCCGTCGTGCCCTCGGTCTCCAGGGCCGTGCTCGCCGACCCCAAGCGGTTGCGCGCCCGTACCCTGCAGTACCGGGACGAGTGCGCCGCCTACCTGACCCCAGAGACGGCCGGGCGGGAGCACTGAGGCGGAGAGTCTCAAGAACCGCTGCGAGCAGCGGGTATGAGCACCCGGTTGACGGCGGCGAGCACCGCGTGGAGCGAGGCCGTCAGGACCGAGGTGTCCTGGGCCGCGCCCCAGCAGGTGGTGTCGCCGACGCGGGCCTCCACGTAGGCGATGGCCCGGCTGCCCTGGCCGGGTTCCAGGGCGTGTCCGGCGTAGTGGAGGATGTCGACCTCGATGCCGTCGGCCGCGAGCGCGGCGGCCAGCGCCGCCAGCGGGCCGTTGCCGGTGCCGTGCAGGCGGCGGCCCGAGCGAAGCGTGCCGGCGAACTCGTGGACGCCGGGCCCGGTCTGCGCCGTCGTCCACTCGGCCAGCGCGCTGGTCTCCCCCGGAGCCAGGTAGGTGGCGTGGAAGAGCTCCCAGAGCTGCTGGGCGGTGATCTCCTCGCCGCTGCCGTCCGTGGCCTGCTGGACGACCGCCGAGAAGTCGATCTGCAGGCGGCGGGGCAGCTCCACGCCGTAGTGGGTGCGCAGGAGGTAGGCGATGCCACCCTTGCCCGACTGGCTGTTGACCCGGATGACCGCCTGGTAGCCGCGGCCCACGTCGGCGGGGTCGATCGGCAGGTACGGCACGTCCCACGGCGCGTGTTCCGGAGGGACGCCCAGCTCGGCGGCCCGTTTGGCGTGGTGGGCCAGGCCCTTGCCGATCGCGTCCTGGTGGGTGCCGGAGAAGGCGGTGTAGACGAGGTCGCCCGCGTACGGGTGCCGGTCGGGGACGGGCAGACGGTTGCAGTGCTCGACGGTACGCCGGATGCCGTCGATGTCGGTCAAGTCGATCATGGGGTCGACGCCCTGGGAGTGCAGGTTGAGCGCGAGCGTCACCAGGTCCACGTTGCCGGTTCGCTCGCCGTTGCCGAACAGGCAGCCCTCCACCCGCTGCGCCCCGGCCAGCAGGGCGAGCTCGGCGCAGGCCACGCCGGTGCCGCGGTCGTTGTGCGGGTGCACCGACAAGATCACCGCGTCCCTGCGGTCCAGGTGGCGGTGCATGTACTCGATCTGGTCGGCGTACACGTTGGGCGTGGCCGTCTCGACCGTCGCCGGCAGGTTGTGGATCACCGGGCGGTCCGGTGCGGCGTCCCACAGGGCGGTCAGGTCGTTGCAGATCTCCAGCACGTAGTCGGGCTCGGTGAGGTTGAACACCTCGGGCGAGAACTCGAACCGCACGTCCCGGTCCCCCGCCAGGCGGGCCACGTGCCGGGCGGAGCCCATGATCAGCGTGCGCAGCTCGCGCCTGTCATGGCCGAGCACCACGTCCCGCCAGGTGGGGGCGGTGGGGGTATAGAGGTGGACGACCGCGCGGGGCAGGCCCTCGATCGAGTCGTACGTGCGCTCGATGAGGTCATGCCTGGCGGCCGTGAACACCACCACGGTCACGTCGTCCGGCACGACGCCGGGCGTGGCCAGGTGGCGGACGAAGTCGAAGTCCAGCTGGCTGGATGAGGGGTAGCCGACCTCGATCTCCTTGAACCCCATGCTCACCAGCAGGTCGAACATCCGCCGCTTGCGTTCCGGGTCCATCGGCTCGGCCAGTGCCTGGTTGCCGTCGCGCAGGTCGACGGGCACCCAAAGCGGGGCGTGCGCGATGCGGTTCGCCGGCCAGGCGCGGCCGGTCAGCGGCACCTCGACCCGCTCGTGGGCCGGCCGGTAGCGGTGGTAGGGCATGGTGCTGGGGCGTTGCCTGTTCCAGACGTACATGTCTTTTCCTGTCCGTGGAGGGGATCCGACCGGCATGCTTCGCCCACCGCGGCGGGGTGCCGGTCCGGTCAGGCCCCGACGCGGCGGCCAAGGAGGAGACCGTGCGACGTCATGGGCGCTACACTAACCACACCACAGGTCCTCAGACAACCTGAGAGGTTTATCCGATGGCACTCGGCGCTCTCCGTCCAAGCCCGCTCGTCGAGCAGGCCACCCAGCAACTGCGCGAGGAGATCATGAAGGGCGCGTGGCCGGTCGGCACCCGGCTGCCTGGGGAGAACGCCCTGGCGAAGGCGCTCGGCGTGGGCCGCTCCACGGTCCGGGAGGCGCTGCGCGCGCTGGCAGGGGCCGGGCTGGTGCAGGCCCGGCAGGGGTCCGGGGTGTTCGTGATCGCCACGGAGCCGGCCGAGGACTGGCCGGCCCGGCTGCGGCGAGCCGCGATCACGGACGTGTACGAGGTCCGCATGCTGGTCGAGGTCCAGGCCGCCCGGCTGGCGGCGGAGCGGCGTACCGGCGAGGACGTGGCGGCCATGGAGGCGGCGCTGGAGGCGCGTGCGAGGGCGGCGGCGGGGGACGACGCCGCGTTCGTGGACGCGGACATCGCGCTGCACGCGGCGGTCGTGGCGGCGGCCGGCAACCCGGTGCTCACTGACCTGTTCGCGGAGTTCGCACCGGCGTTGCGGGGGCGGCTGATCGACGTGGTGGAGTTGCTGGAGCTGCGCGAACACGATCGGAATCCGGGGCACGGGTCGCACGCGGCGCTGGTGACGGCGATCCGGGACGGCGACGCGGACGCGGCCAGCGGGATCCTGCAGGCCGAGCTGGACCAGACCCTCGCCCACCTGCACACCGACCGCTCCTGACTCCGCCGCCGAGGCACCCGCCCCAGGGCGCCCGTCCCTCGGCTCATCGCTCAGCCCGACAGCGCGCTCACGACGGCCGGTCTCCGGCCCGTGTCCTGGCGGTACCGCGACAGCGGCCGGGCATCGCCGGCCAGCGGGCCGGCGGGGCGTCAGCCGGTGGGGCCGGCGTCTGGGCGGATCACGTCCTCGTCCTCGGGCGCTTCCTCGCTCTCGGGCACGTCCTGCGCCTCCGGCGGGTCGGCCGGGATGGGGCGGCGGGTCTTCGGCGTGCCGGCGCCGGACCGCTTCGCGACGACGTCGCTCTCCCCTTCCACGCCGCTCACCGCTTCCGGCAGGTCTTCGGGCTTTTCGCTCATAGTCACCACCTGCCCCGCGCGCACCGGACGAACCTGCCCGCGTGGCACCTGCCCGGCGGCGGCGTCGAGCCGGGCCTGCTCGCCGGGGAGACCGCCCGGCCGGCCCCGGTGCGGCACGCCTGGGACGCCCGGGAACTGACCGGGAAATTTCTTCCGGAGGATGTAGAGAACCCCGGGACGGCTCCGACCTCCTCGCGAAAGCACAGCGACAAGGAGCGCGAAATGAGCAAGCTCATCTACTGGGTCCACGCTTCCGCCGACGGCTACATCCACGGCCCGAACGGCGAGTTCGACTGGGCGCAGATGGGGCCGGAGCTGTCGGCGTACGGGGATGAGGTCCAGGAGCGGGTCGGCACCTTCCTGTACGGGCGCGTCGTGTGGGAGATGATGTCGAGCTGGTGGCCGCAGGCCGAATCGATGTCGGACCACCCGCACGACCTGAAGTTCGCGCCCATCTGGCGCAGCACCCCGAAGGTCGTCTTCTCCGCGACGCTGCTGGAGGCCGGCTGGAACACCCGGATCATCTCCGGGAACCTCACCGACGAGGTCGCGGAGCTCAAGCGGCGGTCCGGCAAGGACCTGCTGCTGAACGGCGGCTCCCGGCTGGCGTCCGCGCTCACCGAGCTGGGGCTGATCGACGAGTACCACATCATGGTCCACCCGGTCCTCCTCGGCGGCGGCCAGCAGCTGTTCCTGCCGCCGAAGGACCGGGTCGACCTGCGGCTGGTGGAGTCGAGGACGTTCGACTCGCGGACGGTGCTGCTGCGCTACGAGCGATCCTGAAGCGCGTCCTCGATCTCCCGCCGGTGGGGCATCGAGGTGCTGGCGCCCTCGCGCTGCACCGACAGCCCGGCCGCCGCGGAGGCGAAGCGCAGGGCGTCCGCCACGGGCAGCCTTTCCGCCCTGGCCACGGCCAGAGCACCGACGAACGTGTCCCCCGCCGCCGTCGTGTCCACCGCCTTCACCTCGGCTGCCGGCATCCGCAACCGCTCCCCCGATCGCGACCCGTACAGGGCGCCTTCGGAGCCCAGCGTGATGACGGCCTCCTCCACCCGCTCCAGCAGCGCGTCCAGGGCGGCGTCCGCGCCGGCGACGCCGGTGATGGCGGCGGCCTCGTGCTCGTTGGGGACGATCAACGTGACGGCGTCGAGGAGCTCGCCGGGCAGAGGCTGGGCGGGCGCCGGGGTGAGGATGACGGGCACGCCGGCCGCCCGGCCCGCCTCCGCCGCCGCCACGACCGCGTCCATGGGCAGCTCCAGCTGCAGCAGCAGGGCGTGCGAGCTCGCGATCGCGGCCAGGTCGTCGCCCGACGGGCTGGTGACGGTGCCGTTCGCGCCGGCCACGACGATGATCGAGTTGCCGCCGTCGTCGTCGACCACGATGTGCGCGATGCCGCTGGGCCCCGGCACCTGGCGCAGGCCGCGTACGTCCACGCCGGCCCCCGCCAGCGTGGCACGCAGCTCCGCGCCGAAGCCGTCGTCGCCGACCGCCCCGAGGAAGGCCACCTGCGCGCCCGCCCGCGCGGCGGCGATGGCCTGGTTGGCGCCCTTGCCGCCGGGCACGGTGCGGAACCGGTGACCGGTGACCGTTTCGCCCCGCTTGGGGGCTTGGGCGACGTAGGCGACGAGGTCCATGTTGGCGCTGCCGAAAACCGAGATCATGCCTGCATCATCTCCTGAGTCCGCCTGGCCAGCTCACCGAGACTCACCCCGTCGAACCCGGTCAGGCTGCTGGCCAGGCTGTCGCGCAGGCGCCACCGGTCGGGCACGCCGCCGTTCAGCGCGCCCGCGATGGATCCGGCGGTGGCTCCCGCGGAGTCGGTGTCCCAGCCGCCGGCGACCGCTCCGGCGATCGTGGCGGTGAAGTCGCCCCGGCCGTGGATCAGCGTGGCGGCGATGAGGGCGGCGTTGTTGATCGTGTGCACCCAGTGCAGGGCGCCGTGCCTCCCGTGCAGGAGGTCGACGACCCGTTCGAAGTCCTCCTCGCGGGCGGCGTCCGCGGCGGCCAGGTGTACCGCCTCGTGCAGCCGCGAGGCCGGCGGCACCACGGACAGTCCCGCCCGTACGACCTCCTCGGGTGATGTGGCCACCAGCGAGGCGGCGCACATCGCGGCCACGAACATCGCCCCGTAGATCCCGTTCGCGGTGTGTGTGAGCCGGGCGTCGCGCCAGGCGTACTCGGCGGCCGTGGCCGGGTCGCCCGGGTTGACCCAGCCGTACACGTCTGCCCGGATCAGGGCGCCGATCCACTCCCGGAACGGGTTGCGGTGGGCGGCCGTGCGCGGGGGTTCGACGCCGTTCAGGAGGTTGCGGTACGCGATGCGCTCGGCGGTGAACGTACGGCCGGCGGGCAGCTCGTCGAGCCACAGCCTGGCCACGTCGTCGGTGGTGAAGGCGCGGCCGTGGCGCTCCAGCAAGGACAGGGCCAGCAGCGGGTAGTTGAGGTCGTCGTCCTCGGGGATGCCGTCGATGTTCTCGGCCAGCGAGTTGACGGCGCTGCGGCGGTTCCACGGCCAGCGGCGCGCGATGTCGTCCGGCAGGCCCTTGGCGGTGAACCAGCCGCGGATGGGCCAGTTGCCGGTGGCCTCGGCGATCCGCCTGATGCCGTCGCGCGGGATCTTCTCGACGGGCTTGCCGAGCACGCACCCGGCCGCCCGCCCGAGCCACGCCCCCAGCACCCGCTCCGGATCCACGGCGGCCGATCCAGGTTCGCGTCCCGGCCAGTCCGGGCAGGCCGCGATGATGCCGGCCAGGTCCGACGGCTCGGCCGGCGGCGACGGGATGGCGGCCAGCTCGTCCAGCAGTTCCTCGGCGAGCCCGCGCAGCCGCGCCGCCCCCGGCTCCGAGGCCCCGGCGCGCGGCGGGGCGTCGTGCCCGCCCGCCGCGTGCCACCGTGCCGCGATCTCCCGTACGAGCCCGCCGTCCCTGCCGTCCTCGGCGGCCTGGCGCAGCTCGTGCCCGATCAGGTCCTCGGGCTGGACCCAGGTGAGCCGGATCATCCGCGGTCGAGCTCGGCGAAGGCGGCCTCGTGGGCGCGGCGGCGTACCAGGTCGGCGGCGTGCACACGGCGCGCCACCGCCGCGATGGCGCGCCCGGGAGCCACCAGGTCCGTACGGCTGGCCACGCCCACCTGCTCCACCCACTCCGCCGGTACGGCGCTCAGTCCTCCGAGCGCCCCCGCGATGGCCCCGCCCATGGAGGCGATCGAGTCGGCGTCGCGCCCGTAGTTGACGCCGCCCAGCACCGTGTCGCGGTAGCCGCCCTTGGCGATCACCAGGAATCCCAGCGCCAGCGGCAGCTCCTCGATGCTGTGCGTCCGGCTCGGCCGCCGCGCCCCCAGCCCCTGGTCGCGGTAGGTGTCGGCGACCGTGTCGTAGGGCCGCATGGCGGCCCGCAGCGCCTGGAACGACCCGTCCCAGTGCCCGAGCCCGGCGGCGGCCTCGCAGACCGACTCGATGGCGGCCCTGGTGCCGTCCTTGGCCAGGCGCAGGCAGGCGGCGACCACGGAGTCGACCGTGGCGCCCGGCCGCATGGCCTCGGCCACGGCGGCGGCCATGACCCCGGCGGCCTCGCGGCCGTAGCTGGACTGGTGCGCCCCGGCCAGGTCGACGGCCTCGGCGTAGGCGGCGTCGGGGTCGGCGGCGTTCACGATGCCGACGGGCGCGATGTACATGGCGGCGCCGCAGTTGACGATGTTCCCGACGCCGGCCTCGCGCGGGTCCACGTGCCCGTAGTGCAGCCGGGCCACGATCCACTTCTCGGCCAGGAAGATCCGCTGCAGCGGCAGCGCCTCGGCCTCCAGCTCGGGGATCCAGCGCCGCTCGCCCATCAGCTCGGGCACGAGGTGGTCGGCCATCGCGTACGCGTCGAGGTGCCCGCCGGCCTTCTCGTAGACGCGGATCAGGGCGTGCGTCATCAGCGTGTCGTCGGTGATGTGGCCGTCGCCCTTGTGGTACGGCGCGATCGGCCGGGCGTTGCGCCAGTCCTCGTTGAACGGCGGGACGATGCCCTCGACGCGGCCGCCGTACCTGTCCACGATCTGTTCGGGGGTCCAGCCCTCGGTGGCGCCGCCCAGCGCGTCACCGACCGCCGCCCCCGCCACGCAGCCGGTTGCCCTGTCCTCAAGCGGCGTCATGCGATTCCTTCCGTTAGGTCGATCAGATCCTTGCCCGCCAGACCGGGCAGGCAACAGCCGGCCAGCGTACGGGCCGCGGCGGCCCATCCTTCCGGGATGGCCGCGTACCCGCCGCACGCCCCCGTCAGCGCTCCGGCCAGCGCGGGCGCGGAGTCGGCCAGCGCGGCCAGGCACGCCGCCGCGGGCACGGCCCTGCTCAGCTCGCCGTCCGCCGCCTCGGCCAGCGCCAGCGCCACGGGGACCGTCTGGGCGGCGCCCACGCCGTAGCTGTAGACGTGGTCGAGCAGCGCGGCGTCCAGCGCGGGTACCGCGCCGAACGGATCGCCCGCCTTGCGCGCGACGGCCAGCGCCACGCGGGCGTTGTGCCCGATGGCGGTCTCCTGCGGCAGCACGGCCAGGGCCGCTTCCACGGCCTGCCGGATCTCGCCCGACGCCACGGCCTCGGCCACGGCGGCGGCCATGGCCTGCGCGCCGCGGATCCCGTCGGCGGCGTTCGTCACCTGGGCGTCCTGCGTGGGGTCCCTCCCGAGGGCCCCGAAGGCGACGGCCCTGACGGCGGCGGCGTCGTCGAAGTGGTGCGGGTTGTCGTGCCCGGACGCGGGCGGTTCGACGCCCTTGGCCAGGTTGTCCAGCGCGGTCGCCACCGAGATCCGGGCCCGCGTGTCGCCGCCGATGAGCTCCCTGAACGCCTCGGCTCTCGGCCGGTCGATCGTGAGCGCCGTCCAGGCGAGCCACTCGGCGTCGTCGGACGGGCCGATGGCCAGCGGCGCGGTCGGCTGGTTGAGCGCGAACGGCACCGGCAGCGTGGTGACCCGGTGCTCTTCCGCGAACGCGTCGAGCTCTCTGTGCAGGCGCCTGCTCCAGGGAGCGTGCAGGGCCGACCGGTGCCTGGCGGCGGGCCAGCCCGCGGCGTCACCGACGGCGAGCCCCGCGAAGGCCCCTCTGATCCTGTCCCCCGACATCGTGATCTACAGTCCTCTCGCCAGCTCGTCGGCGACGTCCAGCACGTGTTTTCCGGCCACGACGGGCAGGCACTTGCCTGTCACGGGTCCGATCCTGGCGGCCCAGCGCCGGGGCACGCCGCCCTCACCCTGCCCGGCTCCCGCGACGGCTCCGGCGATGGCCCCGATCGTGTCGGCGTCCCTGCCCAGGCTCACCCCGAACGTCACCGACGCCTCGACGTCCCCGTCGCCGGCGAGGAACGCGGCCAGGGCCAGCGCGACGGCTTCGGGAGCGACGTCGGTCCAGGGGTAGTGCCTGACGACGACGGCCTCGTGCAGGGCCTCGACGACGCCCGGGGCGTCCGCCGCCGATCGGCCGAGCACCTCGCGGACCCGTACGATGTTCCGCGCCGTCCACGAGTCGGCCGGGATGACCGACAGCGCGGCGAGCACCACGTCCCCGGCAGAGGCCCCGCCCATGGCGGCGGCCACCGCTCCGGCGACGGCCCGCCCGCCGAGTATGCCCTCGCCGGAACCGCTGACCATCCCGTCCTGCTCCACCAGCCGGGCGGCCTCCGCCGGATCCCCCGGACAGAAGATCCCGTAGGGCGCGGCCCGCATGGCCAGCCCGTCCGACCAGCCGTGCGAGTGCGCCAGCCCGGTCAACGGCGGTTCCAGGCCGCGTCGAAGCGCTTCGACGGTGCCCAGCTCGGAAAATCCCGCCCCCCGCATCGGTCCGGTCACGCGGGGGATGATCTCCGTCCGGTACGCGTCCGCCACCAGGGCGGGCGTCAGCCCGTGCCCATGCCGCACCAGCAGCGAGGCGGCGAAGATCGCGTACTCGGTGTCGTCCGTGCCCCCGCCCTCGATCTCGGTGAGCCGTCCCCACCGCCGCCGGATCTCCGCCGGCGACAGGTTCTCGGCCGGGGCCCCGAGGGCGTCGCCGGCCGCGAGGCCGAGCAGACACCCCCGGGCTTTAGCCCGATAAGTCACCGCTGGTACCGCTCCAACACCTTGTTCCCCTCATCGACCAGTTTCGTGGCGGCCTCGTCAATGGTGATCTTATTGGCGTAGAACTCCTGCAGCACCGGTGTGGCGACCTTGCTCTTCCACTCGTCGAACCCCTTGACCTTGAGGAACGGTGCGACGACGAGGTTCTTGGCGGAGGCGGTGGCCACGTCCCAGCCGTTCTCCCTGGCCGTCATCGCCGGGTCGGCGGCGGCCGTCTGCGAGGTCGGCAGCAGCCAGTCGCCCTTGGCGAGCTTGGCCTGGTTGGGGCCGTTCAGGAAGAACGCGATGAACTTCATGGCCTCGTCCGCGTGCTTGCTGTCCTGGGCGATGGACAGCGTCTGCGAGACCGCGCCCTGCTGGGCCGAGGTGCCCTTGGGCCCGGGCAGCGTGACCCATTCGAACCCGTCGGGCGCCTGCTCGGCGACCTGCTGGCGGAGGAAGACGCCGGCGGGCAGCATGGCGAACTTGCCCTTGTAGAAGGCGGGCAGCGGGTCGGCGGTGCCCTGGCCGAGCGCGGCCGGGTCGGCCGACTTGTCCTTGTAGAGCTGGTCGTGGATGCGCTGGAGCACCTCACGCTCCTCCGGCCCGACCTTGACCGTGGTCTTGCCGCCGGCGCTCTCGAAGAACGTGCCGCCGAAGTTGAGCGCCAGGTTGAGGGTCTTGTTGACCGGCGACTTCATGGGCCAGGCCACGCCGAGCGCGCCGCCCTTGGTCATCTTCTTGGCGGCCTCGGAGAACTCGTCCCACGTCCACGGGCTGTCCGGGGTCGGGACGCGTACGCCGGACTTGTCGAGCAGCTTCTTGTTGGCGATGATGACCTGCGACTCCTGCAGGAACGGCACGCCGTAGACGCCCTGCTTGCCCTTGCCGTCGTCGAAGGTGACGGTGTCCCAGGCGGCCTGCGGGATGTCGCTCTTGAGCTCGGCGGGCAGCTTGTCGCTGAGGTCCAGCAGGTAGCCGTCGGAGGCGAAGCCGGACAGCGCGGGCGAGTCGTTGTGGATGACGTCGGGCGCGGTGCCGCCGGCGAACTGGGTGACGAGCTGGTCGTTGACGTTGTCCCAGCTGCCCTGGACGTAGGTGACCTGGATCTTGGGGTTGGCCCTGTTCCACTCGTCCACGAGCTGGTTGTTCGCGGCGACGGATTCCTTCTGCCACGCCAGGCTGAGGAAATTGATCTTTACTGGCTCGTTGGAGGAGGACGAGGACCCGCCGCCGCCTCCGCTGCCGCACGCGGCGGCGAGCGCGACGACCGCCGCCGCCGCCAGAGCGGACTTGATTCGCATATGAGCCTCCTAGCCCTTGACGGCGCCGGCCATCAGGCCGGACTTCAGGCGCCGCTGGATGATTGCGAAGAAGATCAGGCTCGGGATCGTCGCCATGAGCGACGCCGCGGCCAGCGGGCCGAGCCTGGCCACTCCCTCGGGGCCGGTGAACCTCACCAGCGTCAGCGGGAGCGTCATGACGTCGGGGTTCTGCAGGATGACGAGCGCGAACATGAACTCGTTCCACGAGGAGATGAACGCGAACAGCAGCGTGGCGACCACGCCCGGCGCCAGCAGCGGCGCCACGACCTTGACGATCGAGCGCAGCCGCGTCGCGCCGTCCACGGCGGCGGCCTCCTCCAGCTCGCGGGGCACCGCGCGGACGTACCCCTGCAGCATCCACAGCGCGAACGGCAGTGTGAACGTCACGTGCACGATCGCCAGCCCGGGCAGCGTGTTCACCAGCTCCATCTCCCGCAGGATCATGAAGAGCGGGATGATGATCAGGATGAACGGGAACACCTGGCTGACCAGCACCCATCCGATCGCCAGGCGGTTGAGCAGGCCGCGGTAGCGGGCCATGGCGTACGCGGCGGGCAGCGAGATCAGCACCGTGACCACGCTGCTGACCAGCGCCACGACGAGGCTGCGCCCGGCGGCGCCGACCAGGTCCTGCTCGCCGAACGCGTCGGTGAAGTTGGCCAGCGTCGGCTCCCGCGGGATCCACGCCGGGTCGGCCTGCGCCATCTCCTGGGGCGTCTTCAGCGCCGTGGACAGCAGCCAGACCAGCGGGAAGGCCAGGAAGACGACGTACGCGACCAGCGCGGCGTACTGCGGCAGGCGTCTCATCGGGTCTCCCTCATCTGCCGCCACAGGTACAGCCCGAGCACGGCCAGCACGACGATCGCCATGGCCAGGCCCAGCATCGAGGCGTAGCCGGCGAACCGGTAGCGGAAGGCCTCCTCGTAGGCGAACAGCATCGGCAGCCGCGTCTGGCCGCCGGGACCGCCTTGCGTGAGCACGTAGACCAGGCCGAACTGATTGATGTTCCACACGAAGTCGAGCGAGGTGATCGCCACGATCACGGGGCGGAGCTGCGGCAGGGTGATGTTCCAGAAGCGCCGCCAGCGGCCCGCGCCGTCCACCTCGCCGGCTTCGTACAGCTCCTTCGGGATGCCCTGCAGGCCCGCCAGCAGCACCACCGTCGTCTGCGGCATGCCGGTCCAGACGCCGACCACGATGATCGCGGGCAGCGCGAGCGAGAAGTCGGCCAGCCAGTTGATGTTGGTGCCGAGCAGGCTGTTGAGGATGCCGGCGTCCGGGTGGTAGACGAGCTTCCACATCAGGCCGATGACCACCGGCGGCATGGCCCACGGCACCACCGCGAGCACCCTGGCCACGCCCCTGAACCGCAGGTTCTCGTTGAGCAGCAGCGCCAGGCCGAGCGCGGCCAGGAACTGCAGCACGGTCACCGAGACCGCCCAGATCATGCCGATCCGGAAGGAGGACCAGAAGTCGGCGGCGCCCAGCAGCTCGACGAAGTTGTCCAGGCCGACGAAGGCGGTCTCGTGGTTGCGGGTGTTGCGGGCGTCGGTGAACGCCAGGCCGATGCCGTACAGCAGCGGTCCCACGCTGAACAGCAGGACCGGCACCAGCGCGGGCAGCATGAGCAGCCACATCTCACGGGTCGTGCGCGAGATCCCCTTGGGGCGCTTGTGCGACCGGCTCGGCGGCGCGGGCCTCGTCGCGGTCGCCGTCACGCCCGGCCCCCTTGCTCTTCGTACGCGACGCCGGCCGTCGAGGCCCGCACCACGAGCCGGGGCGGCACGGTGACCACCCGGGGCTCGCGCTCACCGCCCTGCAGCCGTTCGAGCAGCAGCTCGGCGGCGGCCTTGCCGCGCTCGGCGGACCCGAGCGACACGCTCGTCAGCGACGGCCAGGAGGCCGCGGCCAGGTCGGTGTCGTCCATGCCGACCACCGCCACGTCGTCGGGCACCCGCCGGCCCGCGGCCCGCAGCACGTCCAGCGCGCCGAGCGCGATCAGGTCGTTGGCGCACATCAGCGCGTCCACGTCGGGGACCCGGGCGAGCAGCTCCGCCACGGCGCGGCCCCCCTGCTCGCGGTAGAAGTCGCCGATCTGCACGAGGTTCTCGTCGAAGGGCAGGCCGAGGTCGCCCAGCGCCTCGCGGTAGGCGGCCCCGCGCGCGGCGCCGGGCACGGTGTCGAGCGGGCCGTTGATCATGCCGATCCGGCGCCGCCCCAGCGTGTAGAGGTGGTCGATGGCCAGCCTGACGCCGGTACGCGAGTCGGCGCGTACGTTGTCCACGCGCGTCCCCTCGGGCACCGATCCGATGATCACGACCGGCGCGCGGGCGGCGGCCAGCATCTCCAGGTGGGCCTCGGTGACCCGCAGCGGGCTCATGATCAGCCCGTCCACGTAGCGCTCCCCCAGGCTGTGCAGCACGTCGATCTCGTCGGCCACGACGGCGTCGGTGGAGTGCAGCACGAGCCGGTATCCGGCGGCCTTCAGCACCGGCTGGATCTGGCGCAGCATGGCCAGGTAGGCGGGGTTGCCCACGTCGGCCATGGCGAAGGCCACCTGGTGGGTGCGGCGCGACTTGAGCGACCTGGCCACGGCGTTGCGCACGTAGCCGAGCTCGTCCGCGGCCGCCATCACCTTGCGCACCGTCTCCTGCCTGGTCGGCAGGCCGTTCAGGACGCGCGAGACGGAGGCGATCGAGACACCGGCGCGCGCGGCGATCGTATTGATCGTGGGTCCCTCGGCCAAGGCTGTCCTTTCCCCAGACGCAACCCGCTGTAAACGTTTACGGCGTGTGGGCCACATGAAACCTGGGTGTAACGTACAGGTCAAGTCACGATCACATAACACCAGGTCAGCGGGCCTGCGGGGCCCCGGAAGCACCGGACCCCGCCCACGTGCCGGCTCAGTCGCGGACGGCCACCTCCAGGGGCGGGGCGGTGGCACGGGAGAGCGCGCGGATGCCCGGCGCCCCGGCCAGCGTCACCACAGCGGCGAGCACGGCCGGGATGATCAGCGCGATCGGCAACGACGACGTCGCCTCCGCCACGTACCCCAGCACGGCGGGTCCCAGCAGCAGCCCGCTGTAGCCGAAGGCCGTCACCATGGCCAGCGCCCGCCCGACCCGCCCGCCGGCCGCGCCCACGGCGCTGAAGAGCACCGGCACGACGGTGGCCAGTCCGACGCCGGTCAGCGCCCACCCGGTCCACGCGCACACCACCCGCAGCGCCTCGGGGGCCAGGGGCGCGGCGAGGACGAGCGCGTACCCCACAGTGGCGAACAGCCCGGCGAGCTGGATGGTGCGCACGGACCCGAGCCGGGCCCTGATCGGGTCACCGAGCAGGCGCACGGTGGTCATGGCCACGGAGAAGATCGTGTACGCGAGCGGCGCCATCGCGGGATCGGTCTGCAGCACCCAGCGCGCGTGCAACGCCGCCCAGTCGATGGCCGCCCCTTCGCTCAGGTGCCCGGCGAACGCGGCCAACCCGAGCAGCGCGATCAGCCCCCAGCGCAACGAGGAGCCGCCCTGCTGGGCTCCGGAGTCGGTGGACTCGTGCGCGGGCGGATCGGGCAGCAGCAGCCGCGCCGCTGGCACGTACAGGAACGGCACCACCAGCGCCGCCGCGATCAGCAGGATCTGGGCGTCCACGCCGGCCTGCAGGATCAGCGAGGTCAGCGCGCCTCCGGCGGCCCCGCCCAGGCTCCACGTGCCGTGGAAGGCCGAGATGATCGGCCGCCCGTAGCGGCGCTCGACCTCGACGGAGTGGGCGTTCATGGCGACCTCGGTCACCCCCAGCCCGATCCCGAACACGACCGCGAGCACCGCCAGAGCCCAGTACGAGGACGCGAGCGCGGGCCCGAGCAGCACCAATCCGGAGAAGGGCCCGGCGATCCAGCACACCCGCCGGCTCGACCAGCGGTCCACCAGCGGCCCGGCCGCCAGCATCGACACCAGCGCCCCGCCCGAGATCAGGAGCAGGACGCTGCCCAGCCGGGCGGGGCCGAGGCCGAGCCGGTCGTTCAGGGACGGCAGCCCGGCCGCCCACAGACCCATCACCAATCCGGCCAGGAAGAAGAACCCGAAAACTCCGACACGGGCGCGTTTGGCGTCAATGAGACTTTTGTTCACGGCTAGAGCATAAACTGTGTTTCGTGAATGGAGCTACGACCAGTGGCGAACTCCGCGCGCACAACCGGGTCAGGTTGCTGCGTGCCGTACACGACTGCGGGGCCACCCGCACCAGGTCCCAGCTGACCCGTGACCTGCGGCTGGCGAGAGGGACGGCGTCGGTTCTCGTCGCCGGGCTGGTGGAGGACGAACTGCTGCACGAGGAGCCCGCGCCGGAGCACGCGCGGGGCCGGCCGACGCTGGTGCCGGGCCCGCATCCGCACGGGCCGCTGGCGCTGGCCGTGGACGTGCGCGAGGACGCCTGGGAGCTGGCGGCGTGCGAGCTGGGCGGCCGGGTGACGGTGCTCGCCGTACGCCCGCACGACGGCACGCCGGAGGGCGTCCTCGTGCCGCTGGGCGAGGCCATCGCCGCCGAGCAGGAACGGTTCGGGCACCGGGTCGTCGGGATCGGCGTGGCGCTCGCGGGCCCGGTCCGGCACGGCGGCCTGGTGGACATCGCCCACCTGAGCTGGCGCTCGGTCGACGTCCCCCGCCTCCTCGGCCTGGCCGCGCCACCGCCGGCCATGGAGGGGACGGCGGCGACCGCGACGGCGGCGGGGGTGCCGATCGTGGTGGGCAACGACACCGTGCTGGCGGCGCTGGCCGAGGCGCGGCGCGGGCGGCTGCGGGGCGTCGGCGTGGCGCTGCACCTGCATGTGGACTTCGACCTCGGCGGCGTGCTGGTCGTGGACGGGCGGCCGCTCGGCGGCGCGAGCGGCGGGGGCGCCGAGTTCGGCCATATGCCGCTGACCGGCGGCGACCGTCCCTGCATGTGCGGCGCGACCGGCTGCTGGGGCATGGACGTCGGCGTGAACGCCCTGCTGCGCCACGTCGGCCTGGCCCACGGCGGCGGCCGGGGCCGCGAGCAGGCCGCACAGGTGCTGGCCACGAGCCGGGAGGCGGTGGAAGCCAACGCCGGTGCGCTGGGCCGCGGCATCGCGGCTCTGGTGAACGCCCACGACCCCGAGGCGGTCACCCTGTCGGGCCTGGGCGCCGAGCTGTACGAGCGGGCCGGGGACACCATGCTGGAGTCCTGCCGTCCGGGCCTCATGGCCATCCGCCGCGACCACCCGCCCCGCATCGAGGGCACCGCGCTGGGCTGGCGCGGCTCGCTCCTCGGCGCCATGGAGTCGGTCTTCGACGCCTTCCTCACCCCGGAGGGCCTCGTCCGCTGGCGTGGAAACCACCGTGACCAGGGTCACGACACGCCCGACCAGCAGAATGTGATGAATTCCACGCGATAGCGGCAAAGCGCGCCATAACCCACCTCTCACCCCCATGAGCCACGCGATCTTGCCAGGCCTCGGCGGGATGCTGTCCGCATGAAAGGGTCGATGGGCGGAAGAATCGCGACCCGAGGGACGAACAGGTGAATCTCGGGCTCGCGCTCCGCGTGACCGCGGCCGCCATGAGCCAGAAGACCGGGAAGGGCGCGGCGGTCTCCGTGGCGAGCGCCGGCGAGGGCGGAAATCCGGTGTCTTCGCAGCGTATGGAGGTGCTGGCCGGTGCTCGCGCCGGGCAAGGCGTACACCGCGGTGGCCCTGCGCGGACCCGCCGCGGAGCCGGCTCCGCCGACGGCTACTGGCGGGGGGCTCCCGGGCCTGGCCGGGGGCGGATTCAGGGGATTCTGAGGTGGCATCCCGCGGTGGGCGGACTACGGTGAGGGAGAACGCGTGGTCGGCGGCACAGGGGTCAGCGGAGGCACGCTCGCGCGGGACGTGGCGGGTGCCGAAGCGGCGGCGTCGGTGTGGCGGAAAGGTTGAGCGGGCGCTTTCCGCAACACGAACCGCTGGTATCCGCCATGATTAGCCACTGCACCACGGGTAACAGAGACCCGATCGTAAAACTCCCCGAGGAGAGAACTGAGATGGCACTTCCCACTCTCACCCCCGAGCAGCGTCAAGCGGCTCTCGCCAAGGCCGCCGAGGCCCGCGCCGCCCGCACCGCCCTGCTCGCCAAGGTCAAGGCCGGCGAGATGACGTTCTCGCAGCTGCTGGAGCGCGACGACGACATCGCGAAGAAGATCAAGGTGTCGCAGGCGCTCCGCGCCGTGAAGGGCGTCGGCCCGGCCAAGGCCACCGCGCTGATGGAGGAGGCGGGCGTCGACGAGAAGCGCCGCCTCGGCGGCCTGGGCGCCCAGCAGCGCAAGAAGCTGGTCGACGCGCTCGGCTAAATCCCCCGGGCGGCCAGGTCCGCGCGCGGCGTCGCGCGGACCGGCCAGCGACTTCCCCCGAACCGAACCCCCAGTGGCCCATCGGCAGACCGGGGAGGGACCCCCGCGCCGAGCCGTCCCCGGCGGGCCCTCAGAGCCGGGAGAGCGGAGCCGCCCCCGCTCCACCCGGCGGGCCACCCGAAGAGCCGCGAGCGCGCGGGAACCGGGGTCAGGAACGCAGGTAGGTCAGCACGGCGAGCACCCGGCGGTGCTGGTCGCCGTCGTCGGCGTAGAGGCCGAGCTTGCTGAAGATGCTTCTGATGTGCTTCTCCACGGCCCCGTCGCTGATCACGAGCTGCCGCCCGATGGCCGGGTTGGACTTGCCCTCGGCCATCAGCCCGAGCACCTCGCGCTCTCGCGGCGTGAGCTGCGCCAGCGGGTCGTCCTTGCGCCTGCGCACCATGAGCTGGGACACCACCTGGGGATCGAACACCGTCCCGCCCGCGGCCACCCGCCGCAGGCCCTCCAGAAACTCCTCGACGTCGACGACCCGGTCCTTCAGCAGGTAGCCCACCGCGCCGCGGGCGTCGGCGAGCAGGTCGTCGGCGTAGGAGACCTCGACGTACTGCGACAGGATCAGCACCGGCGCCCCCGGCACCCTGCGCCGCGCCTCGACCGCCGCCTTGAGCCCCTCGTCGGTGAACGACGGCGGCATCCGCACGTCGACCACCGACACGTCCGGCTTGTGCTCGGCGATCGCCTCCACGAGGCGGTCGCCGTCCCCGACGGTCGCGACCACCTCACAGCCGAACTCCTCCAGCAGCCTGACCAGGCCCTCCCTGATCAGAACCGCGTCATCGGCCACGACTACCCGCACGGCACCTCCGCCACGATCAATGTCGGCCCGCCGTCCGGCGACTGCACGGTCAGCTCCCCGTCGACGGCGCGGAGCCGGTCGGCCAGTCCGGCGAGACCGTGTCCCTTGGCGACGTGCGCGCCGCCGACCCCATCATCCCCGATCGTGAGCATGAGGACGTCGCCGATCCGCTGCAACTGCACCGTGCAGACGGTGGCGCGGCTGTGCTTGGCCACGTTGGTGAGGGTCTCGGCGCAGACGAAGTAGATGGCGTTCTCGACCGCGGCCTGGTAGCGCTCGACGGTCTGCACGTCCAGGTCGACGGGGATCGTGCAGCGCCCGGCCAGGGCGGCCAGCGCGGGCGCGAGGCCGCGGTCGGACAGGATGGGCGGGGCGATGCCGCGCGAGAGCGCGCGCAGCTCGTCGAGCGTCTCGCGGGTGGCGGCGATCGCGGACTTGATCGTGAGCTGGGCCGCCTCGGGGTCCTTGGCGAGCTGCCGCTGCGCCCTGGACAGCTCCATGGCCAGCGACACCAGCCGCTGCTGCGGCCCGTCGTGGATGTCGCGCTCCAGCTTGCGCAGCGCGTTGGCCTCGGCCGACACCGCGGCGGCGCGGCCCTCGGCCAGGTCGTCGATGCGCTCTTGCAACTCGGCCACGCCGGTCAGCAGCGCCCGGCCGAGCCCGGCCCTGATCAGCGCGGCCCCGCGCACCATGAACGGCATGAGCAGCGCGAAGACCAGGCCGGCGGAGACGTAGAAGATCGAGTTGGTGACGTAGCCCCCACCGAGGCCGAGCAGCTCGGGCAGCTCCGTGTTGCCGGGGATCTGCGAGGTGACGATCCCGTACAGCGGATAGGTCAGCCCGGCCAGCGGGATCGCCCAGAACACGACGGTGAGCACGAACGACAGGATCGCGAACGGCAAGTTGATGATCCCGTGCAGCAGGTCGAGCCAGGACTGGCCGCTCGTCAGCGGGTTGACGATGCGGCGGAAGCGGCCCGCGCCCGGCGGCGCGGGCTTGTAGCGCGGCCGTACGGGCGGCCGCTTCAGCACGTCGGACAGCCAGCCGCGCTCCGCGTCCGCGAAGCCGCGCGCGACCATCAGCGTGCCGGCCAGCAGCGGCACGCCGAGCCAGACCACCGCGCTGCCCACGCCGGCCGCGAAGCCCGTGATCATGAGCGCGAAGCCGATGACGGCCGTGGGGAAGCCGACCAGCGTGTAGCGGGTGTCGAGGAGGACCCGTCTCGTCAGGGAGCGCATGGTCTTCACGCTAGGGCCTCACCTTCCGCGTGACGACAGGGTGCGCTGGTGTGCGGAAGTAGGGCCAGCCCTACCATCCGGGGTGGTGCGATCTTGACCACGAGAGGGCGGCTCGCGGCAGTGTGCCGCGGCGTCCTGGACGGGAGCCTTGAGCCATCCGCTCCCTCCGAATCGAGGCCCCTCATGACCGTCCTGCTGGATCGCCCTCTCGCCGCAACCGCGGAGCCCCGCCGCCCGGCGGGCGCGCGGACGGCGGCGCGGGACCCGTTCATCGACCTGCTGCGCGTGCTCGGCATGGCGCTGATCGTCTTCCAGCACTGGACGATCCCGGTACTGTCCTATGACGGCGCGCGGCTGACCACCGGCAACGCGCTGTCCACCCCCGGGGTGTGGGTGGTGACGTGGCTCAGCCAGGTGATGCCGCTGGTGTTCTTCGCGGGCGGCGCGGCGAACGCGATCAGCTTCGGCCGCTCGGCCCACGAGGCGCCGCGGTGGCTGGCGGCCCGGCTGCGGCGGCTGGCCTGGCCGCTGCTGCCGCTGGCGGCCGTGTGGATCCCGCTCCCCCACGTGCTGTTGTCGTTCGGCGTGCCGGAGCAGCCGCTCGAGACGGGGGCGCGGCTGACCGGGCAGCTGCTGTGGTTCCTCGCCGTCTACCTGATCGCCGTCACGGCCACCCCGTACGCGCTGCGCCTGCACCAGCGGTACGGCCTGCGCGTCCCGGCGGCGCTGGCGGCGGGGGCCGTGCTGACGGACGTGGTGCGCTTCTCGACCGGGTTCGAGGCGATCGGCTACCTGAACGTGGTGTTCGTCTGGCTGGCGGTGCACCAGCTCGGCTTCTTCTACGCCGAAGGGCGGCTGCGGCGGCCGTGGCTGCTCGCCGTGGCCGGATTCGGGGCGGCGGCGCTGCTGGTGGCGTTCGGGCCGTACCCGGGCAGCATGATCGGGCTGCCGGGCGCCGCGGTGTCGAACATGGCGCCGCCCACGCTGGCCATGCTGGCCGTGGGCGCCGGGCAGATCGGGCTGGCCACGCTGCTGCGGCCGTGGCTGCTGCGGCTGCCCACGGGCCGGCTGCTGGCCTGGGCGGGGCCGCGGATCATGACGGTGTACCTGTGGCACATGCCGGCCCTGTTCGTGGTGACCGGGGTGGTCGTGGTCCTGCTGGGAATCGACACGCCCGCGCCGGGCAGCGCGTTCTGGCTGGCCGGGTGGCCGCTCTGGCTGGGGCTGCTGTGCCTGGTCATGTGGCCGCTGATGAAGGGGTTCGCCAGGTTCGAGACGCCGCCGGCGCTGCCGTACGGGACCGCTGGGCAGGGTGCCACGCTCGTGGCGACGGCGCTGGTCGGGGCCGGGGTGCTGACGCTGACAGTGGGCGGGTTCGCGCCCGGCGGGGGGCCGTTCCTCGCGGTGCTGGCGCTGCTCGGCGGGCTGCTGATGACCGGGCCCCGGGCACGAGTGTGACGCCGAATTCGCCGGCACGGCTCGACCATCGGGCAAACTTCGGCAGGATAGAGGGTGTGAGCCTTCTAGTTGACCGCCTTCCTGAAGAGATCGACGCCGATCCGGACGCCATCTTCGACGCGTTCGTCGCCTGGAACGCCGAGCGGGGGCTCACGCTCTATCCCGCCCAGGAGGAGGCCCTCATCGAGGTCGTCTCCGGCAGCAACCTGATCCTGGCCACGCCGACCGGATCGGGCAAGTCGCTGGTCGCCGCGGGCGCCCACTTCGCCGCGCTGACCAAGGACCTGCGCACGTTCTACACCGCGCCGATCAAGGCGCTGGTGTCGGAGAAGTTCTTCGACCTGTGCGCGATCTTCGGCACCGAGAACGTCGGCATGATGACCGGCGACGCCAGCGTCAACCCCGGCGCGCCGATCATCTGCTGCACCGCCGAGATCCTCGCCAACGTGGCACTGCGCGACGGTGCCGCGGCCGACATCGGCCAGGTCGTGATGGACGAGTTCCACTTCTACGCCGAGCCCGACCGCGGCTGGGCGTGGCAGGTGCCGCTGCTGGAGCTGCCCAACGTGCAGTTCATCCTGATGTCGGCCACGCTCGGCGACATGTCGATGTTCGAGCGCGACCTGACCAGGCGCACCGGGCGGCCGACCTCCGTGGTCAAGCACGCCGAGCGGCCGGTGCCGCTGGTCTACTCCTACCGGATGACGCCCCTGCACGAGACGCTGGAGGAGATGCTCTCGACCGGGCAGGCGCCGGTCTACGTGGTGCACTTCACGCAGGCCGCGGCGATGGAGCGGGCGCAGGCCCTGATGTCGATCAACATGGCGACCAAGGCCGAGAAGGAGGCCATCGCCACGATGATCGGCGGTTTCCGGTTCACCACCCGGTTCGGGCGGGCGCTGTCGCGGCTCGTCCGCCACGGCATCGGCGTGCACCACGCCGGCATGCTGCCGAAATACCGGCGCCTGGTGGAGCGGCTGGCCCAGGCCGGCCTGCTGAAGGTCATCTGCGGCACCGACACGCTCGGCGTCGGCGTCAACGTGCCGATCAGGACGGTGCTGTTCACGGCGCTGTCCAAATACGACGGCAACAAGGTGCGGCGGCTGCGTGCCCGCGAGTTCCACCAGATCGCCGGGCGGGCGGGCCGGGCGGGCTTCGACACGATCGGCTACGTCGCCTGCCAGGCTCCCGAGCACGACATCGAGAACGCCAAGGCCCTCGCGAAGATCGGCGACGACCCCAAGCGGCGGCGCGGCTACGCCCGCAAGAAGCCGCCGGAGGGCTTCGTGGGCTGGAGCGAGGACACCTTCGAGAAGCTGCAGCAGGCCGAGCCCGAGCCGCTCAGCTCGCGGTTCAAGGTCACCAACGCCATGCTGCTCGCGGTCATCAACCGCCCCGGCGACTGCTTCCAGGCCATGAAGCACCTGCTGACCGACAACCACGAGGACCGCAAGTGGCAGCGCCGGCACATCAGCCAGGCCATCGCCATCTACCGCTCGCTGCTCGCCGGCGGCGTCGTCGAGCAGTTCCCCGAGCCGGACGAGCACGGCCGCAGAGCCAGGCTCACGATCGACCTGCAGGAGGACTTCGCGCTCAACCAGGCGCTGTCGACGTTCGCGCTGGCCGCGTTCGACCTGCTGGACCGCGAGTCCCCCTCCTACGCGCTCGACACGGTGTCCATCGTCGAGTCCATCCTCGACGACCCGCGCCAGATCCTGTCCGCCCAGCTGAAGAAGGCCAGGGGCGAGGCCGTCGCGCAGATGAAGGCCGACGGGATCGAATACGAGGAGCGGATGGAGCAGCTCGCCGAGGTCATGTATCCGATGCCGCTGGAGGACCTGCTGCTCGGCGCCTACGAGACCTACCGGCGGGGTCATCCGTGGGTGGGCGACTACACCGTCAGCCCGAAGTCCGTGGTGCGCGACATGTACGAGCGTGCCATGACGTTCAGCGAGTACATCCAGTTCTACGAGCTGGCCCGCTCCGAGGGCACGGTGCTGCGCTACCTGGCCGACGCCTACCGGACGCTGTCGCGTACGGTGCCCGAGCATCTCAAGACCGAGGACCTGATCGACCTGATCGAGTGGCTCGGCGAGCTGGTCAGGCAGGTCGACTCCTCGCTGATCGACGAGTGGGAGAAGCTCACCAACCCGGCCGCGGTGCTGGAGCAGGAGCAGCAGCTCGAGGCCAAGGTACGCCCGGTCACGGCCAACCCGCGGGCCTTCCGCGTGCTGGTGCGCAACGCGATGTTCCGGCTGGCCGAGCTGTGCGCCCTGGAGAAGGAGGACGAGCTGGGGGAGCTCGCTCCGGATGTGGACTGGGGCGCGGCGCTGGACGCCTACTACGCCGACCACGAGGAGATCTTCACCGACGCCGACGCGCGCGGGCCCGCGCTGCTGCGGATCGAGGAGGAGAGCGGGCTGTGGAAGGTCCGCCAGACGATCAAGGATCCGGCCGGCGACGGCGACTGGGGCATCGACGCCCAGGTCGATCTGGCGGCGTCGGACGAGGAGGGCCGGGCCGTGCTGCACGTGCAGGGGCTCAACCGGCTGTGAGGTGACAAGGTGTGTGCCGGAACGGACTGGCAAGGGCGCCCCGGCACACGCCTGTCGATTTCAGTGTCGTCTGCGCGATGTCGACGTGGTGTCATGACAATGTCCCAAGATCGAGACATTTCAGTAAATCAGCAGTTGGCGATGGTGCAGATTTTGGCGAGCATGCGCTTGGTGTCCTTCGTCTGCTGCTTGAAGTCGCTGGTGGCGGGCTTGCCCCATTCGCCGGACACGGTGTAGATCAGCAGCGCGTTCGCGCGCCGCGTCACGAGGGCCCGCTCGCCCCCGACGGCCGGCTTCCCGCTGTGGTAGGCCTGGCCGGTGACGGACAGCGCCTTGTCGCCGAACTGGACCGCGCGGGCGGAATAGCGGTAGTCGGCGCTGCCGCAGGCACGCGCCGCGGCCTCCAGGTCGCGCATGGCCTTGCTCGCGGCGGCGGGTGAGGAGTAGAGGATGACCTGCTCGGACTTGGAGTAGTCCGGGACGGCGGTGTAGACGAGCGTCCTCGCCTCCTTGCGGCCGCTCTGGCCGAGCTTGGCCTTCTGGCACGGGTTGACGACGAGCGCCGCCGACTTCTTGCTGCTCGCCGACCAGCTCGTCTCGGGGTCGTTGTCCTTCGTGGCCGCGGCCTTCTCGTACAGCAGGAAGTTGTTCGGGACGGCGGCCGCGGCCGCCAGCATGAGCGCTAAGAACATGGTCAAGATGTTAGGGGGTGCAAAATGTCAGGAGTGAACGACCAAGAGATCAGGCGCGTGCTCGGGCTGCTTTACCAGGACGACACGTTACGCGCCTTCGCCTCCCTGGTGCTCGGCACCGCCGACGGCCTCTCCCCCAAGGTGCTCCAGCGGCTGGCCAGCGGCGGCCTGGCGGCCCGCGACGAGAGCGGCGAGTGGCGGGCGACGCCGGAGCGTTTCAGGGAGCTGCTGCGGGCCCGCGCCGAGCCGGCCGAGGAGCTGACCGCCGAGGAGCGGGTGCTGCGGACCTTCCTGGTGGACGGCCGGCTGACGACCATGACGATGCGCCGCGACAAACGGCTCGTGGTGCTGCGCTACATCGCGATGGTGTTCGAGCCCGGGGTGCGCTATCCGGAGAAGGACGTGAACGTGGCGCTGCGCGCCTTCCACGACGACTACGCGGCGCTGCGCCGCTATCTGGTGGATGAGTGCCTGCTGTCCAGGGAGGACAACGTCTACTGGCGCAGCGGCGGACCCATAGACATCTAGCCCGTGGAAATCCGGCGCGTGGACGTCTAGAGCGTCCGCAGGTTGCTGGTCCAGGCGTCGATCTTGGCCTGCCACCGCTCCGGGTCCTCCGGCCGCCCCGGCACGCCGGGCCGCCGCTGCCAGGGCAGCGGGCCCTCCGCACGCCGGTATTCCACGCCGATCGCGTCCAGCCGGGCCAGGTGCGCGTCCAGCCGCTCGCGGAAGTCCGCCAGGTCGCGGCCGGGCGGGCCCCACACGGTCTCGGCGAAGGCCGCGAGCCTGGGGAAGGCCATGTAGTCGACGTGCCGGCTGGAGTCGATCAGCTCCGTCCAGACGCCGCACTGGGCGCCCAGGACGTGTGTGGCGGCGGGGTCGTCACGCAGCTCCTCGGGGACCGGTTCGAAGGCGTAGACGTCCTCCAGCGTCAGCACCGTCCCGAAGGGCGCCGGCTCGTCCTCCCCCGGCGCCTGCCGGTAGTCCAGGTAGAGCTTGGTGTTGGAGCAGTTGATCACGTCGTGGCCCCTCCTGGCCGCGGCCACCGCGCCCAGTTCGCCGCGCCACGAGGCGACCACCGCACCGGGCGCGAGTCCGCCCTCCAGGATCTCGTCCCACCCGACCAGCCTGCGGCCGCGCGCGGCCAGGTAGGCGTCGAAGTGGTGGATGACCCAGCTCTGCAGCTCCTCCTCGTCCCGCAGGCCCAGCTCGGCGATGCGGCGGCGGGCCGCGGGACTGTCGCGCCACTGGTCCTTGCGGCACTCGTCGCCGCCCACGCACACGTACGGGCTCGGGAACAGCTCCAGCACCTCCTCCAGGACGTTCTGGAAGAACGTGATCGTGCTGTCCTCGACGTTGAGCACGTTGTGGCCGACTCCCCAGGTCGCGCGCACCTCCAGCGGTGTGCCGAGGTTGCCCAGCTCCGGGTAGGCGGCGATGGCGGCCTGCGTGTGGCCCGGCAGGTCGATCTCGGGGACGACCATGACGTGCCGGCGCGCGGCGTACGCGACGATCTCCCTGATGTCGTCCTGGGTGTAGTAGCCGCCGTGCGGGCGGCCGTCCATGGCGCCGTTCCAGCCGGTCTGGCTCTCCCTGCGCCATCCGCCGACCTCGGTGAGCCGCGGGTAGCGGCGGATCTCGAGGCGCCAGCCCTGGTCGTCGGTGAGGTGCAGGTGCAGGACGTTCAGCTTGTGCAGGGCCAGCAGATCGATGAACCGCAGCACGTCACGCTTGGTCATGAAATGCCGGGCGACGTCGAGCAGACAGCCGCGCCAGCCGAACCGCGGCGCGTCCTCCACGTACGTGCCCGGCACGGTGAAGGGTCCGGTGGCGGCCTTCCTGAAGGCGGCGGCGGGCAGCAGTTGCCGGAACGTCTGCGCGCCGTAGAACGCCCCGGCCGGCCCGCCCGCCTCGATCCGCACCCCTTCCGGGGCCACCGTCAGCCGGTACGCCTCCGGCGGCAGGTCGCCGGCCGCCAGGGTGATCGTCCCCGAGCCCGGCAGCAGCTCGCCGCCGATGACGGGGGCCAGCTCGCCCCGCAGCCAGGCCGCGACCTCGGCCAGCGCCGGGTCGGCGGCGAGCGAGGCCCGGTGGTCGAGGACGAAGGATCCCGGCCGGGACTCGTGCTTGACGGGCTTGGGAACGATCATGAACAGGCAACTCCTTACTGGCAGGTGATGGCGGCGTCGGCGAAGTCGGCGTGGTCGGAGGTGGCGTTGTCGCCGCCGTTGGTCGCGACCAGCCGGACGAACCGGGCGCCCTCGATGGAGGCGGTGACCTTGCGGGCGGGCATGGTCCCGGTGACCAGGCCGGAGTAGGCGACCCGGCCGCCGTCGGCCCAGACCTCGAACCCGGCCGAGCCGGCCGCGCCGACCTCGTCGTCGATCCCGGCCTGGAACTCGACCGCCGAGCAGCGCCCGGCGGTGTAGTACTCGATCTCGGCGGGCGAGTGCGCGCCGAGGCCCTTGGAGTACCGGACGCCTTCGATGGTGATCGGGCGGCCGTCGCCCGCCGCCCGCTCGCCGTTGCTGGTGTCCTTCTCGATGGGGCCGAAGTGATTCTTGGCGCTGGTCCAGGCCAGGTCGCTCAGGTAGGTCCGCCCCGGCCCCGGCGCCTGGGCGACGGTCACGACGGCGGTCGCGGTCCGGTCGCCCTGCGAGAAGGTCAGGTCGTAGGCGCCCGCCGCGGCGCCGGCGGGCGGTGTCACGGCCCATTTCACGGTGAACGTCTCGCCGCCGTCGAGCCGCCCGGTCCTCGTGGGCGTGCGTGCGGCGACCTGCCATCCCTCCGGTGCGGCCGCCGTGACCTCGACGTCGCGCAGGCGCGTGGTGGCCCCGGTGTTCGTGACCCGGGTGATGATCTCACCGGCCTTGCCGGGCTCCAGCACGGACGGCCGGTCGTCGCCGAGGAACCTGGGCGGGTCGGCCTCGAACGTCACCAGCGGCGGCGCCGCCTCGCGGCCCTCGCTCACCCGGTAGAGCAGCGCCCCGTGCGCGGGCACCTGGGCCGCCAGCTCCCCCGTGGAGGAGGCGACTGTGCCGCTCCACAGTTCCTCGACCCGGTAGCGGCGATCGCCGAGCCGGGTGGAGATCGTGGCCGCGCGGTCGCTCTCGTTGAACAGCGCGATCGCCCGGTCGCCGCCCGCGAGGGGTTTGGCCAGCACGTGGTACCAGCCGTCGGTCTTGACGAACCTGCCGTGGGCGCCGAGCGGGTCCTGGTCGACGGCGATCACCTTGGGGTTGCCGACGATCGCGGGTGCGGCCTTGGCCGGGTCGGCCTGCAGGATCAGCGGGGCCGCGCCCATGGCCCAGAGCGTGACCTGGGTGCGGTATTCGGTGTCGGTCATCCCCCCGCGCCCGGCCTGGACGAGGTCCGGGTCGGCCCAGCTGCCGGGGCCCGCGTACTCGGCCCTGAGCTGGTTGAACTCCCAGATGTCGACCATGGTGGCGTAGCTGTCGGCGATGGGCCGGTTGTAGACGTTGGTGCGCCAGGTGGTGGCGCCCGCGTCCTTGCCCCACAGCCACGGCACGGTGCTGCCGTCCTCGTTGTTCATGGCGAACGCGACGTCGCCGCCGAGGGCCTGGCGCATGCGCGGGTAGAGGGTCTGGGCGATCTGCTGGACGTTCTGGCCGGGGAAGTCGGTGGTGGGGACGTTGCACCAGTCGTACTTGACGTAGTCGACGCCCCAGTCCTTGACCTGCTGGGCGTCGGCGGCCTCGCTCTTGTACGAGCCGGGGCCGCCGCCGGCGCACGCCTTGACGCCCGCCGACAGGCTGAGGCCGAGCTTCATGCCCTTGCCGTGGACGTAGTCGGCCAGCGCCTTCATCCCGCTGGGGAAGCGGGTGGCGTCGGGGGCCAGGGCGCCGCCCGCCCGCTGCGGGGCCAGCCAGCAGTCGTCGACGATGACGTACCGGTAGCCGAGCGGGGCGAGGGTCTTTTCCAGCCCGTCGGCCGCCTGCCGTACCGACGCCTCGGAGACCGAGCAGCCGAGCGCGCGGCTGCTCCAGCCCATCGGCGGTGCCGCGGCGGCATCGGCGGCGCTCGGTAAGGGCAGGAAGGGCATGGCGATGAGGGCCGCCGCGGCGGCGGCCGTGATGGTGCGCATGGGGGTCCTGTCAGGCGGGGTTGAGTCTGGGGGTGCCCGGCTCGATGACGAACGAGCCGGAGGTGTAGGCCGGGGCGTAGGGCTCGGTGATGCGGGACAGCGAGCGGAAGTCCACCTTCATCTCCTGCTGGGTGAGCCTGGTGCGCACGTAGCCGCGGCGGCCGTTGAAGAACTTCACGTGCGGGTTCTCCTGGAGCAGGATCTGCGTGTTGGGGTATTCGTCCAGGCCGTTGCCCGCGCTCGTCACCGACGTGGTGACCAGCTCGACGGCGACGGACTTCGACTCGGGGTCCTGGTGGTCGCGCTTGATCTCGCCGGCCCAGTGCGAGTGCACGTCGCCGGTGAGCACGACGGCGTTGCGCCGGTAGTCGTCGATGGCGGAGGTCAGGCGGTTGCGGGAGGCGACGTAGCCGTCCCAGCCCTCGTTCGAGTAGCCCTTGCCCTCGCCGTTGGCCCAGTCCATCTCCATGAAGAAGACCTGCTGGCCCAGCAGGTCCCAGGTGGCGCCCGAGCGCTTCAGCTCGCGGTCCAGCCACGCCTCCTGGTCCTGGCCGAGAAGCGTCCTGTTGGGGGCGAAGCGGTCCAGGCAGTCGGGGCCGATCGTGCCGCTCTTGCCGGTGCAGGCGTACAGGTCGCGGTACTGGCGGGTGTCGAGCAGGTGCAGGTTGGCGATCGCGCCCCACCGGATGCTGCGGTAGAGCCTGAGCGACGACCCGTTGGGCTTCTGGGCGCGGCGCAGCGGCATGTTCTCGTAGTACGCCTGGAAGGCGGCGGCCCGGCGCTGGAGGAACGGCGGGTCGGGCTGCTCGGGCACGTCGCCGGCCCAGGCGTTCTCGATGTCGTGGTCGTCCCACACCACGACCCACGGCGCGATCGCGTGGGCGAGCTGCGACTCGGGGTCGGCCTTGTGCTGGGCGTGGCGCAGGCGGTATCCGGCCAGGTCGAGGCACTCGCCGCCGGCCTGGTCGCGGACCGGGTACTTGTAGTCGCCGTACTCGTAGATGTAGTCGCCGAGGAAGGCGATCAGGTCGGGCTGGTCCTCGGCCATCCTGCGGTACGGCGTGAACCAGCCGGTCTGGTAGTCGGCGCAGGAGGTGAACGACAGGTTCAGCGGCCGGCTCTTGGTGCCGGGGGCGGGGGCGGTGAGGGTGCGGCCGACCGGGCTGATCTCGGACTCGGCCTTGAAGCGGTAGAAGTATTCGGCGCCCGGGGCGAGCCCGTCGAGCTCGACGTGGACGCTGTGGGCGGCGTCGGGGCGGGCCAGCTCGACGCCGCGGCGTACGACATGCCGGAAATTTTCGTCTTTGGCGAGCTGCCACTCGACCGGCACCGGACGGCCCGGCATGCCGCCGAGCCCGTCGAGGGCGATCGGGTCCATGGCGAGCCGCGTCCATAACACCACGCCACCGGGCGTGGGCTCGCCCGAGGCGACACCGAGCTGGAAGGGGTCGGACAGGGGGGCGCGCCGGGCCGCCGCGCGCACGGGTGTGGCACCCAGTGCGGCGGAAATGCCCAGGCTCGCGCCCCCGGCGAACAGAGAACGCCGGGAGATCAATGAGGGTCCTTACTCGACGGTGGCGTTGCCTTCGGCGACAGCCTGGTCTGCGGCCTGTTGCGGAGTGAGTTTTCCGAGGTACATCTCGTTGAAGATCTGGTTAAGCTTCGTCTCGAATCCCGTGAAGCCGGTGGTGATCGGCAGCGGGAAGGTCGAGCCCGCCGCCTCCTCGACGAACGGCGCGACGTCGACCTTCTTGGACTTCCAGTAGTCGACGTAGCCCTGGCTGAGGCCGTTGAGCGCGGGGAAGGCATAGCCGCCGTCGGCCATCAGCTTCTGCGGCTCCGCGGTGCCCAGATAGGCGGCCAGCTTCATGGCCTCCTGCGGGTGCTCGCTCTTGGCGTAGACGGCCTCGGCCAGGCCGTTCAGGTTGACCGACCGGCCGGCCGGGCCCTCCGGCATGGGCGCGACGCCGACCTCGAACGTGGCCTCGGGCGCCACGAACGGCAGCAGCGCGTTGTTGGCGGGGAACATCGCGATCTCGCCCGCCTTGAACATGTCGGTGACCTTGCCGGTGGGCGGGTTCGTCTGGGTGGCGGGCGGCGCGACGTGGTGCTTGTTGACCAGGTCCACGCCGAACTGCAGGGCCTGCACCGAGGCCTGGTCGTTGAAGACGTACTTGCCGAACGGCTGGTCGACGAGCTTTCCGCCGTTCGAGCTGATCCAGTTCATCCACTGGGTCTGGTAGTGGTTCCAGGAGGCGAAGCCGTACGTCTTGGCTTTGGCCGGGTCGAAGCCGGACTCGCCGGGGTGCTTGCCGGCCTCGTCGACGGTGAGCTTGCGGGCCACGTCGAGCAGGGTGCCGGTGCCGTCCGCCGCCCAGGTGAGCTTGTCCGGCATCTCCACGCCGGCCTTCTTGAACAGGTCCTTGTTGTAGAGCAGGCCGACGATTCCCCAGTCCTTCGGGACGCCGTACAGCTTGCCCTGGTAGGTGAACGAGCCGACGACGGTCTGGTGGTACTTCGACGTGTCGAGCTGGACCGGGGTCAGGACGCCTTTGGTGACGTACTCGGGGAACTGGGTCGGGGTCATCCAGAACACGTCGGGCGCGGTGCCCGCCACCACGTCGGCGGTGAGCTTGGTCCAGTACTGGTCGTACGGCAGCAGCTCGATCGTGACGTCGATGCCGGGGTTGGCCTTCTCGAAGGCCGCCATGACCTTCTCGTAACCGACCTTCTGCTGGTCGTCCCAGAGCCGGTACGTCAAGGTGACCTTCCCTGACTCTCCCGGCTCTCCTGACGCGCATCCGGTCAGGGTGAGCCCCGTGGTGAGCAGGGCGGCGCCCATCAGCGCCCCGGCCCAGCGAATCCGGGGGGATTTCAACATTCGCTGACCTCTTCTTATTTGAGGCCTGTGAGGACCACAGACCTGACGATGTGCTTCTGGAAGAAGATGAAGACGGCGACCATCGGCACCAGCGCGATCAGGCTGCCGGCCATCATGAGGTGGTAGTCGACGCCGATGCCGTCCTTGAGCGTGGCGATCGCGACGGTGATCACCTTGGTGTCCTCACCGCTGGTGATGATCAGCGGCCAGAGGAAGCTGTTCCAGGACGAGATCACCGTGATGATCGCCAGTGTGCCGAGCGCGGGGCGGCAGAGCGGGAGCAGGATGCGGACGAGGATCGTCAGCGGCCCGGCTCCGTCGATCCGCGCGGCCTCCTCCAGGCCGGCGGGCAGGCTCTTGAAGAACTGCCGCATCAGGAAGATGCCGTACGGGGTGCCGAGCACGTACGGGGCGAGCAGGCCGTACCAGGTGTTGACCAGGTCCAGCTCCCGCATGATCAGGAACAGCGGGATCATCGTGACGGCGCTCGGCACCATCATCGTGGCGACGTACAGCCAGAACAGGGCGTCCCTGCCCCTGAACCGCAGCCGCGCGAACGCGTACGCGGCGAACGTCGTGAACACCAGTTGCCCGGTCGTCAGCAGCGCGGTCATCACGGCCGTGTTGAGCAGGTAGCGCGGGAAGTCTCCCTCCAGCATCTTGACGAGATTGCCCGCGGTCGGCGGCAGGCCCGGCAGCCAGGGGGCGGTGGAGCTGAGCTGGGCCTGCGTCTTGAAAGCCGTCAGCACGACGAGCAGATAGGGGAAGACCGCGATGGCGGCACCGGCCACGAGCGTGGCGTACAGCAGGATTCGCTTGGTCATGGGTCTCTCAGCTCAGGTCGTAGGTGGTGCGCTTGCCGAAGAACCTGACCTGCGCCACCGTCACCAGGAAGATGACCGCGAAGAGCAGCGTCGACAGCGTGGCCGCGTAGCCGAAGTCGAACTCCTTGAACGCGGTCTGGAAGATCCGGAAGTTGAGCACCTCGGTGCTGTGGCTCGGCCCGCCGTCGGTCATCGCGTAGACCGTGTCGAACACCTGGAAGGCACCGATGAGGTTGGTCACCGTGACGAAGAACATCGTGGGGTTGAGCAGCGGCAGCGTCACCCGCCAGAACCGCTGCGCCGGGGTGGCGCCGTCGGTCTCGGCCGCGTCGCGCAGCTCCTGCGGGATGCCCTGCAGGCCGGCCAGGAAGAACAGCATGTTGTAGCCGCTGTACTGCCAGATGCTGACCAGCGCGACGGCCGGCAGCGCCCAGGCCGGATCGGACAGCCAGTCGGGACCGGTGACGCCGATCAGGGCCAGGGCGCTGTTGAGTGCGCCGTCACGGGGGTCGAAGATCCAGTTCCAGACGAGCGCGAGGACGATCGGGGTGGCCATCCACGGGATCACGAACAGCGAGCGGTAGAACTTGACGCCCTTGACGCGCTGGTTGAGCAGCAGCGCCAGGACCAGGGCCAGGACGGTCTGGAGGGGGATGCAGAGCAGGACGTAGACGACGGTGACCCAGAGCGAGTGCCACGTCTGGCCGTCGGCGGCCAGACGGCGGTAGTTGTCCAGTCCGACGAACTCGGGGGCGGACAGCAGTTCCCAGTCGAACAGGCTGAGGCCGAGGACGATGACCATGGGGAGCAGCAGGAACGCCAAGACGCCGAAGAGGCTGGGGCCGATGAACAGATAGGCATGCCACCCACTCCCCCACCTCCGCCTGCCGCCGCCCGTGCGACCGTCACCCCGGTTTTGGCCGCCCTTGGGGGGACCTGCCGCCGGTTCTCCGCTCGCGGGCCCGCCGTCCGTCGCCGGGGCCTGGCGAGCGGCGCCTCCGGCGTCCGGAGCCTCCGATGCGGCGCGCGCCGTGAGCCGGTCGCCGGCGGGGCCGGTCATGACGGCTCCGTGGCGGTGGGCACCATGAGGCGCCTGGTCGTCTCCAGGCCCCATGCGTCCAGCGCCGCGATCGGGTCGCTCGCGCCCCGCAGCCCTCCGGTGCCGTCGATGTGCGCCGCCCACTCCTGCCTTGCCTCGACCTCCGGCCGCAGGATGATGCAGTCGGGGTCGTTGACCCACCACCGGGCGTGCAGGAACTCGCGCGCCGCCCCCGTGAGCCGGGCGCCGAGCTGCGACGGCTGGCTGATGTCGCCGGACTTGGGGTGCAGGGTCGGCGCGATGTCCGGGCTGACCCGCATGATGTCGACCAGGCCGATGCTGGGCAGCATCGGCGCCCCGCACCCGTGCAGCGTGGCCCCGTCGCCGGTGCCCCGGCGGATCAGCTCCAGCCCGCGCCGGTAGGCGGCGATCGGGTCGAGGTCCTCGTGCCGCCCGCCCGCGAGCGCCCCGGCGTACAGGTAGTCGAGCTTGAAGTGGGTGATGCCCATCGCGGCGAACGTCTGGAACACCTTCACCAGGTGCTCGGCGGCGCCGGGGTGGGTGACGTCGAGCACCGCCAGTTCCTGGTTCCACATGTGGCCGGCGTACGCTCCCGCCACCAGCCACTCGGGATGCTCCCGGAAGATCCGGCTCCGGTGCCCCACCAGGAACGGCGCGGTCCAGATGCCGGCCCGCCGGCC
The DNA here is from genome assembly GCF_052068215.1 of Nonomuraea sp. H19. Classification (NCBI taxonomy): domain Bacteria; kingdom Bacillati; phylum Actinomycetota; class Actinomycetes; order Streptosporangiales; family Streptosporangiaceae; genus Nonomuraea; species Nonomuraea sp. H19. The sequence continues at coordinate 28,824 of NZ_JBQHCV010000016.1, read as the reverse complement.
CGTTCCCGTGACGGCGTCCACGGCTCGCGCCAGCGAGCCGAACCCGGGCCGCGGCTCCAGCCAGTCGCCGATCTCGGCCTCGTAGCCGTCGTCGATGAGGAACATGTCGGCGGGCAGCGCGTGCCGTGCGGCGAGCTCCAGGTTGTCGAGGACGTCGGCGTCGGTGACCTTGTCCCAGTAGCCGTACCAGGTGCACCACATGGGCGGGACCGCGGGGAACGTCCTGGGCTCTGCCATGGTGCCGGCCCAGTCGCGCAGCGCCTGGCCGAGGCCGCCTTCGGCGCGGTGGTGGCGTACCGGGCCGTCGGCGGAGATCACCAGGCGGCCCCCTTCCGTGCGCGCCCTGATCGACGGCACCTGGAGCGGACTCGGCGCCGACCACAGTTCGACGGACCCGTCGCCCGGCTCGACCGCCAGCAGCCCCTCGCCCTGGAACGCCCCGGCGGGCACCGGCGTCTCGGGGCGGTAGCAGAGGATCTGGATCGTCTCCGCTGCGGGCCGGGGCGGCGTGTCTGCCAGGCGGTAGGCGCCCGTGGGGCTCCACGACTGCCAGCCGTGCTCGAACACCCGCGCCGCGTCGGGAACGTACGTGATCTCGGCGATGTCCGCGAACGACATCGGTCCTCATTTCTTTCCACTTACGAAGGAGCGCTTCATTAGTAGCATCGAGCCCAGTAAGGGGTCAACGCTGGATTTGATGCGATAAAACCGGTACGTATAGGCGACATGTCCGCGAGCCGAACGCTGGCATAATCACGTCTTACAGAGGACACCTACGTTAAGGACGGCGATGGCGGACCTACGCGGCGGCGACCTGTCACGGCTGCGGCAGCTCAACTCGCTGACCGCGATCCGGGTGCTGCGCAGGGCGGGCCCGCTCACCCTGTCGGCGCTCGCCGAGCGGACCGGCCTGTCGCGGCCGTCGATGAAAGAGGTCACCGCCGAGCTCATGGCGCTGGGCTGGGTGGAGGAGGTGCCGCCGAGCCAGGGCACGATGGGCCGGCCCGCCCGCCGCTACCGCTTCCGCTCCGACGGCGGCTACCTGGTCGGCGTCGACATAGGAGGTCACAACATCCGCGCCGCCCTGTCCGACCTCGACGGCGAGATCCTCGCCGAGACCAGGCAGCCGGTGCTGCCGGACGCCCCGCTCGAGGAGCGCCTGGCCGCGATCGACCGCGCCGTCTCCGGCTGCCTCGCGCTCAGCCGGACGACGGTCGCCGACCTGTGGACCATCGCGGTCGGCACCATCGGCGTGATCGACGTCGACGGCCGCGTCATCTACTCGGCCGCGGTCCCCGCCTGGCGGGACCTCGACCTGGCGGGCAAGCTGCGCGAGAGGTTCCCCTGCCAGGTGCTGATCGAGAACGACAGCCGCCTGGCCGCCATGGCGGAAACCAGGCGCGGCGTCGCCAAGGGCGCGAGTGACGTGGTGTTCCTGCACGTCGGCAGGCGCATGGGAGCAGGGCTGATCATCGGCGGCAAGGTCCACAGGGGCTTCGGCGCGGCGGCCGGCGAGATCGTGATGCTGCCGGAGTCCCGCTGGTTCGACGCCCCCGAACACCTCAACACCTGCGCCTGCGTCCCGGAGGGCACCGCGCCGGAGGACGCCGCCGGCTACACGCTGGCGGCCGCCAGGGCCGGCGACCCGGTGGCGATCGCGGCGGTCGAGCGGTACGTCGACGACCTCGCGGTGGGGACGGCCGCGATGGCGCTCATCCTGGACCCGCAGATGGTGGTGCTGGGCGGAGGCTTCTCCCGGTCTGCCGACGTGCTCCTGGGACGGCTGCAGGAAAGACTGGAGCGGGTGTGCATGCGCATGCCCGAGGTACGCGCCTCCACGCTGGGGGACGAGTGCGTGGTGGTCGGGGCGATCGAGTACGCCGTGGAGCATCTGGACGACCAGCTCTTCACTCCTGACAGGGGCCCGCTCCCGGTCAGCCGCTGACCCGCCGGGGGCCGCCGCATCGAGCCGCGGTGAGCCCGCGTTCGCCCGAAGCCGGGTCCGGGCATCGCCTGCGGTCTCAGGGCTGGGGGCGCAGGCGGGCCCGGTAGTCGCGGGGCGGCAGGCCGTACACGCTCCTGAAGGCCCTGCTGAAGTGGAACGGGCTGACGAAGCCGGACGCCGCCGCCACCTGCCCGACGTCCATGTCCGTCACCTCCAGGAGGCTCGCGGCGTGCCGTACCCTGGCCAGCCGGACGGCCTGCATGGGCGGCTGGCCGGTCTCCGCCGCGAACAGGTGGGCGAACCGGGACGGCGACAGCGCGACCGCGCGGGCGAGCGAGGCCACCGAGTGCGGCGCGCCGGGCTCGGCGGCGATGAGCGCGAGGACCCGGCGTACCCGCTCGTCACCCTCGTCAGAGCGGCGCGCGGAGGCGGCGGCCAGCACGAGCACCTCCTCGACCGCGCCCAGCACCAGCTCCTGGGCCGCACCCGCCGCCACGACCGCGGGCGTGCGAGCCTCGGCGGGGAGAGGCGCGCCGGGCACCCAGCGGGCGTCCTGGAGCGCCCGCCGGAAGGCCAGGTCGATCCGCTCGTGCACGACCACCGGTACGCCCGCGACGAGATGGCACCCGTCGGCCCTGGCGTACGGCCCCAGCCACGCCGCCCACGACGGCCGCGGCTGGAAGTGCACCCACCAGAAGCGCCACCGCTCCGCCCCCGGCAGCACCCGGTAGTGCTGCGCCACCCCTGACCTCAGCACCACCAGGTCCCCCGCCCGCACGGCGAACGACGCGCCGCCCTGCTCGACGAACCCGGCACCCGCCTGCGTCCACATCAGCAGCCAGCTGGGCGACCCGGCAGGGCGGCGGGTGGCGTAGCCGGGCGCCTTGTCGTAGTGGCCCACGATCGTCAGCTCGGCAGCAGGAACGGACATGTCCTCAGCGGTTGCAGGCATACCGTTCACCGATCCCCTTCCTTAGCGTGGAACACATGAGGCTCAACGACTTCCACGATCAGGGATTCCTGCTGGTGCCCGGGCTGCTCGCGCCGGAAGAGGTGGCCGCGCTGCGCGAGGAGTTCATGGCGCTGCACGCCGGCGGGCCGATCCCCGGGCACTTCTCCCCCAAGCCGCAGGAGCCCGGAAAGCCGTACGACATCCTGCGCGACTATCCGCGGATCATGCACCCTCATCAGGTGAACGACCTGGCCCTTCGGTATCTGCTCGACTCCCGCGTCGCCGCGATACTCCGCGACATCCTGGGCGAGGAGCCGATAGCAGCCCAGAGCATGTTCTACTTCAAGCCGCCGGGCGCCAGGGGCCAGGCGCTGCACCAGGACAACTTCTATCTCCAGGTCGAGCCGGGCACGTGCGTGGCCGCCTGGGTGGCGCTCGACCGCGTGGACCGGGCCAACGGCGGCCTGGAGGTGGTCCCCGGCACGCACCGGATGGACCTGTTCTGCCCGGAGGAGGCCGACCAGGACGTCTCCTTCACCAAGGAGTACGTCCCGCCGCCGCCCGGACTGGAGAAGGTGCCCGTCGACATGGACCCCGGCGACGTGCTCTTCTTCAACGGCAGCCTGGTGCACGGCTCGGAGCCGAACAGCACGGCCGACCGCTTCAGGCGCAGCTTCATCTGCCATTACGTGGGCCGCTCCGCGGAACGGATCTCCGAGTACTACCCGACGCTCACCATGTCGGGCGAGCCGGTGAAGCTGCAGCCCGCCGTGGGCGGCGGGCCCTGCGGCACGGAGGCCGCAGGCCCCCACTGACCTCAGCCACCCGAAACATCCGACTCGGCCTCTTCGGGCACCGCGCCGTCCCACGGGTCGTCCAGCCACCCGTCCGGCAGGTGCACCTTGGACCGCTCGCCCGACTTCCCCCTGGGCGTGTCCGTGTTGGCCGGCCACGGCTGATCGTGCTCCAGCTTCGCCAGTCCCTCGCGTAACCCGTCGAGCGACTCGGCCGTGGCCAGCTCCCGCCGCAGCTCGCTGCCGACCGTGAACCCCTTCAGATACCACCCGACATGCTTGCGGAAGTCCGCCACCGCGTACCGCTCGATGTCGAAGCACTCGGCAAGCCCCTCGGCGTGCCTGGCCATCATCGCGGCCACCTCGCCGAGGGCCGGCCGGGCCCGCTCCGGGCTGCCGTTGAACGCGTTCTCCAGGTCCTTGAACAGCCAGGGCCGCCCCAGGCACCCCCGCCCGACCACCACGCCGTCGCACCCGGTCCGCGCCACCATCCGCAGCGCGTCGTCGGCGCACCAGATGTCGCCGTTGCCGAGCACGGGGATCTCCGGCACGGCCTCCTTCAGCCGGGCGATGGCCTCCCAGTCGGCGACCCCGCCGTAGTGCTGCTTGGCCGTACGGGCGTGCAGCGCGACCGCGGCGACGCCCTCCTCGGCGGCGATCCGCCCCGCGTCCAGATAGGTCAGGTGATCGTCGTCGATGCCCTTGCGCATCTTCATCGTCACGGGCAGCGGGCCCGCGTTCGCCACCGCCTGCCGCAGGATCCGCCGCAGCAGATCCCGTTTGTACGGCAGCGCGGAGCCGCCCCCGCGCCTGGTCACCTTGGGCACGGGGCACCCGAAGTTGAGATCGATGTGATCGGCCAGGTCCTCCTCGGCGATCATCTTGACCGCCCGCCCCACGATGCCGGGATCGACCCCGTACAGCTGGATGCTCCTGGGCTTCTCCGACTCGGCGAACCTGATCATCCGGAGTGTCTTGGGGTTGCGCTCGACCAGCCCGCGCGTCGTGATCATCTCGCACACGAACAGCCCGGCGCCCTGCTCGCGGCACAGCACCCGGAACGACGCGTTCGTGATGCCCGCCATCGGCGCCAGCACCACCGGCGGCCACACCCCAATCGGCCCAATCTTCACTCCGTCAGTTGTAGCGCAGGTCAGGCCCTAACCGGTATTCGCGGATAGGCTGGGAGGCGGGATCTTCATGGGAGGGGATGGATGCTTCTTCGAGTGCGCGTCGCGCTGCCCGACAGACCGGGCTCCCTGGCGCAGGTCACCAAGGTCCTGGGCGTGGCGGGCGCGGACATCACCCAGGTGACGGTCCTCGACCGGGGCGCGGGCACGGCCGTGGACGACATCACGGTCTTCTGCCCGGACGACACGCCCCGGCAGACTCTGGTCAAAAGCCTGGAGGGCGTCGAGGGCGTGCGGGTCGAGGGCATCTGGACGACCAGGGAGGCGCCGGGCACCTACCCTGAGCTGGAGATCCTGAAATACATCACCACGGCCGGAGACCGGGCCCTGACCACGCTCGTCGACTCGCTCCCGGTGCTCTTCAGCGCCGACTGGGCCGCCACCACGGCCGGGCGCCGCGTCGTGTACGCGAGCTGGCGCGCCCCGCGGGACCTGGTCATCCCCGAGGAGACGCCCTCGCGCCCGGCGGCCATGACGCTCGAGGGCGGCCTGCACATCATCCACGCCCCGCTGCCGCCGCTCGCCCTCTCCCTCCTCCTGGCCCGCTCGGAGGGCCCCGCCTTCCACCGCATCGAGGTTCACCGGCTCACCAGGATCCTGGAGATCTTCCTGACCCTGCCCGCGACAGAACGCAGCGTGGCCCGCCAGCTCCGCAAGTCCACATGAGATCTACCGCTCCGGGGGTTTCCGGCCGGGAAGCATCTGGTCGAAAAACCCGCTAGAGTTATGCAGGCAACGCGGAAGTGGCTCAGTGGTAGAGCATCACCTTGCCAAGGTGAGGGTCGCGGGTTCGAATCCCGTCTTCCGCTCGAAGAGGATTGGACTCGGTGGCGTGGCCGAGAGGCGAGGCAGCGGCCTGCAAAGCCGTCCACACGGGTTCAAATCCCGTCGCCACCTCTGAGGACGATTAGCTCAGCGGGAGAGCGCTTCCCTGACACGGAAGAGGTCACTGGTTCAATCCCAGTATCGTCCACCACTCAAAGCCCCAGCTCACGGGATCTGCCCGGGAGTCTGGGGCTTGTTGTTGTACCGGGGTCGATCGCGGCTGCTGTCAGCTCTGGCGGCGCACCACCAGCCAGTTGATCGCCCACAGCGCCAACCCTATGGCCAATAGCGCGCCGGCCCGGATGTAGACCTCGGCTGGACGGCCGGTCAGCGGGCTGGCCAGGACGAGGGCCAGGACGGCGCCGATCGCCGGCAGCGCCGTGGGCGCCCGGTAGTGGGCGTGCTCCACCCTGTCCTTGCGCAACACGAGGACGGCCACGTTGACGACCGTGAAGACGCACAGCAGCAGGAACGCGGTCGTGTCACCCAGGCCCGCTATCTCGCCGGTGGAGATGAGCGCGATGGCGAGCGCGGTGGTGAAGAGGATGCCGATCACCGGAGTACGGCGGCGCGGGCCGACCCAGCCGAGGCCGCGCGGCACGACCCGCTCGTTGGCCAAGCCGTACACGAGCCGGGACGCCATCATCATGTTGATCAGGGCCGAGTTGGCGACGGCGAAGATGGCGATCGCGGCGAAGAGCTGCGGCGGGAAGTTGAGCCCGCCCGCCTTCACCACTTCGAGCAGCGGGCCGGACGACCGCTCCAGGACGCCGGGCGCGACCAGGAGCGAGGAGGTGATGGCCACGAGGATGTAGACGACGCTGGTGATCGCCACCCCCAGGAAGATCGCCCTCGGGAAGTTGCGCGAGGGGTCTTTGGTCTCCTCGGCCATGTTCACCGAGTCCTCGAACCCGACGAACGCGAAGAAGGCCAGCGCGGTGCTGCCGAGCAGGGCGTACATCAGGCCGCCCGCCTGCTCGATGCGGATCTCGGTCAGCCGGGAAGGCTCGCCCGCCCCGGTGAAGACGGTGTAGACGCCGATCATGATGATCACCAGCAGGCCGGTGAGCTCGATCAGCGTGAACACGATGTTGGTCTTCACCGACTCCGAGACGCCCCGGTAGTTGACCGCCGCGACGGCGAGGATGAAGGCGATGCCGACCGCCAAGCCCGGCAGTGAGACGAACGCCTCCAGGTAGTCGCCGCCGATCGCGCGGGCCGCCGCGCTGGCCGAGGTGAGGCCGGAGCACATCACGGTGAACGCGACCATGAAGGTGAAGAAGGGTTTGTTGAAGGCGCGCTGGGTGTAGAGCGCCGCGCCGGCCGCCCTGGGGTATTTCGTGACCAGTTCGACGTAGGACATCGCGGTCAGCAGCGCGATGACGAAGCCGATCAGGAAGGGCAGCCACAGGGCGCCGCCGATCTGGCCGGCCACGGTGCCGGTGAGCGCGTAGACGCCCGTGCCGAGGATGTCACCGATGATGAGCAGGATGAGCAGCCTTGGGCCGATCGCCCGCTTGAGAGAAACCCGGCCGGCCTCTGGTACGGGGGCTGTCATAGGGGTCTCATTCCCTTGTCACTGTCTGTGATGCGGGAATGACAGCCCGGAATCCGGGCTTCTCATCAGGGTCGGCCGGCGGGCTACTTGGGGCGGCCCGTCACTGTCCGGCCAGGCCGGTGTGCGCGACGCCGCGGACGATCTGCCGCTGGAACAGGACGAACACCACCAGCAGCGGCAGCCCGGCCAGCACCACGGAGGCCATGATCTGGGCGTAGCGCAGGCCGAAGGTGCCCTGGACCACGTTCGCCAGGCCCACCGGCAGCGTCATCGTGTTCGGGTCGGTGGAGACCAGGAACGGCCAGAGGAAGTTGTTCCAGGTCGTGATGAACGTGAAGATCGCCACCGCGGCCAGCACGGGCCGCGACAGCGGCAGCACGATCGTGAAGAACACCCGCCAGCGGCCCGCCCCGTCCACGAACGCGGCCTGCTCCAGCTCGGGCGGCACGTCCTGGAAGAACTTGAACAGGATGTACACGATGAGCGGCGCGGCCACCTGCGGCAAGATGATCGCCCACCAGGTGTCGACCAGGCCGAGCGCGACCATCTCCGCGAACAGCGGCGCGATCAGCACCTGCGGCGGCACCATGATCCCGGCCAGGATCACCGCCAGCAGCACCCGCTGGCCGCGGAACTGCGTGCGGGCGAACCCGTACGCGGCCATCGCCGAGAACAGCACGGTCAGGAACGTCACGATCACCGAGGTGACCGTGGAGTTGATCGCCCACTTGACGATCCCACCGGTTCCCAGGACCAGCTGGTAGGAGTCGAAGGTGATCTCGCTGCCGATCCACTGCAGCGGGGTGATCGTGGTCTCGTCCTCGGGCTTGAGCGACGTGGCCACGGCCCAGGCGATGGGGGCCAGCCAGATGGCCGCCAGCACCAGCGCCACCGCCATCAGGACGAGCTGGCTGAGGCTGAACCGCTTGGTCATGACGAGACCTCCGCGCGCTTGCGGAACAGCCGGAGCTGTGCCAGGGAGACGATGACGATGAGGACGAACAGGATGTACGACACGGCCGACGCGTAACCGATGCGGTAGCCGGTGAAGCCCATGTCGTAGGCGTACTCGATGATCGGCCTGGTGGAGTCCGCGGGGCCGCCGCCGGTCATGAGGTAGATCTGGTCGAAGACCTTGAGCGAGGCCAGCAACTGCAGCACCACGATGAGCGCGGTCGTGCGGCCGAGCAGCGGCAGGGTGATGGAGCGCAGCTTGTCCCAGGCGGAGGCGCCGTCGATGGCGGCGGCCTCGTACAGGTGCTGCGGGATGGACTGCAGGGCGGCCAGGTAGAGCAGGAAGTTGAAGCCGACCGTCCACCAGACCGTGGTCAGCACCATCGACCACATGGCCGTGGAGGTATCGCCGAGCCAGGCGACGTCGGTGCCGAGGGTGCCGTTGAGCAGGCCGTATTCGGGCGGGTAGATCATCTGCAGCCAGAGGATCGACACCACGGCCGACGGCAGCAGGAACGGCCCGAAGAACGACAGCCGCCACAGCCACTGCACGAACCGCAGGTTGTGCACCAGCAGCGCGAACGCCAGACCGAGGAGCACCAGCGGGATCGTGCTCAGCACGGTGAAGACCACCGTGTTCCACAACGAGCGCCACATGCGCGGGTCGGTGAACGCCTCGGCGTAGTTGGCGAAACCGACGAAGGTGTCGTTGGTGCCCGCGATGTTGACGCTCGACAGACTCATCCGCAGGCCCAGCAGCACCGGCCAGACCAGGAAGGCCACGTAGATCAGCAGGAAGGGCGCGACGAACAGCATTCCGTGCTGGGTCCACCTGCGCTGAACCTTGGCCTCGGTGACGGGGGCGGCGGCCGCGGGGGCGGCGACGGTGGTCGTCATCATCGCTCCTGGTCGGGGAAGGGGTTCGGGGCGGACAGCAGCCGGCTCAGCGCGGCCTTGGCGGTGGCCAGGCCCTCTTCCGGCGTGCGCTGGCCGCCGATGACCGGGGAGAACGCCTGGCCGAAGTCGATCCACAGCCGCGAGGCCGAGCCCGCGAACCACGCCTGGGGGTCGAGCGCGACGTCGGTGATGACCGAGCGGTACTCCGACTGGGGCTCCAGCGCGAGGTATTCGGGTTGTTCGAGGGCGGGCAGGTAGGCGGGCACGTGGCCGGCGACCGCCCAGTCGGCGCTGTTCTTGACGAGGTAGGCGATGAACCGGTACGTGGCCCGCTCGACCTCGGGATCGCGGTTGCGCTGGTGCGGCAGGACGAACGAGTGGCAGTCGGCCTGCGCCGCCCCGGTGCCGAAGACGTCGGGGAAGCGCGTCATGCTGAACGGCGTCTTGCGTTCCTTGAGCCCGGTGGTCTCCCAGTCGCCGTTCCACAGGAAGGCGGCCTGGCCGTTGGTGAAGTTGGCCACGGAGGCGCCGTAGTCGGTGCGCGTGTCCAGCAGGCCGTCCTTCCCGAGCTGCTGCATGAACCGCAGCGTTTCGAGGGCCTTGGCGTCGTCGATGGCGATCTGCGTGTTGTCGGGGGACAGCAGGGCGCCGCCGCTTTGCGAGTAGAGGCTCCACCACACCCGCCAAGGGCCGACCGTGCCCAGGCCGAGCGCGTCGAAGTGGAGCGGCGGCTTGCCGCCCATGGCGTCCTTGGCCTTGCGCAGCGCGGCCAGCAGCTCGTCGGTGCCCTTGGTGGGCAGCAGCTTGCCGTCGGGGCCGAGCAGGCCCGCCTTGCCGCAGATGTCGGTGTTGTAGTACTGGACCATCGGGTGGGCGTCGAACGGGATCGCGTACAGCACCCCGTCGATATGGGCGCGCTCCCAGATGGGCGGGCTGAAGTCGGCGGCGCGCAGCCCGCTCTCCTCCAGGAGCTTGACGTTGATCGGGTCGAGGATCGCGCCGGCGCCGATCCCGGCCAGCCGCGCCAGATGGAAGGTGGCCAGGTCGGGCGAGCGGCCGCCGGAGCCGGCCATCGCGATCTTCGTGTAGTACGGCTCGCCCCAGGCGAGCACGTTCTCCTCGACGAAGATATCGGCGTTGTCCTTGGCGAACGCCTGGACCATCTTGTTCATGATGATGCCGTCGCTCGCGCCGAGGAAGTGCCAGTACTTGACGCGGGTCTGGGACGAGCCGAGCCCCACGGGGATGGCGCAGCTCGCGGTGGCGGCGCCGGCGAGCGCGAGGCTGCCGGCGAGGAGATGGCGGCGGGTGATGTGAGGGTGACCTTGCACAGTGGCCTCTTCCTTCACCGAGCTGATCGCTTGGCCGAGGTTCCGTGGTTTTGGCGACAAAGGAGGGTGCGGGCGGTCATGAACGGGCCTCTGGGCGCCGCGCCGAGAGGCGTGCCGAGGCGATGCTCCTGGGGGTGCGGAGCTCGCGGACCCCTGGTGTTTCGCCGGGGTTACCCGAGTGTTAGCGGTAACACATGGCCTGTCAACCCCCGCCGGCATCGCCCGCCACGACCAGCACGAAGGTCATCCACCCCTTGACCTGCCTCCCTGATAACGCTAACAATCTGGAGCGACGTAACGCCCGCGAAAACCAGGAGTCACCTCCGTGCATCAGGCAAAACTCACGATCGATCCCGCGTTCAAGGTCGCTCCGGTACAACGGCGCACCTTCGGCACGTTCGTCGAACATCTGGGGCGGTGCGTCTACACCGGCATCTACGAGCCAGGCCACCCGTCGGCCGACGAGGACGGTTTCCGCCGCGACGTCCTCGACCTGACCAGGGAGCTGGGCGTGTCCACGGTCCGCTACCCGGGCGGCAACTTCGTCTCCGGCTACCGCTGGGAGGACGGCATCGGGCCCAAGTCCGAGCGCCCGCGCCGGCTCGACCTGGCCTGGCACAGCACCGAGACGAACGAGGTCGGCGTCGACGAGTTCATGCGCTGGTGCCGCAAGGCCGACGTCGAGCCGATGATGGCCATCAACCTCGGCACGCGCGGCATCGAGGCGGCCCTCGACCTGCTCGAATACTGCAACCACCCGTCCGGCACCACGCTGTCGGACCTGCGCGTGGCCAACGGCGCCAAGGAGCCGCACGGCATCAAGATGTGGTGCCTGGGCAACGAGATGGACGGCCCCTGGCAGACCGGCCACAAGACCGCCCTCGAGTACGGCCGGCTCGCCGCCGAGACCGCCCGCGCCATGCGCATGATCGACCCGAAGCTGGAGCTGGTGGCCTGCGGCAGCTCGGGCTCCGGCATGTCCACCTTCGGCGCGTGGGAGGCCACGGTGCTGGAGGAGACGTACGACCTGGTCGACTACATCTCCTGCCACGCCTACTACGAGGAGAAGGACGGCGACCTCGGCAGCTTCCTGGCCTGCTCGACCAACATGGAGTACTTCATCCGCTCCGTGGTCGCCACCGCCGACCACGTCGGAGCCCGGCTGAAGTCCCGCAAGAAGATCGACATCTCCTTCGACGAGTGGAACATCTGGTACCTGTCACGCATGCAGAACGCCGGCCCCCGCACCGACTGGCCGGTCGCGCCGCCGCTGCTGGAGGACCACTACCACCTGGCCGACGCGGTGGCCTTCGGCGGCCTGCTGATCACCCTGCTGCGTAACAGCGACCGGGTGACCTCGGCCTCGCTGGCCCAGTTGGTGAACGTGATCGCGCCGATCATGACCGAGCCCGGCGGGCGGGCGTGGAAGCAGACGACCTTCCACCCGTTCGCGCAGGCGTCCAGGCTCGCGGCCGGCGACGTGCTGCGGATCGAGCCGGTCTCGCCGTCGTACGAGACGGCCGAGTACGGCGAGGTGCCGCTGCTGCACGCGGTGGCCACGCACAGCGAGGAGGGCACGACGCTGTTCGCGGTGAACCGCTCGACCGACCGGGCGCTCTCCCTGGAGATCGACGCCAAGGCGCTCGGCGGCCGAACTCCGGTGCGCATCCTGGAGGCCACCACCATGACCGACGCGGACGTGTACGCCCGCAACACCGCCGACGACCCCGACCGGATCGCGCCCAGGCCGAACGCCGACGTCGAGCACGACCCGATGCGGGTGCTGCTGCCGCCGGTCTCCTGGAACGTGATCAGGCTCGGCTGACGCTGGGGCCGGTGCTCTCCCTGACGACGAGCTCCGGCTCCACCAGGCGCCGCGCGTCCGGCTCGGCGCCTGCCATCCGATCCAGCAACAGGTGGAAGGCGTGCCTGCCGACCTCGCGGAAGTCCTGCCGCACGGTCGTCAGCGGCGGCCAGAAGTAGGCGGACTCGGGGATGTCGTCGAACCCCGCCACGCTCACGTCCTCCGGCACGCGCCGCCCCGCCTCGCGCAACGCCCGCAGCACCCCGAGCGCCATCTGGTCGTTGGCCACGAACACGGCGGTGACCTCGCGGTCCTCGGCGAGGCGGCGGCCGAGCTGGTAGCCCGAGCGCGCGCTCCAGTCGCCGCGCAGGATCTCGGGCACCGGCCGGCCCGCGGACTCCAGCACGCCGCGCCAGCCGTCGATGCGGTCGTTGGCGTCCAGCCAGTCCGCCGGTCCCGCCACGTGCCAGACGCTCTCATGGCCGAGGCTGAGCAGGTGCCTGGTGACGCGCACGGCGCCGGCCCGCTGGTCCACCTTGGCCACGGGCACGGGGATGTCGTCGCCCGCGTCGACCGCCACCACCGGCATCTCGGGCGGCAGGTGGCGCAGGCCGTCGGCGGCGGACTCGTGCGGCGCCACGATGATCACGCCGTCCACCGCCTGGGCCCGCAGCCGCTGCAGGCCCTCCTCCATCGACCTGCGGTTGAGCGAGCTGAGGCTGGCGATGCTGACGTTGTAGCCGGCGTGCCTGGCGGCCTGCTCGATGCAGTAGAGCGTGGTGGCGGGGCCGTAGAGCGTGGTGTCGATGCTGACCACGCCGAGCACGCCGGAGCGGCCGGTGACGAGCTGACGGGCGGCCTGGTTGGGCCGGTAGTCGAGCTCCTTGACGGCGGCCAGCACGCGGGCCCTGGTCTCGGCGCGCACCCGCTCCGGCGCGTTGAGCACGCGCGAGACGGTCATGGTGGAAACGCCCGCCAGCACGGCGACGTCCGTGAGCACCGCAGGCCTGCCATTCCTGGATTTCACCGCGGCTCACCCCCTCGGCGGTAACGCTAACAGGCCGAGAGGGCGGGCGCGCGATCATATGCGTCAGTGGACGTAGGGCCAGCCGGCGGAGTCGTACCCGAGGTGGTTGACGCCCAGCCGGGCACGGCCGTCATCGCCGTAATAGTGGTAGAACAGCTGGTCGCCGCCGGAGTCCGCGAGCACCGCCTGGTGCCCGGGCCCGTGGATGCTCCCGTGCCCGGCGAGGAGCTCGGTGCCTCCCCCGGCGGTCATCGCCCGGCCCGCGCGGTCGGTGTACGGCCCGGTGACGTTCGCCGAGCGGCCCACCATGACGCGGTAGGTGCTGGCGGCGCCCCGGCAGCAGGTGTCCCACGAGACGTACAGGTAGTACCAGGAGCCGCGCTTGACGATGAACGGCGCCTCGATCGCGGTGGTGCCGCCGCTGCGGCGCGCGAGGTCGTACACGGCGGTGCCGGAGCGCAGGCCGGTGGCCGGGTCGAGCGGGATGAGCTTGAGCCCGGTCCAGAACGAGCCGAAGCTCAGCCACCACCGGCCCTGGTCGTCCACGATCAGGTTGGGGTCGATCGCGTTGTACGTGCTCGACGAGTTCGTGCTGATCACCAGCCCGTGGTCGGCCCACGAGCCGGCCGCGCCGGTCGTGCTCGTAGCCAGGAAGATCGCCGAGTGGTTCGAGCCGAAGGTGGAGGCCGAGTAGTACAGGTAGTACCTGCCGTTGTGGTGGGAGATGTCCGGCGCCCACAGGCTGGCGCTGCCGCCCGTGTACGCCCGCGTCCACGGCGCGCCCGACGGGAAGGCCACCCCCGCCTGGCGCCACGACGTGCGGTCGGCGGAGGTCTTGAGCGCGATGTTGTCGCCGGTGTGCGCGAGCAGGTAGCCGCCGCCCGGCCGTTTCACCACGGCCGGGTCGTGGACGAAGACGCTGCCGGTGACGGGCAGCGGGAGGGGGTAGGCGGCGGCCATCGCCGTGCAGGCGAGCAGCAGGACGACGCCGAGGGCTCGTTTCCACATGCCGGATCTCCTCCTCATGCCGGTCGCAGGGACCACTGCTGGCAGGTGTTGCCGAGCCAGCTCCACAGCCGTACGTCGGTACCGTCCGCGGTGCCGCAGTCGGCCACGTCGGCGACCTTGCCCGTGGCCGCGTTCACCAGGCGTACCCAGCCGGTGGCGGTGTGGACGAGGCGGAAGCGCTGGCAGGTGTTGTCGAGCCAGCTCCACTGGCGGATGTCGGTGCCGTCCGCGGAGGCGCAATTGGCCACGTCGGCGACCTTGCCGGTGGCGACGTTGACGATCCTGCTGGTGTCGTCGGCCTGGTCCTCGACGCGCCAGCGCTGGTTGGCGCCGCCGTTGCAGGTCCACTGCCGGATGTTCGCACCGTCGGCGGCAGCCCCGCCGGCGACCTCCAGGCACTTGCCGCTGTTGCGGTTGACCAGCGTGTACGCGCTCGGCGTCGCGGCGGTCTCCCCCGCCGGGGCCGGAAGGCTCGCGCCGGTCGCGACCGGGGTGCCGAAGTTGGGCGTGCCGTCGGAGTTCCAGGTGAACTTCTGGGCGCGGGTGGTCCGGTTGTTGTCACAGCCGCCGCCGGAGGAGCTGTTGGCATGGTAGACGATCCAGCTCTCGCTGCCGTTCGGGGAGGTGAAGAAGCCGTTGTGGCCGGGGCCGTACACGCCGCCGGAGCGCTGGAACACCGGCGTCGGCTTCTTCACCCACGACGCGGCGCTGAGCGGGTCGCCGCCGTTGTAGGTGAGCTGCCCCAGCTTGTAGTCCGGCCCCCAGCAGGCACTGGCCGAGTAGATCACGAACGTCTGCCCGCCGCGCTGCAGTGCCACCGGCCCCTCGTTGACCGTGCCCCCCTGGGTCTCCCAGCCGTGGGTGGCGCTGGAGATCCTGCCGAACGTGCCGCTGATCGTGTACGGGTTGCTCATCCGCGCGATCACCAGGCTCTGTGTGCTGCCGCCGATGAACCCGCTGCCGAGCAGGTAGAGGGAGCCGTTCAAGGTCATCGGGCTGGCGTCGATCAGCCAGCCGCCGGGCGTGAGGCCGGCGGCGGTGAGCATGTTGCGGTACGTGTACGGGCCGAGCGGGTCGCTGCCCGCGCTCTCCAGCACGTGCGTGCGCTGGCTGTCACAGCAGGTGGCGCCGACCGCGCCGGCGGAGTAGTAGAGGTACCAGCGGCCGTTGAACTGGTGCAGTTCGGGGGCCCAGAAGTTGGTGCCTCTGGAGGCGGTGGTGTCCTGCCAGACCTGCACGCTGGGGGCGGTGGGCAGTCCTTGCAGGGTGGGCGACTTGCGGATGACGAGCGTGTTCGTGAACGTGGTGTTGATCAGGTAGTAGTTGCCGTCGTAGTAGGTCAGCCAGGGGTCGGCGCCCTTCTGGGCCTTCAGGGGGTTGGTGTAGGAGGTCGCTGCCGAGGCGGGTCCCGTGCCGGGGACCAGGGCTAAGAGCAGGAGCGCCAGGGCGGTCAGCGTTCTGCGGATCATCGTCGGACTCCTTGGTAGCGCTAACATTTCACGGCGTCGTCCACCACTCGCTTTCCTTCGTTTTGGTGGGATTCCGCGATTGTTAGCGCTCACCCGAAAGGTGTCAATCGACGCTGAAACTTTCAGCGTCCGAGTCCGCCGACGGGGCACGTTGGGCGCCGCTTCTGGCGGTGATTCGCCGCGTTCACCGATCGGCGCGCGGCGGCGGGAGCGCGAGCGACCTGATCAGGTCGATGAGCTCGGAGCGGTAGAGCTTCGCCGGGTTCCTGGTTTGCGACCGGAGGTGGCCGTAGGTCTCCAGCGCCACCAGCCCGTGCATGCGACCCCAGACGCGCAGCGCGAGCGCCACGGCGGCGGGCGGCAGGTCCGGATATGTCGCGCGCAACTCGTCGATCAGGCCCGGTTCGAAGTCGGACCATCGATGGTCACCGTCCGATTGGACGGCTTCGGCGTGGGTCCAGGCCGCCGCGACGAGGCCGGTGAGTCCCACACACGCCCGGTGTGCGGCCTCTGCCGCCGCTCCGCCGGCGGGCGGCCGGTAGCCCGGAACTGGGTCGCCGTAAATCAGCCGGAAGCCTTGGGGGTTCGCCAGTGCCCATTCGCGGAAGGACTCGGCCCACGCCAGGATCCGGCCGGCGGCGTCGTCGGCGGGCAGCGTGTCGCGGGCGGCCTCGACGGCGTCCACCAGCGAGGTGTAGAGCTCGACGATCAGCGTGGTGATCAGGTCGTCACGGGTCGGATAGTAACCGTAGATCGCGCCCGCGGTCATGCCCATCTCCCGGGCTATGGCCCGCAGCGAGATCGCATCCGGCCCTCCCTCGGCCATGAACCGAAGCGCGATGGCCTTGATCTCCTGGGAGGTCTGCGCCCTCAGGCGTTCCCGTCTGCTCACCGTCGCCCTGTCCACGCTTGACAGGCTACAGCGTTGCGCTACTGTGTGCCGTACATTTTCTATACGGCGTTTAGTAAATGAACGGAGTGTGGCCCATGGACATCGGCGTCTTCGGCGCTTCGGGAACGATCGGACAGCGCATCGTCACCGAAGCGGCCTCCCGCGGGCATCGCGTCACCGCGTTCACCCGCGACGCGTCCCGCGTGCCCCAGGAGACAGGAGGCGTGTCGTGGACGGTGGCGAACGTGCTCGACGCCGGCAGCGCGACGGCCGCCATCGGCGGCCTCGACGTCGTGGTGAACGCGATCAACGCCGGCGACGGCATATCTGACACGATCGCGAACGCCTGGGTGCTGCCGGCGGCCGCGCGGGCCCTGCTGACCGCGCTCGAAGGGCACCCTTCGACGCGCTTGATCGTGGTGGGCGGCGCGGGGAGCCTGGAGGTCGAGCCCGGATTGCAGGTGGTCGACATGGAAGGGTTCGCCGACCAGCTGCCGGAGACGCTCGGCGTGCCACCGGAGTACGTCAAGGTGGTCCTGGCGCACCGGGAAGCGTTGCACCTCTACCGGCTCTCCAACCGGAAATGGACCTATCTCAGCCCATCGGCAGGGCTGATCAAGCCGGGAGCCCGCACCGGACGGTTCCGGATCGGCGGCGACCAACTGCTCGTCTCGGCAGACGGCACGAGCGATGTCTCCGCGGAGGACCTCGCCGTGGCGGTGGTCGACGAGGCCGAGGCACCCCAGCACGTGCAACGACGCTTCACCGTCGGCTACTGACCCACCGGACCGAGCGGAGCCACGTGCACAGTGGGGCACCGAACGGCGCGGGCAGCCGGCGATGCAGGCCGCCTGCCAGACCTTCTGGGTCGGCGGCGGCCTGGTCGGCGTGGCCGTCGGCACGGCGCTGCCCGCGCCGGCGAGTGCTCAGGGGGTTTCTTCGAGGAACCGTACGAGTTCCTTGCGCTCGTTCTTGCCGTTGAGCGTGAGAGGGAAGAAGGGCAGGACTCGGCAGATCGCGGGCACCTTCGCGGGCTCCAGGCGGAGCGCCAGCTCGCGCAGGACGGCGTGGGGGGCGAGGTCGCCCTCGACGATGATCGCGAGATCGTGCCGTTCGCCCGGAGGCAGCACCGCGGCGGCCCGGACGCCCGGGATGTCCATCGCGGCGGCCTCGATCTCGAGGGTGCTCATCCGGGCACCCTTGCGCTTGAACATGTCGTCGCGCCGGCCCTCGAAGTATAGGTAGCCGTCCTCGTCGAGGAAGCCGTAGTCGCCGGTGTGCAGGCGGGTCTCGCCGGTGGCCTCGTCATGGCGGTAGACGCGGGCGGTCAGTTCGGGGGCGCGCCAGTATCCCGCCATCACGTTGGGCCCGGCCACCACGATCTCCCCGGTCTCACCGGCCGGCAGGGGCGAGCCGTCGTCGCCGAGGATCAGCACGCGGGTGCCGGGCAGGGGGCGGCCGACCGAGTCGGGGCGTTCCCGGTCCAGCTCCGGCTCCATGATGGTGACCCGTTTGCACTCGGTGATCCCGTACATCCGCACCACGCGGGCACCGGGGAAGCACTCGCGCAGGCCCTCGATGGTCGAGGCCGGCAGCGCGGCGCCGGTGCTGGTGAACATCCGCACGGTGGGGACGGAGCCGGGGGCGCGCCTGCCCAGGGTCGTGAGCATGGCGCCGAGCGAGGGGACGATCGGCACGACGGTCGCGCCGCATTCCTGGAGCTGGCCCAGCAGCGCCAAGTCGGACCCTTCGCCCACCATGACCAGCTCCGCGTGGCCGAGGGCGGAGAGGAAGATCTGGTAGAGGCCGTAGTCGAAGGACATAGGCGACCGGCAGAAGACGACGTCCCCCGGGCGGTAGCCGAGCACGGCGTTGATGGCCGACGCCGCGAACGTCACCTGCGCGTGCGGGCCCACCACCGCCTTGGGCGCCGCCGTGCTGCCCGAGGTGTACATGAGGACCGCCACGTCCTCCGGCCGGACCTCGGCCGGCCCGCTCGGGACCGGGCGCCCGGTGAACGTCTCCACTTCCTTCCAGAGCTCGTCGATCGCGTGCACGGGCACGTCGGCGGTCTCCCGCAGCGCCTCGCCCGCCCCGATGACCAGCTCGGGCTCGGAGTCCTCCAGCACCGACCGCAGGTGGTAGGCCTTCATCCCGGGGTTCAGGGGCACGAAGACGACGCCGTGCCGGGATGCGCCGTAGAGGATGGGGACGATCTCGCGCAGGTTGGGCAGCTGCACGATGATCCGGTCACCTGATTCGACGCCCGTGGCCGCCAGCCAGGCGGCGAAAGCGTGACTGAGCTCGACGACCCGCCGGTAGCTCCAGCCGCCGCGCGCGTCACGCACCGCGATTCCGTCCGGATTCATGGCCGCCGCGTCGTCCAGCAGTTCATGAATGAGCCGCGGCCGCGGAGAATGCGCCGTGGAATTCGACCCGTTCAATATGAGCCTCCCGCCTCAAGCCGGGGAAAGGAATTTCTCCGGCAGCCGGGACGCATGCGCGTGCAACCGGAAGCCGGTCAGGCCGATTCCAAAACTACTGCCGGGTCCCCGGCGAGCTGACCCCCTACCCCACCCCTATAAGGGTGCCGCGTGCCGCGTAGGCCCCCAGATCCCCCCGCCGTCCGTCCCGGCCGCGACGGCGCGCATTCGTGCCACGACCAGGGCGACCGACCGGCGCTCGAAGATCGAGATACGGGTGTGGCCAACTCGCCACATATATGATCTTGAAATTCTGTGAAATGTTCACAATCCCAGGGCCGGGAGGACGGCCCACCTGCGAGGGTTCCCAGGGGTTCCGCATGCGGCAAGGCCGCACAAGGCGCGGCGGAGATGGATTACCGCCGTCCGATTTGGTACGTTCCAGAAAACGACCGTCCGAAAAGCGATTCGCTTCATCGGCCCAGTTGAGCACCGTTGCGGCGGAGATTCATGCGGCCTCCCCGTACGGCTATTGGCATTCCGGACTATAGTGATCGACGCCTGCCCGGACCCGCGCCACCAAGGCGGCCTTTCCTTGACTCGGACCGGCGCATAACATTATCGTGACGGCTTGACGCCCTTTGATCGGTCGGGGTCAAGGCCTGCCGCCCGGTATGTTTTCGCAGCATATCGGCGACGCAAGCCGCTCACTGCGGATGATGGAGACGTGGCCGCACATGGTACAGGAATTCACGGGCGCCGGCGAGGGCGCGAAAGGCGCCGCCACACTCAGTGTTTATTGGATTGTGCGTTCGGCGGCACCGGAGCGCGACCGTGAAATCACGGTGAACCGCGGAAAACCTGCCCCCCCGTCACTGGGCCTGCTTTCCCTGTCGGGAGGCCGCTCCGCCGGAGGGCGTTCCGCCGTCCGGTTGTAGCGTTGCCGCGGGTCATCGATTTCAAAGGGGGCAGGGAATCTTTTCCGTTCGCATCCATGACGACCGCCCGCCGGTGGCCGCCCCCCGGCGACAGGACCACCGCCTCGGCTCGGCCGGCGGCGGTGGTGGCGGCCGTGTCCGGCGCGCACCGCGTGACTCGAGAGCGAACACCAGGTCGCACCGCGGACGTCCGTCGCCCGGACCAGGCGGGCAGATCCGGAAGGGCTCCGCCCCGGATCGCCGGACGGCCGCTTCGAGCTGTCCGGATATCGAGCCGTCCCGGTCCGGGGCCGGCTCGCGCGAGGACCTGCGGTCGTGGCTCGGCAGACCGCCGCCGCCCGCTGCGCCGAAGCCCGTCCACTGCGCCACCCCGAAGTGGCCGGTAATGCCTTCACCGCCCGCGTGCGAGAGGGGCCGGGCGCCTTCCACGCCATGCCGAAAACCTCGGCTGAAACGTAACGAAGTCGGCAATCGAGGAACCCTGGACTGCTCCCGGCCGTCCGTTTGTTGATTGAACTTCCTCTACGACCAAACAGGTGAAGGAGAGTCGATGCAGTTCGCCGAACGCGAATCAGAAATCACCCTCCTCAATACCATGCTCGCGGAGAGTGAGCATGGCTGGGGAAGAATTGGGATGATAACCGGCCCGCCCGGGTTCGACAAGAGCCGGGTGCTGCACGCTTTCGCCGACTCCGCGGTGAAGTCGGGCGCCACACATCTGAGCGCGATCTGTTTACGCAATGAGCAGAACATCTCACTGGGCGTCATCCACCAGGTTTCTCAGAGCCTGAGTGCCGCGCTGGGCGAGATGCCGCCCGCGTTGAAGCTGCTGCAGGAGGCCGTATTCAACGCGGGGCCGCGGGGGATCCGGCCGGAGGACCTCAATTGGATCGGCGTCACGCACGGCCTGTGGGAGATCATCACCAGCCATGCGCGGCACGGCGCGGTATTGATAACGATCGAGGACGTGCAATATGCGGATTCGGTGTCGCTGGACATTCTCCTGCATTTCATAAACCGTCTCCATTCCGCGAACGTCTTCATGGTGTTCACGGTGAACGAAGGCCCGGACGGGGTGCCGCTCAGAATTCAGAGCGACTTCATGCACCATGCGCAGTGCCACCGCATAAAGGTGGCCCCGTACTCGTCGAGCACCATTTCCCAGATAGCTCAGGTCCGCCTCGGGATCGCGCCGGACGATCCGCTGGCGGACGCGATCCACCAGGTCAGCGGCGGAAACGCCCTCCTTGTGCACTCGTTGATCGAGGACCAGCAGAACGCCGGCGGCGACGCGAAGGGCCTGGTGGTCGACGACGGCTTCTCCGGATCCGTGCGTACGCTGCTGAACCGCATCGGCAGCACGCCCCTGCGGATCCTGCGCGCCGCCGCCGTGCTGGACGCCTCGGCCTCTCCCGCGCTGCTGGCCGAGATGCTGCACATCAAGCAGCCGGCCGTGGTCCGCACCCTGGAATGGCTGGCGGAGATCGGCCTCCTGGGCATGGACGGCTTCCGCCACCCCGCCGCCAGGGAGGCCGTCCTCGACTCCATGGAGCCGGACACCCTCAAAGAGCTTTACGGGCGCGCCGCCCAGTTGCTGCACGCGACCGGCGTACAGCCCACCGTGATCGCCGACCACCTCGTCGCCGCCAGCACGAAGCACGAGCCCTGGGCCCTGGATGTCCTGCGGGAAGCCGCCGACCAGGCGCTGGCCACCGACGAGTGTGAGCTCGCCGTGCGGTATCTCCGGTACGCGGCGGACCTGTGCACCGGACCGGACGAACGGGTCCAGGTCACCCTGGCGCTGGCCAAGGCCACCTGGCGGGTCAACCCCTCCATCGCCACCATGTACCTCCCCCTGCTCATGCAGGCCGCGCGGGACGGCCGGCTGCCCGCCAGGGACGTGCACTGGCTGCTCACGTGCATGCTCTGGCACGGCCAGTACGACGAGGCCGGGGAACTGTTCGCGCTGCTGGAGCAGGCGGAGCAGGGCGACGGCCAGGAGACGGCGGAAGCCGCCGCGTGGCGTCTCGCGGCCGACCACTGGCTGGCCAGCACGCATCCCCCGGTCCTGCACCGGTTGCGGGGAACGTACAAGCCCTCCCCCCTCCGTGAGGGCAGCGAACGGCATCCGGCCCATTCGTACGCGCGGACGATCTCAGCCCTCGCCGCCAACCTGCGCAACGGCGAGACCGAGGCGGCCCTGAAGACGGCGGAGAAGGTCCTGCACTCGGTCCAGCTCGAAGGCTGCAACATCGAGCTGGTCGAAGCTGCCCTGTTCTGCTTCATCTATTCGGACCGCACGCAGGAGGCGGCCTCGCTCGTCGAGAACCTGTGCGCGGTGGCGGAGCGGCGCTCCTCGCCCACGTGGCTGAGCGTCCTCGCCGCCTTCCGCGCGCACATCGCCGAGCACAAGGGCGAGATGATGGAGGCCGTCGAGTGGGGGGAGCTCTCCCTGCGGACCCTGCCTCCCAGGAGCCTGGGCGTGCTCGCGGCGCTGCCGCTGGCCAGTCTCATCGAGGCCCACACCGAGATGGGCCAGTATCAGAAGGCCGAGGAGTACCTCCGCCACCCCCTGCCGGAGACCGTGTACCAGACCCGGTACGGGCTGCACTACCTCTTCGCGCGGGGCCACTACAGAACGTCTGTCGGCCAGGCGCACGCGGGCCTCAGCGACTTCCTGAAGTGCGGCACGCTGATGCGGTCCTGGGAGATCGACACGCCGCTGCTCGTCCCCTGGCGCCTCGGGGCCGCCGGGGTCTCGGTCGTGCTGAAGAACACCACCCGCGCCCGCAAGTTCCTGGAACTGCACCACGCCACACCGCACGGCCACAGTCCCCGGATCCGGGGGTTCGCGCTGATGGTGCTGGCCTCCGCCGAGGAGGTCGGACGCCGGCCGCCGCTGCTCCGCAAGGCCGTCGACATGCTCCAGGACTCCGGCCACAAGATGGAGCTGGCGCACGCGCTGGCCCGTCTCAGCCACTCCCTGGCCGCGCTGGGCGAGACGGACAAGGCCCGGCTCATCGGCCAGCAGGCGGACCGGGTCGGCCAGCGCTGCCACGCCGAGCCCTTGCGCAGGTCGGTGGCGAACGCCTTCGACAGCGAATTCGGCATGATGACCGTCGGCACCGACCAGAACGCCCTGAGCCCCGCCGAATATCGGGTCGCCTCGATGGCGGCGCTCGGCTACACCAACCGGGAGATCGCGACAAGAGCTCATATCACTATCAGCACCGTGGAGCAGCACCTCACTCGGATATATCGCAAACTCGGCGTGAACGGCCGGAACGACCTTCCGCGTCTGTTCTCGTCGAAAGAGCTCGGTACACCGAACGGAAACGTGCTCGTCGCGGACGAATCCCGGCACCTTCCCGGCTCGACTTCCGTGCCCGGATGACAGCCGGCCTCATGAGCTCTTCCGGCCGGGTGCGTCCAGTTTGCGGACGACGACGATGGCCCAGCCGACCTCCCCGTGGTCGATAGCGGTCTGCACCTCTTCGCACGACGAGGAGAAGGCGAGCATTTTGTCCCGGGCCGCGGCGTCGGCCATCTGTTCGGCGCGCGCCCGGGCCGCCTCCGCGTTTCCCTCGAATGTCCGCCGGAGGAAGCCGGTCACGTTCAAGACCGAGCTGATTTCAAATCCGGCCTCCTCCAGCGCGGAGTGGTATTTGAGGAGCGTATAGCCGTCGTTCCACCCGAACTTGTCGTACACCTCGGTCCGGGTGCGCTCGCTGACACTCGCCCGCGGCCGGTAGAAATCGCTGAAAGCGAAGACGCCCCCGCTGCGCAGCACCCGCCGGATCTCCGCGTAACTGTGTGGCTTGTCCGGCACCTTGTGCAGCGCACCGTGGCTGACGACGTGGGTGAAGCTACCGGGCTCGTAAGGAAGTCGCATCACCGACGCCTGCCGGAAGCCGACGTCCAGCCGGTGCCGCTGGTTCGTGCCCAGGTCCTGGGCGAACCTGACGAACTCCGCGCTCTCGAAGATCCCCTCGCCCCGGCAGCCGAACCACTGGGCCAGGTAGATCAGCAGGCATTCGCAGTCGTCGCCCACCTCGAGCACCGTGCTCGAGGCATCGATCCCCGCCTTGGCGGCGAGAAATGCCGCCGTCTGCTCAACAGTCGTCCGGCAGTCGTCCCAGGCATTCTCCCGGAAGTCGTCGGCCGGGTGGTCGGCTTCATGTACCGCGCCATAGCCCTTGAAATTCAAAAAGGTATGACTGCTCTGGTCGTACATGTCTCCGACTTCCCTCCGACAATAAGGGTGGCCCGCGGTCATGGCACACACCGATGCCTGCCGACGCGAACGCACCGAGGATCAATCGCGTTCGTCTCGCGAAGACTTTCGCCTCTACTTCGAAGAGTGCCCGGATTCTCTCATGTACTCAATGGTGCTATCCCCCCTTTTTCTGGTCCGGTCTTCCTCCGACTTGCCTCGGCGGCGGCTCCCGAAGGAATCCGCCGCGCCCCGGTGCGTCATGAAGGATATTGCGCCTCGCGCAGCTTGATGAACGCGAGAATCCCCATTACTAGCATGATGACCGCGCCGGCGAAAGCGGCGGTCTGCATTCCGCTCACATAAGCGCCGCGGGCCACGGCGGCCAGGGCCGAGCCCACCGCTTGAGGGAGCTCACCGGCGACCGCCAGCGCGCCCCCGAGGGTCTCGTGGGCCACCGCGGCGTCGTCGGGCGGGACGCCGGGGGGCAGCTGCCCGGCGAGGGTGCTGCGGTACACGGCCACCCCGATGCTGCCGAGGATGGCCGCCCCGAGCGCCTGCCCGAACTCCGTGGAGGACTCGAACAGCCCCGAGGCCGACCCCGCCTTCTCCGGCGGCGCCGTGGCCACCACCATGGTCGACGCCAGCGCCTGCACCGATCCGATCCCCCACCCCAGCAGGAACAGCCCGCCGAACAGTAACGGCAGGTTGACGTCCGTGCCCAGCTGGGAGATCAGAAGGAAGCCGATCGCTCCTAAGACCATGCCGGAGCCCATGATCGAGCCGGGTCGGAACCATCGGGTGAGCGCCGCCCCGAGCACCGAGCCGGCCGCTGAGCTGACGGCCGTCGGCACCGTCATCAGCCCCGCCACGATCGGCCGCATCCCGAGCACCGACATCAGGTATTGCGTGATGAAATAGAACGTCCCGACGAGCGCGAACACCGCGAGAGTGGCGGTGATCAGGGACACGGTGAACGCCTGCCGGCGGAAGAGCGCCAGGTCCAGCATGGGGTCGGGCAGCTTGCGCTGCCTTTGCAGGAACAGCGCCAGGAACAGCAGCCCGACCACGGCGCTGATCCACATCGTCGGGGAGAAGTTCTGCTCGGCGACCATCTTCACCGCGTAGACGAGCGGCAGGGCGGCCAGCAGGACGAGGACGGCGCTGAGGATGTCGAACTTCCCCGGGTTGGGGTCGCGGTATTCCGGCAGGAGCGGGCCGAGCGCCAGCAACAGGATCATGATCGGCACGCTGATCAGGAAGACCGCTCCCCACCAGAAGCTCTCCAGCAGCCACCCGCCGACGATCGGCCCGGCCACGCTGCCGAGGGTGAAGATCGCTGCCCAGATGGCGATGGCCATGTGGAGCTGACGGCTGTTGGTGAACATGACCCGGATGAGAGCCAGGGTCGGCGGCATCAGCGTCGCCGCCGCGGCGCCCTGCAGGCCACGCGCGACAATGAGCAGCTCGGCACTGGGCGCGTACGCCGCGATGGCCGACGTGATGCCGAACACCACCGCGCCCACCAGGAGCAGCCGCCTGCGGCCGATCCGGTCACCCAGATTGCCCATCGGTATGAGGAGCCCTGCCAGCAGGAAGGCATAGATGTCGACGATCCACAGCTGCTGCGTGCCGCTCGGTTCCAGCTCGGCGGTAAGTGACGGGAGCGCGAAGAACAGCACCGTCACCGTGATGGAGATGAGCAGTACAGGCAGCATGAGGATCGCCAGGCCGGCCCACTCCCTCTTCCCCGCTTTGGCGCCGCTTTCGGCGATATCCATTCACACTCCTCTCATACTGTGTACGTAACATTTACAGTACACCATATGTTAGCCGCCGGAACGTCCTGTCAAGAAGATATTGACCGCCTCGCGCCTGCGGACATCTATGTAATCCCTGCTCACGATATCCTCCTGACCGACACCTCTTCATGAAGGATATTTTCGTCACAGCCACCCTTTCTAATTTTCGTCACATTCAGCGCGTGATATAATTTCATCACAATGGAAGATCGTGATGAAATTAGACGGCCATGCTGACGTGTGTACAGTGCGGGAAGGAGCTCACGGCGCCTCCCCGCGGGCGCAAGCCCCGCTACTGCTCGCGCTCGTGCCAGGCCCGCGCCTACCGGGCCCGCCTCGACGAGCGGACCGGCCAGGGAGCCTGGCGGGAAAAGAAGGACGAGCAGCCCTCACCTCCCCGTCCGGCGCGGCCCGTCCCCAGCGGGCGTGTAGCGCGTGAGGATTCTCATCGAACCGACGTCGGCCTCTCCCGGGAGCGGATCGTGTGGACCGCCATCCAGATCGCCAACGCCGAGGGTCTGGAGAGCATGTCCATGCGGCATGTCGCGAACGTGCTCGGCGTCAAGGTGATGTCGCTGTACAACTACATCGACGGGAAGGACGAGCTGATCGACCTGATGGTCGAGGCCGTGTTCAGCGAGGACGGGGACGGCGAACCCCACGTCCCCCGAGGCTGGCGGGCCGAGCTCGAGGCCGCGGCCCGGTGGGAGTGGGCGCTGTACTCGACGTACCCGTGGGTTCTCGAGGTCATCGCGACGGTCCAGCCGCCGCTCGTCCCCAGCCTGCTCGCCCGCTTCGAACGCGGCCTGGGCGCGTTCGACGGCCTGGGCCTGGGTCCCGTCATGACCCATCGGATCTATCTGGGCGTGAGCGGCATCGCGCAGGGGCTCGCCCTGCTCCGGGTGAGCGAGATCGCGTCCGAACGGCGCGGCGGCGGGATCTCGCTCAGCCAGTGGCGGTCCGTGAAGGTGCCCGCGGTCCTCGAGGAACTGGGCGCCGACCGATACCCGAGGCAGGCCGCGCTGCGGAACAGCCCGGAGGTCGTCGCGGACTTGGAGGAGATCTTCGACTTCAGCCTCCAGCGCCTGCTGGACGGCATCGCCCGTTTCCTGGAGGGGGATTCGCCCGCTCCCCCTCACAGGTGGCCCGGCCCGGGTCAGCCCTCGGCGGAGGGTCACTGACGGCGCCCTCGGCGCCCCGATCCGGTTAGGCCTCGGCATCTGCGCGGTTCGCCGCTCACGCGCTGTTCGAACGCCCGTCGGACGGCTTCAGCCAGTCCTCGACGGCCTGTGCGATGGACCACGCCTCACCCTCCAGCATCGTGAGGTGGTCGCCGCGGACCTCGCACAGGTCGTGCTTCAGATGCCAGGACGCCCGCCAGTTCCCCTCATTGGACCGCTCGCCGTCGGGGCCGGAGGGCAGCGGGGTGTCCGGTCTGAGGAAGAGTACGGGGGTCTCGATGTCCTCCACCTCTGTCTCCCTGAAGAGCCGGTAGTACCGCCCCATGGCCGTCATTCTCGTGTCGCTGAAGGGGCCGTACACCTCCGCCCGGTCGAACATCCCCTCCAACATCTGGCCGCCGAGCTCGTCGATGACGTCGCTGTCCGGCAGGAACGTGTCCAGCAGGATGAGGCCTTCCGGGCGCACCCCGTTCCGCTCCAGGTAGGAGACGGCCGCGTGCGCGAAGTTTCCGCCGCCGCAGTAGCCCATCACCACGAACGGATCGTCGCCGGCCGCCTCCCGGATGGATTCCGCCCACATGCGCACCACGACGTCCACGTTGTCCGGAAGGCTGTCGTCCGGGGCGTATCCCGGCACCTGAAGCGCGTACAGGTCGCGTACTCCCTGGAAATGCACGGCCAGCCGGGCGAACTGGGCCGCGCCGCCCAGCGCCATGGGCGTGCTGAAGCAGAACAGCTTCGGCCGCCCCGGGCCTGAGGCCAGGGCCAGCGGCGGGTACGCGCGGTCCAGGTCGTCCAGTGTCCGGAACGCCGGCCGGAGCCGCGCCGCGGCCTCCAGCATGTCCAGCCCCTCCTGCAGCTTCCCGGCGGGAGCCGCGGCGCGCACCAGCGAGCTGAGCGATCCGCCCGCGTCCGGCTCCCCCGCTCCGGAGTCCCAGCCGGCGCCGTTGTCGATCGCGATTTCCTCGGCGATGTGCCGGGCCAGCGCCGCCGCGGTGCCGTAGTCGAAGACCGCCGTCGCCGGCATCCGCACACCGGTCGCCTTGTTCAGTACGTTGCGCAGCTCCATCGCGGTCAGCGAGTCGAAGCCCGCTTCGAGGAAGTTCTGCTCGGCCTTGATCGCCTCCGGCTCGCTGTACCCGATCACCTTTGCCGCGCACTCACGCACCATCAGGGTCAGCTCCTCGACCTGCTCGACCGGCGACAGCCCGGCCAGGCGGCGTTCCAGCGCCGAGGTGTCGGCTGCTGCTTGTCCGGCGTGGGCGGTGCGGCGCGCGGGCGTGCGCGCCAGCCCGCGCAACAGCGCCGGAACGCCGTCGTGGCGGTTGCTGAGGGTGCGGATGTTGATGGGCAGGGGTAGCAGGTGCGGTTGGGGGGTGGTCAGGGCAGCGTCGAGGAGTTGGTTGCCCTGGGTGGTGGTGATGCGGTGGAAACCGGCTTGTTCGATGCGGGTGATGTCGGTGCTGGTGAGGTGGGCGCTCATGCCGCTGGGCTGGTGCCACAGCCCCCAGGCCAGGGCTTGAGCGGGCAGGCCGGCGGTGTGACGGTGGATGGCCAGTGCGTCGAGGAAGGCGTTGGCGGCGGAGTAGTTGCCCTGTCCGGCGCTGTCGAGGGTGGCGGC
>NZ_JBQHCV010000015.1:0-262677 GCF_052068215.1 Nonomuraea sp. H19 | reverse complement strand
GACCCCACCTGCGCCCGCCACGGCGTGCTGCGCGGCCAGATCGACGTCTCCGCCCGGCTGATCCGGCTGCTGGAAAAACTCGTCTGGGCCCACGACGTACGCTGGCCGACCCCGGCACGCCTGGCCGCACGACGCCGCGCGCCTTCCGACTGACCGGCCCTGAGAAAGTGGTGGGGGTGGCAGAGGCCGGATCGGCTGGTGACGCGCAACTGTTACCGGCCCCTCCTGGCGAGCGCCTGGTCGGCCTCGGCGCTGAGCAACCGGGCGGCGGCGGCCACCTCAGCGAGCTGACCGGGCGTCATCGCCTCCAGACACACGGTGAGCTGCTGCCGATCACCGTGGTAGGCCAGGTGCAGGGCTTTGCGAAGGGCGAGAGTGCGCGTGGCTGCGCCGATCGCCCCTAAGACGCCGGTCAGAGCCTGGTCCACGCCACCGTCTGGATCCGGCCGCTGGAGAGGTCGAGCGTTCAACACCATTCACCTTGCCGTCCATGGGCTCTGAATTTTCCCGATCCCGTCGCCCTCGCCGCCTGTCCGACACTGCGCCAGGCGCTGACCGCAGTCAACCAGGAGGCCGGCTCGCTGAGCGTTGTCCCGGCCGACGCGGCCCAGGTTTCCCGGACGGCTTCGGGGCGGGCGCTGCCGGCGGAGGTGTATCGGGTGACCTCGGCACGGGTGGGCACTTCAGCGTCCTGCCGGGTGCAAGTGATCCCTGCGATAATCGTGGCGGTTCGCAGGAGATCCTGCAGCGCCGTCCCATCGAGTTCGGCCAGTCGCTGACGCGGGGCTCCCCCGAGCAGTTCTCCCTGCCGAGCCAGTCGAGCATGCCGGCGGCGCAGGTGTCCTTCTCTCCGGGACACAGCCAGGTCCTCACTGCTGACCTTGACCACGTCGATCATGCCACCTGGCGTTAGACCCGTGCGGCCACCTCTCGCTGCGGAGGCAGAAGGGAGGGGCGGATGTTGGGCTCCAGAGGGAGCGTCACGGCGCTGGGCGCGTCCTCGGCGGCTCCGTCGGCGTCGCGGCGAACATCGGCAGCAAGGGCCTGGACCTCAGGAGAGGTCCAGGCCCGAGCGACTCAGCAGCCGCTGGTCACGTAGCAACCCTTCACGTACCACTTGCCGCTGTAGTAGGCGCTGCTGGTGGCCTTTCTCGTGTGGCCCAGGGGGACCAGGCTGCCCGGCACGTAGGAGCAGGACGAGGTGGAGCAGAAATAGCCGTAGACCCGGAAGTAGGTCTCAAGCCCGCTGGTGCACTTGACGCTCACGGAGTGGTTGCTGCTCGCGGTCTTGGAGCAGCTGCCCACTGCGGCCGCGGGGGAGGCGGTGCTGCCGATGAGGGCGGCAGCTCCGAGAACGACACCGGCGACGCTGGAAAAGATCTTTTTCGTCATGGGCGTTCATGATCGCCCGTCGGTGCCGCCTAGTCCTATGGCAGCTTTCACAAGTTGGATCATGATCTCTTGGCAGATCAGTGGGCTCCCGCGAATTGCTCCTCCTCGATGGACCCCCGCAGCGTCCATGACGTGGAGGATCCCCCGGTCGGTGTGGAACACGTGCTTGGGGAGGTCACGAAAGGGGCGCATGTATTGATCGGTGCGGGCTCGGACTGTTAGACAAAGTCAGCGGCTCTCGCTTTGAGGAACGGTGGTCCCCCGTGCAGCAGTCCGTTCTCACCACAGTCATGCTTCCGGCCGCGCTCGCGTTGATCATGTTCGGGCTGGGCCTCTCCCTCGCGCCGCGAGACTTCGCCCGGATCGCGACCCGGCCCAAGGCGGTGGTCATCGCGCTGGTCGCGCAGGTGCTCGTGTTGCCGGCCGTCTGTTTCGGGCTGGTCGTGCTGTTCGGGCTGGAGCCGTTGCTCGCCGCCGGCATGATGCTGCTGGCGGCCTCACCCGGCGGGACGACCGCGAACCTCTACAGCCACCTGTTCGGCGGCGACGTGGCGCTGAACGTCAGCCTCACCGCCGTGAACTCGGTCCTGGCCACGCTCACCCTCCCCGTGGTGGTCAACCTGTCGCTGGACCACTTCGTGGGAGCCGGGCCGGGCATCGGGCTGCAGGCCGACAAGGTGGTGCAGGTCTTCGCCATCGTGCTCGTGCCGGTCGCGGTCGGCATGATCGTACGACGCGTCAGCGTGACGTTCGCGGACCGGATGGACAAGCCGGTCAGGATCCTGTCGGCGATCGTGCTGGCCGCGGTGATCGTCGGGGCGATCGTGCAGGAGCGGGAGCGGCTGGGCGGCTACATCGCCTCCGTTGGGCTGGTGGCGCTGCTGTTCAGCGTGATCAGCCTCACCGTCGGCTACTGGCTGCCGCGGCTGTTCAACGTGGAGCGTCGGCAGGCGATCGCGTCCGGGATGGAGATCGGCATCCACAACAGCACGCTGGCCATCACGATCGCGCTCAGCCCGTCGCTGCTCGCCAACTCGACGATGGCGGTGCCGCCCGCTGTCTACGGCGTGCTCATGTTCGGCACCACGCTGGTCTTCGGCTATCTCGTCAGACGCCGCGTCACCGAGCCCGGCGAGCGGCTGACGGCGGGCACCTGAACACCGGCTGCCGGGTGACGAGTATTCCGCAGCCCAGGTACGTCGCCTGCGCGTCCGGGCCGGCTCCGCATGATCCCGCCGTCGGCCGATCGTGGCACGGGCAGCCGCACGCTGATCGTGGCCCCAGCAGGTCATGAGGCCGCTGGTGAGATCGCGCCGCCCCACCGGGATCGCGGTTCCGCGTCAGCTCATGACGCCGGCCTGTGCCAGGACTTTCGCGTAACCGGGCGCGTCCAGCCTGGTCGAGACGTACCAGGCGGTTCCCGATCCCACCTGGTGCCGGGTGATCGCCGGGCGGCCGTCGGCGTACGTCGCGGTCGCCGTGGCGCCCGTCAACTGGACGACCTCGCTCCAGAAGTCGCCGGTCGTCCCGTCGGACAGCGTCACGGGGCTGGTCAGCGGGAGGAACTCCGTGACCCGGACACCGAGGACGTCGCGCAGGGCGCCGGGGTAGCCGCCCAGCCGGACGCGGGTGTCGGGGTCCACGACGCCGCTGAAGTACGACACGATCAAGGCGCCGCCGCCTTCGACGTAGCGGGCGAGGTTGGCGGCGGCCTCGTCGGAGATCAGGTAGAGGGACGGCACCAGGACAGCCCGATAGCGCGAAATGTCGTGAGAGGGGTGGACGAAGTCGGCGGCGATGCCGTGCCGCCACAGCACCCGGTGCGCCTGCTCCACCGACGCACGGAAGTCCAGCCCGGTGGCGGGCAGGGCGGGGTTCTGGAGCGCCCAGCCTGCCTCGTCGTCCCAGAGGATGGCCACCTCGGCGGCCTCGGCAGGCGGCGCCGGAGGAAGCGTGCTGAGCGTCCGGCCCAGTTCCGCGACCTCGCGGAAGACCCGGCTGTCGGCGCCCGCGTGCGGGACCATGCCCTGATGCCACTGCTCCGCCCCGCCACGTGAGGCCCGCCACTGGAAGTGCAGCACCCCGGCGGCCCCGCGGGACACGTATTCGAGGCTGCGCCGGAGGTGCTCTCCCGGCTCCAGCGCGAGTGTCCGCTCGGGGGTGTACATGGCCGCGACGCCCTGCTCCATCAGCAGCCACGGCTTCCCGCGCGCCCAGGAGCGGGCGAGGTCGGAGGCGAAGGCGATCTGGGCGAGGCCGCCGTCACCGGGTTCGTCGGTGTAGTGGTCGATCGCCACGAGATCGACCTCGGCTGACCATTTCCAGTGGTCCAGGGGCGTCCATCCGGCCATGACGTAGTTGGTGGTCACCGGCTGGTCCCCGTGGACGCGCAGGATGTCGCGCTGCTCGCGGTAGTGGGCGAGCAGCGCGTCGGAGAAGAACCGGCGGTAGTCCAGCAGCTGGGCGGGGTTCGCCCGATACTGGGTGGCCCGCGGCGGCAGGATCTGCTCCCACGACGTGTAGTGCTGGCTCCAGAACGCCGTGGTCCACCTGTCGTTGAGCGCGTCGAGGGACTCGTGCCGGTCACGCAGCCAGGCGCGGAAGGCCGTCGCACAGTGATCGCAGTGGCAGACCGTGCCGTACTCGTTGTGCACGTGCCACATGGCCGTCGCCGGGTGCGCGCCGTACCGCTCGGCGAGCGCCGTCACGATGCGGCGCGAGGCCGCCCGGTACGCGGGAGCGTTGACGCAGTAGGTGTCCCGGCTGCCATGGGCGAGGCGGGCCCCGTCGGCACGTACGGGCATCGCGTCCGGGTGGGCCACGGTGAACCAGGGCGGCGGAGACGCGGTCGGGGTCGCCAGGTTGACCTGGATGTCGTTGTCGTGCAGCAGATCGAGCACCCGATCGAGCCATCCGAAGTCGTGGACCCCCTCCGACGGCTCAAGCCGCGACCAGGAGAAAACCCCCACGGTGGCGAGATTGACACGCGCCTGGCGCATCAGTTGGACGTCCTCCCGCCAGACGTCCTCTGGCCACTGTTCGGGATTGTAGTCTCCGCCGAAGAACATGCTTCCTCCATGGGGGTGGGGTGTCGCGGCCGCGCCCGCTAGTCGCTGCCGGTGACGAAGCTCTGGATGGCGACCACGGCGCCGCCACGGGCCCATTCGCGAAAGTCGTCCGCCTCGATGATCACGTCGGCCGAGTTCGTCACGCCGCGCCGGTTCGCGCTGAGTGCCCGGTCGAGGTCGTCCTTCGCGACGCGGGCCAGTTCAACGCCCTCGCCGGCCACGATCACCCTCTTGACCATGGAGAACGTCGCGATGTGCGCGATGAGCCTGCCGAGAGCGTCCGCGGCCTCGCCGACGACGCTGAGGCACACCTTGTCCCCTGCCGCGGCCAGGCGCATCACCTCCTCGTACGTCACCGGCCGCCGCAGGCCCTGTCCGGCGGCGGTCACGATCGACTCGCTGGACAGGTACGAGGCGGCGCATCCGCGGTGGCCTTCGGGGCACATCGGTCCGCCGCCGTTCAGCACCAGGTGGGCGAACATGCCGAGGTCCGCCTCGGTCGCGGTCACCAGGTGGTCGTGCACGACGAGGGCGTAGCCGATCCCCGCCCCGATCGAGACGAGCGCGAAGTCGCGCAACCCGCGGGCCGCCCCGAACCAGTGATGCCGGTGGGCCAGCGCCGCCACGTCGTTCTTGACCACACACGGGACGCCCAGCGCCTGCTCGGCCAGGAGCTTGAGCGGCACCTGCCGCCAGCCGAGGAAGCCCGAGTCGACCAGCCGCTCGCCGCCGAGCTGAACCGCGGCGCGGGCGTCGCCGGCGAGCGCGATACCGGCGCCGACGAGTGGTTCCTCGCCGCCGGACAGCTCGTCGAGCAGCCGCCTGGCCTGGCGGCACACGGCCTCAGGAGCGTGGTCGGAGATCGGCTCGTCGCGGGCCGCGACGATCTGGGCGCGCAGGTCGGTGACGACGGCGTGGACGTGGTCCGCGGTCAGCTTGACGCCGAAGAAGCGGTGCTCGCCCGCGGCCACGTCCAGGGGGCGGGTCGGGCGGCCGTTGACCGGGTCGTGCACCACGTCGCCTTCGACGAGGAGTCCGGCGTCCACCATGGGCTTGGTCAGTCTCGTCAGGCTGCCGGTCGACAGGCGCAAGGTCCTGGCCAGCGCGGTCCTGGACGCGGGCCCGTGGATGATGAGCTCCTTGACGATGGAGCGTGCGGCGTCGGGCAGGTCGTCCCACATGCCGGACCAGCTCCCGGACTCAACCCCCATCAGCGCCGCCCCCCTGTTGGCTTTGCCGCGAAACTAGCATGTCCATCGCGTAACCGCACCCTCACCTCAAATTCCCCGAAAAGTGCGGATAAGTAGTGACACAACTCTCACCTGTCTCTAAGTTGGCTTTGTTGCGAAGCCAGATCTCGCTTCGCATGAAGGAGGCACGGTATGCGTATCACGAGACTCGGCCGTTCCGTCGCGGTGCTCGGCGCGGCCGCCGTCCTGGCGGCCTGCTCGTCGGGCACGCCCGGCAGCACCGGCACGCCGGCGGCGAACGCCGGGCCGGTCACGCTGGAGTTCTGGTGCTGGGGCTCGCCCCAGAAGGCCAACGTCGAGGCGTTCAACAAGGCCCACCCGAACATCCAGGTCAAGCACACCGACGTGGGAGGTGGCACGGACACGGCGACCAAGCTCCTCACGGCGAACCGGGCGGGCAACGGCCCCGACGCCGCCTGCATGGAATACGAAACCCTGCCTTCCATGATCGTGGCCGGGGCGCTGGCCGACATCTCCGCCTACACCGGCGACGTCAAGGACGCCTTCAGCCCGGAAGTGTGGGACCTGACCAGTTTCGACGGCGCCGTCTACGGAGTCCCGCAGGACGTCGGCCCGATGGTTCTGGTCTACAACAAGAAGCGTTTCCAGGAGCTGAAGATCGAGCCGCCCGCCACCTGGCAGGACTTCGCGAAGGTCGCGGCGGACGTGCGCAAGAAGGACCCGCAGGCCTACCTCGCGACCTTCGCGCCGTCGGAGTTCGGCAACTTCGCCGGGCTGGCCCAGCAGGCCGGCTCCTCCTGGTGGAAGGTCCAGGACCAGACGTGGACGGTGGGCATCGCCGACCAGACCTCCCTTGAGGTGGCCGACTTCTGGCAGGGGCTCATCGACAAGGACCTCGTCAAGGCCGAGCCGCTGCTCACCCCCGAGTGGAACAACCAGCTGAACAAGGGCAAGATCCTCACCTGGCCGAGCGCCCTGTGGGCGCCGGGCGTGCTGTACGGAATCG
Source organism: Nonomuraea sp. H19 (assembly GCF_052068215.1). Taxonomy (NCBI): domain Bacteria; kingdom Bacillati; phylum Actinomycetota; class Actinomycetes; order Streptosporangiales; family Streptosporangiaceae; genus Nonomuraea; species Nonomuraea sp. H19. Next base: position 256,000 of record NZ_JBQHCV010000015.1, on the reverse strand, counting down.
CGGAAAAGCAGGCGGGCGACTGGGCCATCGCGCCTCTCCCCCAGTGGAAGGCGGGCGACGACCGGGTGGCCTTCCAGGGCGGCTCCGCGTTGACCGTCACCAAGGCCTCCAAGCACCCCGAGGCCGCGGCGACGTTCGCCAAGTGGATGAACACCAACAAGACGGCGTACGACGTCCAGATCTCTCTGGGCGAGTATCCGGCGTCGCTGGCCGGTCAGCAGGCCGCGAGCAGCAGTCCGCCGCCCAAGCTGACGGCGAACCAGAAGGACTACTGGGACATCGCCACGAAGGCGGCCCAGCGCACGATCCCGCACATCAGCTGGGGTCCGAACGTCAACACCGCCAAGAGCGCGTACCAGGACGCCGTCTCCGCCGCGATCAAGGACCGCACCCCGCTGAGGGACGCGCTGACCAAGACGCACAACCTCGTGGTGGAGGACATGAAGACCACCGGCTTCAAGGTCGCCGGTCCATGACCGCCATGACCAGGGCCGGCCGCAGATCCCGGGCGCCGTACCTGTTCGTCGCGCCCGCTGTGCTGCTCTTCCTGGCCTTTCTGGCGATCCCCATCGGCTATGCGATCTATCTCAGCGCGCGCGGCCTGCGGCTGACCGGCAAGGGCATCTTCGGCACGCGCGAGGAGGTCTTCGTCGGGCTCGACAACTACGTCAAGACGCTCACCGACCCCGAGTTCTTCGCGGGTTTCGGCAGGCTCGCCCTCTACGGCCTGATCAGCGTGCCGCTCACGCTCGGGCTGGCGCTGCTGTTCGCGCTGCTCCTCGACCACGCCGGGTCGCGGGCCAGGAGGTTCTCGCGCACCGCGATCTTCATCCCGTACGCGGTTCCGGGCGTGACGGCCTCGCTTCTGTGGGGCTTCATGTACCTGCCCTCGACCAGCCCGTTCAGCTACCTGACCCGGGAGCTGGGACTGGGTGAGATCCCGTTTCTGGGGGCGGGCGGCATCTACCCGTCGCTGGCCAACATCGCGGTGTGGGGCGGCGTCGGCTTCAACATGATCATTATCTTCACTTCGCTGCGTGGCATCCCGTCGGAGCTGTACGACGCGGCGCGCATCGACGGAGCCTCCGAATGGCAGATCGCCTGGCGGATCAAGATCCCGCTGGTGGCGCCCGCGCTCGTGCTCACCGGACTGTTCGCGCTGATCGGAACGCTGCAGGTGTACGGCGAGCCGACCACCGTGAGACCGATGACCACGGAGATCTCTCAGGATTGGGTGCCCTTGATGCACATCTACCGCAACGCCTTCATCCGGGACGACCTGCCGCTGGCCTCGGCCGCCTCCGTCCTGCTGGCCGCAGGCACCCTTGTGGTCTCGGTCGTGCTCCTGAAGGTCACCCAGAAGCGCGCCTCCGGAGGCATGCAGTGAGTGCCACCGGCCACGTGCTCCCGCACCGGCGCGCCAAGATCCTTCCCACTCTCGTCCTGCTCATCGGCTCGCTCTACTGCCTGGTGCCGGTCGCGTGGGTGCTCGTGGCCTCGACCAAGTCGAGCGGCGAGCTGTTCTCGACGTTCACCTTCGCCCCGGGAACGGGCCTGCTGGGCAACCTGCGCGACCTGTTCACCTACAGGAACGGCCTCTACCTGCGGTGGACGGCCAACAGCACCCTGTACGCGGTCGCCGGCTCCGCGGTCTCGACCCTGATCTCGACGCTGGCCGGATACGCCCTGGCCAAATACGACTTCCGCGGCCGGAGCATCCTGTTCTACGCCATCCTGGCCGGCGTCCTCGTACCCGGCATGACGCTGGCCATCCCGCAATACCTGATCATGTCCGAGATCGACCTGGTGGGCGGCTACTGGTCGGTCCTGCTGCCCGGCCTCATCTCGCCGTTCGGCATCTACCTGGCAAGGGTGTACGCGATGGCGTCCGTCCCGGACGCGACGATGGAGGCGGCCAGGATCGATGGGGCGAGCGAGTATCGCATCTTCGGCTCGATCGGGTTGCCCATGATGATCCCCGGCATGGTGACGATCTTCCTGCTGCAGTTCGTCGGGACCTGGAACAACTTCCTGCTGCCGTACATCATGCTGTCGGACGAGACCAAGTTCCCGATCACCGTGGGCCTCTACACCCTGCTCAGCAAGGGCTCGGGCCAGCCCACCCTGTACGGCATCGCCATCGTGGGCGCCGCCGTGTCGGTGATCCCGCTCATCGCCCTGCTGCTGTTCCTGCAGCGCTTCTGGCGACTCGACCTGCTCAGCGGAGGGTTGAAGGGTTGACGCCGCGTACGACCTCCGCCCCGCCTCACAGAAAGTCGTTCATGCAGATCCTGCACTTCAGAGCCGCCGGCGTGTCCGTGGTCATCGAGTGCCCATCCGACGCCCTGCCCGCGATCCTGCACTGGGGGCCGGACCTGGGCGTGCTCGACGACGCGGCGCTGGCTCACCTCGCGGCCGACCTGCGCCCCCGGCCGGACACCACCGTCGACGTGCCCGTACGGACTTCACTGGTGCCAGAGGCCCGTACCGGCTGGATGGGCATGCCCGGGCTGTCCGGCCACCACCAGGGACAGAACTGGTCCCCCGCTTTCACCAGCGTCACCTACCAGCAGGCCGGGCAGACCCTCACCGCCACCGCCCGAGACGAGCACGCCCGCCTCACCCTCACGATCATCATCGAACTCGACCGCTCGGGCCTCCTCCGCGCACGAGCGGACCTGCGCAACCAGCACAAGCTGCCCTACACCCTGGACGCGCTCAACCTCGCCTTCCCGGTCCCCGGCACACCCACCGACCTGCTCGACCAGGCCGGACGATGGGCCAAGGAACGCATCCCCCAGCGGCGCCCCCTCACCGTCGGCACCCACCTGCGCGAGAACCGGCGCGGCCGGACCGGCGCCGACGCCGCCACCGTGCTGCTGGCCGGCACCTCCGACCTCGGCTTCCAGCGCGGCGAGGCATGGGGCCTGCACGTCGGCTTCAGCGGCAACCACCGCCACTACGCCGAACGCACCTCCACCGGCCGCACCATGCTGGGCGGCGGCGAACTGCTGCTGCCCGGCGAGATCATCCTGCCCCCCGGCGAGACCTATCAGACCCCGTGGCTCTACGCCACCTACGGCCGCGGCCTCGACCAGGCGGCCCGCCGCTTCCACGACCACCTGCGCGCCCGACCCTCCCACCCGTCCTCACCCCGGCCCGTCGTGCTCAACACCTGGGAGGCCGTCTACTTCGACCACGACCTGAACCGCCTGCTCGATCTCGCCGGCCGCGCCGCCCGGGTCGGGGTCGAGCGGTTCGTGCTCGACGACGGCTGGTTCAACGGCCGCCGCGACGACAGCTCCGGACTCGGGGATTGGTACGTCGACCCGGACGTCTGGCCCGACGGGCTGCATCCGCTGGTCAAACGGGTCAAGGAGCTCGGTATGCAGTTCGGGCTCTGGCTCGAACCCGAGATGATCAACCCGGACTCCGACCTGGCCCGCGCCCACCCCGGCTGGATCCTGCGGACCGGCGACCGCCTGCCACCGCCCGCCCGGCACCAGCAGGTCCTGGACCTGACCAACCCCGAGGCCTGCGCCTACATCAAGGAACGGCTGCTCGCCCTGATCAGCGAGTACGACCTCGACTTCATCAAGTGGGATCACAACCGCGACCTCGTGGACGCCGGATCCACGATTCGGGCCGGCCGGGCCTCCGTCCACGCCCAGACCCACGCCGTCTACCGGCTGCTCGACGAGATCCGGGCCGAACACCCGCGCTTGGAGATCGAGTCGTGCTCCGGCGGCGGGGGCCGCGTGGACCTCGGCATCCTGCAACGCACCGACCGCGTCTGGGCCAGCGACTGCATCGACCCGGCCGAACGCCGGCAGATCATGCGCTGGACCGGACAGCTGCTGCCGCCCGAGCTGATCGGCAGCCACATCGGCGCCGACCGCTCCCACACCACCGGCCGCCGGCACGATCTGCCCTTCCGCGCCGCGACCGCGTTCTTCGGCCACTACGGGATCGAATGGGACCTCACCACGCTCACCGACGCCGAACTCGACGGCCTGGCCGCCTGGATCGCCCTGCACAAACAGCACCGCCACCTGCTCCACACCGGCGCCATGGTCCGCATCGACGACGCACCCGAGAGCGTGCAGGCCCATGGCGTCGTCGCCGCCGACGGCACCGAGGCCATCTACGAGATCGCCATGCTGGACCGTCCATCCACGTGGCCACCGGGCCGCATCCGGCTGCCCGGCCTCGACCCGGCGACCGTCTACTCGGTGCGTCCGCTCATGCCCGTGACCGCGCACGGGACGGCCCCGGCCTGGATGAGCGGCGGCTTCACCCTGCCCGGCTCGGCGCTGGCCGTCTCGGGCATCGCCGTGCCACCCCTGTTCCCCGAGGAGTCCGTGCTGGTCCACGTCATCGCCACAAGCTAGTGGCTCGTCACCGATCGTTGGACGGGTCATCGATCTCGGTGCCGGTCCGTGGCACCACACCTCTGGCGTCATCCAGGCTCGCGGCAGCAAGATCACCGCCCATGAGGCGATATACGGTGAGATCATGACCATGGTCGCCGATGGGCTGGAACTACGATTGGCGTCGAATGCCGACCGTGAATGGATCTACCGCCTCCGGCATGAGGTGTACGCGCGTGAGCTCGGCCAGCACGCTCCCAATACGGCCGGGCGGCTCACCGACGACCTCGACGAGGACAACGTCTACATCGTGGCGGCCCGCCGGGACCGACCTGCCGGATTCGTCAGCGTCACCCCTCCGTGGGCGGGCCGCTATTCGATCGACAAGTATCTGCGTAGGCACGAGCATCCGCAGCTGCGCGAGAGCGGCCTGTTCGAGATCCGGATCCTGACCGTTGATCCGAGTCGACGGGGTGTGATGACCGGCAAGCTCTTGATGTACGCGGCGCTGCGGTGGGTGATGGCGCACGGTGGCCGGACCATCGTGGCCTTGGGCCGTGTCGAGCTCCTGCCGATGTATCTGGCTTTGGGGCTGGCCTCCACCGGCGTGCCCGTGCGTTCGGGTGCCGTCGACTTCGAACTCCTGACGGGAGAGGTGGCCGATCTGACCGACCGGACGCTGCGGCGGTACGGTCCGCTGCTGCGTGACTTGCAGCGGACGGTGCGCTGGGGATTGGAGGTGCCCTTCTTACCCGAGGCGGAGTCCTGCGAGCACGGCGGCGCTTCCATCGAGGCGCTGGGGCACCGGTTCGACACCCTGGCAGCGCACCGCGACGTTGTGCCCGCCGACGTGCTCGACGCCTGGTTCCCGCCCGCCCCCGCCGTCGTCGCGGCGTTGACCGGCGGCCAGCAGTGGATGATGCGGACATCTCCGCCTGCGCGGGCCGCTGGGCTGATCGAGGAGATCGCGGCCCGCCGGGACGTGCCGGAAGATGCCGTCGCCGTCGGTGCCGGTTCCTCCGATCTGATCTTCCGTGCCTTCCGCGGCTGGCTGGACGCCTCTTCGCGGGTGCTGCTGGTCGATCCCTCCTACGGCGAGTACGCCCATGTCGTCGAGCGGGTGATCGGCTGCCGTGCCGACCGGTTCTCCCTGCGCCGTGAGGAAGGGTGGCGGATCGATCCGGACCGCTTCGCCGACTGCCTGCGCGGACGCTACGACCTGGTGGTCGTCGTCAATCCCAACAACCCCACCGGCGTGCACCTCGACGCGGGCGAACTACGGGAAGTGCTGGCACAGGCGCCGGGCGGAACCCGGTTCTGGATCGACGAGGCCTATGGCGGCTACAGCGGGCCCGGGCAGTCGCTGGAGCGGTACGCGGCGAGCGCGGACAACACCGTCGTGTGCACGTCCATGTCCAAGATGTACGCGCTGTCGGGTCTGCGGGCGGCATACCTCACCGCACCACCGCAGATCGCGGCCGAGCTGCGCCGCTGGACCCCACCGTGGGCGGTGAGCCTGCCCGCGCAGATCGCCGCGGTGCACGCCCTGCGCGATCCCGGCTACTACACCGCCCGCTGGGCGCAGACCGCCCTGCTGCGCAGCGAGCTGGCCACAGCGCTCGCCTCGATCGACGAGGACCTGCAGGTACACGAGTCGGTGGCGAACTTCGTCCTGCTCACGCTGCCCCGCGGTGGCCCTGGTGCCACCAGCCTGGTCGACCGGTGCCGGCGGCAGGGAGTGTTTCTGCGTGACCTGTCACCGCTGTCGCCGGCGTTCGAGGGCAGGACGGTGCGGATCGCGGTGCGCGAGGCCTCGGCCAACGCCCGCACCGCCGCCACCGTCGCCGATGCGCTACGTGGCCCGCGGCGGCCGGTGTGACCGGCGTCGGTGATCTGATCCCCTACCTCGCCGGCGCACTGGCGGCCGGCGGGATCGCCGTGGCCCTGTCGCGGCGGCGAGAGTACGTCCTGCGGTGGTGCGCCTGGGCGGTGGCCGTTCCCGTAGTGGCCGCCGCACTGTATATCGGCCCTGGTGGTGCGGCCGTCCTGGCCGCGGCGGCGGGTGTGGGATGCGCCGTCGAGTACGGCCGGCTGACCCGCCTGCCCCGGCCGGACCGCGTGATGCTCACCCTCGCCGTGGCCGTGGCACCCCTGGCGGCCTGGCTGGCCCCTGCGCAGCTGCCTCGAGTGCTCGCCGCCGCCGTCCTGGCAGTCGCTCTGGTTCCGCTGCTGGCCGGGGACGCGGCGGGCGGGCTGAATCGGCTGTGCCTGGGTGTGTTCGGCGTCGTGTGGTTCGCGCCGTTGATCGGAGTCGTGCTGCTCGGCCCGGCCGTCCTGGCGTTGTTCGCGGCGGTGTCGGTCGCTGACATCACCGCCTCGTTCGCCGGCCGGCTGCTGGGCGGGCCACAGTTGTCACCACTGTCACCAGCCAAGCATTGGAGCGGCCTGCTGGCCGGGACCGTCGCCGGCCTGGCCATGCTGGCCCTCCTGGGTGCGTTCACGCTCCCTTTGACCATCGCCGTCACGGCCGGTGCTCCCTTGGGGGACCTGCTGGAGTCGATGGTCAAGCGAGGCGTCGAGGCCAAGGATTCCGCTTCCTGGCTGGCGGGCGCCGGTGGGCTGCTGGACCGGCTTGACTCCCTTCTGCTCGCCCTCGCCCTGGCCTTGCTGCTCCGCTGACGTGGTGATCATTCCGGTCACGGCGCCAGGTCAAGCCGGCGGGGAATTCAGGCCAGGAGCGGGGCGAGGTGGTTGGTTCGGGTTCCCTCGGCGGAAGTCAGGTAGCCGCGCAGCCGCCCCGCGATGATGCCCAGTTCTCCGGGCAGCGTGTACGCCGGCCCGTACAGGGCGGGGGGCCGGATCGCGGCGACCTGTGCGTCGAGGTTGGTGACCAGGCCCGCGCTGGTGCCGCCGTTCGGCACGATGCGGATCGTGTAGTCCAGGATGCTGTTCGCCTTCCCACCGGTGATGTGGGCGCCGGGCAGGATGCCTGCCAGCACCGGCGCTCCCCCGGTGGCAGGTGCTGGCCGACGACGTGTACGACGTGCTGCGCGAAATGCTGCTCAGCGGGCACATCCCGCATGGCAGCCGGGTCAAGATCGACGCTCTGGCGGCGCAGCTGTGCGCCAGCAGGTCGACGTGCCCGGCGGCGACCTCGCCCTGCTCGCCAAGGCCGACGAACTGCTGCACGGCAAGCTCGCCAAGATGTCCGGGAACCTGGTCGTGACCGAAACGCTGGAGCGGTTGTTCGTCCGTTCGCGCGCCTTCCGGATCTTCTACGCCCGGGAAGGCGCCGCCGAGCTCACGCGGGACGAGCACGAGTCCATCGTGCGAGCGGTCATAGCGGGCGACGGCCCGGCCGCGGCGGACGCGATGACCGCCCATCTGCGGGCGGCGGGAGAGCGAATGCTCGCGTCACTCCTCCCGTAAGGGCCCGATCGCAGGCGGAGGAGACGGCAGGCTGGTTGCCCGCCGGGCGCACCCGGGTGCCATCGGCCGGCGCGGGCTCTCGGGGCCGCTGGGCGGACGGGTGTGATCCGCCAGAGGTAAGGGGCGGCTGGGGCTCGCCGGGCGAGCCCCAGCCGCAGGGGTCAGCGGACGGCGCGCAGGGCGTCGACGATGCCGAAGCCGTAGAAGCCGTTGCGGATCGTGCCGCCCTCGCAGACGTGCGTGGCGGTCACGGTGGTCCCGTTGGGCAGGTGCCTGGTGTAGGTGAAGGCAGGCGGGTTGGGGCAGGAGGTCCTGGTGGCGGTCGCTTTGAGAGCCGCCTCCACGATGGCCGGGTCGAGCGTCTTGCCGCCGTGCCGCTGGTCACGGTACCCCGACTTGCTGACGATGAGCGCGGCCACGCCTGCGGCGCGCGGCGAGGCCATCGAGGTCCCCTGCAGGTACTGGTAGTAGCCGCAGACGGCGCCGTTGCAGTCGCGGACCAGGTAGTCGACGTTGGGCGTGCCGTCGGGGTTCAGCTCGCCGCGCTCTTTGGCCAGCGACTCGGGGTAGGCCGAGAGCGTCGCCTTCGTCACGTCGCGGGTGTTGGCCGGGGTGTCGTAGACGTCACCGCCGGGGGCGGAGACATCGACGTAGCCGTTGCCGAAGCTGGAGAAGTAGGACTTGCGCTTGCTGATGCCCAGCGACGAGACGCTGATCACGTGCCGGCCCTCGGCCGGCATGGAGAGGCAGCTCGGCGGGACCGTTCGCGAGTACGGGACCTCACCGGGCACGCTGGCGAAGTCCGGGCTGGTGGTGTCGGTGTACTCCTTGGTGTAGTCGGCCGCCTGGTTGCCGGCCGCGGCCACCAGGGTCACACCGCGCCGGTGTGCGTAGTCCAGGGCGCGCTGGGTGGCCTTGATGATCGTGGCCTGCTCGGCCCGGTCGGCGGCGGAGTCGGCCGGGTTGTTCGTGCAGTTGAACAGCCACGGGTCGATGTAGTAGCTCATGTTCACCACGTCGACGCCGTGGTCGCCGGCGTAGGTCAGCGCGTCCACGCTCGGCTGCAGGAAGAAGTAGCCCGAGTCCTGGCCGGCGCGCAGGTTCACGATGGAGACCTTCGGGGCGACGCCCGCGATGCCGAGCCGGTTGATCGGGGAGGCGATCGACGATGCCACGTGCGTGCCGTGGTCGTTGTCGTCGACGTCAGCGGGGTCGTTGCATGATCGGTCGGGCTCGGCCTCACACGGCCCGTCGACTTCGTTGCCGTCGGCGTCGACCGGGATGTCGACGGTGAAGTTGCGGCTCAGGGCGGCGTTGAAGTTCGGCGCGATGTCGGGGTGCGAGCCGTCCACGCCCGTGTCGAGGACGCCGACGAGGACCTCCCTGCTGCCCTGCTGGTAGCGGTGGGCACCGTCGGCGGTCGCGCGGATCTGCTTCATGTCCCACTGCAGCTCGGCCAGCGGCTCGGCGTTCGGCGCCGGAGTGCCGCGGCCGGTGCTCGCCGGGGCGCCGCGACCCTCTTTCTCGACGGCTCTGGCTTCGATGGCCTTGCGGACGCCGGCAGAGGCTCGGGCGGACTTGGGCACGGTGCCGATGGAGCGGTTGTGCGCCACCCCCTCGATCGCGGCACTGCCCCGCGCCGCGGCCGCGAAGTCGGCGTTCGTGGTGGTGACCGTGGCCACGCCGACGGCGGTGTTCTCCTTGATGACCGTTCCGCCCGCGGCCTCAATGGCCTGCCGCGCACCGGTGGCGCCCTCTTTGTAGAGGACGACGTACTCTGTCGTGGTTTCCGAAGCCCGCTGCTGGGCCTGGGTTGGAGTGACCAGGGTGGCCGCGGCCAGGATGGTCGCGGCGAAAATGACGGCGACGCGTTTCACGCACACCTCCGTATGACGACGGATTCGCCGCTACTGTGAGGGCGAAATCGCGCTCGGCCTAGAGCCTGGGCGATTTGTGGCCAAGGCGTGATCCTTCTCGGGAGTACGGCTCACGGCTGCCGCCGCGACAGCACGTGGGCCGGTCAGCCGAACTCCTCGACGTACTCCTCCGGCGGTCCCAGCTCGGGCCGCTCCCGCAGCTCCAGGATTCCGCCGAGCCGTTCCAGCTCGAGGACCGTCACGATGTTCTCGCCCACGCGCAGCAGCGGCGCCGGGCAGTACAGCGTGACCTGCGGCCCGATTTCCCAGTAGCGGCCGAGCAGGAAGCCGTTGACCCAGACGAGGCCGCGGCTCGATCCCGGCAGGGCGAGGAAGGTGTCCGCGGGCGTCTCGACGCGCATCGTCGCGACGGCGAACCCGGCGTGCGTGGTCGCGGGGCCGGCGGCGGCCGCGCGGGCCAGCTCCGCGGCGGACCACTCCTGCAGCGCGATCGGCGTGCTGTCCCAGCCCTGCACGATCCGCCGGTCGACGAGGACGGGGCCGAGCAGGCCCTTGTGCCGGCCGATGCCCGGCCCGTAGTTCACCCGGCCGAGGTTCTCGACCAGGACCTCCAGGCGTACGACGGCGCCGGTTCCGCGTACCGGGAGTTCCGGGTGATCGGGGTCGGCGACGCCGAGGACGGCGCCGTCGCCGAAGACCAGGGCCCGGTCGCGTACGTCGGTGAGGACGAGCCGGTGCTCCCCCGCCGGGATGCGCGGGTGCGCGGTGTGCAGGACCATTCCGGCGTCGAGCCCGAGCTGCTCGAACGAGGCCGGGCGCGGGCCGGTCGAGGTGGGCGCCGGCACGGCGCCGAGGCCGGCGAGCAGGTCGGCGCGGTGGACGAGCGGGACGCGCGCCGGCGGCAGCGTCGGCATCCGCGCGGGCATCCGTACGGGTCCGCGCGCCCCGAGCACCTCGCGCATGGCGAAGAACTTGGCGGTGAGCGTGCCGTCCTCGGCGACCGGCGCGTCGGAGTCGTAGCTGGTCACGGTCGGCTGCAAACGGCCCTCGTGCTCGTTGGCGCCCGCCCAGAGCCCGAAGTTGGTGCCGCCGTGAGCCATGTAGATGCTCACGCTGCCACCGTCGGCGATGATCCCGTCGAGTGCGCGCACGGCGCTGTCCACCCCGCGGACGTGGTGCCGCTCGCCCCAGTGGTCGAACCAGCCGCTCCAGAACTCGGCGACGACGAACGGCTCGTCCGGTCGCCGCGCCGCGAGGAGCCGCCGGGCGGCCTCGGGCTTGGAGCCCAGGGTGACGGCCGTCAGAGTTCCGGGCAGGGTGCCGCCGTCCAGCATCAGCTCAGTGGGTCCGTCAGCGGTGAACAGCAGCTCCCGGATGCCGCGTGCGGTCAGAGCCGCGCGATTCCAGCGCAGGTAGGCATGGTCGTCGCCGAAGCTGCCGAACTCGTTCTCCACCTGCACCGCCACGACCGGTCCGCCCTCGGCGGCCTGGAGCGCGGCGATGCGCGGGACCAGCTCGTCGAACCAGCGGCCGACCGCGGAGGTGAACGCGGGGTCGGAGCTGCGGATCGTGACGTCGCGGCCGGTGAGCCAGCTCGGCAGGCCGCCGTTCGACCACTCCGCGCAGATGTACGGGCCGGGCCGGACGACGACGTCGAGGCCCTCTTCCCCCGCCGTGCGGATGAACCGCTCGACGTCCCGCCAGCCGTCGAAGCGCGGCGCCTCGTCCTCGCGGGGCTGGTGGAAGTTCCACGGGACGTACGTGTCTACCGTGTTGAGCCCGAGGTCGGCGAGCCGGCGGATCCGGTCCCGCCAGAGATCGGGGTGGACGCGGAAGTAGTGCAGCGCCCCGGACAGGAGACGATGGGGGACGCCGTGCCGGTAGAGGCGGCGTCCGTGCCAGGTCAGCGCGCTTGTGGCGGCGCCGGCGGCATCGGTCGTGGTCGTCGGGGCCGGAGAGGTATCCGGCGCGGGCAACTCGATCACAGGGGGAAGCCTATGTTATCGATGCCATGTGTAACAAAGACGGTAGGATCAAGTCGACGACGGGGGCGGCCCTGCCGGCGAGAGAGGAGCGCCATGACCAAAGCCACAGAGCGGCCCACGAGGCAGCCGAGCATGGCTGACGTGGCCAAGGCCGCGGGGGTGTCGGCGCAGACCGTCTCGCGCGCGCTCCGCGACTCGCCGAACGTCAACCCGGAGACCAGGAAGCGCGTGCTCGCCGCCGTGGAGCAGCTCGGCTACCGCTTCAACAACGCCGCCCGGGTGCTCTCCTCCGGGCGCAGCCACACCATCGGACTCGTGCTGCTGCAGTCCGGCGGTTACTACTCGCGCTCGGCGGTGACCGCCGGCGTCGAGGCGGCCGCGGGCGCGGCCGGATACGCGGTGAGCATCGCGACCATCGCCGGGCTCGACACCGGCCTGATGGAGCGGTCCCTGTCCAAGCTCGCGGACCAGGGCGTGGACGGCATCGTCATCGCCGTGCCGCTCATCTCCGTGACGCAGAAAATGGAGGACATCACCCGGGACATCCCCACCGTCACGCTCGACGGCTCCCGCACCGCGAGCGCCCGGGTGCTCGGGATCGACCAGCAGGAGGCAGGCCGCGTCGCCACGCAGCACCTGCTCGACCTCGGGCATCGCCAGGTGTGGCACGTCTCCGGCCCGGACGAGTGGATCGAGGCGCGCCAGCGGCGGCAGGGCTGGCAGGAGTGCCTGGCCGCGGCCGGGATACAGGCGCCGCCCCCGTTGGAGGGAGACTGGTCGCCCGACTCGGGATACCGGCAGGGGCAGGTCCTCGCGCTGATCCCGGACGTGACCGCCGTCTTCGCCGCCAGCGACGAGATGGCCTTCGGGGTGATCCGCGCCCTGCGCGAGGGCGGCCGGTCGGTGCCCGGCGACGTGTCCATCGTGAGTGTCGACGACATCGCCCTGGCGGCCTACTGCTCCCCGCCGCTGACCACCGTACGGCAGGACTTCTACCGCTCCGGCGCGGCGGCCGTCGCCGTGCTGCTGCAGGGCGACGACGCCGGCGCCGAGTCCGTCGCTCCCGCGTCGCTGTCGGTGCGGGCCTCCACGGCGCCGCCGCGTTCCTCCTGAGCCACGGGTCAGCTGTTCGTGAAGTGCCTCTTGCGCCTTCCATGTTATCGATGCCACTGTAACAACATCCGGAATCGGCCAAGTGATCTAGATCCCCGGCCGGTGGCGCGGCGTCACGGCGTCGTGGCCTCCGACGCGGCCGGACCCGGACTCGTTCCTCCGGCCCACCCAGGTGGGCAGATGTCCACGGGAAGGATCCCAGAACCATGAGGAGATCACTCATCCTCGCGAGCGCCGCGGTCACGGTGCTCGGACTGCTCACCGGCTGCTCGGCCGACGGGGACGGCTCAACCTCTGGCAAGACGACCCTGAGCGTCGCCGCGCTCGAAGGCGGCTACGGCCGGGACATGTACACCCAGGTCATCCAGGCGTACAAGGCCTCGCACCCCGGCGTCGACGTGCAGTTGCAGATCTCGAAGAGCATCGAGGACGAGATCACCCCGAACATGAAGGCCGGGCGGTTCCCCGACGTCGTGGTGCTCGGCCAGGGCCGCAAGGCCGCGCTCACCGAGACGCTCATCAAGGACAAGGCCCTCGAGGACCTCACGCCCGTGCTGAAGATGAAGGTCCCGGGCGAGGACAAGACCGTCGGGGACAAGCTCATCGAGGGCATCGTCGGAAACCTCAACACCAACCCCTACGGCACGGACCAGACGTACACGATGCCGATGTACTACGCGCCGAGCGGGCTCTTCCACAACAAGAACCTGTTCGCCGAGAAGGGCTGGAAGGTTCCGGCCACCTGGGACGAGATGTTCGCGCTCGGCGACACGGCCAAGAAGCAGAAGATCTCGCTGTTCACCTACCCGACCGCCGGATACCTCGACGCGTACTTCTTCGCGCTCCTCGCCGACGTCGGCGGCGAGCAGTTCTACACCGACGTCATGACGTACAAGCAGGGCGTCTGGCAGACGCCGCAGGCCCGGCAGGCGCTCGACATCACCACCAAGCTGCTGCGGTACGCCGCGCCGAGCACGGTGGGGTACGCCAACGAACAGGACTTCACCAAGAACCAGCAGTCGATCCTCGACAACAAGGCCCTGTTCATGCCGAACGGGACCTGGGTCGTCGGCGAGATGGCGGACGCCCCGCGCGCCAAGGGCTTCGAGTGGGGTCTGACGCCGCTGCCGGCGGTCACCTCGGGCGCCAAGCGCTACATCACGACGTCGGTCGAGTCGGTCTGGATCCCCAGCGCCGCCAAGAACAAGGACGCGGCGAAGGACTTCGTCGCCTACCTCTACTCCGACGAGGCGGCGAAGATCTTCGCCACGTCGAACGCGATCCAGCCGATCAAGGGCATCACGAGCAGCCTGTCCGCGGAGAACGCCGAGTTCTACAAGGTCTACGACGACCCGTCCGTCGAGGCGCTCGTCGGCGGGTTCGCGAGCACCGCGCCCGTCCCGGGCGTCGACATCAAGGCCACGCTCTTCGACACCGCCAACAGCATCATCAGCGGCGACAAGACCGAGGACCAGTGGCAGGCCGCGCTCAACGACGCCAGCGAGAAACTGCGCCAGGCGGGTGGCTGACGTGCCCGGCGGTCCCCGGGCCGCGGCCCGCCGGCGCGGCAACGGCGGGTTCGTGCTCGCCTGCCTCCTGCCCGCGCTCGTGCTCTTCGCGGTGTTCATGGTCGTCCCGACCGTGAACGTGTTCCGGATGTCCTTCTACACCTGGAGCGGCTTCTCCCCGGACATGCGTTTCGCGGGGCTCGACAACTTCGCCCGGCTCCTCGACGACGCGCAGTTCGTCCGCGCGTTCCAGAACACGGTCGCGCTCCTGGTCGTCGTGACCGTCGTGACGATGGGCATGGGCCTGTTCCTCGCCGCGATCCTGACCCGGCAACGGCTGCGGGGACGGGCACTCTACCGGTTCATCCTCTACATCCCGAGCGTGCTGTCCGTGGTCGTGATCGCGGCGATCTTCTCCGCCGTCCTGGACCAGGAGAACGGCTTGCTCAACGGCACGCTGCGGCTGCTGTCGCTCGATGCCCTGCAGCAGGTCTGGCTCGGCGACCAGGAACTGGTGCTCTGGTCCGTCGCGATCGCGATGGTCTGGCAGTCACTCGGCTACTACATGGTTCTCTACATGTCCCGCATGTCGAGCATTCCGGAGGAGCTCTACGAGGCCTCCGCGCTCGACGGCGCGTCCGCCGGCCGGCAGTTCTTCGCCATCACGCTGCCGCTCATCTGGCAGAACCTCCGCGCGACGCTGACGTTCTTCGTCATGAGCGCGGTCAACCTCAGCTTCGTCCTCGTCCGCGCGATGACCGGCGGCGGGCCCGACGGCTCCTCCGAAGTTCTGCTGAGTTACATGTACAAGCAGGCGTACACGAACTCGTCGTACGGCTACGGCATGGCCATCGGCGTCGTCATCTTCGCGTTCTCGTTCCTCGTGTCGCTCCTGGTGAGCCGTGCGACGCGGCGCGAGCCCCTCCAGTTCTGAGGACCGCCACCATGACCACGAGACCCCCAGGGCCGAGGACCGGCCGGGCGCTGACCTACGTCCTCGTCACCGCGATCGCGCTCGCCATCGCGGTGCCGGTCGCCTGGGTGCTGCTCGCCTCGCTCAAACAGCGGAGCGAGTTCTACGGCAGCCCTTGGGTGCTGCCGGAGGGCCTCCACCTCCAGAACTACGTCGACGCGTTCGTCACCGCCCGCATGGGGCAGTACTTCCTGACCTCTGTGCTGGTCACGGTGCTCGGGCTGGTGTTCGTCGTGGCGGTCTCCGTGCCGGCGGCCTACGTCATCGCCCGGTACGAGTTCCGCGGCCGTGGCCTGGTGGAGGTCGCGCTTCTGGCCGGGTTGTTCGTCAACGTCAACTACATCGTCGTGCCGATCTTCCTCATGCTCGTCGGCTGGGACCGCGCGCTCGTCGACGTGCTCCCCGGCGGCTTCTTCATCGACAATCCCGCGGTCCTCTCGCTCGTCTACGCGGCCACGTCCATCCCGTTCACCATCTATCTGCTCACCGCGTACTTCCGGTCGATCCCGGCCGACTACGAGGAGGCCGCGGCCCTGGACGGGGCGTCCCGCTTCCAGGTCATGACCAGGGTCATGCTGCCGATGGCGCGACCGGCGCTCACCACCGTGATCCTTTTCAACTTCCTGGCCTACTGGAACGACTTCATCATCGCGCTCACCCTGCTCCCCGGCGATGGCAAGACGCTGCAGGTGGGCCTGCTCAACCTGATGACCGCGCAGAAGGCGGCGGCCGACTACGGGCGTCTCTACGCCGGCATGGTCATCGTCATCGTCCCCGTCCTCATCTTCTACGCGCTCATCCAGCGCCGGCTCATCGAAGGCATGGCGTCCGGCGGCGTGAAGGGCTGACCGGTCACACGGCCCTCCCGGAGAGGAAACCGTCATGAAGGAATCGACGCGCAGCGTGCTGCTCGTCACCGCTCGGACGCTCGTCGCGGCCGGCTGCGTCGGCGTCGTCGTCACCGCCCGCGCGACGGCCGGGTGGGGCAGCCTCGCGATCATGCTCGCCGCGCTGGCCGGGCTGCTGACCGTGCTCGCCTCGTACAACCGGCGGTTCCGGTGACCGGGCCGGTAACCGGGCCCGCGCCGGCCGGGCGGACGCTGGCCGCGGTCCGGCCGAGCGCGCGCCAGCTCGCGTGGCAGGAGATGGAGTTCTACGGGTTCCTCCATTTCGGCATGAACACGATGACGGACCGGGAGTGGGGCGAGGGGCACGACGACCCGGCCGCCTTCGACCCGGCTGGGCTCGACGCCGACCAGTGGATCAGGGCGCTCAAGGGCGCCGGGATGACCGGTGTGATCCTCACCTGCAAGCACCACGACGGCTTCTGCCTGTGGCCGAGCGACGTCACGACGTACACGGTCGCCTCGTCGCCCTGGCGCGGCGGCCGGGGTGACGTGGTCGCGGAGGTCGCCGACGCGGCCCGGCGGCACGGCCTGCGGTTCGGGATCTACCTGTCGCCCTGGGACCGCACCGAGGCGTCGTACGGCAGCGGGACCGCGTACGACGACTTCTACGTCGCCCAGCTCACCGAGCTGCTCACCCGGTACGGACCGGTGTTCTCGGTGTGGCTGGACGGCGCGAACGGCGAGGGCCCGAACGGCAAGCGCCAGGTGTACGACTGGGAGCGGTACTACGCGGTGGTCCGCGAGCTGCAGCCGGACGCGGTCATCAGCGTGTGCGGACCCGACGTCCGCTGGTGCGGCAACGAGGCCGGGGACACCCGCCCCGACGAGTGGAGCGTGGTCCCGCGGGCCCTGCAGGACGCCGAGCGGATCGCGGACCGCTCGCAGCAGGCGGACGACGGCGCCTTCGCCCGGCTCGTCCGCAGCGACGATCGCGACCTCGGCAGCCGCGCCGCCCTGGCGGGGCACGAGGACGACCTGGTCTGGTATCCGGCCGAGGTGAACACCTCGATCCGTCCCGGCTGGTTCCACCACCCTGCCGAGGACGCGGCGGTCCGCTCCGCGGACGAGCTGTTCGGCATGTATCTGCGCGCCGTCGGCGGCAACTCCTGTTTCCTGCTCAACGTCCCGCCGGCCCGTGACGGGCGGCTGCGGGACACCGACGTGGCGGCGCTGGAGCAGCTCGGGCGGCGCATCGAGGACTTCCGGGCGCGGCGCGTCGAGGCGACCGCGACGGTGTCGTCCGGGTCCCCGGGCGACGTCGCGACCGCGTGGCCCGGCAGGGGGCGTACGCCGTGGCGGCCGGACGACGCCGATCCCCTGCCCGGTGTGACGCTCGCGTTCGCCCGGCCTCACCCGATCGAGGCGGTCGTCGTGGGCGAGGACATCACGCAGGGGCAGCGCATCGAGCACGTCGTCGTCCGGGGCCGCCGGGACGGCCGGTGGACGCTGCTCGCCGAGGCGAACGCGGTGGGCCACCAGCGCATCCTGACGTTCCCGCCGGCCGAGGTCGACGCCGTGCTGGTCGAGGTGTCCCAGGCCCGGGACACCCCCGTCGTCGCCCGCGTGGCCGCGATCGAGGCGACCTCATGAAGGGCGCCGTGCGGGAGCGCGCCATACGGAAGGGCCCGATGAGAAAAGGCGCCGTGAGCAGACCGTCGCGCCGGGCCGTGGCCCTGTTCGCCGGCATGGTGACCGCTCTGGCCGCGCTGGTGGTCACCGGCGTGGTGCTCACCCAGCGCACCGACGAGGTCGCCTCCATCGACGGGTACGCCGTGACCCGCGACGAGCTGCTGTTCCACATGCGGCGGCTCGCGCCCCGGGTCCAGAACGAGTTGCGCAACCAGTACCGCCTCCAGGGCGCGATCGACTGGACCGCGAAGGCCGGCGACGAGACCGCGCTCCAGCGGCTCGCCGCCCGCGCGCTCGGCGAGATCCGGCGCGACAAGACCACGCTCGTCCTCGCCAAGGAGGAGGGGCTGATCGCCTCCGCCGGCCATGCGGACTTCCTCGCCGAGCTGGCCGGCGAGAACGAGCGGCGCGCCGGCGCCATCGCCGCGGGCGAGGTCGTCTACGGCCTGGCGGAGTTCTCACCCGAGGAGTACTACTCGCACCGGCTCACCGAGCTCACCACGGCCCTGAAGCAGCGGCTCGGCAAGAAGGCGGACGACCCGCTCCGGGTCACCGACGCCGACGTCCGGCGGGCGTTCGACGCCGACCGGGGCGCCTGGAGCGCCAACGCGACCACGTACGCGTACGCGAAGCTCGTGGTGCCGGTGCCCGACGGCGCTTCCGCGGACTACGCGGCCGGCCTCCAGCGGCGGGTGGCCGCGGCGGACCGGCTGGCGGAGGTCGCGGACCGGGAGCCCGGCGCCAGGCTCACGACCGCCACGCACCACGGCGGCGGCTCGGCCGCCCACGACCAGGACCTCATGGCGGTGCTCAGCGAGCTCGCACCGGGCCAGATCTCCGCCCCGGTCCCGGGCACCGGCCAGATCACCTACTACGAGCTCGACGGCAAGACCGTCGACGAGGACGCGGCGTTCGCCGAGTACTCCCGGCGGATCCGGCAGTCGCTCATCGAGGAGAAGTTCAACCAGTTCCTTCAGCGCCGAGTGGACCACAGCGACATCAAGGTCGACACGGCGGCGGTGGAGGCCATCAACCCAGAGGATGTACAACAGTGAAACCTGTCGGGACCGCACCCCCCATCGCGCCGGCACGCCGGCGCCCCTTGGCGCGGGCGCTGCGCATGGGCCTCACCGCCCTGCTCGCCACGCTTCTCGCGGGATCGCTCGCGCCCGCCGCCGCAGCCTCGGACCGCACCTCCGCCTCCACCGCCGCCGCCAAGCCGGACCTGCCGGGCAACACGCCGAACCAGACGGGCGGCAAGGACTACTTCATCGACGCCACGAAGGGTCGCGACAGCGCGGCCGGCACCTCACCGAGGACCGCCTGGCGCAGCCTGGCCAAGGCGAACGCGACGACGTTCGGGCCCGGCGACCGCATCCTGCTCAAGGCCGGGGAGCAGTGGCACGATGAGCAGCTGCGGCCGAAGGGCTCGGGCAGCGCGGGCAAGCCGATCACCATCTCGGCGTACGGCGACCCGCGCGCCCGCCGGCCGTACATCGCGACGAACGGCAAGGTGCCGAGCCCCTTCCGGGCGGACGGCACGAAGAACCCCGACACGGTCGGCCTGACCGGGGCCATCGTGCTGCGCAACCAGCAGTACTTCGAGATCAACAACGTCGAACTGTCCAACGACGACGACTTCGCCACCGACATCACCACCGGGTCCTACGTCCGCGACGGCATCATGGTCTCCATCAACGCCGACCTCCTGCCGGCCGGCGCGGACAGCATCATGGACCACTTCCGCATCTCCGACGTGTACGTCCACGATCTCGACGGTCCGAGCACCTGGCAGAGGATCCACTACGGCGGCGTCAACTTCCAGGTCTTCGGCAGCCGCAGCTACAAGGAGTACGGCACCGGCGGCTACTACTTCAAGGACGTCCGGATCGAGAACAACACCTTCATGAAGGTCGAGCTGCACGCCGTGCAGTTCGCGTTCAACTGGTTCGCCGCCGACGGAACGGACGCCGGCCAGTACGACGAGAGCGGCAAGTTCCACGAGGGCTGGGAACAGCTCTGGGTGCGTACCCGCGACCTGTACAGCCGTGACGTCTACATCGGCCACAACTACGCGGAAAGCGTCGGCCAGGGCGCGATCCAGCTGGCCAACACCAAGAACATGACGGTCGAGTACAACGAGGTCAACGGCTTCCTCGAGCGTTATGACTCGGTGTCCGTCGCGCTCTATCTGTGGGCGGGCGCCGACTCGGTCATGCAGTTCAACGAGGTGTACGGCGGCCCGCACAACGAGTTCGACGGCACCCCGTGGGATCTGGAGTACACGAACTTCAACGTCACCTACCAGTTCAACTACTCGCACGACAACGCGGCGGGCTGGATGTCGTACATGGGCAACAGCTCCAACTCGGTCGCCCGTTACAACCTGAGCGTCAACGACAACGGCGTGCTCGTGAAGAACATGCTGTCGACGAACTACTCGCCGACCTACTTCGTGAACAACACCTTCGTGTACGACGGCGCGGACCTCGACTACTTCCACGACGAGACGTTCCTGAGCAAGGTCTACTTCCTGAACAACATCTTCTACAACAGCTCCACGGCGGAGTCGACGCCGTGGTATCGCCGGACCGGCGCCCTGCGCCACGCGGTGTTCGCGAACAACGACTACCACGAGGCGAGCGGCACCCACTCCAGCCAGGAACCGGCCGACCCGGCCGGGCCGCGGGCCGACCCGAGGTTCGTGGGCGACCCGGCGAAGTACGTCACCGGGGCGGGCGTGGACCGGATCCGGACGGCCGCGGCGCACTTCAGGCTGCGCGACGACTCGCCGCTCATCGACGCCGGCCGGTACAACCCCCGCCTGGGCACCGAGGACTTCCTCGGCACCCACATCTACTACGGCGACGCACCGGACATCGGCATGGTGGAAAGCCGGATCGGCGAGAAGGTCGGCAACCCGGTGGACGACGACCCCATCGAGGAGGAGCCGGGCGACGACCGGGTCAACCTCGCCCTCGGCAAGCCGGCTACCGCGAGCTCGACCCACCCTGGCGCGGGCGGCACGCTCGGCGCGGTGAACCTGACCGACGGCGACCCGGCGACCCGCTGGGCGGCGGCCGACGACGCGGCCTACCCGATCACACTCGACATCGACTTCGGCGCGGACACCACTTTCGACGAGGTGTACCTGGACGAGTACACCGACTCAGGCACCAACCCGCGGGTCCAGACGTTCGAACTGCAACGATGGGACGCCGGCACCGGCGCCTGGGTGACCTTCGCCGGCCGTGCCGACGGCATCGGACACGACCTGGCCGTGACCGGCTTCGGCGACGTCACCACCTCCCGGCTCCGGGTGGCGCTCACCGGGCAGCTACCGACCGAGGTGTACACCCCGACGCTGACCGAGATCGCTGTCTACAACGCCGGCGAGTAGGCCAGGCCGGAGGCGTGTAACGGCCACCGTGCGGGTGGATGCCACGGCGTTCACCCGCCCGTCAATCCTCGCCCCGCGTTCTGACAGCGATCATGCCAGCCGTGTGCAGGCTGGTCAGCAATGTCCAATCGTCTGCCGGGTCGAGCCAGACCTGTAGTTCCGCGGGCCCCGACGGCCTCGGCAGGACCCCGGCGGGCTCGTAGAAGGCCGAGACCAGGACCAGGGGAACCGGCGCCTCCCATCGGGAGGGGGCCGGTGGTTCGTGTCGTCCGCCGAGGAGCACGGCGCGCTCCGCCTCGCTGCATGCATCGAGGTGTCCTCCGGCCGCGAGCTGAGCTTGCATCCTGACCTGCATGTCCATGGCGAGGCGGACCCGCGCCGTCGCGCGCTCGTCGTCGGTGGCGAGCCGGTCGTAACCGGGGATGAGCATCCCGGCCAGCTCGGCGGAGTCGTCGGCATAGCCACGGTAGGTCCCGCCCGCATAGATCATCTCATAGCGGTACGGCCGGCCGTCGCCTTTGATCGGCGCGGCCGGAGGTGGCTCCGTCGCTGAGGTGTTACGGATGATCACGGCCACTGGATGGCATCCCGTCTCGTGGTGAGGTCGTCCTGCGCCGTCATTCCGGGCGCACCCAGCGAGTGGCGGCGTACAAGGCGGTGAGCTGCTCCTTGTCGGCGGCCCGCCAGAATATCTCGTCCATCAGAGTTCGGAAGGAAAGGCTCCCCCGCTCGGTGCGGTCCGGCGCGGGAACCAGCTTGAGGAGTTCGGCGTGGGCGCCCAGCCGGTCAGGCCGGCCCCGGTTGGGAAGATCGCCCAGCGTCACGTTGCGGAACGCCGCCTCGACCTGCGCGATCGACACCTTCACCTGGGACTGGATCACGGCGGGGTCGAGCGAACCGTCCCACAGCCGAAGCTCGCTGTGGCCCTTCGAGGACCCATCCATGCTCTCCATGTTCACCGCGACGTTGTTGCCGCTGTTGAAACGCCGCACCGGAGCCACCGACTCGTAGCCCTCAGCGGGCATCTGGATGGGACGGCAATGCTTGAGGCCCCGGTGACTCTCCCGCTCCGGATTGTGCCCGAGCCTGAACAACGTATCGGTGTGATGGTCCACGTGATTCACCAGACTGGTGTAGTTCCCCACAATGTGGTCGTAGTCGTGCGTGCTCACGTGGACGTGCCCACCGGTCGAGAGGCTGGCCGTACCGCCATGCGATCGGATGATCGCGCAGGCGATGCGGAGGTTCTCCCACGTCGCCGGCTCGTCGTACAGGATGGGCGAGACCAGTTCGCCCGCCACCGTGCCGTCAAGTTCCAGCTTCCATAGGCCGCGCCCGCCGTTCCTTCCCGAACGGTAGCCCTGACCCTGCATGGTGTGGTTGCCGTGCACCTGAGCATCGCCGGTCAGACCGGCCTCGTACAGGGCACGGGCGATGGCCTCCCGGCCTCGGCGGGCGGTGTGAGCCGGCAGGTCGAACTCGAGCTCCAGCCCGAATCCGCGGCCGCCGTCACGGGCCGCCAGGGATGCGGTGGCGTTCTCGAGCATGTAGGGAATCACCGCCTCCCCTCTGGCGGCGCGTTCCACCGCCTGATCGTAAGCCCTCAGGAATGCCGGGAAATCCCTCGTGAAAGACACCTCGGGGGTATCCGGCCAACGCTGCCACGCCCGGACCCGGGCCTCCAGCGAGGCGACTCGTTCCTGCTCCGCCACGGCCAGCGGGTCGAGGCCGGTGACCAGTGACAGGGCCCGGCGCAGCGTAGGGCGGGTCTGGCGATACTCCTGCTGCGCCTTCGCGTGTTCGTTGATCGCGACCTGGCGGGCATCTCGGACGATCGAGGGGGAGAGATCGTGCAGCCCCGGCGGGAGGTTCGGCGGGTCCGGCAGCCGGCCGATCGCGGAAGGGCCGAGGTGTTGAGTCAGGGCGTCGAGCACCTGCCGCCGATCGACCGGCCCGAAGAGGTCGAAGCCGTTCTGCTGGGCCTCTACCGTCCTCTGCGCCAGCCGTTCGACGGAATGGTCGAGACCCGCGTCTCCCGCCAGCCGGCGCAACGGATGGAACACCCACAACCGGGATGACGGCTCGGAGCTGGTGATCTCAGCGAGACGGGAAAGGGCTCGCGCCTCGTCGTCGCTTGGATGCGGGATGTGGTGCTCGGCCGCGATCCGCAGTCCATCCCAAAGACGCGGGTCTCGCGCCCGGTATGCGGTGAGGCGGCCGGTGAGCTCCTGGGGGTCGGCCGCCCGCGCGAGGTCGGCTCCGCGCGCCTGCGCATCCTTGGCCAGGCGTACGAGTTGCTCGATCGAGCGTCCTTGCCCGACATCGTCGGCCAGGCGCTCCAGCGTAAGGACGGTGCGCTCCCTATCACCGCCCGAGTGCGTGACGATCTCGTCCAGGCGCGCGATCAAACGTGCCGTCGGGTCACGGAGATCGGTCAAGGAATGCCTTTCGGCGAGCAGCACGCCGTTCCACAGGTACGGGTCTTCTTGCCAGAACCGGTCCATGGCCGCACGGAATGCCGTGTCCCCGGTCGCTCCGCGTGGGAGGTAGCCGTTGTCATGGGCCGCCTGGACGACGGGGAGTAATTGGCTGACCTCGCGAATGCCGTACCGCTCGAGCACGGGTCTGGTGAAGTTTCGGGCCCTGCTTTGGGTGACAGGGTCCCCCATCATCTCGATCATGAGCCCGACCGTGCGTGCTTGCGTGGCGGTTGCGTCGCGGAGAGAGAACAGGGTTTGGTGCCGGTACCCTGTCCAGCGCAAAGGGTCTGCTGCCATGCTCCTCCTGAGAGTGCCGATCAGGGCTGCACGGTCGGTCGCGGTGTCCGGGAACATGCCATACCGCGGGGCGTCGTTGAAGAGTTCGACCAGGGCGTCGATATCGCGGTTCAAGCCGAGTTCGCCCGCCAGGTCATGGAGGGCCCTTCCCGGGTTCGGCCCGCCGATGGTCCGGCTCATCGATGCCAGAGCTATTGCTGTCGTCTCGCCTTCGTCGATGACGGCCAGCTGTTCTGTCAGGCGCCGGCCTTCTGCCAGGAGTTCCTCATCCGGCACGGCCGGCGGCGAGTCGGTGCGGTCCGGACCCCGTCCCTCCGGAGAGCCGCTGAGCAGCCGTTCGATCCGGTTCGCCGTGCCGTCCTGGTGCGGATGGCCGTGCTGCCCGCGGTTCGGGTCCGCGGTGTTCCCGTTGTCGGGCGTCCAGCGGTGGACGATCGCCGCGGCTTCGGCGAAGTTCCGTGGCCGCGGATCCGCTATCGGAGAGAATCCGTCGGGAATCGTGGTGTTCGGGGGGCCGGGCACCTGATGGGGTCCGGCTGGGGTTCCCGCCGGGCGTGTTCGTTCCCTCGCCGTTTCCGGGACGGCGGTTCCGATCGGCTCTTGTGGGATACGTGACGCGGGGGGTGCGGTTTCCCGGCCCATGTTCGCCAGGACGCGTTCGAGTTCCGCGCGTACGTCGGGCCATGCTCGGGCGAGGTCGGGGTGCAGTTTGAGACGCGACACCTCCTCCAGCGGCACCCATGCGTTGTCGAGGGACTCGCGGGACGCGGGCCATACGTCAGCCAGGTAGGACATCTCACCGATGACGGTGTCGAACGCCCAGCCACCGTGGTCGTCGTGGTGGACTCCCCGCACGTTCACCTCGCTCGTGTCCAGCCTGTTCTCCTCGCCGGCTTCACGGAGGCCGGCATCGATCGGGTGCTCGCCGCTTTGGCGGGCGCCACCGGGCAGTCCCCAGGTCCCTCCGTGGTGCGTTTCCATGGAGCGGAGCTGCATGAGGACGCGAACCTCACCGTCAGGAAGACGGTGATAGGCCAGCAGACCTGCCCCGCCTTCGGTTCCCCAGTGCCTGTGCCCCTGCTCGCAGTGTGTCCACCCGTCGCCGGACTTCGACAGCTGCCAGCCGGCGGGAAGGTCGGGATACGATGCCGACATGTCGGGAGCGGTCCCGCCGGGTGGCCGCAGCACGGTGACCTCGCCGGGCGTGGCGAGCAGGACGAACTCGTTGAGAGGTAGCTGGCCCATTCCCGTCCACGGGGTGGACAGCACCTGGGAGGCGGGGAAGATCCCCGCCATGACGGCCCCGTCTCCCAGACCGGTGTACCGCTTGGCGACCCCGGGCATGGCGCTCCAGGGCTGCAACGGTAGTGACAGCGGGGCTTCCACGACGTCGCCGTCCGCGGCGCCCGCCAAGCTCGGCAGCGGATGTAGGGGGTTGAACGCCATCCCTCGGTAGAGCACCAGCTCTTCGATGCCACGGCGGCCCAGTTCGCGCTGCGTCTCCGCGTACTGCTGGCGGAGGAAGTCGCGCAGCATGTCCCCGCTACGGGCATAGACGTTCCTGGCGGTCTTGTTACGGCTGGGATCACCGTACGTCTCCAGGTCGAGGACCCTGGTCAGCCCGAATTCATCGCGCGCGGCCATGTGCATGGCCAGCCGCTCCGGCAGCATCTCGCTGCCACCGTATCCCCACGTTCTCAGGAGCTCCTCGACGGCCAGCCGTCTCACTGTGTGGTGCGCTTCGGGCGAGTCGAACGGTATCTGGCGGATGATCCGGCGTGGCTCGTCCGCGAACTTGCGAGAGCTTTCCACAAAGGACGAGATGGAGCTTCGTTCGACCGCTTGCCAGGTCCTGGTGGTTCTTCCCATGACGTGGATCTCGCTCTGGACGAGATCGCTCCCGGGGTCGCCGATCGCCCCCTGCAGATTTCGCTTGCGCCCCACGCCGAGCAGGTCCTTGGTCGAGGACCGCATATCGTCCATCAGCCTCTTCACCGCCGTGGAATAGGCGGCCTCCCAGGCGGCACCGCTGATCGGGTCGTATGCGCCGTCCCGGCTGAGCAGGCCCGCCACCCGCTTCATCACCGGCTCGATCCGGCGAGGGTCCTCGGGCAGTGCGCTGGACCGGGCGGCGGACACGCTCGGGTCGCTCTGGAGACCCGTACGCGAGATGTCGGCCATGGCACCCGATGTGGCCCCATCCGCAGGGCGTTCCCCTTGCTCGGAGGAGTGCGGACGGATGGACGCCGCCGCCTCGGCGATCGGCGAGGAATCCGCGATCATCGCCTCGCTGGGCCGGTCTCCGTGATTCGTCACGAACCGAGCGGCGGCCGGGCCCGCCCCGGGCTCCGGGGCCGGTCCCGTCCGGTCCTGGGGCATCTCCGGGAGCGCCGATATCTGCGGATCGGTCACCGGCGGTGTGCTGTGCTCGCGGAGCGGGTGAGACGCGGAGAGAGCGGAGTCGTCCGTGAAGGACGGCTGTGGTTGTTCCGGCCTGCTCTGGCCGGTTGATGCAGGTGCCGCCGGTTCGGCGGTTCTGGGAGCCGCGCTCCCCTGACCATGATGGTTTCCCTGTGCCGCGTCCGGTTCGGCGCCACCAGCGCCATCGGAGGTCGCGCTGATGATCGCTGGGACGGTGGCGGGGAGCAGTGAACTGCGAGGGAGGTCACCCGGAATCACGGCCTCGGCTCGCGGAGTGGCGCGAGTGGTTTCGCTGATCGGGGTTCGCTCGGCTGGGAGGTTCTGCGGGGGCCGGGCGGGGGTTCCGCCTTGTTCGGCTCTGTCCCCGGCCGCGCCGTACAACGGCGTGTCATGGCGCCGGGTGACCTCACCCACGATCACCCCGCTCGAGTGCGGCTGGGGCGGGTTGGCGGCCGGTTCGGACGGCTGCCGGTTGATCAGGGTGTCGGCGTGGTCTCCGGGCCGGGAGTGGTGCACCAGGGTAGTCGTGTCGTGGCCGGTGGCCGGCGGGGTGTTGCCGCCCGGCCTCGTGGGATCCACGGCTCTAGGAGTGGGCGGGGATTGCTCGCCGGGTGCGCGCCGTGGGTCGCCGTCGACGTGTGGGGCGTCGGTGAGCGTTGTGTCGCCGATTTCGGCGACTGCACGCATCGGGATGTAGCTCACCCGCGCCGCGGCTGGGATGTCGAGGCCGCCGGCGACGCCGGAGATGAAGGTGTAGGCCAGGTGTGAGGCGTCGAGTTGCCCGCTGATTGCGAGCCCGGGGACGGCGCCGCCGGTGCCCGCCACCCCACCCAGCAGCGCCTGGCCGTACATGCTCTGCCCGATCGCCACGATTTTGTCACGCACCGCCAGCTCTGCCCGGGAGGCGACGTACACCATCTCGCGGCTCAGCAGGCGCGAAAGACCCACGTTGGCACCGGCGAACAGGGCACCGGTCAGGGCGCCGCTGCCGACGGACATCGCCAGCGAGGCGACGTCGAAGTCCCCCGCTTCACGATCCCCCCAGATCTGCTGCGCCACCTGCACGCCGAAGTCCAGGCCGCCCATGATCCCGGCGAATTTCAGCATGCTGGTGAGGACGAGCCGCTTCATCGTCTGGATATTCATCTGGGTCAGCAGGGTGTTGTGCTGGATCAGCGCGAGAACGGCCGGGCCATTGACGTAGATCCACACCAGCAGCCTGACGATCATTGCGCCGAGCAGCGCCAGCGCGGCATAGATCATCCACTCGGTGTGCTGCATCCGCACGCCGTGCTCGCGCAGGGCCGCCGCCTCGTCCCGGAGCGCCTGCTCCAGCAGGTCGAGCAGCGTCTCCTCGGAACCGGGGCCGGCGGCGCCCGCCTGCCCGCCGAGCGCGGCGAACGCCTGCTCGAACGCCTCCTTCGCGGAGCCCTGCCATTCCCGGTCGCGTAGCATCCGCACGACTGCGCCGGCGTCCTCCGCCTTGATCTTGGCCAGCAGATCCGCCAGGTTCTCCAGTGTCCCTGCCTCGGCAAGAATCCCGTCGATGTCGGCTTCCGGCAACGCCCCGCCCGTCAACGGCTGCGCCAGCGGCTTGACCACGTCGGGCACCAGGCTGAGATCGAGCCCCATCAGACGGTGTCATCCTTCTCGATCGACTGTCATGATCGGCTAGGGCTGATCATGATCGCGGCCGTGGATCCTGCGGCTCTCGTCTGCCGGGTTGCGGCAGGAATGACTCGAAGCTCGTTCCCTCGCCGAACAGGTCCTCGAACGGAAGATCCGGCACGAAGGGCTCCATCAGCTCCTTCATCTCACCGGAAACCTGCCGGGTCGCCAGCCCGATCTGCTCGACGAGCAAGGCGGACAGCTCCGACGGCGACAGCTTGCGGTAGACCCGTGGGTCGAACTCGATCGTCCGCACTTCACCGCGGGGGCCGACGGTCACGGTCACCATGCCGTCCTTCGACCTGACTGTCGCCGACAGCTCCCGTACCTTCTCGTGCATCTTCCTGAGCTGCTCGGTTTGCTGGTTGACCTCCTGGACGAGTTGCTCCAACAGCCGCCACGGCTCGTCCGTCGTCATCTATGTCCCTTAGAGATCTGGCCACACAAGCATCAGACATCCCAGCAATACCACCTTTCCCCGACTTTGTGGTGAATATCGGCATCAAGCACATCCGATGGCGGCGCCTGCCGCTAGGCTGCCGACCCGTGGAGTTCGACGGTGTTGCCTACAGCCGGAGCCACCTTCACCGGTTGGCGTGCGCAGCGGACAGCATGGCCGGTGATGTGGCCGACGTGCACGCCCGGTTCGAGGCGTCGTCGGGCGTGGCACGCGCCGCCCTCGGCGCCGATGACTACGGCCGCATGTACTGGCAGGCACGCGGCCAGCGGATGGAGAGCATCGGCGCCGGGCTCGCGCTGCTGGCGACCGCGCTCGGAAAGCAGGAAACCCGGGTTCAGAGGGCGTCGCAGGCATACGTGGCCTGCGAGGATGCCAGCGCCCTGCATACCTGACCGCCTCTCACTTCCGGCCGACCCCGCCGTAGGCGTCGAGCTCGCGGCCGTTCGAGTGCCAGTGGTTGACCGTCACCACGCCCGGCTCGACCAGCTCCAAGCCCTCGAAGAAGCGTGCGAGCTCCTGGGGAGTGCGCTGGATGTACGCTACGGCGCCGCTCTCGTTGTACTGCTCCTGCGCCTCCGTCCCCGCGGCGCTGTGTACGTTGGTGCCGTCGTTGAGTGCCAGGTAGCTGCCCGGCGCCAAGGCGCCCATCAGCCGTGCGACGATCGACAGCGCCTCGTCCAGGTCGGCGATGTGGCCCATGATGCCGCTGAGGTTGAGCGCCACGGGCTTGCTGAAGTCCAGCGTCTTCGCCGCGGCCGTCAAGATGGTCTCGGTGTCGCGCACGTCCGCGTCAATGTAATCGGTGGCGCCCTCCGGCGTGCCGACCAGCAGCGCACGGGCATGGACCAGCACGAGGGGGTCGTTGTCGACATAGACGATCCCCGACTCGGGGGCGATTCGCTGCGCGATCTCGTGGGTGTTGTCCCCTGTGGGCAGCCCGGTGCCGATGTCCAGGAATTGCCTGAGACCCGCTTCCCCGGTCAGGTAAGTGATGGCGCGGGCGAGGAACGCCCTGGACGCACGGGCGAGTTCGACGACTTCGGGGAAGATCTTCCTGTACTCGTCCCCCGCGATGCGGTCGACCTCGTAATTGTCCTTGCCACCCAGCCAGTAGTTCCAGATTCGAGCAGAGTGCGGGACGCTTGAGTCGATCATGGTGTTCTCCTTCCGGGGAGCGCCCGTCCAGCGTGCCCCGGGTCTGTCTCGTCGGCCTGTCCTCAGGTCTGCGACCCGCCCTGATTCTTGCGTGGGACCTTCTCCTCAAGGAGGGGATGCTCTTCTTCGAGACGCGATGGAGACAGCATGGTGATCATGCAGCGGGTCGCGGTCCGGCGGAGCGAGTTCGCACGCAACGCCTTCACCGGTCGGCGGTCGCCTGCGCGCAGTCGTGACACAGCCGGCCCGACGCGAGGCATACTGTTGCCGCCCCACCATGATCATTCCCCCGAATGGGGACCGCTTGCGGCAAAGCCGGGCAAGGAGGTCGGCGCTCACCTGTACGGCGGGCCGTATGTGGTCCACAGCACCCCTGCGACTCCCCCTCGGTCAGGCAACCGGCATCAATGCGCACGCCGGTGCCTGACGACTTTCGGGATCAAAGAAAGGAAAGATATGTCCGGACAAGGAATCGATCGGCGTCAGTTCCTGGCGTCGGCGGCCGTCGGCGGTCTGTCCCTAGGGCTTTCACTCGTCCCCAGCGGGGCGCACGCCACGTCCTTAGCCGCCAACCGCAGCCGCCGTAGCGGAGCCTCGTGGGAGAACATCATCGAGAAGTCCTCCTTCAGCAGTTCTTCGGCCTTCAACCAGGAATGGAATTATCTCTATCCCTGGGACGGCGAGGCCGACACCCACAATGGCGCCGCCAGGATGCACTCCAGCCAGGTCTCTCTCGCTCAGGGCGTGCTGACCCTGACGGCGACCCGGCTGGCTGCGCCGGATGGGAGCAGCACGCACCCGCCGCACGCCCCCCTGTGGTACCGCTCAGGCGCCATCCACGCCAAGGAGCAGATCCTGGTCAACGACCAGTTCCCCGAATATGACATCGAGGGCGAATTCCGCACGCAGACGGGGCTGGGCATCTGGCCGGCTTTCTGGACCACCGGAGTCTGGCCGGCCTGGCCTCCGGAGAGCGACATCCTGGAATACGTGGGGGACGCCACCAACCTCTTCAATACCTGGAGCAAGGATGACAGCGGGGGAAATGTCGTCGAGCGTGAGCCGATCAGCGGCCATGACCCCGATGAGTGGCACAAGTACCGCGTCTGGATGTACAAGGACGGAAACGACGTCATGTGCGACTACTACTTCGACGGGGTCTGGAAGGCGACCCACCGGGGAGTCGGCTGGGCCGGTGTCCCGCAGTGGCTCATCATCAATCTGCAGATGGGCTCCTGGGCTTCCGGAATCGAGGAGGGCGATCCTGGCTGGGATGAGCAGCCGGGTCCGGCCGGCGACACCTATTTCCACGCTCGTAACGTGTGGGTCGGTCGCACGCGCGCCTGGTGACGCGTCGCCCTGATAGCGCGCGACGTTCGCCCGAGCGACCGAGGGGTGCGGAGTGGCCGCCCTGAATCAGGCGGCGCAGGCCGGCGTGCCGCCAAGCAGGCGCTCCGCGCCGCTCAGCGCGCGCGGTCGGCGATACGCGCGAGGAGAACGCCGAGCAGTGCCAACTCCTCGGCACCCACGGCGGCCGCCAGGCTCTCGCGTTCGGACACCGTCGCCGCCATCAGCCTGCCGTGCAGCTCGCGGCCCCGGTCGGACAGGAAGACCAGAACCCTCCGGCGGTCGGCGTCGTCCACTCGCCGGTAGACCAGGTTGTTCGCCACCATGCGATCGACGATCTTCGTCAGCGTCGGCGGAGGCAGCAGGGCATACTCTGCGATCTCAGACATCGGGTGTCCGGCGTCGTCGGCCAGGATCGACGTGACGCGCCACTCTTCGAGCGTCGCCCCGGCCGCCTCGAGGGTCGCCGCCAACCGGCCGGCGACCCGTCGCTCGACCAACGTGAGCAGCCTGGCCAGGTCGGCCTCATGCTGGGTGATCCGTGTCGTATCCATGTGCCCTCAAAGATACCGCTCCTGCTGAAAATATTCCTCTAGCAACTAGCAGTCGGCCGCACTCTCGCGGATCCCCTCATCCGCACCGGAGATCAACCCGCGTGCCCTGACTCCGGTAAGCTTGGCGTTCCTCCTGCACCCGCCGTGACGACACGAGGAGACAGCCCCTCCGGCGTACCGGCGTCCGGATCGAAGATCCTGTCCGCGACCTCCGGCGACGTGGGAGAAGCACATCAGACGGCTGCGGAAGCTTGACGATTAGTTCTCAAATGAATAGTTTCTGTAGAAACGATTCTCTGGGAGGTGCCTTGCCGACCCACGTGTACCACTGCGCCGCCTGCGGCCCGTTCGAGCCGACGCGTCTCGCCGGACAGGCCCGCGGCCGAGGAGCCCGGCGCGGGACGCCCACCCGGGGGCCGTCCGTCGCCCAGCACGGACCTCCGGCAGGCCCACACCCCGCCTGATCGCAGAAATTGTCCCGGAAATACGCCCTCTCGCCCCTGCCCACTCGACTGGAATTTCCCGGGAGCACACTTATTCGCTCGCCTGAACCACCGGCAGCATTCTCCTTGATCCGTCGTTTTGCAAGGACCGCGAACACGACGTTTCCATCCCCGTTGCACAGTTGCACAGAAACCCTGTCCCGGCCGGGCAGTACGAGCCTTCGGCACGCTGTCGCCGCAGCTCAGCACAGTCCTGGCCGGGCTTCAGTCATGTTCATCCCCTCGTCACAAACGGCCGGAAGGGCCAGTGAAAACAACCTAACAGACCCTTATCGAAGGAGAAATTAAAAGACGCCGAAGCTTCCCGGAACGTCGGAATGCGAATCATTCGGCACCGCCCGAAAAGGAAGATCAGATGTCGGCGACCGCCAGAAAAGCCCGGCGTTACAACGCGTGGACCAACAACAGCACCCTGGAGGATTACTCGCTGCGATACGCTCCGAAGTCCTTCCGCCGGTGGTCACCCTACGTCGTGGCCACCACCGCCCTCGGAGGCATCGCCTACCTCGCTGACTTCGCGATCGGCGCTTCGATCGCGGTCACCCACGGCGTGCCCAACGCGATCGCGGCCATCCTGGTCACCGCCGTGACCGTCTTCGTCACCGGCATGCCCATCGCTTACTACTCGGCGCGCTACGCGATCGACATGGACCTGCTGACAAGGGGCGCCGGATTCGGCTACCTCGGCTCGACCATCACCTCGCTGATCTACGCCAGCTTCACGTTCATCTTCTTCGCGCTGGAGGGGGCGATCATGGCCCAGGCGCTGGAGTCCGGGTTGGGCGTCCCACTCCCGCTGGGCTACCTGATCTGCTCCGTCGTCGTGCTACCGCTCGTCGTCTTCGGCATGACGGCCCTGTCCAAGCTGCAGGTGTGGACTCAGCCGATCTGGCTCGTCCTCATGGTGCTGCCCTTCGTGGCGATCGCCGTCCAGGAGCCCGGCAAGTACGCCGAGTGGCTGGACTTCGCAGGCAACAATCCCGGCGGGGCGACGTTCAGCCTCATCGGGTTCGGACTCGGCGCCGGCGTCGCGCTGTCCCTGATCGCGCAGATCGGCGAGCAGGTCGACTACCTGCGCTTCATGCCGGAGAAGACCGAGAAGAACAAGGTCGCCTGGTGGTCGGCGGTCATCTCGGCCGGACCCGGCTGGGTCGTGCTCGGCGGGCTCAAGCAACTGGGCGGGGCCTTCCTCGCCTTCTTCGTCGCCGGGCAGGTGGGCCTGACGAAGGCCGTCGAGCCGATCGAGCAGTACATCGGAGGCTTCGGGGTCATCATTCCCGCGGGTGTCGTCGCCCTCGCGGTGTTCTTCGTCATCCTCTCCCAGATAAAGATCAACGTCACGAACGCCTACTCCGGGTCCCTGTCATGGGCCAACTTCTTCTCCCGGATCCTGCACCGCCACCCCGGCCGGGTGGTGTGGATCTTCTTCAACGTGGGCATCGCGCTGGCCCTGATGGAGCTCGGCGTCTTCGGCCTCCTCAACATGGTGCTCGGCTTCTACTCCAACGTCGCCATCGCCTGGATCGGCGCCGTGGTGGCCGATCTGGTCGTCAACAAGCCGCTGAAGCTGAGCCCGTCGTACATCGAGTTCAAACGCGCCCATCTCTACAACTTCAACCCGGTCGGCTTCGGCTCGATGCTGATCGCCTCGGCGGTTTCCGTCCTCGCCTTCTTCAACGTGTTCGGCGATCTGGCCCAGGCGTTCTCACCGTTCATCGCGCTGGGGCTGGCCTTCGTCCTGTCTCCCCTGATCGCCTGGCTGACCAAGGGCAAGTACTACATCGCCCGCGTCGACGACCTGCCCGAGCCGCTCGTCGTCAACGGGGGCCTCAACCCCGCCGAGCTGGTCTGCGTGAGCTGCGGAATGTCGTACGAGCGGCCGGACATGGCCTCCTGCTCGTTCCACGAGGGCGCCATATGCTCGCTGTGCTGCAGCCTGGACGCGGCGTGCCACGACAGTTGCAAGCAGAACCCCCGCGACGCGCTCCTCACCATCTCGCGGCGGCGCGAGCCCGTGCCCGAACCGAAGGAGGAGACGGCAGCGGGCATGTGAGCACCGGGCCCGCCCGGACGCCGTCCCGCACCCGATCACGCGTCACTGCGCAAGACCGCCGGGTCGCGTGATCGGGTCGCCCCGAGCCTCAGCGGACGGCCGCTTTCGGCGGCGCGCCGCTGCCCTCCAGGCGGGTGGTGATCGCGATGCGGTTGTGGGCGTTGATCACCGTCGCGGCCCAGATCAGCGCCGCGAGCTGGGTCTCCTCGAAGAGGCTCGCCGCCTCGGCGTACACCGAGTTCGGAACCTGGCCCGCGAAGACCAAGGTGATCGCCTCTGTCAGCGACAGCGCGGCCCGCTCCCTGTGGGTGAACAGCTTGCTGTTCCGCCAGGCCCGCACCTCGCGGATGCGCTGCTCGCTTTCGCCCATGGCCCGCGCGTCCTGGGTGTGCCGGTCGAGCGAGAGGGAGCAGCCGTTGATCTGGGACGCACGGATCGTGATCAGCTGGAGCAGCTCCGGCTGGATGTCCGCCGCCTTCGCCGCGGCCAAGGCGGCCTCGTGCAGGGCGCTCATCGCGCTGGAGACATCCGGGGTCACGTTCTTGATCGCAATCCGCGTGGCAATCGTGGCTACAGACATGTCGTGACTCTCATCTCGCTCGTTGAAAAAGGACGGGCGCAGCGACGAGCGCGCCGCCGGAACCAGGCCCCACGCACCCTCCGTACTGCATGGGATACGCGTCATCGCCCACCCCGGTTCGACCGGCACGTGATCGTGGACATCTCGGTACGGGTCCACGCCGTGGACCGGCGGACCAGCTGCAAGTGACCGATCAGCGATTTCGTGTTTCGGCTCTGAATCTCATCGACAGCGAGACCGGGGATTCAATTCCAGGCATGAGCTGAAGCCGTACCGATATCGACATGAGCCATTCTGGGTTCACCCGGATCTGGGACCATCGCCTCGAATCCGGGAAACTCATGAAAAGCGCCGGCGGCTATGCATGCGGCGGCCGATGCCCGTCCGCCCGCGGTCATCTTCGACACCGATATGGACTTCGACGACGCGGCCGCGCCGGCGTACCTCGCTCAGGAGGACAAGGCCGGCCGCATCGCCTTACGCGCCATCACGGTGACGAACAACGGCGCCGGCTTACCGGGTAGGGCGATCCGGCACGCGAAGTGCCTCGCCGAGCGCCATCGCCACCGGCCCGCTCAGCAACCTGGCCGCCGCCCTCCCCTCCTCCGCCTCCCGGCTGACCTCGATGGGCGGAGCCGTCAAGGTGGCCGGGAACCTGTGCTGCGGCACCCCGCCGGGCGCACGGTCCTGTCGCCTTCCGGGCGCCTGCTCTGGTACCGGCACGGCAGCCGGCACCGCCACGTTCGAGCAACGCTTCCTCGACACCCTGAACGGAAGCGATCAACCGGTGGGCGATGAGGCCGGCCCAAGGGGGCTGATGACCGCAGAGGGGTGACCCCTGCTCGTCACTCTTCCTGGTCCTTACTGCGGAGATTGCGAACCGCCGGGACCAGCAGCAACAACGCGCAGGGAAGATCAGCAGCGCGGCGAACGGCGCCACGTGCGCGGCCAGCGCGTAGCCGACACCGCTCACGCCATGATGCGCCTGGATCATCGCCGCGGTGATGGCGACGGGGAGCATCTGGTCGCCGAGGAGAGAGGTGGTCCGGTCGACCAAGAACAGCTTGAAGTCGGAATTCAAAAGGGGCGCCTCGGCCCGCGAATCAACAGTGTGCTGGATTTTCTTCATGCCGCCCAAAGGAGGATGCGTTATCGAACGACTGCACTTCGCCTGCGAACGAACAAGAACCTCGCAAATAGGTCCACCTTATATTCGTTATACTTTTCGTCAAGATCGCTTGTCGGCTTCGGTGGAGCCGTGCGTTTGCACGAAGAGCGGTGACGCGGGCGGGGTTGCGCGGCAAGGGGGTGATCGGCCACCATCGTCGGCATGACGACTGGAAAGGGCGGTCCCCGCCCAGGCCGTTGAGGCCCATGGAGCCGGCCGAGGAGCCGGCCCACGACATCGACATCCCCGCTGCCGCGTTGCTGGCGCGTCTCGAACCCCTGCCGTACCCACGGCGCATGCGAGCGCTGGCACTCCACGCCCGCCGCCTGGCCGGCACTTCTCAGCTGCGCATCCTCCTGGGCGAGCTGTCCGCGCAGGACCAGTACGCGCGGCGCACGGCACTGCACCTGGCCATGGCGGCCCGCGACCTCGCATTCATCCAGGAGGTCCTCGCCGCGCCCGACATGGGACTGCGACGCGCGGCCCTGCGCGCGGTGCGCACCCTTCCCGTACCGGATGCGGCGGTGGCGGCCGCGCTCCAGGACGCACCCACGCAGCTGCGGCTCGCGCTGTACCGCACGCTGGCGCACGCCCGCCGGCCCGCGCTGGCCGAATCCCTGCTGCCGGACGTCCATGCCCGGTGGGGGGATCGCGAGGCCGCGGCGCTCCTGCCGGCCTGCGGCGCCAGGACCGTCGCGCGATGGCTGCCCGAGGTCGCCCACGCGGTGACGTCCTGGACGGCCCTGGCCAAACGGCACGCAGGCGCGATCATGGCGGTGGCCGAGCAGGAACTGTCCACGGGCGTTCATGCGTGGACCTGGTGGCACCGCCGCGGCGCGGGCGTGGAGCTCGCCTCGCTCACCGAGCCGGCACGCATGCTGGCCTTGCTGGAACGGCACGACCTGCGTCCCGTCCTCCGCAGGCTTCCCGCCGCGGTCCTGAACGCGCTGTTCAGGGCGGACGCCGAACGTGCCAGGAGGTTGCTCGTCGACGCCTGCTCGACCGGCTGGCCGGCACCGCCTGAAGTGCTGCTCCGCCACCTGCGGTCGGGCTCGGACGCGGAGATTCTGCGCCTCGCCTCGGCCGATCATCGGCTCGGCCCGGTGCTGCGGTCGCTGCCGCCCGCCCGCCGGGCCGCGATCTTCGAGGCGTCCGCCGGGCAGCGGGGCGGATCCACCGGGCTGTGGGCGATGCGGCTGCTCAGGTGGCTGCCTGCCGAGCAGGCGGCGGCCGAGGCCAGGCGCATGCTCGCCTGGCACGGATCGGTGTGGCACTCGGCCCGCTCCCGCCTGGACGATCCGGACATCCCGCTGAAGCTCACCTCCTACCTGCCGTACGAGGAGGCGGTCGGGCCGCTGCGTGAGGCCGCCGTGGGCGGGGACCCGCGGCGGCGCGGACTGGCCAGGACGCTGCTGGTACGGTGCACGGCCCGCACCCGGGACCGGGCGGCGTTCCATGCGCTCCTGGCCGACCTGGCCCTGCGCACGGCCAACGAACAGGACCCGCTCCGCCGGGACCTGCTGACCGCGCTGCGGGACGTCCCGCCGGTGCTGCTCGACGACTCCTGCGCCGGGACCCTGGAACGCATCGCCACCGACGCGGTCGAGGCCCCGGACTCCTCCCCCGCCACTCAGGAGGCGCTTCGGAGTCTGGCCGGCCGGATCCTGCGGCACCACGACCCGGCCATCGCGCCCGCGCTGACCGGGTGGGCGCTGGGCGCGTACGGAAAGCTGGTGGCCCGGCACGGCGCGGCCGGTCTGCCCGCGCGGACGCCCCCGCCCTCCCCCATCCGCCGCCGTCGTCGCGTCATGGAAGAGCCCGCGGAGCCGCGCCGTCTGGACCGGGTGCTGCGCGCGGGCCAGGAGCACGATCTGCTCGCGGTGCTGCGCCCGTACCTTCGCGCCGCCCGCGAGCGGGAGGACTTCACCCTGGCCGTGGCCCTCGCCCACGCGCTCGGCCGCCGTTCATGGGCGCTGGCCGACCTCCAGGACGACCTGCGCGCCGCCGTCCGCACGGCACCGGAGCCACTCGCCCGCGAGGCCGCCGGCCTGTGGCTGACCCGCCCGCACCGCCGCTGGCGGGCCACCGCTCGAACATCCCGGCCGGCGGGACACGACACGACAGCCCTGCGGCCGGAGCAGCCGCCCGGAGGGGGGATGCCCGGCCACGCGCAGCCGGCGGCCGGGCGAGAGGAGCGGGTCGTCGAGCTCGCCCGCGAGGACTCCTCCACCGTGACGCTGCCCGCCGTCTGGCGCACGGTGGCCCGGCACCGCACCGACCTCCTCCTGCCGCTGCTGGACGGGCACGGCGGCGGCCGGTTCGCCGTCCCCTCGTGGGTGCCGCCGATCCGCGCCGGCGACGCCGGCCGATGGACACCCGGCCAGCGCGACCGGATGCGCGCCAGGCTCGCCGCCGCCGTCCACGACGAGCGACTGCCTATCGCCGCCCGGGTGGCCGCCGTCCAGGCGACCGGCCGGATCGGCGGCGGGCTGGACCTCCTCGCCGGATGGGCGGACCGGGAGGAGACGGTGCTGGCCGAAGCCGCCATCACGGCCATGGCGGCCGCTGACGTGCCTGCCCGCGCGGTGCCCGTGCTCCTCGGCCACGCCGGCGGCCAGGCCTCCCGTGTCGCGGTGGCCGCGCTGGCCCGCTGCTGCCGGGCGGTCGCCCCGTCCCGGCTCGGCCCGCTCCTGGAGCAGGCGCTGACCGCCCCCGGCAGCAAGGTGACCTTGCGCAAGCTGGCCGCCCGCCAGCTGGGCCGCAACCGCCCCCCGGGCGCGGTGGACGTGCTGCTGCGGGCGTGGGCGGACCCCGGGCTGCACCGGGACGTACGGGTGGCCGTGGCCGCGGTGCTGCGCGGCATGCCCGAGGACCCGCGGACCCTGGACGCGCTGGGGGATGCCGCCGGCCGGCACGCCGGCGAGCTGATGCTGCGCACGCTCTTCCAGGCTCACCCTATGGAGTACGCCCCCGGCGTCCGTCCCCGCTACGCGGACCTCGTACGGCGGCTGGTCATGGCCGCCGATCTGCCCGGGGTACGCTTCCGCGGGTCGAAGGCGTTCGCCTCGTGGGCGCACTGGTACCGGGGCGGCTTCGAAGAGATCATCGAGGCCGTGGCCGACCCGGGGGCGGACGAGCAGGTCATGGAGGTGTTCCTGGCGCTGCTGCGGACCGGGGCGATCCGGTTCCAGACGCTCGACGTCCTCGCCCGGCTGGCCGCCGCCGTACCCGGCGAGGGCTTGCGGACTCCGGCGCGGGATCGCGTGGCCGCCCTCACCGGGACTCTGGTCGCGATGCAGGACGAGGCGGAGCCGTGGCAGCGGCGGCTCGCCCGTGACGCGCTGGACCTGCTGGCCGCCCGGCCGCTGCTGCTGCCCCAAGCGGTCCGGCTCGCCGTGGCCCTGCTCCCGAGGGACACGGACGGGGACGGCGAGCCGGCGGGGTTCGGCGACGCCCTGTGTGCGCTGGCCGACCTGCTGCGGGACCGGCCGATCCTCGCGGCCCGGACGGCCGACCTGGCCATTTCGGCGCTGTTCGGCCACTACGGCAGGCGGCCGGCGATGCCGCCCGCGGCCGCGCTGCCCGCGGCGCGGCGGCTGACGGACCGGGGCGACCTGGCCGGGGCCTTGTTCGCGCTCGCGCTCACCGGGGCCGGCGGGAAGCGCACCGAGTGGGCGGACCCGTGGCGGGAGATCCTCCGTGACCTGCGCGACTCCCCGCATCCGGAGGTGTTCGAGGAAGCCTGGAACACCTCCGCCGGCTGAGCCACGCGGAAGAAGCCGGCCGCCGGAGACCCCCTACTTTCGCGGTAGTTCACGTCAAACCGCAGGATGATGTGCGGCGATGCGCCTCGCGGTTAGCATCCGATGATGCACGGTGGTGCCGCATCGATCCTCCGTCGGTTTCGCGCCGTCGATTCCCTTCTTCTGGATACCGGCCTGGCGCTGTTGCTGTTCGGCGGCAGCTTGTTGTGGGCGGTGCTGGAGCCGGATCGGGCGACGCGGCCGGCCGATGTGGTTTCCGTGTTGCTGACGGCGGCTGTCAACCTGCCGCTGGCCTTGCGCAGGCGTGCCCCGTTCGCTGTGCTGGTGGTCTCGACCGGTGCGGCGCTCGCCTATCACATGCTGGGCTACCACTACGGCGTGAACATCATGGGTACGTTGCTGGCGCTCTATACGGTGACCGTGCACCGCCACCCGGCCGTGGCCGCGGTCGGTACGGTGCTGGTCACGGGGCAGTGGGCGCATGCCGCGGTGCACAATCCCGGCGTCGCGTCGTGGTCGGCGCTCGGCCAGGCCCTTGCGGTGGCCGGCGTGGCGGTGTGCATGGGCACGAGCGTACGGCTGCTGGCCGAA
This sequence comes from Nonomuraea sp. H19, assembly GCF_052068215.1. NCBI lineage: Bacteria > Bacillati > Actinomycetota > Actinomycetes > Streptosporangiales > Streptosporangiaceae > Nonomuraea > Nonomuraea sp. H19. The sequence goes on along the minus strand of NZ_JBQHCV010000015.1, from coordinate 215,767 downwards.
CGGACCAGGCAACTCTCCGACCTCGCGGTCGAACTTCAGCGGGAGCAGGCCACCGCCGCGGCGCACGCGGCCACCCAGGAACGCGTCCGCATAGCGCGCGAACTGCACGACATCGTGGCCCACCACATGTCCGTGATCTCGGTGCAGGCGGGCGTGGGAAGCTACGTCGCCCTGTCGGACCCGCCCACCGCGCACGCCACGCTGAAGGTCATCGCCCAGACCACCCACGAGGCGCTGGCCGAGATGCGGCGGATCCTGTCCATCCTGCGTGTGGAGACCTCCGGTGAGGACGAGGACGGTGACCTCTACGCCGCCGCTCCCGGGCTCGCGCGGCTCGCGCCGCTGGTCGAGCGCATACGCCTGGCCGGTCCGGCCGTTGAGACCCGCGTCGAGGGAATCGCGCGGCCGCTGCCCCCGGGACTGGACCTGTGCGCGTACCGGATCGTTCAAGAAGGCCTCACCAACGTGCTCAAACACGCCAGGACGGCCCATGTGGAGGTGGTGCTGTCCTACCAGCCGGCCGAGCTGACGATCCGCGTGACCGACGACGGCAGCGCCTCGGGGACGCCGCCGGGTTCGACCCCTGGACACGGGTTGATGGGCATGAGCGAAGGTGCTGATCCTCACCACGTTCGACATCGACGAGTACGTCTACAACGCGCTGCGTTTGGGCGCCAGCGGCTTCCTGCTCAAGGACACCCCGCCGGAGCGGCTGATCGCCGCGATCCATACCGTGGCCACCGGCGATGTGCTGCTCGCCCGCAACGCCGTCAAAATGCTCATCGAGGCCTTCACCGGCGCTCCGGACTCGGCTCCGCCCGCCGTTCCGGATCTCGCGATCCTGACCACGCGCGAGACGGAGGTGCTGCGGGCGGTGGGGCGGGCACTGTCCAACAGGGAGATCGCCGATCACCTGTCCGTGAGCGAGGCGACGGTCAAGACCCACCTCAACCGGCTCATGTCCAAGCTCAACGTGACCAGCCGCGCACAGGCCGTCGTCCTCGCCTACGACTGCGGCCTCGTCAAACCCCGCAGCGCCACGACCTGATCGTCTTCCACCGGCACCTGTTTGATCACCCACGTCCTCTCGGCCAGTTCGCCGCTCCCGGCGCGCGAACCGACCGGCGGGGCGGGGCCAGTGCCCGCCGATCCGGTGGTCTATACGATGCCCTCACCATTCCCAAGATCGAGGTGCTGAGTGGAATTATTTCCTGAAGAGAGTCAGTGGGGGCTGCTGACCGCCGCAGGGCTGCGGGAGGACTTTCAGGCCATGTGGATAGAAGGCGACGACATCGACGCGATCGCCGCCGGACTGAAGCTCGACCCCACCGCAACGCTCGAATGCGACCTGGCCACCGCGCTGCGCTGGAGCGGTGTGGGCGCGCGTACCCCCATCCTCTGGATGGGCGAGCACTCGCCCGGCTGGACGTTCGCTCTGGTGGTCGCCGGTTCGTCGGTGGACCAGAGCCTGCCGGACCGGCGCGTCTTCGACCTCTGGTACCTGCGGGAGATCGGCGAGTTCTCCGGCTCCGGCCTTTACGGCGAGGAGGGGCTCGACGACCTGGACCTCAACGACGACCAAGGTGACGAGGACGATCTCGATCCCCACCTGATCGCCGTCGGCCGGCTCACCGGCCGCTTCATCGACCGGGACTGGCTCGCCGAACGACGGACCCTGTGCCGCGTCTCGGCAGAAGCGAGGACCCCTTGACGTACGAGGACCAGTGGAGGGTGCTCTCGGCGCGCGGGTTCCATGACATGTTCGCCGGAACCTGGATCGAGGGCGACGACCCCGACGAGATCGCCCGCCTCCTGGGCTCCGACCCGGCGGCAGCGGTGCCCTGCGGGCTCGACGAGGCGATGCGGGAGTACGAACCGTTCGCGTTCAAGGAGCTCGTCTGGCTCGGCGAGCACGCCCCGGGCTGGAGCCACGCCATCACCGTCGCCGGGCCGCGCCTGCGCACCGACCTGCTGGCCGCCGCCGGGCGCAGGTTCGTCCAGGTGGTGTGGGACGCCCACGCCCTCGGCGTGCACGATCTCTACTATTCGGACGGGATCACGGCCGGGCAGCACAGCCCCGTCCGCATCGCCGCGCCCGGCTGGCCCTTCCACGAGTACGCCGACGGCCTCGCGCCAAGCCGCCCCGGCCTGATAGACCTGTTCTCCGCAGGTCCGGCCAAACCGGTGGGCAGCCTGGGACTCTGGCTGGACAACTGGCTCATCCTGGCCGGCCGCGTCTCGGGGCGGTTCATCGATGAGCACTATCTGGACGCCACTCGGCGGCTGTATCGCATTCCGATCTGACCGGCCGCGTTCAGTGGCCGGACGCGGGCGCAACCCTCCGCTGGTCGCCGGGCGCTTGCAGGCGCGCGGACGGCCACTTGCCCTGACGCACGGCGGAGCGGACCTGGCGGACCAGTTCCCGGGCGACGACTTCGGCGGCCGGCGGCGTCCGGCCCCATCTCGGGGTGCCGAGGACGATCGAGCGCCACACGTCGGGTTCGCACAGCGGGGCGGCGCTCAAGGTCCCGTCGGCGACGTCCTCCGCGATGCCCACGCCGGGCAGGATGGTCCAGCCGTGGCCGGCCAGGACGAGCTGTTTCTGCACGCGCATGGAGTTGGTCTGGACGACGACGTCCATCTCGGTCTCCGCCCGCGCGGCGGCCGCGTCGATCAGTGTGCGCAATGCGTGGCCGCCCGTCGGCATGACGAGCGGCCGCGCGGCGGCCTGCGCGAAGGGGACGGCACGGTCGGCCCGCAGTCCGTCCGAGGGCGGCGCGACCACCCACAGGCGCTCCCACACCAGCGGGTGAGCGTTGAGTGACGGGGTGCTGTCCAGGTTGTACAGCAGGCTCAGGTCCAGGTCGCCGCCGTCGAGCCACTGCTGCAGATATCCGGAGTACGCGGTCATCAAGCGCAGTTCGATGCCGGGATGGTCGCGAACGATCGCGGACACGAGCGGTTCCGCCAGCAGCGTGGTCGTGCTCTCGAGCAGGCCGACGGTCACGATGCCGGTCACCACGCCCGGGATCGGCCGCACCTCCGCGCGGGCCCGCTCGAGCTCGTTCAGGGCACGCCGGGCGCGGTCCACCATGATGGCCCCCGCCTCCGTGGGCCGCATGCCCTGCCGGGTCCGTTCGAAGAGCGGGACGCCGAGCTCCTGTTCCAGGGTGCGGATCTGCCGCGTGACAGCGGGCTGGACCAGGTGCAGCAGCTCCGCCGCCCGCGTGACGCTGCCCACCTCGGCCACCGTGACGAGCGCCTTGAGCTGCTTGACGTCCACGGGTCGCTCCCTGCCATCCGCACCCGGCATGGGTGCATCACACTTTGCTATTTCTCTGATACATCCATAAGTGTCCATGATGGAACCGTGTGGCTGCGGCGTCGCCGCCCACCAGCCGGCCGAGCCCGTGTGACACCTGCCAAGGAGTAATGCCTCATGAGCACCCTCGACGTCTTGCCCGAGGACGAACAGCTCATCGTCGGCACGGTGCGCGGCTTCGTCGACAAGGACGTCAAGCCCGTCGTCCGGGAGCTCGAACACGCCAACACCTACCCCGAGGCCCTCATCGAGCAGATGAAGAAGCTCGGCGTCTTCGGACTGGCCATCCCCGAGGAGTACGGCGGCACTCCGGTCTCCACCCCCTGCTACGTGCTCATCACCGAGGAGCTCGCCCGCGGCTGGATGAGCCTGGCGGGCGCCATGGGCGGCCACACCGTGGTCTCCAAGCTGCTGCTGCATTTCGGCACCGAGGAGCAGCGGCGCCGCTACCTCCCGCGCATGGCGACCGGCGAGGTCCGGGCCACCATGGCGCTGACCGAACCGCTCGGCGGCTCCGATCTGCAGGCCATGCGCACCGTCGCCCGCAAGGACGCCGGCGGCTACCTGATCAACGGCTCGAAGACGTGGATCAGCAACTCCCGCCACTCCCAGCTCATCGCCCTGATGTGCAAGACCGATCCGGACGCCGCTCCCGCGCACCGGGGCATCTCCATCCTTCTCGTCGAGCACGGCCCCGGCCTGACCGTCTCCCGGGACCTGCCCAAGCTCGGCTACAAGGGCGTCGAGAGCTGCGAGCTGTCCTTCGAGGACTACCGCGCGCCCGCCGACGCCGTTCTCGGTGGAGCCGAGGGCGAGGGGTTCGCCCAGATGATGAAGGGCCTGGAGACCGGACGGCTCCAGGTCGCCGCCCGCGCGCTTGGCGTCGGGCGCGCGGCTCTTGAGGATTCTCTCGCCTACGCGCAGGAACGCGAGTCGTTCGGCAAGCCCATCTGGCAGCACCAGTCCATCGGCAACTACCTCGCCGACATGGCCACCTCCCTCTCGGCCGCCCGCCAGCTCACCCTGTACGCCGCCCGCGAGGCCGACGCGGGCCGCCGCGTCGACATGGAAGCGGGCATGGCCAAACTCTTCGCCTCCGAGACCGCCATGCAGATCGCGCTCAACGCTGTCCGCATTCACGGCGGCTACGGGTACTCGACCGAGTTCGACGTGGAGCGCTATTTCCGCGACGCGCCGCTGATGATCGTCGGCGAGGGGACCAACGAGATCCAGCGCAACGTCATCGTGCGCCAGCTCGTCAAGCGCGGCGGCCTCGACGTGTGACCGCGCCGTACGAAACATGCAACGTACGGCCACCGTCCGACCGCTGAGGCGCTCTTTGCGGCATACCGGGCTCGTGACACGCTTGCCAAGCGAGCGCTTGCGAGAGATATGTGGAAGAGATTCGTGCCCCGGCGAAGGAGAGAGCGTGTCGGTGATTCCCGGACCGCCCGTCCGAGACGACGGCGGGTTGCATGACATCGCTGCCGCAGGCGGCCTGCACGCCTACCAGTTGCGGCTGCACGCCGAATACGGCCCCGTCGTACGCTTTCAGCTGCCCGGCACCGACTCGGCGGTCTCCGTCGCCGATCCGGTCCTGCTCGAAGCGACCGCCAGGATCAACAAGCGGCCGGAGAAGCTGTTCGAGTTCCTCGCCCCGCTCTGCGAGGCGGGCAACCTGCAGACCCTGCCCGCGGACGAGCACGCGCCACTGCGCCGCGCGCTGCTGTCCGTGCTGGCCGGCCGCCGCTCGCACGAGGCGCACTTCGCCGGATTCGCGGCGCTGGCCGGCGACCTGTCCGACCGGTGGGCGGCGCGCGCCGGCGACGGTCCGGTCGAGCTGCAGAAGGACCTGAGCGCGCTGTCGCTGCGGATGATCTGCCAGTACGCCCTCGGCGGCGACGTCAACGATCCGGACGAGGTCGTGACGGCCTTCGAGGTCGTGCTCAGCGAATACCTGGGCCGCTTGTACCAGCCGGCCGAGCCGGGCACCGAGGAGCAGGGGAGGAAGCGGGCGCAAGACGCCTTGGACTACCTGCGCGAGGTCGTGAACGGCGTGATCGCCTCGGCCGAGCCGGACGGCAACGACCTGGTCGCCGCTCTGGTCGCGGCCGGGATGAGCCCGGCCCGGGTGCGGGACACCGTTTTGATGATCATGCTGGCCGCCCATCACACGACCGGCGTGGCGGTCTCCTGGACGCTCTACCTGCTGTCCCGGCACCCGGGCGAGGCCGAGCGGGTCGCGGCGGAGGTCGACCAGGTCCTGGCGGGGCGCGCCGCCCCCGAGTACGCCGATCTCAAACGGCTGGCCTATCTGCAGATGGCGCTCAAGGAATCGATGCGGTTGTACCCGCCGGGCCCGTACGGGGCGCGCGAGAGCACCGAGGATCTCGTCCTGGCCGGCTACGAGATCCCTGCCGGGACGACCATCTTCTACCCGTTCTGCGCCGTCCACATGAACCCGCGTTACTGGCCGGATCCCGAGGCGTTCGTCCCGGGCCGCTTCGCTCCCGCCGAGGTCGCCGGGCGCCCCCGCTACGCCTACATCCCGTTCGGCCTCGGGCCGCGCAGCTGCGAAGGCGCGAGCCTGGCCATGGTGGAGGCCGAGCTGGTGCTGGCGATCCTGTTGAAGAGGTTCCGCTTCGAGCCGGTCTCCGGGCACGACGTCGTCCCCGTCGAACGGTTCGTCCTGTGGGCGGCCGACGACATCCACATGAACCTGACCGCCCGGCGGTGAGGCCGTGCGCCGGCCGACCGGCAGGTTATTCGGTGGGGGCGTCCTCGTGATCGTCCCAACGCTGGGCGTTGTCGTCGTCGAGCGTGCCGGGAGGGTCCGGTATCACGCAGAACGGCAGGCCCGCCGGATCCTCCATGATCCACCAGCGACCTTTCACATGGTGCACCCGCTTGGCGCCCAGTCTCTCCAACCGCGCGACCTCGGCTTCCAGATCGTCGGTGTGGATGTCGAGATGCACCCGGCTCGATCCCTCCCCCATCCGCTGGACCAGCAGCCCGAACTCGCCGCTGCCCAGGTCGGCGCCGTGGTACTCGGGGAACTGGGGGTACTGCGTCAGCGGCCGGCCGGTCGCGGCCTGCCAGAACGCGACCTCCGCGGCGTGATCGGCCTCGTTGACGTCGATCACGATCCTGCAGAGCCTGCTGTAGTGCGGCACGCGGGTCCTCTCTGGCTCGCCGAATCCGAAGGACGTGGTCACGCGGGCGCGGGACCTGCCCCCGCGTACCGTATGGGCAACTCGCGGCACGATCAATCCCGTCCCCGGCTCCGCTCAGCTCGAAGGTCCGGGAGTGCCGGGTGCGGGACAGATCACACTCGTAGGCGTCTTGCGTGAGACGGACAGAAAGTTTAGGTTAGCCTTACCTAAATATGTGTCTCGTTCTGGAGGCATGCACCTTCTCGCTGTTTCCTTAAGGGAAAGAAGCCATGTCCATCCAGCTCCCGCCGTCCGCAGCGCCGCGATCCACCTACCCCGTGGAGATGCTCCCGACTCCCGTCCGCGACCGCCTCCTCGAACTGGCACAGGCCGAGACGCCGGTCTCCGCGTACGTGTACGACGGCGCAGTGGCCGCCGAGCGCGCCCGCGAGTTACGCACGGCGCTGCCCGAGTGGGCGGCCGTCTACTACGCGGTCAAGGCCAACTCCTTCCCCGGCGTCGTCGCGGCGCTGGCCCCGTACGTCGCCGGGTTCGAGGTCGCGTCCAAGTTCGAGCTGGACCTCGCCCTGCGCCAGACCGGTACGGCACGCGTCGTGGCCGCCGGACCCGCCAAGTCCGTCCCCTTCCTGACCGCCCTGGTCAGTGCCGGGGTGGAGGCGATCAACGCCGAGAGCCTGCTCGAACTCCACCGGATCAGCCGGATCGCGGTCTCCCGGGGCACCACGGCGAGGGTGGCGCTGCGGGTGAACCCGGCCGAGCTGCCCGTCTCCGGCTCCCTGCACATGGGCGGCGTCCCCTCCCAGTTCGGCGTGGCCGAGCCCGACGTGCCCGAGGTGCTGCGTGCCGCCGCCCGGCTGCCCGGTCTGGACCTGGTCGGCTTCCACGTCCACGCCGCCTCCGGCAACCTGGACGCCGAGTCCCACGCCGCCTACCTGCGCTGGTGCCTGGAGTGGAGCGTGCGGACCGCCAGGGACAACGGCGTCGAGCTGCGCCACGTCGACATCGGCGGCGGCATCGGCGTCGCGTTCGAGGACGAGAAGCCCTTCGACGTCGCCCGCTTCGGTGAGCTGGCCGCGCGGGCGGAGCCGCCGCCGGGCGTGCGGGTGCTGCTGGAGCCCGGCCGGTTCCTGGTCGCCGACTGCGGCTGGTACGCCGCAGAGGTGACCGACGTCAAGACCTCCTACGGCAAGCGGTTCGTCGTCCTGCGCGGCGGCATCAACCACTTCCAGCTCCCCACCTCCTGGGACATCGTGCACAACATGGCGGTGCTGCCGGTCGAGCGCTGGCCCGAGGGCTGCCCCCGGCCCGCCGCCGAGGACACCGACGTCACAGTCGTGGGCGAGCTCTGCACGCCGGAGGACACCCTGCTGCGCGACGTCCGGGTCGGCCGCGTACGCGCCGGGGACCTGGTCGTCTTCCCCAACGCGGGCTCCTACGGGTGGGAGTTCGCCATGCACTCCTTTCTCGGTCATCCCATAGCCGAACGGCATCTTCTCTGAGCTCGACCGGCCCACCGGGCCGTACCGTCGTCCCTCTCTGCCATCCGGAGCCCGAATGACTCTGCATCCGACCGACCTCGACCCTGCCGTCCGCATCGACGCCGTGCTGCGGCGGCAACGCGACCGGGAGTCCTCGGCGCGGACCTATGCCCGTTCGTTCCCGGTCGTCCCGGTACGCGCGGAAGGCATGACGATCGAGGGCGCTGACGGCCGCCGCTACCTCGACTGCCTCTCCGGCGCGGGCACCCTCGCGCTCGGTCACAACCACCCGGTGGTGATCGAGGCGATCAGGCGCACCGTGGACAGCGGGGCCCCGCTGCACGTGCTCGACCTGGCCACGCCGGAGAAGGACGAGTTCACCGAGGCGCTGTTCGCCACCCTGCCGCCCGCCTTCGCCGAACGCGCGCGCGTCCACTTCTGCGGGCCCGCGGGAACCGACGCGGTGGAGGCGGCGCTGAAACTCATGCAGACCGCCACGGGCCGGCGCGGGCTGCTCGCCTTCACCGGCGCCTACCACGGCATGACCGCGGGCGCCCTGGCCGCCACCGGCAACGTCGCGGTGAAGGAACCGGTGGCCGGGATCGCCGCGGACGTGACCCGCCTGCCGTACCCGTACTCCTACCGCTGCCCATTCGGCATCGGCGGGGAGTGGGGCGCGGAGCTGTCGGCGGCCTACACCGAGCGGCTGCTCGACGACCCCTCCGGGGGCGTCGTGCCGCCTGCCGCGATGATCCTGGAGGCGGTGCAGGGTGAGGGCGGTGCGGTGCCCGCCCCGGACTCCTGGATGCGCCAGATGCGCCGGATCACCGCCGAGCGCGGCATCCCGCTGATCGTGGACGAGGTGCAGACCGGCGTGGGGCGGACCGGGACGTTCTGGGCGGTGGAGCACAGCGGGATCGTTCCCGACGCGATCGTGATGTCCAAGGCCATCGGCGGGAGCCTGCCGCTGGCCGTGGTGGTCTACCGCGAGGACTACGACGCCTGGCGGCCCGGCGCGCACACCGGCACGTTCCGCGGCAACACCCTGGCCATGGCGGCCGGGACCGCGACCCTGCGGTACGTCGCCCGGGAAGGGCTGGCCGAGCGGGCCGCCGCTGTCGGCGCCCAGATGACGGCCCGGCTCGACGGGCTGCGCGGCGAGCTGCCCGCGATCGGCGACGTCCGCGGACGCGGCCTGATGATCGGCGTCGAGCTCGTCGATCCCGAAGGCGAGCCGGACTCCTGCGGCGCCCGTCCGCCGGCCCCGCGGATGGCGGCCGAGGTCCGCGCCGCGTGCCTGGAGCGCGGCCTCATCGTGGAGCTGGGCGGCCGCCACGACTCCACCGTCCGCCTGCTGCCCCCGCTGATCATCACGGACGAGCAGGCGGAAGCCGTCCTGAACCGCCTGGCCGACGCGATCGCCGAGGTGACGGCACCCCGGCTCACGGGACGACGGGCATGACCGCCACGCTCGCGGGTGACGGCTCCCGATCTCACGGGGCGTCCGGCATGACCACGTCCACGGCCGCGTCCGCCCTGTCCGGCGGCGTCTCCGGCGCCGCCGCCCTGGAGCCCCTGGTGCGTGCCGTGCTGGACGCGCTCGCCGAAGGCGCGGCCCGGCGCGGCGGGCCGATCCCGGCCGGTGCACCCGGGGAGCTCTTCGCGCGGGTCGCCCAGGCTTTCGCCGAGCCTGGCGGTGACGACGCCCTGAGCCGGCTGACCGAGCTGGTGGCCGCCGGCAGCGCCGACCCGGCCGACCCGGGCTGCGCCGCGCACCTGCACTGCCCGCCGCTCGCCGTGGCCGTGGCCGCCGACCTGGCGATCACCGCGCTCAACCCGTCACAGGACTCCTGGGACCAGGCCCCCGCGACCACCGCCCTGGAGACCCTCGTGCTGGGCGAGTTGGCCGAGCTGGTGGGCTACCCGCCCACAGCCGCGGGGGTGCTCACCTCCGGCGGCACCGAGTCCAACCTCATGGGCCTGATGCTGGCCAGGGACTCGGTGCTGAGGCGCGCGACCGGGCGCAGGGTCGAGCGGAGCGGGCTGCCGGCGAGTCCGCAGCAGGCGCGGATCTTCGCCTCCGAAGCCGCCCACTTCTCGGTACGGCGCGCCGCCGCCCTGCTGGGCCTGGGCGAGGACGCGGTCGTGACCGTGCCCGTGGACCACGAGCTGCGGATGAGACCGGACGAGCTGGCCCGCGCGCTGCGGGAGTGCGCCGGCCTGGGCGAGCTGCCGCTGGCGGTGTTCGCCACGGCGGGCACCACCGACACGGGCGCGATCGACCCCCTGGGCGCCTGCGCGGATCTGGCCGCCGAGCACGGGGCCTGGACGCACGTGGACGCCGCCTACGGCGGCGGCGCCCTGCTCTCCGACCGGCTGGCGCCGCTGCTCGCGGACATCGAGCGGGCCGACTCGGTGTCCCTGGACTGGCACAAACTGGGCTGGCAGCCCGCCGCCGCGGGCGTCTTCCTGGTACGGCGGGCCGAGTCGTACGCGTCACTGGCCCGGCGCGCCGCCTACCTCAACCCGGCCGACGACGAGGAGGCCGGTTACTCCAGCCTGCTGGGGCTCTCCCTGCGCACCACCCGCCGCCCGGACGCCTTCAAGATCGCCGTCACGCTCCGCACGCTCGGCTGGGACGGCCTGGGCCGCCTCGTCGACGCCTGCCACGACCTGGCCCGCGCCGGGGCGGCGGCGGTCCGCGCCCATCCCCGGCTCGAGCTGCACGCCGACCCCGTGCTGACGGCGTTCCTGTTCCGGTACGCGCCCGCCGATCCCGCCCTGGCGGACCGGGTGAACGCCGGGCTCCGGCGCCGTCTGCTGCGCGAGGGGCGGGCGGTCGTCGGCCGCACCGAGCTGCCGGGAGAGGGGCCGGGCCGCGTCCGGCTCAAACTCACGCTGCTCAACCCGAATACGACCGCCGCCGAGGTGGAGCGGCTCGTCCACCTCGTCGCCGCCGCGGGCCAGGCCGAGGAGGAGACGCTGTGAACGGCTCCCGGCCGGATCCCCTCGATCATCCCGATCCCTTCAGAGCCGGCGAGGCCGCGGCGATGGAGACGTTGCTGCGGGCCTACGTGCGCGAGACGGCGACCCCGGTCCCGGCCGCCGGCGAGGCGCTGATGCTCGGCTTCCCCGCCAGCGGCCTGCGGCTGAGCGTCCCGGTGCGGTACCGGTCGGCGACCGGCTGGCACCGCTTCGGCGAGCCGCTCGTCGGGTCCCAGCCTGCCGACGCCGCGCTCGTGGCCGCGGTCGCGATGCGCGAGTCCGTCGTGGGGCGGGGGTTGCCGCGTCATCTCGGGTCCGATGCCGTCGCCCGGGTGCTGGACTCGGCCCGCCGTACCGGGACGCATCTGGAGCGACGGCGTGCCGAGGGCGGCGAGCGGGGGGTGACGCCGTTCCTCGAGGCCGAGCAGGCGCTGTTGCTGGGGCATCCGTTCCATCCCGCGCCCAAGAGCAGGCAGGAGGCTTCCGACGGCGAGCTCGACGCGTACTCCCCCGAGCTGCGCGGCTCGTTCCGGCTGCACTGGTTCGCCGCCGATCCCGCCGTCGTCGTGGGAGACAGCGCGGACGGGCGGGCTTCGGCCGAGCTGTTGCGGGGCCTCGCGAGCGGCGGGGCCGCCGGGCTGGAGCTGCCCGCGGGCATGGTCCCCGTGCCGGCCCATCCGTGGCAGGCACGCGAGGTGCTGCGCCGTCCCGAGGTGGCGGCGCTGGTCGAGGCGGGGCTGCTGCGTCCGCTCGGGGCGGCGGGGCCCGCCTGGCATCCGACCTCCTCGGTGCGCACCGTGCACCGGCCGGACGCCGAGGTGATGCTCAAGCTCTCCCTCGGCATGCGGATCACCAACTCGCGCAGGAACAACTTGCGCGGCGAGATGCGGCTCGGCGTCGCGGCCGCCCGCCTGCTGGCCGCCGGCCCCGGCGACTGGCTGCGCGCCGAACACCCGGAGTTCGCGATCCTGCGCGACTTCGCCTGGGTCTCGGCGGGCGCCGACGGGCCGGAGACCGGGCTGGAGACGGCGATCCGCGACAACCCCTTCCGCGGCGGCCCCGGCGACGGGCAGTGCGTGGCCGGGCTGCTGGCCGAGCGTACGGGTCCGGGCGACGGCACGCCGCCCCGGCACCGCGCCCTGCTGTCGGCCGCCACGGCCCGCGCCGCCCGGGCGCACGGCGTCTCCCTCGCCGAGGCCGCGGCCCGCTGGCTGACCCGCTATCTCGAGGTGCTCGCCGTACCACTGATCAGGCTTCAGGCGCGGTACGGCATCGCCTTGGAGCCGCACCACCAGAACACCCTGGTGGCATTGGACGGCGACGGCCTGCCCCGCGCGGGCTGGTACCGGGACAGCCAGGGCTACTACGTGGCCGCCTCCAGGGCGGGCGAGCTGGAGCGGCTGCTGCCCGAGGCGGCCGACGGCCTGGAGCTCGTCTTCGACGACGACTTCGTGGACGAACGGGTCGCGTACTACCTGGGCGTCAACAATCTGCTCGGCCTGGTCGGCGCGTTCGGGGCGCTGGGGCTCGCCGACGAGGGCGACCTGCTGCGCGTGCTGCGGGCCGCGCTGGAGCGGCTGCGGGCTTCGGAACCCGGCGCGAAGAACCTGCTCGACCTGCTGCTCGACGCGCCGGTGCTGCGTTGCAAGGGCAACTTCCTGACCTGCGTGGACGGCCGCGACGAGCTCGTCGGGGACGTGCGTACCCAGTCCGTCTACATCGACCTTCCCAACCCCCTCACGGAGGTACCGCGGTGACCACGTACGACCTGGTGGGAGTGGGCATCGGCCCGTTCAACCTGTCCCTGGCCGCGCTCAGCGACGGCGTGCCGGGGCTGCGCTCGCTCTTCCTCGACGGCAAGCGCGCCTTCTCCTGGCACCCCGGCCTGCTGCTGGAGGGGACCGTGCTGCAGGTGCCGTTCCTCGCCGACCTGGTCACCATGGCGGATCCGACCAGCCCCTGGTCGTACCTGAACTACCTGCGCCGCCACGACCGGATGTTCCCGTTCTTCTTCTCCGAGCGGTTCCACATCCCGCGCCGCGAGTACGACCACTACTGCCGGTGGGTCGCCGAGCGGCTGCCTTCCTGCCGGTTCGACGCCGAGGTGACCGGGCTGGAGTGGGACGAGGCGGCCGCGGCGTTCGCGGTGACGTACCGGTCCTCCGCCGGGGCGGTCTCCCGTGTGCTGGCCCGGCAGGTGGTGCTGGGCGTCGGGACGGAGCCGGTCGTCCCCGGGCCGCTGCGGCCGCTGATGACGGAGGCGCACGCCGGTCGCGTGCTGCACAGCGCCGACTACGGCCTCCACCGGGACCGGCTCGCCACCCTGCCCGACGTCACCGTGGTCGGCGCCGGCCAGTCGGGGGCCGAGGTGGTGCTCGATCTGCTGCGGGAGTGCGGGCCGTTCGTGCGCTGGCTGGCCCGCACTCCGGCGTTCGCGCCCATGGAGTACTCGAAGATCGGCCTGGAGCACTTCACCCCCGACTACATCCGGTACTTCCGCGGGCTCCCCGAGGCCGAGCGGGAACGGCTCGTGCGCGAGCAGTGGCAGCTGTACAAGGGGGTCAGCGCGGAGACGCTGGCCGACATCCACGACGAGCTGTACGAGCGGACCATCGGCGGCGTCGCGGCGCCCGCCGCGCTGCATCCGGGAGCGGAGGTCACCGCCGTCTCCGCCGACGCCGACGGCTACACGCTGACCTGCCGTCACCGCCCGCAGGAGGCGGTCTTCGAGATCCGCACCTCGGCCGTGGTGGCGGCCACCGGCTACGCGGCGGCCCGCCCCGCGTTCCTGGAGCCGCTGTCCGACCTGATGGACTGGGACGACAAGGGCCGCTACCAGGTCGACGGCCACTACCGGGTCTCCCTCGACCCGCGGGTGTCCGGGGCCATTTTCGTCCAGAACGCGGAAATGCACACCCATGGCGTCGGCGCGCCCGACCTCACGCTCGGTGCGTGGCGGGCCGCGACCATACTCAACGCGGTCGCCGGGCGCACCGTGCTGCCCGTCCCCGAGCGGGTGGCGTGGACGACGTTCGGCGCGCCGCAAGCTCCCGAGGCCGCCGCCGTGGACGCGCCACGCTCGGTGGGCTCGCTGCGGTGAGCCGCGCCAAGATCGTGCTCATCTCGGTGATCGGGCTGCACCTGGTCGCCGAGACCGCGCTCACCCCCTTCCTGCCGCGCCTGTTCGACCAGCTGTACGCCGTCGACGAGCCGGGCGCGACCGGGCTCTACCTGTGGATCTGCCGCATCGTGGGGCTGGCCGCGCTGCCGCTGTGGGGCCTCGCGGCCCGGCGGTGGCCGCTGCACCGGCTGGTCCTGGCCGGGCTGTGCGGCTCCGCCGTACTGGATCTGCTCCTCGGGCTCGCGCCCAGCTTCGCCGCGTACACGGTGCTGTCGGCGGCCGTGGTGAGCACCAACAGCGCGCTGCTGCTGGCCTATCCGGCGTTCATCGCCGAACACGACGCCGGCCCGGCGGGCGGGGAGCGATCCCGGCTGGCCGGGATCTGCTCGATCGTGGTGGTCTTCCACCTGTCTACCGTGGTGGCGACGATGGTGGGGGCCGGGGTGCTCGCGCTGCCCGAGCCGCGGATCGGCATCTCGGCGTTCGCCGTGCTCGACGTGGTCCTCGCCGTGCTCACCTACCGTGTGCTCGGCAGACGCGCTCCCGCCGGTGCGGCGGACGGCGACGCCGTCGCGGCAGCGGGCGACGGGCGCGACGACGGCGGTGCGCGCAGGCGTTTCGCAGGGCTGGCGGTGCTGGTCCAGGCGGCGCTGATCGGGGTGGCGTTCGACTTCTCGGTCAACGTGGCGCGGCCCTTCTTCACCGAGTTCGCCGACGACCTGGGGAGCGGATCCGCCGGGTCGGCCGTGCTGTTCTTCCTGCCCAGCGTGGCCGCGCTCGCCGTGCTGCCCGTCGTGCGCCGCTGCCACGACCTGCTCGGCGACCGGCTGCTGCCGCTGGCCCTGGCCGTGGGCGCCGCCGGGCTCGCCTGGCAGTCGCTGTCGTCCTCGCTGCCGGGGCTGGCCGGGGGACGGTTGCTCTTCGGGATCGGGCTCGGCGCCGGGCAGGTCGCCGTGGAGCTGTGGGCGTTCCGGGCCACCGGGACCGCGGGGCCGGCGTTCACCGCCGTGGAGACCGCCCGGTCCGCGGGTCTGCTCGCCGCGCCGGTGGCCGCTGCGGCCGCGGTCTCGTACGACCTCGCGCTGCCGATCGCGGTCGCGGCGGCCGTGCACCTGCTCGCCACCGGCCTGTCCCTGCGGCGCGTCCCCGTCTCCCCGCCGAAACCCGCCCTCACCTACTCCGAGGAGATCCCCCGATGAACCGCCCCACCCGCGACGCCTGGCGGCAGGCCGGCCGCCGCCTGCTCACCAAGGCCGTCGAGGAGTTCGCCTTCGAGGAGCTGCTCCGCCCGGAGCCCGACCCCGCGTCCGGTCCCGACGCCTACCGGCTGGAGCTGGGCGACGGCGTCCGCTGGACGTTCCGCGCGGCCCGCGGCTCCTTCGGGACCTGGCGGCTGGTGGCCGGCACGTTGCGGCGGCATCCCGGCGACGGCGAGGCCGAGCCGGAGCGGCTGCTGCTCGACGCCAGGACGGTCCTCGGCTGGGACGGCCCCACCACCGCCGAGGTGCTGCGCGAGCTCACCGCGACCCGGCGGGCGGAGGCGGAGCTCATCTCCCGCGCCGTGACCGCCGCCGAGCTCGCCGATCTGGACCACCTGGAGCTCGAGGCGTACCAGGACGGCCATCCCTGCATGCTGCTCAACAAGGGCAGGCTGGGCTTCGCCGCCTCCGACGCGGCGGCCTACGCCCCCGAGTCGGCCGGCGCCGTACGGCTGCTGTGGGCGGCCGTGCACACCTCGCTGGCCGCGTACTCCGGCGTGCCCGGCCTGGACGCGGAGACGCTGCTGGCCGAGGAACTGGACGAGGGGACCCGCAAGGAGTTCGCCGGCCTGCTGGCGGATCCGGAGGCGTACATCTGGCTGCCCGTCCACCCCTTCCACTGGGACGAGGCCGTCGAGACGCTCTTCGCCCCCTACCTCGCCGACGGCCGGATCGTCCTCCTCGGGGAGGGTCCCGACCGCTACCGGCCGCTGCAGTCGATCCGCACCCTCGCCAACCTGGACCGGCCCGGGCGCAGGAACGTCAAGGTGCCGCTCGCCATCCGCAACACGCTGGTGTGGCGGGGGCTGTCCACCGAGCCGACCCGGGCCGCGCCCGACGTGACCGCCTGGTTGCACGCGCTCCGCGACGGGGACCCGTACCTGCGGGACGAGCTGCGGTTCCACCCGCTCGGCGAGGTGGCCGCCGTCGCCGTGCGCCACCCGCTGTACGACGCGGTGCGCGACGCCCCCTACCGCTACCACGAACTGCTCGGCGCGGTGTGGCGTGAGCCCGTGGCGGCGCTGCTCCGCGACGGCGAGCGGGCCAGGACCATGGCGGCCCTGCTGAAGGTCGGCTCGGACGGGCGCGCGCTGGCGGCCGAGCTCGTCGCGCGCTCGGGGCTCGAGCCGCGGGCCTGGGTGGCCAGGTTCTTCTCCGCTCTGCTGCCCGGCCTGCTGCACTACCTCTACCGGTACGGCGTGGCGTACTGCCCCCACGGGGAGAACACCGTGATCCTCTACGACGCCGCCGACATCCCCGTCGGCGTCGCGCTCAAGGACTTCGCCGAGGACGTCAACCTGCTGCCGGAGCAGCGCCCCGAGTACAAGAGCCTGTCCCCGCGCGCCGACGCGGTGCTGCTCCGCTGGCCGCCGGGCGAGCTGGCGCACTCGCTGCTCAGCGCCGTCTTCGCGGGCCACTTCCGGTTCTTCGCCCCGCTGGCCGAGGAGCACCTCGGCGTGCCGGAGGCGGAGTTCTGGGGCATGGTCCGCGCCGAGATCGAGCGGTACCACGCCCGCTTCCCCGAGCTCGCGGACAGCTTCGAGGCGTTCGGCCTGCTCGCGCCCGAGTTCGACCGGGTGGCGCTCAACCGGGAGCAGCTGCTCGGCGGCGGCTTCCACGACCGCGCCGAGCGCGACGAGGGCTTCGACGTGGTCCACGGCACCGTCCCCAACCCGCTCGCCGACAACCTCCAGGAGCAGAGATGACCTATGAATGGCTTCGTACGGAAGCCGAGGCCGGACGGGTCGAGGAGGTGATCGTCAGCCTTCCCGACCTCCAGGGCCGCCTGCAGGGAAGCCGCCTGGCCGTGCCGTACTTCCTGGACGAGGCGGCGCGGCAGGGCTTCGGCGCCTGCGTGTACCTGCTGGCTTCGGACGTCGAGATGGGCACCGGGCCCGGGTACGCCATCGACGCGTGGAACACCGGTTTCGGCGACTTCGTCCTGCGCCCCGACCCCGCCACGTTGCGCCCGCTCCCCTGGGACCCCGGCACCGCGCTCGTCATCGCCGACGCCGTCTGGCCCGGAGGCGAGCCGGTCGGCGTGGCTCCGCGCCAGGTGCTGCGCACGCAGCTGGACAGGCTGGCCGAGCGCGGGCTGGCCGCGTACGCCGGGACCGAGCTGGAGTTCCTGGTCTTCCGCGACAGCTACGGGGACGCCTGGGAGCGCCGCTACCACGGCCTGCGCACGGGCACCCGCTACAACGTCGACTACTCCCTCCAAGGGCTCGCCGAGATCGAGCCCGTCGTGCGCCGCATCCGCCGTGAGATGGTCCGCGCCGGGCTCACCATGGAGACCGCCCGCGCCGAGTGCCACGCGGGCCAGTACGAGATCGTCTTCCGTTACGACGAGGCCATGGCGACCTGCGACAAGCACGTGTTCTTCAAGAACGGCGCCAAGCAGATCGCCGCCCAGGAAGGCGTCGCGCTCACCTTCATGCCCAAGTTCGACGAGGGCGAGGGCAACTCCTGCCACATCCACCTGTCGCTGCGCGCGAGCTCCGGCACGGACGGCTCGATGCCGTTCGCCGGCGACGACGGCGGCATGTCGGAGCTGATGCGCCACTTCGTGGCCGGGCAGCTCGCCTGCCTGCCCGAGCTCGCGCTGCTCATGGCGCCGAACGTCAACTCGTACAAGCGGCTCCAGCCGGGCGCGTTCGCCCCCACCGGCATCACCTGGGGCTGGGACAACCGCACCTGCCCGATCCGGGTGGTCGGCGCGGGCGCGTCGCTGCGCATCGAGCACCGCGTCCCCGGCGGGGACGCCAACCCCTACCTCGCCGTCGCCGCCGTGCTGGCCGCGGGACTGCACGGCATCGAGAACCGGCTGCCCCTGCCCGCACCACACGCCGCCAACGCGCTGGCCGACCCCTCGGTGCCGCGGCTGCCCACGACCCTGGGCGAGGCGCTGCGTCGCTGGGAGAGCAGCGAGATCGCGGCCAAGGCCTTCGGCGACGCGGTGCTCGGCCACTACGCCGGGGCCGCGCGGGCGGAGCTGGCGGCCTTCGAGACGGCGGTCACGGACTGGGAGCGGGTACGCGGCTTCGAGCGGCTGTAGGGCCTGGTCGCCCGTGCACCCGCCGCAGGTCACGGGCACGTGCCGCGGTGAGACTACGA
This sequence comes from Nonomuraea sp. H19, assembly GCF_052068215.1. Taxonomy (NCBI): domain Bacteria; kingdom Bacillati; phylum Actinomycetota; class Actinomycetes; order Streptosporangiales; family Streptosporangiaceae; genus Nonomuraea; species Nonomuraea sp. H19. Next base: position 197,315 of record NZ_JBQHCV010000015.1, on the reverse strand, counting down.
TCGCCGGTAGGATCACCGGCATGGTACGCGGCCTTGGTGAGCTCGAATCCAGGATCATGGATTGGATGTGGGCGCGGCGCCGACCGGCCTCGGTGCGGGAGGTCTTGGAGGGGCTGCGGCAGGAGCGGGAGATCGCCTACACCACCGTGATGACCGTGATGGACAAGCTGCACACCAAGGGCCTGCTCAAGCGCCGGCCCGTCGGCCGGGCCTACGTCTACGAGCCGGTGGCGTCGAAGGAGGCCTACACCGCCGACCTGATGCGCAGCGCGCTGGCGGGCAGCGGCAACCAGGCCGCCACGCTCGTGCACTTCCTGGAGCGGCTCACGCCGGAGGAGGCCGCGGCGCTGGAGGCGGCGTTGCAGGTGTTCCCGCACCGGGGCAGGCAGGCGTGATCGCCGCCATCGTCCTGGTGCTCTACTCGATCGCCGCCGCGATCTGGCTGCCCGGGCTCGGGCCGCGGGCGGTGCGCTGGGCCGACCGGGCACCGCGGCTGGCGATCGTGCTTTGGCAGGCGGCGGGCGTGTCCGTGGTCGCCTCGGCCGTGCTGGCCGCCCTGGCGATCGCCGTGCCCGCCGAGGTCGTGGGGCACGGCCTGGCCGGGTTGTTCGAGGCGTGCGCCGCCATGCTGAGCGACGGCTCCGGTCTGACGTGGGCGGGTGCCGGTGCGCTGCTGGCGGCGGGCGCGGTGCTGGCGAGGGTGGCCTACTGCGGCGCGGCCGTCCTGCTCAGAGCCGGCGCGGAACGTCGCGAGCACGCGGCGATGCTGGGCCTGCTGGGCAGGCGCGACAGCGAGCTGGGCGCGGTGGTGATCGACTACGACGAGCGCTTGGCGTACTGCGTGCCCGGCAGGCACGCCCAGATGGTCATCACCACGGGCGCGCTGCGCACGCTGGCGCCGGAGCAGGTGGCCGCGGTCCTGGAGCACGAGCGGGCCCACGTGCGCGGCCGCCACCACCTCGTGCTCGCCGCGGCCGACGCCCTGGCCAGGGCGTTTCCCGGCGTGCCGCTGTTCGGGCGGGCCAAGGGGGAGATCGCCCGGCTGGTCGAGCTGCTGGCCGACGACGTGGCCGCCCGCCGGCACCCGCGCGCGCAGATCGCCGCCGCGCTGGTGCGCCTGGCCACCGGCCGAGCGCCCGCGTTCACGCTCGGCGCCGGCGGCGAGACGGCGCTCACCCGCGTGCGCCGCATGCTCAACCCCGAGGCGCCGCTCGGCCGCCGCGAGCGGCTGACCGGGCGGCTGGCGGTCGCCGTACTGCTGGGCGGCCCCGCGATGGTCGCGCTGGTGCCCGGCCTCAGCTCCTTCCTGGCCCATCACTGCCATTCGCTGCTCACCCTGTGACCTACGACACCGCATAGTCGAACGGTGCGCGTCGTCGCCGCGATGGCCCACGGCAGGCAGCGGCACGAAGGCCACGGGCCGATCTCGGCGTCGGCACGGTTACGCGCGCTGTTCCCCAGGCCGCCGGGCGGAGGCCAGGAACATCGGCAGCGCTGCGACTTAATGTCGGCATGAAGTCAAATACGACCAGGAGCATCGGCGACATCGCGGAGCGGTTCGGGCTGGCGACCCACGTTCTCCGGCACCGGGAGACGATGGGCCTGCTCAGCCCGGCCCGCATCGGCGGGGATCGCCGCCGTTACGGGCCTGACGACCTCTACCGGGTGGCCATGGTCTTGCGTGCCAAGGAAGCCGGGTTCAGCGTCTTCGGTTCTCTGTGTTTACATAAGTAAAACGGACACCGGCGTAGCCTCGTCGCCTGCCGGCCGAGGCCGGGCAGCGATCCGGTGGAAGCCGCAGCCGCGTCCGTCCGGCAAGCCGGACAGACCGTGGTTGAGAATCGCGTTATCGGGGGCCTGACTCCGCATTCCTGGATGGAGTGCGGCTCTTGGGCCACCGCCCCGCCGGACGCTGTCCCGGTGGTGCGGACACCAACAGGGGCGGGGACCGGGCGCCAGTCAGGCACCCAGCTGTGACTCAACATTACCGATCGATTACCCTACGTCGCAACCTGATCGGCTGAGAGATGTCGGACCACAGTGACAGTTCCACCGGCAACCACAGGCTCGCATAGCAAGCGCCGGCGATAGTACACACCCTGGAGGAGATCCGCGAGATGACGGCCACCTCGGACGCGGCGGAACGGCGCGCCGTCCTGCTGCGTCGCCGGACGGAGCTCGCCCGGCACATCGCCGAGGCGCAGGCGTCGCTCGACCTCATCGACTGCGCGCTGGACTGCGATCACGAGGACTTCACCAGCTGCTCCCACTTCCAGGCCATGGTGGCCGAGCGGATCTCCCTGCCCTCCCCACCGCACGCGCGGGTGTGAACAGGGCCGCAGCCGGCAGCTCGCTACTATGTCTGATCGTCACAGCATCGCTACGCGGTCCTGAGCCAACGCCCACGACAGGACCACGGACGCATTCACCTTGTCGCACCACCCACTTCCCCTCTATACCCCCTACCCGTATACTCGGGTCTCGCGACTAAGGAGGATAATCGTGGACCACAGCAGTCACCACCATCCGGCCACTGAGCACGACCACGCTCACCACACGGCCGAACCGGCCGGGCGGCCACACTCATCCACGCCGCCCGTGGCCACATGGGGCATGGCCGCCCAGGCGACCCTGCACTGCCTGACCGGCTGCGCCATCGGCGAAGTGCTGGGCATGGTCATCGGCACCGCCGCCGGGCTGTCCAACATCGCCACGGTGGTGCTGGCAGTGGCGTTGGCCTTCGTGTTCGGCTATGCGTTGACCATGCGCGGCGTGCTGCGCGCCGGACTCGACTTCCGCGCGGCGTTGAAGGTCGCGCTGGCCGCGGACACCATCTCCATCGCGGTGATGGAGATCCTGGACAACGCGGTGATGCTGACGGTGCCCGGCGCCATGGACGCGGGCCTGTCCAGCTGGCTGTTCTGGGTGGCGCTGGCCGGTGCCTTGCTGGTGGCCTTCGTGCTGACGACGCCGGTGAACAAGTGGCTGATCTCCAGGGGCAAGGGCCATGCGGTGATGCACCAATACCACCACGGCCACTGACCACCCTCTCACCTGGACGCGTCCGCGTCGTTGAACGTCGCCGTCGGCCGGGCGCCTGGCGATTCACCACAGACGGTGCACACCGGGGCAAGAACGGCATTTACGGCAGTCTTAGGTGGCTCCATGCAGTGTTGATCCCTCTATGTACCTATCGGGAGGAAGAAACATGGCACCTGGCCCGGACGAATTCAGCAACGCGGAAACACTGTCGAACGAGCCACCCAGGCGCCGCTTCCCTCGTTCCTTGTTGCTCACCGCCACCACAGCGCTCATCGTGGTCACTGGTGCCGGCGTCGCCGCCGCGGCGGTGTTCACGCCCTCGCCGTCCCCGACGCCCACGGTCAGCGACACCGCGACACCGTCCGCGAGCCCGTCAGGAACGCCTTCCGACAAGGCGCCGGGATACGGCCGGGGCGGGGGCCACAAGATGGGCCTGGGCGGCCGTCCCATCCACGGCGAGTTCGTCGTGCCCGACGGTGAGGGCAAGTACGTGACCGTCGCCAGCCAGTACGGCGACGTCACCGCCGTCGACCAGGACTCGATCACGGTCAAGAGCGAGGACGGCTACACCAAGGAGTACGCGGTCAACGCCGACACCCGGATCAACCGCGGCAGCGCGGGCATCGACGCGGTGAAGACCGGGCAGAAGGTCATGGTCATGGCGAAGGTGGAGGGTGGCACGGCCACCGCCGTCGCCATCCACGACGCGACCGCGCGCGGCGGGCAAGACGGATATGGCGGCCACGGCAAGGGGGGCCGCTGGAACCACGGCGACCGGCCCGGCCAGCCGCCGACGTCCCCGGCCACGCCGTCCTCCTCGCCCACGACGACCTCCTGACCGCTGCGCCTCACCCCGTGTCCCATGCCTCCTGCGGTGGCATGGGACACGGAAGGGTCACCTCCTGAGGCACTGCGCCGGCGCCGTGCCGGTCATCCTGAGCTGGGGGTTCCGGAGCCGGATGAGCTGATCGGCCTGTGTACGCCGAGCGCCGCTCGTGCCGTAGGAAAGCCGTAAGGAATCCTTAAACGGATACCGCCAAGCTGACGGCAGAGGAAAACAGCGGGGCCGGACGGGCCCGCGGCTGACAGCGCAACAAGGAGTGACGAGATGGCGAGCAGGCTGGTTGTCGGGGCTTTCGTGTCGTTGGACGGTGTCATGCAGGCTCCCGGCGGGCCCAGTGAGGACGACTCCAACGATTTCCAGCGAGGCGGATGGTTGCCCGCCCACGTGGACGAGGGTTTCAACCGCATCATGGGCGACGTGCTCGACCGCGCGGACGGCATGCTTCTGGGCCGCAAGTCGTATGACATCTTGTCTTCGTACTGGCCGGACGTCCCCGACGAAGAGGGCGGCGCCAAGATCAACAGCATGCCGAAGTACGTCGCCACGAGGACGCCGATGACCGCCGCGTGGCGCAACACCCAGGTCCTGGTGGGCGAGGCCGCTCAGACGGTCGCCGAGCTCAAGCGGAGCACCGACGGCGAGATCCTCGTCCAGGGCAGCACCGACCTCATCCGTACGCTGCAGGAGGCCGAGCTGGTCGACGAATACCGGCTGCTGGTCTTCCCCGTCGTCCTCGGCGAGGGAAAGCGGCTGTTCGCCGCGGGAACCGCCGCGGCCGGGCTGAAGCTCACGGGGTCGACCACCACCGACGCCGGCGTCGTGTACCTCACTTACGAGTGGGCCGGCAAACCCTCCTACAGCTCCCTCGTCTGACACCCGCTCATGGGCGGGGATGGCAGCGCACGCGTGTGCGCTGCCCCGCCGGCACCGCATAGAGGACGGCCGCATCGGCATCCTGATGGCGAACGAGGCCTCCTACCCCGAGAACGCCCGCGGCCTGGCCATGAACGGCGCCGAGATCATCTACCGCGGCCCTTATCCGCACCCCCACACCGGCAACGGCCTGTACGAGGTCCAGAACCACGCCCGGGCCCTGGACAACAACGCCTATCTCATCGCCTGCAACCTCGGCACCTACTACCTCGACCAGGACTCCGAGCACCCGATCGACACCTTCGGCGGCCAGTCGATGATCGTCGACTACAAGGGGCAGGTCGTCGGCCGGCACGGATACAGCGGCGGCTCGTCGTGGGTCGCGGGCACGATCGACATCCCCGCTCTGCGCCACTTCCGCTCCAACGCAACGAACGCGACATCTGGGTCCGTCCCGACAAGGGCTGACCGCCGGGGATCACCGCGCGGCGGCCCCGAACTGGTGTGCCTGCGGGATCGTCGTGACGACGTGGGCGACGACGCGGTCGGACAGGCACGTGTGCTGGTGCGGCACGTCGCCGGGGAAGCGGGCGAAATCCCCGGCCGACAGCTCCACCTGGTCCTCGATCGGCCCGGTACGCAGGGTGCCGCTGAAGACGAAGATGTGGTGCAGCGTGCCCAGCGAGTGGCCGGGCACCGGCGCGCAGGGCGTTCCGCGCTCCAGCCTCATCACCAGCGTGTGCACGTAGCCGGAGCCGTAGGTCTGGTCGAGCATGCGCTCCGACCAGCCCTCGTGCTCCTGCCACAGCCCGTCGTCCTGGCGCTGAACGTAGACGGCGCTCCCCCACTCCGTCAGCAGCTGGCGGGGCGCGACGTCCAGCGCCTTGCCCAGCGCGGCCAGGGTGTCCACGGTGGGATTGCCGTCGCCCTGCTCGACCTTGGACAACGTCTGCTTCGACAGCCCGGACCTGCGGGACAGCTCTCCGATGGAGAAGCCGCGCTCGCGCCGGAGCCTGCGGATGTTCCGCGCCACCAGCTCGTTGTGATCCATGACCGCCTCCGGCGTCACTTTTAATTACCTACTCGTCCATCTTGACGAACGCGCATTTTATCGGACATTCTGTCACATATAAATGACCCCGAGAGTTAGGCCGTCCCCGGAGCCCCACATGAGCAGCACCGCGATCGAGAACGCCCCGACGAGCAGGGACGACCGCGCCGCCGTCGAAAAGGCGGTCAGCCTGCTGGCGTCCTTCGGCAGCCAGGCCAGCACCGGGATCGGCGTCAGCGAGCTGGCCCGGCGGGCGGAGCTGAGCAAGTCCACGGCGTTCCGCTTGCTGGGCATGCTGGAACGCCACGGCGTCGTCGAGAAGGTCGGCCAGAAATACCGGCTGGGCCAACGGCTGCACGAGCTGGGGCGGCACGTGTACGTCCCGGATCACGACCAGATCCGCGACGCGCTCATCCCGTTCCTGGCCGATCTGTACGAGCTGACGCGCGAGACCGTCCACCTGGCGGCCCTGCACGGCACGGACGTGGTCTACCTGTCGAAGCTCTACGGCCACCGGCAGGTGCGCTCGCCCTCGCGCATCGGCGGCCGGGTGCCCGCCTACTGCACGGCCGTCGGCAAGGTCCTGCTGGCCTACGATCATGAGGCCCTGGAGCAGGTGCTCGAAAGCGAGCTGCGGCCGCTCACGCCCAACACCATCACCGACCCGGCCAGGCTCGCCGCGGAGATCTCCAAGGTGCGCAGCGAGGGCGTGGCGTTCGACGACGAGGAGGCGACGCTGGGCCTCAGCTGCGTCGCCGTCCCCGTCATCGGACATGGCGGCAGGGCCGTCGCCGCCCTGTCCGTGTCGGCGGTCACCGGCCGCCTCGACACCCGGGCTCAGGCCGCGACCCTGCGCCGGGTGAGCGCGGCGGCGGCCCAGCACCTCATGCGCATCCGGCGGCACCGGCCCGCTCCCGCGCGCGCCATCGCCTGAGATCAGGTCCCGGGCACGCGGTCGAGGTCCACGTCGGTCCCGCGCACCCCGGCCGGCTCGGCCACCAGCAGGCTGAGCTGCTCATCGACCAGGTCCACGTCCACGACGTGGCGGAAGCCGGCGGCCTGCGCCGCGGCCACCTCCTCCAGCGCGCCTTCCTGGGCCGCGTACACCACCCGGCGACACGCCGGGTCCGCCTTCGTCACGGCGTCGAACAGCGTCCGGAGGAGTTCGGCCAGCGGGCCGCCGCACACCCGGAGCTCGAGGTCGTGCGCGCCCACCGGATAGGCCTCACGCAGGCGTCCCGCGGCGCAGCGCTCCACCCGCACATCGGCGACCACGCCGTCGCGGTGCAGGTGAAGCCGGCCGGCGCGGCGCGTCCACGCCTCCACCGTGGCCTGCCAGCCGTCGTCGACGTCGATCGCGGGAAGGGATGGCACCGCGGTCATGTCAGTTCTCCTCGTTCACCAGACGGCGGATGACGGTCTTGTCCAGCTTGCCGGAGGCGTTTCTCGGCATGCTCTGGACGATCTTCAGCTTTCTGGGCAGCTTGTACCTGGCCAATTGGGCTGCAGCGTACTCCCGTACGTCGTCGAGCGTGACCGTGGTCCCCTCGGCCAGGGACACCACCGCGACGACGGTCTCGCCCCACTGCTCGTCGGGGGCTCCGACGACCGCGACATCGGCGACGCCCGGCATGAGGGCCAGGGCGCGCTCGACCTCGGCGGGGTAGACGTTCTCACCACCACTGATGATCATGTCTTTGAGCCGGTCGACGATGTACAGGTAGCCGTCCTCGTCGAGGTAGCCGATGTCGCCGGAGTGGAACCAGCCCTCCTCGTCGAAGGCGGCGGCGGTGGCCTCGGGGTTCTCCCAGTAGCCGGGGGTGACGTTGGGCCCGCGTACGACGATCTCTCCGGCCTCGCCCGGCTTCAGCGGCTGGTTGGTGAGGGAGTCGACGACGCGGACCTGCGTGTACGGCATCGGGATCCCGGCCGATCCGATCTTGGTGCGGGTGTGCTCGACCGGCAGGTGCGTGGCGAACGGGGCGGTCTCGGTGAGCCCCCACGCCTGTTGCAGCAGGATGCCGTGCGCCGCGTACAGCTCGATCAGGGACGGCGGCACGGGCGCGCCCGCGACGACGACCGAGCGCAGCCGGGTGAGGTCGGCGTCGAAGACGCCCGGGACGCGGCTGAGGGCGGCGAGCATGGCGGGCACCGCGAACATCGAGTTGACCCGGTGGGTGACCAGGTCGTCGAGCAGTCGCACGGGGTCGAACGCGCGCCGCACCACCACGGTGCCACCCCGCACGATCGTCCGCAGCACGAAGCTGTTGAGCGCCCCGATGTGGAAGAGCGGTGCGGCGGCGTGGGTGACGTCGCCACGCCGAGTGTCGATCATGGTGTCCACGTTGACGGAGTTCCACCAGGCGTTGCCGTAGGTGAGGACGACACCCTTGGGCAGGCCTGTGGTGCCGGAGGTGAACATGAGGATCGCCGGGTCGTCGAAGCCCTTGGCGACCACGGAGGCGGCCGGCTCCGCCGCGGCGATCAGGCCGGACCAGGGCTCCCACCCGCCGGCGCCCTCGGCGGCGGGCACCTCCGGGTCGTCGTCCACCAGGAGGAACCGGCTGAGCGAGGTCCGGCCGCGCACCTGCTCCAGGCCGGAGCGGTGGCCCTCCTCGCAGACGATCGTGGCGGCGCCGCTCCTTTCGAGTACGAGCGCCAGCTCGGGTCCGGCGAGCCGGAAGTTGACCGGCACGAAGACGGCGCCCAGCCGGAACGAGGCCAGCATCGTCACCAGGAACGAGGCGCTGTTGAGCCCGAGGTAGGCGACCCTGTCGCCACCGGCCACGCCGCCCTCGGACAGCACGGTCGCCAGCCGGGCCGCCTTCTCGTCGAGCTGGGCGTAGGTGAGGTCCCCGCCCGCGTAGCGGACGACCGTGACGTCGCCGTGGTAGCGGGCATTGCGCGCGACCGCCGAGGCGATGTTGACGTCGGCGTTGAGGCCGGAGTTCGGGGGGTGGGGGTGAGTCACGGTGGGCTCCTCAGAGGTGGTCGCCGCCGGCGGGGCGGGCGAATCCGCGTACGCCGATGCCGCCGTCGGCGGAGATCGCGTGTCCGGTGATCGGGCCGCTCTGCTCGCGGGCGGCCAGCAGGACGTACGGCGCGGTGAAGTCGCGCGGGTCGGTGCTGGAGTCGTGCAACGGGATGGGCGGCGGCGGGGCGTCGGCCGATCTCCTGGCGAAGGAGGCGGCGATCGAGCGCTCGCCCATCGCCAGGGCCTGCGGGCCGCGCAGGTCGGTGTTCATGCCGCCGCAGGCGACGCCGTTGACCCTGACCTTGGGGGCGAGCTCGTAGGCGAGCTCGCGCATGAGGCCGAGGCAGGCGTGCTTGCTGGCGGTGTAGAGCGGGCCCCCGCCGTTGACGTAGAAGGAGGCGTTGGACAGGGTCATCACGATGCTGCCACGCGTCTTGACCAGCTCCGGCCAGGCCGCCTGCGCCGCGAGGAGATAGCCCTTGACGTTGACGGAGAAGACCTCGTCGAAGGCGGCGTCGATCTCCTTGGCGGTGAGCCGGGTGAGCTGGCGCTGGTAGTCCCACACGCCGGCGTTGGCCACGAGCGTGTCGAGCTTGCCGAAGCGCTCGACGGTCTGCGCCACGGCTGCGTGCAGCCCCTCGGAGTCGCGTACGTCCGCCGTGACGACGTGCATCCGGGACGGGTCGGCGGCGGCGCGCACGACCTCGTCGAGCTGGCCCCGGTCGCGGCCGAGGACGGTGACGGCGGCGCCCTCGGCCAGGAAGCGCTCGGCGACGGCGCGGCCGATGCCGGAGCCGCCGCCGGTGATCAGCGCCACGTACCCGTCGAGCCAGCCGCTCATGTCAGGAACCCGGTGACGAGGTGCTCGAACTCGCGCTGCCGCTCCAGCTGCACCCAGTGGCCGCACCGGCCGAACACGTGCAGCCGCACGTCGCGGATCTGCTTCAGCATGAGCTGGGCCCCGTCGAGCGTGATCGTGCGGTCGTCGCGGCCCCACAGCAGCAGCGTGGGCGCCTTGATCTTGTGCAGGTCCTTCCACAGCGGGTCCATGCCGCCGCGCCGGGCGAACGCGGCGTTGTAGCGGTGGTAGAACGCGATGTGGCTCTCGTCGAGCGAGGCCTCGTAGCGGGCGCGGACGACGTCCTCGCCGAACTGCTTGTGGTCGAAGACCATGGTGCGGATGAACGCGGCCATCTTCTTCTCGCTCGGCCCGCCGCCGTTGAAGTAGCGGAACATCTCCTTCTGCCCCTCGGTCGGCGTGGGACCGAACGGGAGCCAGCCGCCGCCGGGAGCCATCAGCACCAGCCGGTCGACCCGGTCCGGGCGCTGCTGGGCCATGGCGATCGCGGCGGCGCCGCCCAGGCTGTTGCCCAGCAGGTGGAAGCGGTCGATGCCGAGGGCGTCGAGCGCCTGGAAGAGCGCGTCCACGGTGATCTCGGTGATCGACCGCTGCTCCAGGTCCTCCTCGGTGGGGCGGTAGCTGCCGCCGAAGCCGGGCTGGTCGGGGAGCACGACGCGGAAGCCGCCGGCCAGCGCCGGCAGGTTCTGGTGGTAGTTGCTGACGCCGGAGGCGCCGGGGCCGCCGCCGTGCAGCATCACCAGCACCGGGCCTTCGCCGGTCTCGGCCACGGCGATCTCGCCGAGCGTGGTGGGCACGCTGTGGTGCTTGAGGTCGATCACGGGAGATCCCATCAGAAGAAGGTGGAGATGTTCTTCGCCAGCAGGATGTTCTGGTCGAGCAGGATGGTCCGCCGGGCGACCCGCAGGCCGTCGCCGGTGCGGCGCAGCACGTCGGTACGGGCGCCGGCGAAGACGTTCTCCTCCCGCTCCAGCCGGTTGCGGTAGACCAGGAACGCCGATCGCACGAGCAGGTCGTCCGCGGTGAATCCGGGGTGCTCGGCGGGGTCGACGTGCCGGACCAGCACGTTGGTCACCAGGTGGCGGGTGCGTGACGGCGGGTCCTCGGCCCAGGCCATGCCGGAGTCGAACCGGCGGATGCGCCAGGCCAGGCTCTCTTTGCTCTCGTCATAGTAGGCGGCCTCGCCACGTGCGGCGACGGACAGCGCCTGCTGGCGGCGCAGCCGGTTGGTGCGGGTCGGCATCCAGTAGTCGAGGTCGTCGGCGAGCAGGTCGAGCCAGTCGGCATAGCGCCCGGCGTCGAGGAGATCGGCCTCCTCGTAGTAGAACTGCTCGACCTCGAAGTGGGTGTCGCGGTCGGCGCGCATCCCCGCACGCGACCGGATCTGATCGGTGGCGGTGCTCACGGTGTCATTCGATCCTTCTGGAGGGCCTGATAGAGGGCAAACGGGGGTGTGCCGCAGGGCGGCGCGTCACGCGCGCAGCAGCGCACGCAGGTTCACGGAGGGGTCGGCCAGCCGCCTGGGATGCACCGGGACGCGGCGGTCGATCATGCGGCGGGCGGCGCGGGCGGCGCTCGAGTCGTCCACCGCGGCGGCCGCCACGACCAGCCCGCCCCGCAGTCCGAACACCGAGAAGGCCGGATCGTCGAATGAGCCGCGGACTACGACGCGGCCCGCCGCCCCCATGGCGCCGACGACCTCGACGTGCCGGCCGTGCCGGTCCGTCCAGAACCAGGGGGCGGTCGGCGCCGGCGGGCGCGTGCCGAGGATGGCGGCGGCGGCCCGCGCGCCGTCGTGCTGCGCCGCCTCCCAGTGCTCGGCCCGAGGCCCCCGGCGGGTACGCGCGGCGTCGCCCACCGCGAGCACCGCCGGGTTCGAGGTGACCTGAAGGTCGTCCACCACGACGCCGCGCTCGGCCTCCAGCCCGGCCGCCGCGGCCAGCGCGGTCACGGGCACCATCCCGACGCCGAGCACGGCCGCGTCGAACGCCCGCGACGGCTCGAACCCGCCGGTGAAGCGGACCTCGATGCCGTCCGGGGTCTCCGCGAACGACTCCACGCCCGCCCGCAGGGTCACGATGCCGCGTCTGGCGTGCAATTCGTGCAGCCAGGCCGCCAGCTCGCCGCCGAGTGCGGCGGCCAGCGGCTTTGCCACCGGATCGGTCAGGACGACCTCGCAGCCGAGATCGACGGCCGTGGAGGCGACCTCGGCGCCGATGAGCCCGGCGCCGACGACGAGGACGCGGGCGCCGGGGGTCAGCGCGGCACGCAGCCGGTCGGCGTCGTCGGCGGTGCGCAGCACGTGCACGCGTTCGCCGTCGCCGCCGGGGATGGGCGGGCGGGCCGCGCCGCCGCCGGTGGCCAGCACCACCCGGTCCGCGCGCAGCAGGAGGCCGCCGGTCAGCTCCACCGCGCCATGGGCCGGGCGCAGGGCGGTGACCGTGCTCTGGTTGATCAGCCGTACCCGCTGCTCGTCGTACCAGTGCGGGGGCTGCAGGGCGATCTGCTTGAGATCCTTGCCGCCGGCCAGGTACTCCTTCGACAGCGGCGGGCGGTCGTAGGGCAGCTCGCCGGCGTCGACCAGGGTGAGGTCGCCGTCGAAACCGCCCGCGCGCAGCGCCGCGACCGTGCTGACACCGGCGATGCCGCCGCCGACGACGACCACCCTCATGGCGCCTGGCCGGGGAAGAGGTAGACCTCGCCGTCGCGCACCTCGACGCGGTGCGGGCAGGTGCTCCTGGTGGCGGGCAGGCCCTGGACCTCGCCGTTCTTCAGGCAGAACTTGCTGGAATGCAGCGGGCACTCGACGTAGCCGTCCTCGACCCAGCCGTCGGCCAGCGAGGCGTCCTCGTGGGTGCAGGTGTCGTCCAGCGCCCACACGCTGCCGTCGGTGTCGCGCAGCAGCGCGATGTCGCCGGCGGTGCCGGTGATCGCCTTGTCGACGGCGATGCCCTCGCCCTCGGGGATGTCGTCCAGCCGCGCCACGCGGATGCCGTGCGTCATTTGTCCTCCTCGTGCCAGGCGGGGGTGTTCATCAGCTCGCGCCAGCGCGCGTAGAAGGCCCGGCCGGCGGCGTCGCTGTAGAGCTCGCTGGTCCGGCCCGGGTGGCGGCCGTCCTCGCGTTCGGAGCCGAGGCCCATCTGGTAGTTGAGCGCCACGCCGTTGGTGATGAAGCCGTGCGCGACGGCCTGCACCTCGCTCCAGTTCTCGCCGTCGTCCTGCTCGAAGATCCCGCTCGGCCCGAAGGTGCGCAGGTTGTACAGGCGCTGGGCCTCGCGCACGTCGTGCGGCATGGACTTGTCCACGATCGTCCAGGCCCACACCTCCATCCGGTCGGGCCCTTTGGGGTGCCAGATCCGGATGGAGCCGTTGACCGGCAGGTAGGAGAAGTTGGGGAAGACGGTGGCGTGGCCGTTGGTGAGCGGGCCCTCGACGCGGGCGTCGCCCAGGCGTGCGCGCAGCGCGTCGTAGTCCGTCCACTGGTGCACGGTCTTGGCGTCGAAGCGGTTCTTCGGGTGCACCGGGAAGCCCGCGCCGTGCCCGTTCGCGTCGCCGTACTGGCGGCCGGCCCGGTGCACGATCTCGTCCTTGGGGGCCTTGCCGGTGGGCGACAGCACCATGAGCGCCGAGGCGTGGCTCATGTTGACGTGGTACCAGTCGGTCGCGAACTGCTCGGCCGCCAGCTTCCAGTTGCCTTCGAGCACCCACTTGTGCACGCCGCCCACGACCACGGTGCCCTCGTCGTCGTGGTCCAGCATCGCGTCCATGTACCAGGCCATGTCACCGAGGGACTCGCGCAGCGGGACCGGGCCGGGGTTCCAGGTGCCGAAGATCAGGCCGCGGTGGCTGTCGACGTGGGGCACCTCGACCAGGCCCCACTCCCCCGTGTCGAAGGACCCGGGGTAGCCCGCCTTGTTGGGCACGCTCACCAGCTTGCCCTCCAGGTCGTACGCCCAGCCGTGGTAGGTGCAGGTGAAGTTGCGGGTGGTGCCGAAGTCGGCGCGGCAGACGCGGGCGCCCCGGTGCCGGCAGGAGTTGAGGAACGCGCGGATCCGCCGGTTCCGGTCAAGGGTGACGATCACCGGGTCCTCGCCCATGTACGTGGTGAAGAAATCGCCCGGGCGGTGGAACTGGTCGGTGTGGGCGAGGAACAGCCAGCTCGGCGCGAAGACACGGCGCAGCTCCTGCCGGTAGATCTGCTGGTCGGTGAAGATGACGCGATCCACCAGCCCGCCCTCGGTGTCGACGAGCCCGGAGACGTCGATGGTCCGCGCCAGCTCGGCCGGGCGCCGCAGGGCCCCCCGCGGGGGCTCGATCGTCGAGGTCATGCGGCCCAGACAACAGCAGCGGACCGGCCCCCTTCCAACCCTCGTTCCGTACGACGGAACACGTGCTGTCAGGAAACGGCGGCCGTCGGACAGCGTTGGGGCATGCTAGCCGCCACCGCCGTCTCCCAGAGCGCGACCGACCCACTGGCCGGGCTCGTCCTGGGCGACGTTCCCGAGCCCGAGCGCCGGCCCGGCTGGTCGGTCGTCCGGGTCGTCTCGTCCTCCCTGAACATGCACGACCTGTGGACGCTGCGCGGCGTGGGCCACCCGCCCGACCGGCTGCCCATCATCCTCGGCTGCGACGCCGCCGGGTACGACGAGGACGGCAACGAGGTCATCGTCCACCCCGTCATCGGCGACCCGGACGCCGGCGGCGGTGACGAGACGCTCGACCCGGACCGGGCCCTGCTGTCCGAGAAGCACAACGGCGCCTTCGCCGAGTACCTGACCGTCCCGGCCCGCAACCTGATCCCCAAGCCGTCGTGGCTGTCGTTCGACGAGGCCGCGTGCCTGCCGGTCGCGTGGACGACCGCGTACCGGATGCTGTTCACCCAGGCGAAGATCACCGCCGGTGACCGGGTGCTGGTGCAGGGCGCGGGCGGCGGCGTCGCCTCGGCCGCGATCAAACTGGCCGTGGCCGCGGGCGCCGTCGTCTACGCCACCAGCCGCAGCGAGGACAAGCGCGCCCAGGCCGTCGCCTGGGGAGCCCGCGCCGCCGTGCCGGTCGGCGAGCGGCTGCCCGAGCGCGTCGACGTCGTCATCGAGACGGTCGGCGAGGCGACCTGGTCGCACTCGATGAAGTCCCTGCGGCCCGGCGGCACGATCGTGATCGCCGGCGCGACCAGCGGCATGAACCCGCCCGCGGACCTCGGCCGGATCTTCTACCTCCAGCAGCGCGTCCTCGGCTCGACCGGGTGCACCCGCGCCGAGCTGGTCGCGCTGCTCAGGCTGATGGACGCCACCGGCCTGCGCCCGGTGATCGACCGCACGCTGCCGCTCGACGAGATCCACAAGGGCTTCCAGCTCATGATCGACGGGCGGCTCACCGGCAAGCTCGTCTTCAAGGAGATCACCACATGACCGCCGCCCACCTCCCCAGGACCCGCTCCATCGCCGTCGGCCTGTCCCACTCCCCTCTCATCGGGAAGAACGACCCCTCGCCTGAGGTCCTCGCGGCCGTCGGGGCCGCCGTGGACGACGCGCGCGCCTTCGTCCGCGCCTTCGACCCCGAGCTGGTCGTGCTGTACGCCCCCGACCACTACAACGGCTTCTTCTACAAGGAGATGCCGCCCTTCTGCCTGGCCACCGAGGCGAACGCGGTCGGCGACTTCGGCTCGGCCGCCGGCCCGCTGCCGGTCGATTCCGAAGCCGCCCGCGCGATCGCGCGCGGGGTGCTCGGCCGCGGCGTGGACCTCACCGTCTCGGCGCGGATGACCGTCGACCACGGGTTCGTGCAGCCCCTGGAGGTGCTGTTCGGCGGCATCGATCGGGTCCCCGTCGTGCCCGTCTTCGTGAACGGGGTCGCCACCCCGCTCGGCCCGGTCAGCCGCGTCCGCGCCCTCGGGACCGCGGTCGGCGAGGCCGCCGCCGAGCTGGACCGGCGGGTGCTGTTCCTCGGCTCCGGCGGGCTCTCGCACGACCCGCCCGTCCCGGTGCTCGACGGCGCGCCGCCGCGCGTGGCAGAGGCGCTCATCGAGGGCCACCCGCCCTCCCCCGAGCAGCGGGCGAGGGGGGAACAGCGGGTGATCCAGGCCGGGCGAGACTACGCGGCGGGCTCTGCCGCGATGCTCCCCATCAACCCGACCTGGGACAACCTGGTCCTGGACACGCTGGCGAGCGGCCGCCTGACCGAAGTGGACGGCTGGAGCGTGGAGTGGATGGGCGCCGAGGGCGGCGGGTCCGCCCACGAGGTCCGTACGTGGATCGCCGCGTTCGCCTCGCTCGCCGCGACCGGCGCGTACCGGATGACCTCCCGCTTCTACCGGGCGATCCCCGAATGGATCGCCGGGTTCGCGGTGGCCACGGCGGAGCCGGAGGCGGGCCGATGACCTCCCCCGAGCGCGAGCGCGCCATCGCCGCGGCCGTGGCCCGGCTGGCGACCGCGACGGCCGAGCGGCAGCCGTGCGCCCCGGTCCGCGACCTGCTCGGCGACGCCGACGTGGCCGCCGCCTACGAGGTGCAGCGCCGCCTCACCGAGCGCCGGCTGGCCGCCGGGGCCGTGGTGGCCGGCCGGAAGATCGGCCTCACCTCCCCGGCCGTGCAGCGGCAGCTCGGCGTGGACCAGCCGGATTTCGGCGTGCTCTTCGACGACATGGACGTCTCCGGCACGGTGCCCGCGGGGCTGCTCCTCCAGCCGAAGGCGGAGGCCGAGATCGCCTTCGTGCTCGCCGCCGACCTCGACGCCGAGCACCTGGACCTGGCCACCGTCCGGGCGGCGGTCGGCTACGCGACGCCCGCCCTGGAGATCGTGGACAGCCGCATCGCGAACTGGGACATCACGCTCACCGACACCGTGGCCGACAACGCCTCCAGCGGCCTGTACGTGCTGGGCTCGGCGCTGGTGCCGCTCACCGCGTTCGAGCCGGTGGCGGCCACCATGAGCATGTACGCCGACGGCGAGCTCGTCTCGCGGGGCGACGGAGCGGCCTGCCTCGGCGACCCGCTCAACGCGCTGCTGTGGCTGGCCCGCACCGCGCGGGAGTTCGGCGACCCGTTGCGCGCCGGCCAGGTCATCCTGTCCGGCGCGCTCGGCCCCATGGTCCCGGTCTCCCCCGGCGTCACCGTACGCGCCGAGATCTCCACGCTCGGCACCGTCACCGTCACCTTCGAGGACCCGTCATGAACAAGACCAAGGTGGCCGTGATCGGCTCCGGCAACATCGGCACCGACCTGATGATCAAGGTGATGCGGCATTCCGCGGCCCTGGAGATGGCGGCCATGGTGGGCATCGACCCCGGCTCCGACGGCCTCGCCCGCGCCCGCCGCCTCAAGGTGCCCACCACCCACGAGGGCGTGACCGGCCTCATCGCGCTGGACGGCTTCGACGACATCGGCATCGTCTTCGACGCCACCTCGGCGAAGGCCCACATCGCCAACGCCGCCAGGCTGGAACCCTTCGGCAAGACGCTCATCGACCTCACCCCCGCGGCGATCGGCCCGTTCGTCGTGCCCGCGGTGAACCTCGACCGCCACCTCGGCGCCGCCAACGTCAACATGGTGACCTGCGGAGGCCAGGCCACCATCCCGATCGTCCACGCCGTCTCCCGCGTCACGCCCGTCGCCTACGCCGAGATCGTCGCCTCCATCGCCTCGAAGTCGGCGGGGCCCGGCACCCGCGCCAACATCGACGAGTTCACCGAGACCACCGCGGCCGCCCTCGAAAGCGTCGGCGGCGCGGCCCGCGGCAAGGCGATCATCGTCCTCAACCCCGCCGAACCGCCGCTCATCATGCGCGACACCGTCTTCTGCCTCATCGGCGACGCCGGCCAGGACGAGATCCGCGCCTCCATCGCCGACATGGTGGCCGAGGTCGCCACGTACGTCCCCGGCTACCGGCTCAAGCAGGATGTGCAGTTCAGCCCCATCCCGCCGGACGAGCCCGTGCACACGCTCACCTCCGCACCGGTGACGACCAGGGTGTCGGTGTTCCTGGAGGTGGAGGGCGCCGCCCACTACCTGCCCGCCTACGCGGGCAACCTCGACATCATGACCTCGGCCGCCCTGCGCGTCGCCGAGCGCATCGCCCACCACTCACCAGACAAGGCGACCGCGTGAAGCTCTACATCCAGGACGTCACCCTCCGGGACGGCATGCACGCCGTACGGCACCGCATCGCCCCCGCCGACGTGACCCGCATCGTCGCCGCTCTGGACGCCGCCGGCGTCGACGCGATCGAGGTCGCGCACGGCGACGGCCTGGCGGGCGGCTCGCTCAACTACGGTCCCGGCAGCAACACCGACTGGGAATGGATCGAGGCCGCCGCCGCCGGCATCCGGCGGGCCACGCTCACCACGCTGCTGCTGCCCGGCATCGGCACCATCGCCGAGCTCCGGCGCGCCTACGCGCTCGGGGTGCGCTCGATTCGCGTCGCCACCCACTGCACCGAGGCCGACGTGGCCGCCCAGCACATCGCCAAGGCCCGCGAGCTGGGCATGGACGTGTCCGGCTTCCTCATGCTGAGCCACATGGCCCCCGCCGCACAGCTCGCCGGGCAGGCCAAGCTCATGGAGTCGTACGGCGCCCACTGCGTCTACGTCACCGACTCCGGCGGCCGGCTCACCATGGACGGCGTCCGCGAGCGCGTCCGCGCCTACCGCGACGTCCTCGATCCGGAGACCCAGATCGGCATCCACGCCCACCAGAACCTCTCCCTGGCCGTGGCGAACTCCGTCGTCGCTGTCGAGGAGGGCGTCACCCGGGTGGACGCCTCGCTGGCCGGGCACGGCGCGGGCGCGGGAAACTGCCCGATCGAGCCGTTCATCGCCGTGGCCGACCTCAACGAATGGAAGCACGGCTGCGACCTGTTCGCGCTGCAGGACGCCGCCGACGACCTCGTCCGCCCGCTCCAGGATCGCCCCGTCCAGGTCGACCGGGAGACCCTCACTCTCGGCTACGCCGGCGTCTACTCCAGCTTCCTCCGCCACGCCGAGGCCGCCGCCCGCCAGTACGGCATCGACGTGCGGACGATCCTGCTCGAAGTGGGCAGGCGCCGGCTCGTGGGCGGCCAGGAGGACATGATCGTCGACATCGCGCTCGACCTGCTCCGATCGGACGGCGTTTCCCGCTCCGCCGATTGAGGCGACGCGAGAAGCGCCCCGGCCACGGCGTGGCCGGGGCGCTTCTCGCGTCGCGCCGTCCTTCGTTATCTGCTGAGCGCCTCGTCGTCGAGGCGGACACTCGCCGTCTCCGGTGTGAGGAGCACCGCGACCGCGGTGACCACGCTGAGGAAGAGCATGTAGAGCCCCACCGAGAACGACGTCCCGGTGGCCGCCACCAGCGCGGCCCCGACGAGGGGAACCAGCCCGCCGCCGAGGATGTTGCCGAACATGTAGCCGACGGACACCCCCGTGTAGCGCACCTCGGTCGGGAACTGCTCCGACAGCAGCGCGGGCAGCGGCCCGTACTGGGCAGACAGCGCGATCGAGGCGAGCAGGCAGGCCATCAGGGCCAGCCAGAAGACGCCGCTGTCGAACAGCGGGAAGAACACCAACCCCATGACGACCTGCCCGAGCGCCCCGAAAAGCGCGACGCGCTTGCGCCCGGCGCGGTCGGCCAGCAGTCCGGCGTACAGCATGGCCCCCACCTGGAGGACGCTGGCCACGATGATCATCGTCAGCAGGGCGGGCCGGGAGTACATCTTGGTGGTGCTGCCGTAGGAGAGGATGAAGACCAGGATCACGTATCCCCACGACGCCGAGGCGATCGAGGCGAAGACGGCGCGGAGCAGGCTGCGCGGGTGCTTGGTGAGCACGCGGATGAGCGGGTTGAACCGGGGCGTCCCGGTTCGCTCCACGGCCTCGGCGAACAGCGGGCTCTCCGACACCTGACGGCGCACGACCAGCCCGACCAGGACGAGGACGACGCTGACCAGGAACGGCACGCGCCAGCCCCACACCAGGAAGGCGTCCCCCGTCGCAGCGGAGGTCAGGAGCAGGATCAGGTTCGCCAGGATCGCGCCGACCGGCACGCCGAGCTGCGGCGCGGCCCCGTACAACGCCCGGCGGTTCGGCGGGGCGTGTTCGACGGCCATGAGGGCGGCGCCGCCCCATTCGGCGCCCACGGCGAGCCCTTGCATGATGCGCAGGAGGACGAGCAGCACGGGCGCGCCGAGGCCGATCGCCGCGTAGGTGGGCAGCAGTCCCACGCCGACGGTGGCCGCGCCCATGAGCAGGAGCGACAGGACCAGCATGCGCTTGCGGCCGACGCGATCGCCGAAGTGGCCAGCGACGATGCCGCCGAGCGGCCGGGCGATGAACCCGACGGTGAAGGTGCCCAGCGCGGCGAGCTGACTGACCTGCGCGTCGCCGGCGGGGAAGAACAGCGTGCCGAAGACCAGCGCCGCCATGGCGCCGTAGAGGAAGAAGTCGTACCACTCGATCGCGGTGCCGACGAAGGTGGCGAACGCGACGCGACGTGCCTCCCGTCCGCGTGCCCTCGCCGGTTCGGTCTGCGGGCGGGTGTCCTGTGCGGGTGGTTCCAAGGGCATGGTCGTCGACCCTTTCTGCGGAGGCCGGTGGGACCCGGCGCGGGGGACCGCCTCGCGTCAGGCGAGCACGGAGGCGGGCAGATCGGCGGCGACGCGGTGTCCTGCCGTGGAGCTCGCTGTGACCGCCTTCACAGGGACGATAGGAGCGCCGTGCGCGCCTGCCGACGCGCCGTTCCACCATGCGGCACGTTTTGGCGAACGAGCCCCTGACCAGCGCGGATCGCACGTGATCGTCAGCCTTTGAGTGCGCCGTCGAGGACTCCGCGGATGAAGTGCCGCTGGAAGAACAGGTACACGAGGACGACCGGCGCGACCACGATGACCGTGGCGGCCGCGAGCAGCGGCACGTCGACGTTGTACTGCCCGGTGAAGAACCCGAGCCCGGCCGGGGCGGTGCGCTGGGCCGGGTCCTGGATGAGGATGAGGGGGAGCATGAACTGGTTCCAGCTCCACACGAAGTACAGGACGCCGAGCGTGGTGACGGCGGGCCGGGAGTTGGGCATCAGCACGCCCCACAGGATCTTCCAGGTGGACGCGCCGTCCAGCTTGGCCGCCTCGATGAGGGCGCGCGGCATGGTGGAGAAGTGGGCGCGCATCCAGAAGGCCCCGAACGGCATGAAGGCGGCGATCTCCACCAGCACCAGGCCCCACCGGGTGTTCGTCAGGCCGATGGCCCGCAGGTCGTAGTAGAGGGGGATGATCGTGACCTCGGTGGGGATCGCGAGCCCGAGCAGGAGGTAGGCGAAGATCTTCCCCCGCCCGCGGAAGTCCATGGTCGCCAGCGCGTAGCCGGCGAGACTGGCGAACAGCACCGAGGCGGGCACCACGGCCAGCGCGATCAGGATGCTCGACCACAGGAGGGGGCCGAACCCGGCGGTGACCCAGGCGTCCGCGAAGTTCTCCAGATGCACGCCGCGTGGCACGTCCAGGCCGGTCAGCGGGGTGCCGGCCGGTTGCACGGCGGCGGACAGCAGCGGCAGGAACGGGATGATCACCGCCGCCATGAACGACACGAGCACCACGGGCGCGCCCACGCGTGCCGCCACGCCGGGTCCCGGGCGCGGGCCCCGGTTCCCGTGCCGGCCGGGACCCGTTCTCATGACGGTCACGGAGCCTCCCTGATCAGGCGGTTCAGCGTCAGCACGATCGCGAAGATGACGGCCGTGAGGACCACCGCGAGCGCGCTGGCCAGGCCGACGGCTCCGCCGCCGAAGGCCAGGCGGTAGATGAGGATGCCGGGCACGACGGTGCTGTTGCCGGGGCCGCCGCCGGTGGTGATGTAGATGAGGTCGAAGCTCGACAGCGCGGCGATGACCGTGATGGACAGCGCGACCGCGATCTCCGGCCGGAGCAGCGGCACGGTGATGGAGACGAACTCGCGGACGGGGCCGGCGCCGTCCATCCGCGACGCCTCGTAGATCTCCCGATCGATGCGCTGGGTTCCGGAGAGGAACAGCACCAGGCACAGCCCGGAGACGACCCAGGTGCCGATCACGCCCACGGCGAGCAGGGCCCAGTCGAAGCTGCCCAGCCAGGCGCGTGCGTGCTCCCCCAGGCCCGCCCAGCGCAGCACCTGGTTGACCACGCCGTCCTCGGCGTACACCCACCGCCAGATGATGCCGACCGCGACCAGGGGCACGACCTGCGGCAGGAACAGCACCGTCCGGACGAGGCCCATGCCCCGGCGCCGGTGGCGGGCCACGATGGCGGCCGACACCAGGCCGAACAGGATGGGCAGGACGGAGAAGAAGATGATCAGGGTGCCGGCGTGCACCGCCGCGGCGCGCAGCTGCGGGTCGTCGAACACCAGCCGGTAGTTGCCGACGCCGACGAAGGACGGCAGGGTCACGCCGTCCCAGTCGAACAGCGACAGGTAGCCAGTGTGCAGCGTCGGCACGATGGTGAAGAGGGTGTACAGGAGCACCGCGGGCGCCAGATAGAGCAGCCCGGTGGCGCGCCCGCGCCGGACGGGGCGGCGCGGGGCGGCCGGGAGCGGGCTTCGGGTCCGGAGCGGCCCCGGCCGGCTCGCCTCGGCCGGGCCGCTCAACCTGTTCGCTGTCATCACTTGTGGTAGTTGTCGAAATCGGCCTGGACGTTGGCGAGGAAGTCGTCCACGGTGACCTTGCCACCGGCGAGCAGCTGCAGCTGCGTGGTGAGGGTGTCCCCCATGGTCGGAGTGGACGCGTTCTGGATGAACGGCTGCAGGCCCTTGTCCCTCACGGTCTCCTGCCAGCCCTCCTGCAACGCTCCCAGCAGCCCGGTCTTGGCGGGCATCGCGTCGGCCTTGGGCGCCATGAAGCCCGCGTCGGCGGTGACCTTCGCGGCCTCCTCGCTCCCGACGAAGTCGAGGAAGGCTGCCGCGGCGGCGGCGTTGGCCGACTTGCTGGAGACGCAGTAGTACACCCCGGCGCCGGTGGTGCGGATCTTCGAGCCGGCCGTGG
Organism: Nonomuraea sp. H19; assembly: GCF_052068215.1. Taxonomy (NCBI): domain Bacteria; kingdom Bacillati; phylum Actinomycetota; class Actinomycetes; order Streptosporangiales; family Streptosporangiaceae; genus Nonomuraea; species Nonomuraea sp. H19. Next base: position 174,698 of record NZ_JBQHCV010000015.1, on the reverse strand, counting down.
CCTGGGGCATGGAGAAATATCCGGCGTGCTCGCCCAGGCCCTTGGAGACCGCCGCGGCAGCCCAGTTTCCGCTGATCCGGAACACCCCCTTCCCCTTGGCGAAGCCGGCGGTGGCGTCGTTGTCGCTGATCCCGTTGACGTCGCGGGAGAGGTATCCCTCGTCCACCCAGCGCTTGAGGGTCGTGGCCGCCGTCTTCGCCTCCGGCAGCACGATGGTCGCGCCCTTGTGCCCGAAGGCCCAGGCCTCGCGGTCCTCGGGCTTCAGGTACACCGACAGCAGCTCGTTGAACGGATGGTTCAGGCCGCCGTCGAGATTGCCGGCCACCAGTGCCAGCTCTCCGGCGGCCTTCGCCTTGGCGAAGAGGGCCTCCAGTTCGTCCACGGTCTCGACGGGGACGGTCAGGCCGAGCTTGGCCGCCTTCGTCTTGTTGTAGTAGACGCCCTCGAAGGACAACCCGCCCGGCACCCCGAAAAGCGCTCCCGTGCCGACGGTCTTGCCGTCGGGGGCGAACATGATCTGGTCGAGGCCGGGGAACTTGTCCGGCCAGCCGTAGGCCGTGCCGTACGCGGTGACGTCGAGCAGCAGCCCGCCGGGGATGAGGTTCTGCATCCCGGGCGTGAACTGGGCGAGGTCGGGAGCGGTGCTCGCCGACATGGTGAGGTTGATGCTTTTGAGGTAGTCGTCCCAGCCGGTGTACTGGCGATCGAAGGTGACGTTCGGGTGCTTCTGCTGGAAGGCGGCCAGCAGGCCGGGAGTCATGGTCGTGTCGTCGGCGTCGGCGACCTTCAGCGTGATCTTCTTGTCGGCCGGCACCGCCGTGGAGAGGGGACCGGCGTTCGCGGCCGGCGTGGACGCCGCTCCCGGCGTCAGGGCGGCGCAGCCGGCGAGTGCCGCGGCGCCCGTGACGGCGAAGCCGGACAGCAGGGCACGCCGCGAGATCTCACGGCCTGTCCAGGTATACAGGGTCGACGGATTCTGGCTCACGAGGGTCTCCTTGGTGGGGGGGGTGGGATCCGTGTAGTGGCTGCGACGTGTGGGGCCCGCTGCGTCCGCATCAGCCGAGCCGGACGACGCGACGCTCGCGCCGGGCCCGTTCGGCGGCGAAGACGAGCTCGTGCGCCGCCAGCGCCTCGGCGGCCGTGTCCCCGATCCAGTGGTCGTCCCAGGTCGCCACGGCCGTGATGAAGTCGTTCATGAGTCCCGCGTCGCCACCGCTGTGGCCCGACAGCAGCGGGTCGTCCGTGGCCGGCGCCGTGACGTCGATGGTCCGCGTCTCGCGGGTACGGAAGTCGGTGACCCGGATGATCGAGCCATCGCAGTAGATCTCGCCCACCGTCCCGAAGATGTGGGTCATCCGGGGCCGGCTGGTGGAGAACGCCGTCATGGTGAACGTCGCGGTCACCCCGCCGTCGAACTCGAGCGCGACCACCTGGTGGTCGACGACGTCGTTGTCGCAGGCCCAGACGCAGCGGCCGTAGGGTCCGGTGCGCAACGCCGCGGCCACCGAGTGGTCGGTGGGATGCGGAGTGAGCACGCTGAGCGGCCAGGCGAGGTCACCGGCCGCCAGGTGCTCGCCGTAGATCCGCACCGCGGAGTACGCGCACGTCTCCTGGAGTACGCAGTCCGGGCACCGGTCGGCGGCCACCACCGGGCGGTTCTCGGGAACGAAGAAGCTCAGGCTCCCGAAGGAGGAGACCGACCGTACCGGACGTCCGACGACGTACCGGAGCCAGTCCAGATCGTGACACGACTTGGCCAGCAGCATCGGCGCGCTGGTCTCCTCGCGGCGCCAGTTGCCGCGCACGTACGAGTGGGCGTAGTGGGCGAAGCCCACCGGCTCGATGTGGTCGACATTGACGATCTCGCCGATCCGGCCCTCGGCCAGCAGCGCCCGGAGTACCCGCGTGTACGGCGTGTACCGCAGGACATGGCAGACCCCGAAGGGAACCTTGTTGCGCGCCACCGCGTCCACGACCCGGCGGCACTCCTCCTCGGTCGGGGCGATCGGCTTCTCCAGCAGGACGGCGTAGCCCGCCTCGGCGAAGGCGACGGCCGGCTCGACGTGCTCGGCGTCCTGGGTGGTGATGACGACGGCGTCGGCGAACCGGGGGCGGCCGACGAGCTCGCGCCAGTCCTCGAAGATCGCCGCGGAGGGCAGCCGGTGCCGCCGCGCGGCGCTCCGCCGCCGGTCCGGCTGCGGCTCGGCCAGCGCGACCACGTCGGCCCGCTCCGGGTGCCGCTGGATCCAGGCCCCGTAGATCTCGCCGCGGATGCCGGCGCCCACCAGGGCCACCCGCACCGGCTCCTGGCTCGTTCGACCCGCCCGCATGGGCATCCTCCGGGAGGCGCGTATTTGATAATGAAATTGCTTTATCTAATTGCGGGAGACGATAGGCTGCGGCCAGCGCCGGGGCAAGGATGCGTGACCCAACCGTTATCGCCGCCCCTGCGGTCATGCTCCGTTGCGGCTCACGAGGAGACAGGTCAGTGGCAACCACCAGCGATGCCCCGCTCGCCGGCACCGGCCGTGAAGTGGTCTGGCCGCTCGGCGACGACCCGGTCGCCCACGTGGGAGGCCCGGCCGCCTCCCCCGCGGTCGTCGGGGTGGGGGATCTGCGTGCCACCAACGCGGCGGCCGTGCTCGCCGCGGTCAGGTCGGCCGACCGGCCCCCTCGCCTGGCGACCCTGGCGCAGACCACCAAGCTGTCCCGCCCCACCGTCGAGGTGCTGGTCGACGATCTCATCGGCTGCGGCCTGATCGAAGAGGCCCCCGCGGCCCCGGGGCAGGGAATGCGCTCGCCCGGCCGCCCGGCCCGGCGCTTCCGGTTCCAGCCCAGGGCGGGCTTCGTGGTCGGGGTGGACGTACGCGCCCATGCGATCACCGCCTGCCTGGCGGACCTCGACGGCCGGTTGCTGACCGTCAAACGCCGGACGGTGCGGGCCGACCTCACCGGACGCACCCGCGCCGGCGCGGTGACCGCGACCATCCGCGACGCCATGGAGCAGGGCGGTGTCGGGGCCGGCCAGATCTGCGCGGCCACCATCGGCACACCCGGCCTGGTCGAAAGGGGCAACGCCCGCATCCGCTACGTCGATCACATGAAGACCTGGGCCGAGGTCGACATCGTGGCCGTGGTGGCGCAGGAACTCGGTTGCCCGGTCGCGGTGGAGAACGACGCGAACCTCGCCGCACTGGGCGAGCACTGGCGCGGTGTCGGCTCGGCGACCACCGAGATGCTGTTCATCCTGCTCGGCGAGCGGCTCGGCGCCGGGATCATCACGGGCGGGCGGCTGTTGCGCGGGCATCACGGCGCGGCCGGTGAGATCGGATTTCCGGGACGCAGCACGGCGGAAGGCCCAGGGCTCGGATCACCGGCCGGTCCGCGGGACGCTCATCAGGGCCGCGGCGGCGACCATCCGGGCGCGCCGGGCCGTCCCCACCGGGCCGCCACCAGCGCCGCGATGATCGCCGCCGCCGCGGACGGGGACGCCGACGCGGCCGGCGTGCTGGAATCGGTCGGGCAGCGGCTGGCCGAAGGCATCGCTCCGGTCCTGCTCGCGCTCGACCCCGCGGTGGTCGTCCTGGGGACCAGCCTGTTCCCCGAGCCCCGCCTGGCCCCGGCGGCGGAGCTGCTCCGCGGCGCGGCCGAGCGGCGCGCGGCCGGCCTGCTCGTCGATCCGCCCGAGTGGCGGCTGTCGGTTCTCGGGGACCAGGCGATCCTCACCGGAGCCGTCCGCTTCGCGCTCGCCGCGGTCGAGCGCATCCTGCTCACGAAGCCGACGAGCCTGTTCGAGACCTAGATCCCCGGCGGTCGAGCGGGGGCGCAGGTCGAAAGCCGGGACGGCCGCCTCACAGCTTGAGCAGCCGCTCGGCGTTCTGGTGGCTGATCTTCGCTCGGTCCGACTCGCTGATGGGGGCGGTGTCGAGGAAGGCGGCGGCTTCGGCGATGTCCTCGAAGGGATAGTCGCTGCCGAACAGGATGTGGTCGGCGCCGAGGGCCAGCATGGCGCACAGCAGGGGCGGCGGCGAGCAGACGCCGCTGGTGGTGATGTAGAGGTTGCGGCGCAGATACTCCGAAGGCTTGCCCAAAGCCAGCTCGATGCCGTGGTGGTTGTGGAAGCCCCAGCGCGAGTCGAGCCGCCACAGCGCGTACGGCAGGCCCTCCCCCATGTGGCCCAGCAGCAGTTTCGCGTTGGGGAAGTCGTCGAAGACGCCCCCGAAGACCAGCCGCAGCACGTGCGCGGCGGTGTCGGTGCCCCAGCTCCACATGGGGCCGACGAGCTCGGGATGGCCCGACAGCACGTGCGGGACGTCGAAGCCGTTGGCCGGGTGCAGGTACAGCGGCACGTCGAGGCCCTCGGCGTACTCCCACACCACACGCAGGGAGGGGTCGTCCAGGTAGCGGCCCTGGGTGTGCGCGTTGACCAGCGCGCCGCGCATGCCGAGCTGGGTGACGGCGCGCTCCAGCTCCTTGGCCGCCGCCTGCGGGTCCTGCAGCGGCAGCGCCGCGAAGCCGGCGAAGCGCGTCGGGTGCTCGGCGACGACGCCGGTGAGGAAGTCGTTCACCGCCGCCGCGCGCGACACGGCGACCGCCGGGTCGGTCTCGGCCTGGATGCCCGGTGAGTTGAGTGACAGCACCTGGACGTCGACGCCTGCCGCGTCCATCGCCGGCAGGCGCTCGTCCGCGAGGTCCAGCAGCCGCCGCGAGGCCTCTCGCCAGGCTCCGGGCTGGGCGATCGTGGACGTCCCGGCCCCGTAGGCGACCAGTTCCTCGGTGACGAAGTGTTCCTCCAGGCCGATCTTACGCATCCGCGTTCCTCCTGGTCGCTCATGTTTCGTTTTCATCATTGTGCATTGACTTCATCAATGATGGAAATTACCTTGAGCCCATGTCAAGCTCACAACACGTGGTGATCGAGGGGACACGCTCGTGAACGCGGATGTCGCGGTAGTGGGATACGGGCCGGTCGGGATGGCGATGGCCGCCCTGCTGGCCCAGGCCGGGCACCGGGTCATCGTCCTGGAGCGGTACGCCGGGCTGTACAACCTGCCACGTGCCGCGATCTTCGACGACGAGACGATGCGTACCCTGGACAAGCTCGGCGTGGCCGAGGAGTTGCTGCCGAAGGTGCGGGTGCAGCGCAACTACGAGTGGTGCGACGCCGACGGCGAGCTGCTCATCGAGGTGGACTACGCCGAGACCGGACGCAGCGGCTGGGCCGAGTGGTACATGATGTACCAGCCCGACCTCGAGGAGGCCCTCGATCGCGTCTGCCGAAGCTTCCCGCACGTGGAGATCAGGCACGCGACGCCGGTGACGGGGCTGGAGCAGACCGCGGACGGCGTCGTGCTCACCGTCGACGGCCCCGACGGCCCCGGCACCGTGACCGTGGGCCACGTCGTGGCGTGTGACGGCGGCAACAGCTTCGTCCGCCGGGCGCTCGGCGTCGGCCAGGACGACTACGGGTTCTCCGAGCCGTGGATGGTCTGCGACTTCCGGCTGCGGCGGGCGGTCGAGCTGCCGACGGCGCGCCAGGTCGGCGATCCCCGGCAGCCCACCTCGATCATCTCGCTCGGTCCGGCACACCACCGGTTCAGCTTCATGCTCGACTCGGAGGACGACTTCGCGATCGAGCGCGACCCCGAGCTGGTGTGGGCGCGGGTCGCGGCGTACCTCGGTCCGCAGGACGCGGACCTGATCAGAGTCGCCACCTACACCTTCCGCTCGCTGATCGCGCACCAGTGGCGGATCGGGCGGATCCTGCTCGCCGGAGACGCCGCCCACCAGATGCCCCCGTTCCTCGGGCAGGGCATGTGCTCGGGCATCCGGGACGCGCAGAATCTCGCCTTCAAACTGGACCTGATCCTGACCGGGCGGGCCGGCGCGGACTTGCTCGACACCTACCAGGCCGAGCGGAAGCCGCACGTTCGAGCGGTCGTCGAGAAGGGGATCGAGCTCGGCCGGCTGCAGACGATCCGTGACCCGGCGGCGGCCGCCGCGCGTAACCAGGAGCTGCAGGCGCGGCGGCGCGGACAGGAGAAGATCCGCTTTCCCGGTCTGGCGACGGGTTTCCTGGCGACGGCGTCGGCGGCCGGGCGGGGCGAGCTGTCGGTGCAGGGCGCGGTCGGCGACGGGTCCCGCCGCGGGCGCTTCGACGAGATCGCGGGCCGCGGGTTCAGCCTGCTGGTGACCGAACCGATCCGGCAAGACCTTGATCGCGCCGGCCTGGTGGCCGCGCTGGAGGCCGCCGGCGTCCGCGTCGTCGCCCTGACCTGGCAGCCGGAGCCGGCCGCCGGCGGCGATGGCGTGGCCGATGTGGACGGCACGTATCGCAGGTGGTTCGCCGAGCACGACTGCTCCGCCATCGCCGTCCGTCCCGACTTCTACGTCTTCGGCACCGCCCGTGACGCGGCACCCGCCCGGGTCCTCGCGCGCGAACTCCTCAGCGCTCTCGGCGCCGGAACGGCCGTACCGGCCGGCGCGTCCCACAGCCTCTGAATCTCCCAACTCCCCCTGCGACACACGGCTGGAGCGGCCATGCAGACCAACCCCACAACCGCCCGACGAACGCTTCCCGAAAAGACCATGCTCGTCGTGGTCGCCGTCTTCGCCGCCCTGGAGGGTTACGACCTCGCCTGTTACGGCGTCACGGTGCCCTCGATGCTCGCCGACCGAGATCTGGGCGGCGACGCGGGGACGGCGGGGACGGTCGGATCCCTGGTGGCCGTCGGCATGATGATCGGCGCGGCCCTCGCCGGCGCGGCGATCGGCCGCCTGGGCCCGCGCCGGCTGCTGCTGGCCGGGGCGGGAGCGTTCTCCGCAGGCATGCTCGCGTGCGCCGTCGCGCCCGGCTTCGCCGTGTTCGGGGCGGCACGGCTGATCGTGGGGGTCGGGCTCGGAGTGGTGCTGCCGACCCTGACCGCGTACGTGGCCGACCTGTCCGAGCCGGGACGGCGCAGCCGCAACGTCGGGCTCATGATGTCGGGGTACGCCCTCGGCGCCCTGCTCGCCCCGCTGCTGGGCGCGGTGCTGCTGCCGCACGCGTCGTGGCACTGGATCTACGTCATCGGTGCGGCGCCCGCGCTGGTGCTGCTCCCGGTGGCCGCGCGGATCCTGCCGGAGAGTCCCGTCCACGCCGATCGCACCGACCGGCCCGCGGCGCGTCAGGACCTGTTCGGCCTGCGGCCCCTGCTCTCCCCCGGCACCCGCACGGTGACCCTGCTGTTCTGGGTGGCGTCCTTCTGCGGGCTGCTGCTGGTCTTCGGCATCAGCACCTGGCTGCCCACCATCATGAGGGCCAGCGGCTACTCGCTCGGCTCGGCGCTGCTGCAGACCGCCGCGATGTGGGTGGGCGCCGGGCTCGGCATGATCGCCGGAGGGCGGATCGCCGACGGGATCGGGATCAAGCCGGTCGTGTCGGCCGCCTTCCTGGTCGGATCGATCAGCCTGATCGCGATGAGCACGCGGCCCGCGATCGTGCTGCTGTTCCTGCTGATGTTCGTGAGCGGTCTCGGGTTCATCGGCTCGCAGGTGATGACCAACGCGTTCATCGTCGCCCGTTACCCGGAGGACGTCCGCGGAGCGGGGATCGGCTGGGCGCTGTCGGTCGGGCGGCTCGGCGCCATCCTGGGGCCGTCCATGGGCGGCTGGATCCTCTCCTCGCAGCTCGGCGTGGAGTGGAACTTCTATCTCTTCGCGATCCCCGGCCTGGTGGGCGCGACGGCGGCCGCGCTCATTCCCCTGGCGCGCACCGCCCGCGGCACCGCCCAGGTCGCACCGGAGGGTGCGGGATGAGGCCGTTCACCTACGAGACGCCCGCCGCCCGCGTCGTCTTCGGCCCCGGCTGCGCCGGGGGCGCGCTGGCCGAGGAGATCGAGCGCCTCGGCGCACGCCGCGTGCTGCTCGTGACCACGCCGCGCAACGCCGCGCCCGCCGCCGGGCCGACCAGGCCGCCGCACGTGGTGGCCGTCTTCGACGGCGTGCGCGAGCACGTACCCGTGGAGACGGTGGACCAGGCGGTCGCGCTGGCGGCGCGGACGGGCACGGACGCGCTGCTGAGCGTCGGGGGCGGCGCCGCGACCGGCACGGCCAAGGCGATCGCGTTGCGGACGTCGCTGCCGATCGTGGCCGTGCCCACCACGTACGCCGGTTCCGAGGTGACGCCCGTCTGGGGCACGACCGAGGGCGCGCGCAAGACCACGGGCCGATCCCCGCTCGTCGTGCCGAAGACCGTGCTGTACGACCCCGCCCTGACCATGAGCCTGCCGGCGGCGACGACCGCCGCCAGCGCGATGAACGCGATGGCGCACTGCGTCGAGGCGTTCTACGCGCCCGGCGCCAACCCGATCACCGACCTCGTCGCCGCCGAAGGGGTACGGGTGATCGCCGACGCGCTGCCCGCGGTCATGGCCGACCTCGGCGACCCGGCCGGGCGTGCCGGGCTGCTGTACGGCGCCTACCTGGCCGGATCGGCGTTCGCCGCCGCCGGGTCCGGGCTGCATCACAAGATCTGCCACGTGCTGGGCGGCGCCTTCGGCCTGCCGCACGCCGAGACGCACACGGTGCTGCTCCCCCACGTGGCCGCGTTCAACGAGCCCGCGGTGCCCGCCCTGCGCACGCGGGTGGCCCCGGCACTCGGCGGCGTCGACGTCGCCGACGGGCTCGCCCGGCTCGCGGCCCGGATCGGCGCCCCGGTCTCGCTGGCCCAGATCGGGCTGGCGCAGGGCGATCTGGACACGGCCATCAAGCTCGTCCTGGAGCAGGACCTCGGCGGCAACCCGCGGCCCGTGGGCGAGCCCGAGGTACGCAGGATCCTGACCGGCGCCCTGCACGGGCGCCCGCCCGCCACGACAGCACAGCCCGCCACACGAGGAGTATCGCCATGACCATGTGGACGAGCGACCCGGCCGCCCTGCCCACGGCCGACCGGACGCTCACCGACCGGGTGCTGAAGAGCTTCGACGCGGCCCCCTCCGCCAGGCTCGGCGAAGTCATGCGCAGCCTGGTCGCCCATCTGCACGCCTTCGCCTCCGACGTGCGGCTCACCGAGGAGGAGTGGGCCGCCGCGGTCTCGTTCCTCACCCGTGCGGGCCAGATCAGCGATGACCGGCGCCAGGAGCTGATCCTGCTCTCCGACGTGCTGGGGCTGTCGATGCTCGTCATCGGGATGAACCACCCGGTGAGCGAGACCGCTACCGCCTCCACCGTGGTCGGCCCGTTCTTCGTCGAGGATTCGCCCGAGTTCGCCAACGGCGACGACATCTCCGGTGGAGCCGGTGGAGAGCCGTGCTTCTACTCCGGGCGGGTGCTCTCGGCGGCGGGCACGCCGATCCCCGGGGCCAGGATCGACGTCTGGCACGCCGACGACGAGGGCAATTACGACGTGCAGTACGCGGAGCTCGACGGGGCCCAGGGCCGGGGCCGCCTGCGCTCCGCGGCCGACGGCCGGTACTGGTTCTCCTCCGTGCTGCCGGTGCCGTACCCGATCCCGCACGACGGCCCGGTCGGCGACCTGCTCACCGCCGCCGAGCGCGACTCGATGCGACCGGCGCACATGCACTTCAGGGTGAGCGCCCCGGGCTTCGCCACACTGACCACCCATGTCTTCGTGGCGGGAGATCCCTACCTCGGCTTCGACGCCGTCTTCGGGGAGCGGGATTCGCTGGTGGGGGCGTTCGTCCGGCATGATCCCGGCGTGGCTCCGGACGGCCGCGTCCGCGATGCCGCCTTCTTCACCATGGAATTCGACTTCGTGCTGGACGTCGCCGACTCCGTATAGTTTTCGCGTACGTGGACCGGATTCGCGTGGGGCGGGGCATGGTGAGCGACCTAGAGCATGTCGGTGACGAGGAGAGCTCGGGCCGGTCCGCGTCACGTCAGGGCATCCAGTCGGTCGAGATCGCCATGACCGTGCTGCTGGCGCTGGAGCGGAGCGCGGGGCCGGCGAGCCTGACGCAGATCGCGGCGCTCAGCGGCATGCAACCCAGCAAGGCGCATCGCTACCTGGTGAGCCTGAGCCGGGTCGGGCTGGTCTCCCAGTCGCCCAGCTCCGGCCTCTACGACCTGGGCCCGGCGATGCGGCGGCTCGGCGCCGAGGCGCTACGCAGGATGGACGAGGTCGGCCTGGCCTCCGAACACCTGCCGGGGCTGCGCGACCGCACCAAGCACGCGGTCAACCTCGCGGTATGGGGCGACCACGGCCCCGTGATCGTCCGCTGGGACTACGGCTCCTACGCGCTGCCCATCACCGTACGGGTGGGCGCGACGCTCCCCATGCTGTCCTCCTCGGTCGGCCGCGTCTACCTCACCCACCTGCCCAGGACGCTGACCGACCCGGTGATCCGCACCCAGGACGCGACCGCCGACCAGCGGCTCACCGACGAGGAGATCGAGCGCATCACGGCCGACGTGCGCCGCGACGGCGTCGCCATCACCTCCGGCGGCGTGATCCCGGGAGTCACCTCCGTGGCCGCACCGGTGTTCACCACCGGGCAGTCGCTGCCGCTGGCGGTCGCGATCGCGCTGCCGGCGCGGATAGCGACGCAGGCCGTCCTGCGTAACGTGTCCGCCGAGCTGCTCAAGACCACCAGGGCGATCTCCGCCGAGCTGGGACACCAGCCCGCCGCCGAGCCGCTCGCCGCCAACGGCCGCGCCCAGGCGAAAACCGGCCAGCGTGGCACGCGCCCCGCGCGGAACCAGACCTGAGACGTTTCCGGGCGGCGGCCGTGGAGAGGCCACGACCGCCGCCCGGCGTCTTGAAGCGGATCTCGTAGACCAGAACGCCCTCGCAGCGCACTGACGCGGCGCTGTCGTGCGCCGTCTCACTGGATGTGCGTCATCTCCACGCCCACGAGGTCGGCCACCGCACGCAGGTCGGCCGCGCGATGGCCGGTGCCGAGCGCCCAGTGGTGGGAGATGCCGCTGGCGCTCCACGCGTCGGTCCATTCACCCGGGTCGCGGCCGAAGTCCACCCGGGAGGTGGTGTTGCCGATCTGCAGCAGCGGGCCGGACACGACCTCGCCTTCCGAGACGACGAACCCGTACCTGCCGTCCCGCGCCTGCCGCAGCCCGAACGCGGTGACCGGGCCCCGCGTCACGTCGAACTCGACCGACACGCCCCACCCGCGTTTGCCGTGGTAGACGCCGAGTCCGCGCAGCAGCGGGCGGCGGGAACTGATCGCCAGGTGGGCGGGCCCGTCGTGCCCCATCTCCACGTGGCCGCGGGCGAAGTCGAGCGCCTGCAACTCGGTGAAGGAGCCGCCGCCGCCCAGCCGATCCATGATCAGCATGGCCAGGCTGGTGCGCAGTTCGTACTCGCCGGCCGCCGGGATGCCGCGGGCCGTGAGCAGGGACGCGCCGAGGATCATGCCCGCGCCGAGCCGCTCGTGGATCTCGCCGTCCAGCCCCCGGTGGTAGTAGGCCAGGCTGTCCAGCTCGAAGTCCTCGACCAGGCGGTCCAGGCCGACCGACACGCGGGCCGCCCACGACAGGTCCTCCTCGTTCACCGAGTCCGCCAGCTCGAACACCTCACGGGCCAGCTTGATCCGGTCGGCGGTCTCGTCGTCGGTGACCTTCTCCACGCGTACCCGCAGGTCGTCGAACTCCAGCACCTCCACGTGCCCGCCGAAGTTCGCGCTGACCAGCGTGAGATCGGTGGCCACGTCCAGCATGCCCGGGTAGAGGTGGCCCATGAGGCCGTGCCGCCCCCGGCGCAGCGCGGCGCGCACGCCCGCCGCGCGCACCCACCTGCCGATCCGGTCCCACGCCCGCTCGTCCTCCAGGTAGCCGGAGACCGAGCGGAAGGGGATGCCGCAGCGGGTGAACGCGTTGGCCATCTCGGGCAGCGGGCAGGCGCCGCAGTACGCCAGCCACTGGCCGGTGTCGAAGGAGGCGTGATCCATCGACTCGGTGGGCTGCAGGTTGATCAGCAGCACGGGCGCGCCGCTGCGCTGCGCGATCGGCACGAGCATGGTGGCCGTCATGTACGTGGTGAGGAAGCCGACGATGAGGTCGCACCCGGCCGCGCGCAGTTTCTCGGCCGCCGCCGCGCCGTCCTGGGCGTCGGAGATGAAGCCGACGTCCACCACCTCGCAATCCAGCGCCCTCATCCGCTCGGCCACCCGGGCCGACGAGCGCTGGAGCTGCGGCAACAGGTCCGGGAACTGGGGCCAGTACGCCCCCAGCCCGCCGGCGACCAGTCCTACCTTGGTGCGCTGCGGGGTGATGCGGGTGAACGTGTCCACCGGGGTGCTCCCTTCGTTCAGCGGACTTCGACCTCGATGATCCGCGTGTAGTCGTTGGCGCCGTTCGAGGCGAGCGCGACGATGCGGACCGCGTCCGCGGTGACGGGCGCGAAGTCCGAGCGCGCGCTGCCCGCGGTGTTGCCGCGTACCTGGGCGACCGTCTGCCACTGGCCGCCGGCCTGCGCCTGGACGTCCCAGTCGCGCACCCCGTACCTCGCGGCGGGATAGCGCTCGGTGTCCAGCGTGTACAGGTCCACGCGGGAGATCTGCCTGGCTCCGCCCAGCGCGATGCTGACCGTGTCCGGCCAGGCCCGGGCGGTGGCGTCGTTCCAGCCGTTGCCGCCGGCCCAGCCGTTGGAGGAGCGGTCGCCGTCGGCGACGCTGCACGGCGGGTAGTTGGCGTTGACGTGCTGGGAGGAGGCGGTGACCGGGCGGCGCAGGGCCAGGTTGCCGCCGTTGTCGAGGCGGTCCACGGGCAGGACGTCGACCGGCACGGACAGCGTTTTCGCGGAGGTGCGCAGGCGCAGGCCGTACGCGCCTTCCTTGGTGCCGGGCGGGACGGCGACCAGGAGTTTCGCGCCGAGCTCGTAGCCGGGCGGCAGGTAGCTGGTCAGCATGGAGCGCGAGGCCGTCAGCGGCGCGTCGATCTCGACCTGCATGGTGGCGTACAGAGGCTTCTTCGCGTCGCTGCGCAGGCCGATCTCGATCTTGGCGGGGCAGGCGGGGTCCACGCCGAGCGGGGCGACCAGCCGGTCCGCGCCGGCGATCGGGGTCAGCTCGCCGGTGCCCTTGGAGGCGCCGGGCTTGACCTTGACGGACACCGCCGAGGGGGGTTCGGGGTCCCAGGCGGCGGCGGTGAGCGTGGCGGTGGCGACGAGCGCGAGCGCGGCGGTGAGGTGGCGCATGATCGGTCCTTCCTAGAGCGCGTGCAGGCCGGGGACGCCGTCGAGGGTGACGAGGCTCGCCCTCGTGGAGACCGGCGCGCCGGGCCGGTCCACGTACGGGACGACCTTGAAGTCGGCCCGCCACTGGCTTCGGGTGACCTCGCAGGAGACGTAGCCGCGCTGGTAGCTGGAGAACCTGAGGTGCGGGTTGACCGGGTCGCTGCCGCCCGGCGGCAGGCCCGTGGCGGCGTTGCCGTTGCCGCCGCTGCTGATGGACGTGCCGACGAACTCCACCCCGACCGTGCGCGAGGCGGGGTCGTCGAAGTTCGCCTTGAGCTCGCCCGCCAGGTTGTAGTGGATGTCGCCGGTCAGCACCACGGGGTTGCTGACCTGGCGGTCGATCATGCCGTTGAGCACGCGGTCCTTGGCGGCCTTGTAGCCGTCCCAGAGGTCCATGCTGAGCCGCTGGGCGGGGCCCGCGTCGAAGTCGAGCTGCATCATGGCGATCTGCTGGGTCAGCACGTTCCACTTGGCGCGGGAGGCGCCCAGGCCGTCGAGCAGCCACTTCTCCTGCTCGGCGCCGAGCATCTGCCTGGCCGGGTCGAGGCGGGCGGCGCAGTCCACCTGCTGCCCGTCGCCGCACACCTGGTCGTCGCGGTACTGCCGGGTGTCGAGCACGTTGAACTCCGCCAGGTCGCCGAAGGTGAACCTGCGGTGGATCCGGGCGTCCGGGCCCTGCACGGCGGGCACCCGGACGGGCATGTTCTCCCAGAAGGCGCGGAAGGCGTTGGCGCGGATCACCAGGTAGTCCTGCTCGGTCACCTCGCCGCCCGGACCGTGGGGGCCCGCCCAGTTGTCGAGCACCTCGTGGTCGTCCCAGGTGACGATCCACGGCGCCCGCTGGTGCGCGGCTTGGAGGTCGGGGTCGCTCTTGTAGAGGCCGTACTGGATGCGGTAGCGGTCGAGGGTGTCGCACTGCACGCGGAACTGCTCGGGCACGGGCGTGTTGCGGTTTCCGCCGGTCGGCACGATGCCGTACTCGTAGATGTAGTCCCCGAGGTGGAACACCACGTCGGGCTGCTCGTCGGCGAGGTGGCGGTAGGCGCTGTAGTAGCCGTCCTGCCACGACGCGCACGAGGCGAAGGCGAGGCGCAGCGCGTCGGGGCTGCTCCCGGGGGCGGGCGCGGTCTTGGTGCGGCCGACGGGGCTGATCTCGCCGCCGGCGCGGAAACGGTAGAAGTACTCGCGGCCCGGCCGCAGGCCCTTGGCGTCCACGTGCACGGAATGGCCGTACTCGGGGGTGGCCCAGGCGGCGCCGTGCCGGACGCGCCGCGTGAACGCCTCGTCCTCGGCGATCTCCCAGTCAACCTGGATCTTGTTGTACGGCAGCCCGCCGAGCGGCTCCAGCGGCCGGACGGCCAGCCGCGTCCAGAGGATCACCCGATCGGGCAGCGGATCGCCCGAGGCGACGCCGAGCTGGAAGGGGTAGTCGCCCTTCACGGTCGCGTGCGCGGTCCACGGGTCGGCCAGGTCGGTGGTGAAGGCCAGAGCGAGCGCGGCGCCGCCGAGCCCGAATAAGGATCGGCGCGAGGGTCGATGCATGCTGCTTCCTAAGCTGGAGGGCGAAAGCCCTCACTTTGTAGCAAGCAGGCAAGCTCTTAACAAGATGTGAGTTACAAATAACGGCCAACAGGGTTACATCTGCGCGACCTCGACGTGCGCATGACGGTCCCGGAGCCGCTGGAGCCGGTCGGCCGGGGCGTTGGAGTCGACCACGATGACGTCGAAATCGTCGAGCGGCGCGACCCGGTGCAGCGCCACCCGGGCCAGTTTGGAGCCGTCCACGGCCAGGATGCGGCGGGCGCCGGAACGCAGCATGGCCCGCTTCACCAGGACGATCTCCTGCTCCTGGTGGAAGGCGTACTGGTCGGAGATGGCCGAGGTGGAGACCACGACCACGTCGGTGCTCACCGCCTCGACCGCGTCCACGCAGCCCACGCCGAGAAAGGAGTCATGGGTGGCGTGATATTCGCCGCCGAGCACGATCAGGCGGATGTCCCGGTCGCCGGCGAGCAGCCTGATCGCCTCCATGAAGTTCGTCACCACGGTCAGCGGCGCCAGCTCGCGCAGGCGGCGGGCCACGGCCAGGGCCGTCGTGGAGTCGTCGAGCATGACCGAGCTGCCCGGCTCGATCAGCCCGGCCACCACCTGGGCGATCGCGTCCTTCTCGGCCGTGTGGGCCTTGAGCCGGTAGGCGATGTTGCTCTCCCACACGTTGCTGGCCTGGGCGGTGGCGCCGCCGCGCACCTTGCGCACCATGCCCTGGCGTTCCAGCTCGTCGAGGTCGCGGTGGACGGTCATCACGCTCACGCCGAAGTTCTCGGCGAGCTCTGTCACAGAGGCGGAGCCCTGGCGCACGATGTGCTCGGTCATGCCGTGCCATCGAGCTGACCTGCTGGAAGTGTGCTGTCCCGAATTCACTGTGGTCTCCACCCTGCTCGGACGGCTGCGAATCCTACCCTTGACACCCAACTTCGGCGACTCGTACCCTCCCACCATCTATCACTTTTAACAAATGTGATTGCGAATTTAACAAGCGATGTTCTCTCGGGGGAGAAGACCTCACGCACGACCGAGGAGCCATAGCATGACCGACCTGCTGCACAACGCCAGGGTGAGCCGCGGCCAGTTCCTGCGCCTGATGGGCGGCCTGGCCGCGGCCGCGGCCGCCACCGCCTGCTCGACGCGGCCGGAGACCACCGCCACGACGGGCGGTGGCCCGGTCACGGCCGAGCTGAAGTTCATCGGCGTGGCCGACCAGAAGTCGGCGATGGACGAGCTGGTGGCCGGCTACCAGAAGGTCAAGCCCGCGGTGCGGATCACCGCCTCCTACGCCCCCACCGACCAGGTGCAGACCTCCGTACGCACCCAGCTCGGCGCCGGCAACGCCCCCGACCTGCACGTGGTGTACCCGGGCAACGGAAGCGCGATGTCGATGTCCCAGATCGCCAAGGCCGGGCTGCTCGCCGACCTGTCCGCCCAGGCGTGGACGCAGACCATCCCGGCGGGGTTCAAGCCCGCCTTCCAGCTCGACGGCAAGACCTACATCTACTCGGCGGGATCGTCGGTCATCGGCGCCGTCTACAACACGAAGGTCTTCGAGAAGGCGGGCATCGAAGCGCCGCCGGCCACTTGGAGCGAGTTCCTCGCGGTCTGCGACAAGCTGAAGAAGGCCGGCGTGGTGCCGATCGCGCTGGGCGCGCAGACGCCGTGGGTCACCCAGCTCATCACGTACGCGCTGGTGCCCTCGACCGTCTACGCCAAGGACCCCACCTTCGACGACAAGCAGCTCGCCGGGCAGGCCACCTTCGCCCAGTCCGGCTGGCGCCAGGCCATGGAGATGTACCTGGAGCTGCAAAAGCGCGGCTTCTTCAACGACAAGCCGAACGGCACCACGTTCGAGCAGCAGACCTCGATGGTGGCCACCGGCAAGGCGGCCATGGCCATCCAGGTGTCGGCCGTGCTGCCGGACTTCCGCAAGGCCGCCTCCTCGCCCGGCGACCTGTCGATGTTCCCCGTGCCGGGCGCCGACGACGCGAACTCCGTGTGGATCCCCGCCGGCGTCGTCGTCGGGCTCGGGGCCGGCGCGAAGGGCAAGAACGTCGAGGAGGCCAAGGCGTTCATCGACTTCCTCGGCAAGCAGGAGAGCATCAACGCCTGGGCCAAGGCGATCTCCGCAATCCCGCTCACCCAGGACGCCTCCTCCACCATCGACCCCGCCGTGCAGTCGTTCCTGCCGTTCACCAAGGACCGGGCGGTGCCGTTCATGGACCAGCGCTGGCCCAACGCCGAGGTGCAGCCGGTGCACTTCGCGGTGATCCAGGAGCTGCTGGCCGGCAAGTCCACGATCGACGAGGCGCTGAAGAAGATGGACGAGGCCTACCAGAAGTGACCCCCCTGACCGCCTTCCGCGCCCGTCCCGCCCGTGCCGCGCGGCGGCGCTCCAGCGCCGCCACCCCGCCCTGGCTGTTCGCCGCGCCCGCTCTCGTGGTGTACGCGCTGGTGGTGCTGTACCCCGCGATCAGCGGCGTGGTGTACGCCTTCACGGACTGGAGCGGCATCGGCCAGGACATGTCCTTCGTCGGCCTGGCCAACTTCCGCACGCTGCTGGGCGACGAGCAGGCCGTGGGCTCGATCGGCAACACGCTGCTGCTCACCCTGGCCATCGTGGCCGTCCAGAACGGCGTCGGGCTGCTGCTGGCCCTCGGGGTGAACACCAAGCTGAAGAGCCGGACGCTGCTCCGCGTGATCTTCTTCGCGCCGGTGGTGGTCAGCCCGGTCATGGTGGCGTTCCTGTGGAAGTACATCTTCAACCCCGACTCCTCCTCGGGGTTGAACGGCCTGCTCGGCCTGGAGGTGGACTGGCTGGGCGACCCGTCGGTGGCGCTGTGGTCGATCGCCGGCATGGTCGTGTGGCAGTACGCCGGATACTCGATGGTCATCTTCCTGGCCGGGCTGGAAGGGGTGCCCAAGGAGCTGCACGAGGCCGCCATGATCGACGGCGCGGGCACCTGGCAGCGCTTCCGCTACGTCACCTGGCCGCTGCTGGCCCCCGCCGTGACGATCAACCTGATGCTGTCCACGATCGGCGGGCTCAAGCTCTTCGACCAGGTCTTCGCCGCCACGAACGGCGGTCCCGGCTACGCCACGGAGACGTTGTCCACGGTGCTGTACAAGCAGGCCTTCGTATTCGGCAAGTTCGGCTACAGCACGGCCATCGCCCTGGTCCTCGCGCTGTTCGTGGCCGCCGTCTCCCTCGTCCAGGTCTATTACCTGCGCGGCCGGGAGGTGACCGCGTGAGGAGGACGTTCCTGCTGGAAATCGTCATGATCGCGGTGGCGGTGGCGTTCCTGTTCCCGGTGTACATGCTGGTCTCGCTGTCGCTGAAGGACCCGGCGCAGATCTCCCAGTCGCCGCTGGCGCTGCCGGACCCGCCCACGTTCGGCAACTTCGCCAGCGCCTGGTCGGCCGCGGCGCTCGGCCCGTCCCTGGTGAACAGCACGGTGATCACCGTGGCCAGCCTGGTCGCGCTCATCGCGCTCGGCTCGTTCGCCGCGTACTTCCTGGCCCGGGTGAAGAGCGGCCTCGGCTACGGCCTGTACGTCCTGTTCCTGCTGGGCATCGTGCTGCCGTTCCAGCTCGGCATGATCCCGCTCTACGAGCTGGTGACCGACCTCGGGCTGATCGGCACGCACGCCGGGATGATCCTCTTCTACACCGGCATCCAGCTCCCGTTCACCGTCTTCCTCTACACCGGGTTCATCCGGGCGCTGCCCCACGAGTACGCCAGCGCCGCCCAGATCGACGGCGCCTCGCACCTGGTGGCGTTCACCCGCGTGGTCTTCCCGCTGCTGCGGCCGATCACCGGCACCGTGCTGATCCTCAACGCCGTCTTCATCTGGAACGACTTCTTCACTCCGCTGGTCTACCTCGGCGGCTCCGGCTTCGAGACGGTCCCGGTCAGCGTCTTCGCCTACGTCGGCCAGTACGTCTCCCAGCACGGCCTCGTCTTCGCCGGGCTGGTGCTCGGCGCGCTGCCGATCGTGGTGGTCTTCCTGGCGCTGCAGCGCTACGTCATCAAGGGCTTCTCCAGCGGGCTCAAGGGATGAACGTCTTCGACGTGCTCCGCGAGCCGCCCAGGGAGTACTCCCCCGCGGCCATCTGGTGGTGGAGCGGCGAGCCGCTGCGCAGGGACCGGCTGCGCTGGCAGCTGGAGCGCCTGGTCGCCGGCGGGGTGCGCAATCTCGTCATCCTGAATCTCGCCCCGTCGGGGCCGACGTTCGGCGCCGACGCCGACGATCCGCCGTTCCTGTCGGAGGCGTGGTGGGAGCTGCTCGACGGCGTGTGCGCCGACGCCTTCGAGCTGGGCGCGTACCTGTGGTTCTACGACCAGCTCGGCTTCTCCGGCGCCGACCTCCAGGCTCGCCTGGTCGTGGAACGCCCCGAGTTCGCCGGTCAGTGGCTGGCCGCCGACGGGTCGGTCTCGCTGCGCGGCTTCGACTACCTGTCGGCCGAGGCGTGCGCGGTGCTGCTGGACCGGGTGCACGGCGAGTTCGAGCGGCGGGTCGGGCACTGGTTCGGCCGGGTGATCGCCGGGTCGTTCCAGGACGAGCTGCCGACCCTGCCCACCTGGTCGGCGCGCTTCGCCGAAGAGCACCTGGCCCGCCGCGGCAAGGCGTTCTCGCTCGACGCCCCGGACTGGCAGGCGTACCAGCGGACCCGCGCCGAGCTGGCCGAGGAGGCGTTCTTCCGCCCGCTGGCGCGCTGGCACGAGCGGCACGGCCTGCTGAACGGCTGCGACCAGCAGGACCCGGCGCGGGCCGGGCACCCGGTGGAGGGCGTGCAGTTGTACGCCGACTACGCGCGCACACACCGCTGGTTCAGCGCGCCCGGCTCCGACCACCACGGCGACGCCCGCCTGCACGCCTCCCTCGCCCATCTGTACGGCCGGCCGCGCACGTGGATCGAGGCGTTCCACTCCAGCGGCTGGGGCGGCACCCTCGAGGAGACCTTCGACTGGCTGCTGCCCTGGCTACGCGCCGGGGCCACGCTGTACAACCCGCACGCGGTCTACTACACCACCAAGCGCGGCTGGTGGGAGTGGGCGCCGCCGTCCACCGACTGGCGCCAGCCGTACTGGCGGCACCACCGCGTCTTCGCCGACGCCGTCACGCGCCTGTGCGCCGCCCTGTCCCTGGGGCGGCACGCCTGCGACGTCGCGGTCCTGCTGCCCACCGCCACCGCCCAGGCGGGCACCGCGCTGGACGGGGTCGAGGCGGAGGCCGCGCGAGCGCAGCAGGTCTACCGGGAGATCGTGGGCGACATGGCGTGGTTCGCCACCGCGCCCGGCGCTCTCGACCGGCTCCGCCTCGACGCCGACGTGATCGACGACGACTCGGTGCGGCGCGCCGTCGTCCGGGACGGGCGGCTGGCCGTGTCCACCGAGGCGTACCGCGCCGTCATCCTGCCCTCCGTCACGGCCGTCGACGAGGACGTCGCCGCCAGGCTCGCCGAGTTC
This sequence comes from Nonomuraea sp. H19, assembly GCF_052068215.1. Taxonomy (NCBI): domain Bacteria; kingdom Bacillati; phylum Actinomycetota; class Actinomycetes; order Streptosporangiales; family Streptosporangiaceae; genus Nonomuraea; species Nonomuraea sp. H19. The sequence goes on along the minus strand of NZ_JBQHCV010000015.1, from coordinate 154,491 downwards.
GCCGCGGACGGCGGGCTGCTCGTCGCCGTCGGCGCGCTCCCCGAAGCCCTGCGCTCCCGCTTCGAGACGGGCCGGGCCCGCCACGTCGAGTCCGCCGCCGAGCTGGGCGAGGCGCTGGCGGACCTGCCCCGGCGGGTCGAGGCGCCGGTGCCCGTGCTGGTGCGCGAGGCCGGGGAGACCACGCTGGTGTTCCTCACCGCGGCGTTCCCCATGGCCAGCAGGATCGGTGTGGGGCGGCCCGGGGAACGCGGCGTGGAGCTCGGCTGGCTGGACGCCGTCATCGACTTCGACCCCGGCAGGTACGCCCGCGACATGCGGATCACCGTCAGAGGCGTCTCCGGCACGCCGCTGCTGGCCCGCCTCTTCGACGGCGGCGAGCCGCGGGCGCTGCCGCACACGCGCGACGGGGACACCGTGGAGGTCGTCGTGCCGTTCGACGACGGGCCGGCCGCGCTGCTGGTGTTCGACGGGACCGACGCCGAGCCGGCGCCGCCGCGGCCGCCGTACCCGGTCGAGGTCGATCTCGGGGACGAGTGGGCCGTCGAGCTGGTCCCGACTCTGGACGACAGCTGGTCCGACTTCGGTGGCGGCGCGGGCGTCGAATGCTGGACGCTGCGGACGCCGGACGGGGACGCGGTGGACGTGACGTACGGGCCGCGCGGGGAGCAGCGGGCCGGTGACGGACCGTGGACGCCCTCGGTGTGGTCGGCGTCCCGGGGGCTGCGCAAGGACCCCGTCCACCGGGAGACGCTCGGGCCCAAGGGGCACGTGCCGGTCGAGTTCCTCGCGTTCGGCCGCGTGGGGGCGGGGGCCGAGGCCCGCTTCCGCACCGTGCTCACCGTGCCGCCCGGCGCCCCCGCCTGGCTGGCCGTCGGGGCCGGGGCGGCGAAGACGCTCTGGCTCGACGGCGTGGAGCGGCCGCTCGCCGACGCCGGCTACGCCGCCGTCACGCTCTCGCCCGTCGCGCCCGGCGAGCATCTGATGGAGCTGCTGCTCGTGCCGGAGGAGGAGCTCGACCTGCGGGCCTACGCCTGCCTGGTGGCCGATCCCGCCGACGCCGCCCGTCCCGAGTGGATCGCCGGCACGCCCTTGGAGACCACGGTGCGGGCGGCGGAGCCGTACGAGCTGCTGCAGGTCGCCTCGACCGCGTCCTGCCGGGTGCTCGTCAACGGCCGGGAGGTGGGCAGGCAGGGCGGCTTCGACCCGTACGCCGAGGCGGACATCCCCCGGGTGCGCCGCTACGACGTGTCCCACCTGCTGCGGCCGGGCGACAACACGATCACGATCGAGTCGGACGGCTGGGTCCTGGTCGACGGCCTGGCCGTCTCCGGCCCCGGCTGGTCGCCCTCCCCCAGGGTGCGGAGACGTCAGCACGGCGACCCCGCCGCTCTGTACCTGCGCGCCCGCCCCCATCCGCTCCCGGAAGCCGGCTGGCTCGACGGCCGTCCCACCGCCCTGCCCGCCACCTTCGCGGTGCCCGGCGCCCGCCCGCGAACCGAACGCTTCCTCGTGGATCCCCCTCCGGGGGCGACCGGCATCGACCTGGACGCTCCGGGCCACGTCGAGGTGCACGGCCGGTTGGACCAGGGCGCCGTCGAGTTGCGCATGACGACGGTGCCGGGCGCGCAGGCGGGCGCGGCGTTCGCCGGGCCCGTCCGGTTCACCTGCGGGCCGGGCCGGATGCGGCTCGGGGACTGGGAGGAGCGCGGCCTGGCCGGATACAGCGGCGGCGTGCGGTACCGCGCCACCGTCACGGCCCGGACCGGGCCTGGTGTGCTCGATCTGGGCCGGGTCAGGGGCACGGCGGAGGTGACGGTCAACGGGCGGTCCTGCGGCGTCAGGGTGTGCTCGCCGTACACGTTCGACGTCCACCTGGACGATGGCGACAACGCCGTCGAGATCCTCGTCCTCGGGACGCTGGGCCCGTACCTCGACGAGGTCAGCCCCACGCACTTCGTCTTCCCCGGCCAGCGCAGCACCGGCCTATTCGGCCCCGTGCGCCTGCGCACCCCGCGCTGAGCTCAGCGCGGGGGTCGAGGGCCGGCCCGGGGCGGTGTGACGTTCCCCGGGCCAGCGCGCTGGGCGGCCGTGCGGCCGGTGAGGATCTCGACGGAGATGTTGGGCATGGGCGGGGCTCCTAAGAGGCGGTGACGATCGCCGCGTCCTCGCCCAGGAGCGCGAGGACGACGGCCGTGTCGAGCAGCAGCGAGGGGATCAGGCGGGTCCGGAACAGCGCGAGGATCGCCCGCACGTCATCGGCGTGCGGCGTGCCGACCACGGGCACGGGCAGGCGGGCGGCCGCGGCGGCGGCCTTGGCCAGCACCTGGTCGTAGGCCACGGCGTATTCCGCGCTGCGGGCGATCGGCTCCAGCCGCTTCCACACCTCGGGCAGCAAGCCGGGCCGGTTCCCGATCGCGCGGTAGTAGCTCAGCACCCGGGGGTGGTCGTGCAGGGCGCGGATCTCCTCGTAAACCCGGGCCAGTTCCTCGCCGGGCGTGCTCCCGTCCGGGGTGATGTTGAGGGCTTCCGGTGGTATTCCGCGGGGTCCCGGGTCGGGCAGGGCGGGGGTGGTCTCGGCCCCTACGGTGAGCCCCCGGTACCAGCACGAGGCGAGCAGCAGCAGCTCGGGCAGCAACCGGTGGAACGTCGACGTGTAGAGCCGGATGTCGGCGCCGGCGTCCGCCAGCGACTCCTCCCGCCCGGGAAGCAGTTCGACCGGCACCCCCAGCCCCGCCGCGGCCGTCCTGAACTCGGGCGAGCCGATGACCGGCTTGAACCGGTCCCAGGCCGGGACGAGATAGTCGGGATAGTTGGCCAGCGCCTGGAAGATGGGGCTGACGAACGGCACGCCCAGATAGCGGGGCACTTCCCCGATCACCCGGGCGGCCTCGGCGGTCAGCTCGGGTTTGGCGGGCAGCGACGGCAGCAGCACGGCCCCGCGGGCGGCGTCGGCCGGCTCCGTCGTGATGATCGCCTCGGTGCCGACCTCACCTGCCACCTTCCTGCGGACACGCAGCGGGTTGGCGTCCCGCAGCGGCAGCGGGAGCAGGTCCTGCGGGCTGTTCTGGTACGCCACCGGGCGCAGGAACCTGCCGATGCCGTTCGTCCCGACCGAGGTGGCGGCGGCGTTCGTGGTCGCCGGGTACGGGCCGCCGTGGTGCATGGCGTCGGTGACGGCGACCCCCGTCGGCCAGCCGTTCCACACGAGGCGCCCGACCCGGGCCGCCAGCTCGCCGGCCAGCCGCCGCGCGGTCTCGGTGTCGTCGGTTCCCAGGTGGATCGTCCCGGTGAGGTGCCCGTCGAGAGAGCTCGCCGCCACCGTCAGCTCGCCGGGCTCGTCGTACCGGACGACGACCCCGAACGGGCCGAACCGCTCCTCGCGCAGGGCGGGGTCGGCCAGGAAGGTGATCAGGTCGGTCTCCACCAGGCTCGCGGGGAAGGAGAACCAGGCGCCGTCCGGCAAGGCGCCCCCGGTGCCGTCCAGCACCGTGCCCCCGGCGAGCAGGCGCACGTCCGGCCGCGCCACCGTCTCCGCGACCCCGTCGGCCAGCCGCTCCCACATGGAGGCGTTGAGCATGACACCGGGCGGGTGGTCCCGCAGGCGCTGTGCGGCTCGCGCCACGAAGCGGTCGCCCGCCTCGCCGGCCGGCACGAACAGGACGCCCGGCTTGGTGCAGAGCTGGCCGTTCGCGGTGGTCAGCGAGTCCGTGTAGCCGTCCGCCAGGCCCTCCGGGTCCCCGGCGAGCGCTCCGGGGAGCAGGAAGACGGGGTTGAGGCTGCCCATCTCGGCGTACACCGGGATGGGGCGCGGGCGCGCGGCGGCGAGATCGAAGATCGCCCGCCCGCCGGCGAGGGAGCCGGTGAAGGCCACGGCCGCGATCTCCGGGGCGGTGACCAGCTTCCGCGCGACCTCCAGCCCGCTCTCCTGCAGCAGGTGGAAGACGCCGCTCGGCGCGCCGGTCGCGGCGATCGCGGAGCGCACCAGCGAGGCGACGAGCTCGGCGGTCTCCGGATGCGAGGGGTGTCCCTTGACGATCACCGGGCAGCCGGCGGCCAGCGCGGCGGCCGTGTCGGTGCCCGCCACGCTGAACGCGAACGGGAAGTTGCTGGCGGCGAACACGGCGACCGGGCCGATGGGCACGTTGACCCGCCGGATGTCCGGCGTGGCCGCGGTCGCCGGGTCGATCACCGCGTCGAAGTGGTCACCCCGCTCGATCAGCCGCGCGAACTGGGTGAGCTGGAACACCGTCCGCGCCACCTCCCCGCTCAGGCGCGGCTCCGGCAGTCCGGTTTCGGCCTCGGCGAACTCGACGAGCTCGGCCCGGCGGGCCGTCAGCTCCTCAGCGATCCGGCGCAGCAGCGCCACGCGCGGGGCCGGGTCGAAGCCGCCCCAGCCGGGGAACGCCTCTGCCGCGCCCGCGAGGGCTTTGTCGAGGTCGGCAGTCGTGGCGTCCAGAAATCGACGCCGCTCCGCCCCGGTTCGCGGGTCGATCGACGAGAAGCTCTTGGCATGTTGCATGCAACGTAGGATACAAACTTGGATCCAATTGCTTCAAGTGTCTGTTTCATCACCGTTTCGCATCTGCTGCCGCGCCTGTCCCCGCCAGGTGAAGAGCGCCTTCAGGGCAGCGTCCAGCAACGCGGCGCCTTCAGGACGGCAGGTCAGGAAAGGTGGAGACCGGCGGAGGCGTGCAGGGCGTCGAGCCGGCGGCTGGCCGCGGCCTGGACGTCCTCGACGTGGACGCGCGCCTGCTGCTCCGCGCCCTCGCGGTCGCGGCGCAACAGGGCGTCGATGATGCGGTGGTGGCCCTCCACGCAGGTGACGACCTCGTCCCTGCTGAAGACCACGGCCATGTTGTACGTGATGCCGAAGTCGCGGTTGCGCAGCCACTCGGCCAGCAGCCGCCCGTTGCCCGAGGCCTGCACGATGGCGTGGTGGAAATCGCGGTTCATGCGGCCCAGCTCGGCGCGCGGGCGGCAGACGTATTCCTCGATCGTCCCCTGGTAGAAGGCGGCGATCCGGGCCAGCTCGTCCTCGGACGCCCGCACGGCGGCCAGCCCCGTGGCCATGGACTCCAGGGCGCAGCGCACCTCGTAGATCTCGCGGATCTCGTCCGGGGTGTGCTCGCGCACCACCCATCCCTGCCGCTCGCGCACGACCAGGCCCTGGTCGACCAGGCGCATCAAGGCGACGCGCACCGGGGTGCGGCTGCTGTTGAGCCGCGCGGCCACCTCGTCTTCCGGAAGCCGCTGGTTGGGGCGGTAGGTCCCCTCCAGGATCGCGGCGCGAATGTGCTCGTACGCCTGATCGCCGAGCGACTCCCCGCTGCCCGCACGAGGACGTCTGCCCTTGGGCGCAGGCTTGTCCGCGTGGGCCCTGCCGAGTCGTTCGGCCATCAGTCCTCCGGTCCGTCGCCTGCCCGGCCTCTCCTGCCGAGATTCTTCCAGTATGCGGTCAGATCCAGCAATCAGCTGGCCCCGGACCTGGTAACCACCATTTCCGGACACCACACCGGTCGTCCTCGGTACGCCGAGAGGGTCAGGGCATCAGATCCCGCAGCCGCTCGATCGCGGCGACCCGGTCGGCGGCGCTGTCCGCGAGGGGCTTCACGCTGACCGTGGTGACGCCGCAGGCGGCGAGCTCGGCGACCCGGTCGGCCACGTACTCCTTCGGCCCGACCAGCGACGTGGCGCGCAGCAGCCCCTCGGGGACCGCCGCCTCCGCCTCACGCTTGCGGCCCGACAGGTAGTGCTCCTGGATGAGCTCGGCCTCCCGCTCGTAGCCGTAGCGGCGGGCGAGGTCGTTGTAGAAGTTCTTGCCCCGCGCCCCCATCCCGCCGATGTAGAGCGCGAGCTGCGGCCGGCCCCGGTCGAGCAGATGGTCCACGTCGTCGCCGACGGCCAGGTTCATGCCGACCACGATGTCCAGCGGACCCAGGCCGGGATCGCGGCGGGCCTGCCCGGCGTCCAGCGACGGGCCCCACACCTCCCGCAGCATGCCCGGATGTACGAAGATCGGCAACCAGCCCTCGGCGATCTCGGCGGCGAGCTGGACGTTCTTGGGGCCGATGGCGGCCAGCATGATCGGGATGCGGTCGCGCACGGGGTGGTTGATGAGCTTCAGCGGCTTGCCGAGGCCGGTCCCCCGCTCGGCCGGCAGCGGCAGCTCGTAGTGCGCGCCCTGGTACACGACCTCCTCGCGCCGCCACACCCGGCGGCAGATCTCCACGACCTCGCGGGTCCTGGCGATCGGGGCGTCGTACGGCACGCCGTGGAACCCCTCGACCACCTGCGGCCCGGACGCGCCGAGGCCGAGCACGAACCGGCCGTCCGACACGTGGTCCAGCCCGGCCGCCGTCATCCCGAGCAGCGACGGCGTCCGCGTGTAGATCGGCAGGATCGCCGAGGCCAGCAGCATCCGGTCGGTGACCGCCGCGAGGTAGCCGAGCTGGCTCACGGCGTCGAAGGAGTACGCCTCCGGGACGAACGCGATCTCGACCCCGGCGGCCTCGAGGTCACGCAGGCCCGCGGCCGCCTGCCGGAAACCGCCGCTGTAGGCGAGGGTGGTGCCGATCCGCATAGCAAACCTCCAGGATCAGAAGGAATGGGCCGGGGCCTGGGGGAACTCCGCTCCGGCAGGCTGGACGGGCGGGCCGGGCCGGTGCGAACCCGCTCCCGCGGAGGTGTTGACGTACGTCTCAACAGCCACCTACATTACGCGTACTTAACGAACGTCCGATAGTGGCAACTCGAACTTAACGAACGATCGCTCCAAAGCACGGCACCTCAGGAGGCCGCATGCTGGACATCGAAGGCCTTGTCATCCGCTACGGCGCACGCGAGCCGGTACTACACGGGGTGAGCCTCGAAGTCGTCGAGGCGGGCGTGGTCGCGCTGCTCGGCGCCAACGGCGCGGGCAAAACCTCCCTCATGCGGGCCATCTCCGGCACGCTGCCGTTACACGGCGGATCGGTCGCCGCGGGGTCGATCCGGTTCCTGGGACAGGAGATCGCCGGAGCCAACCCGGCGGCCGTGGTGGCCGGCGGGCTGGTGCAGGTCCCGGAGGGGCGGCACGTGTTCGGCGCGCTCACCGTCGACGAGAACCTCGACGCGGGCGCCATCACCGTCCGCTCTCGCGAGGCGCGGGCACGTACCCGCCGCCGGTTGTTCGAGATGTTCCCCCGGCTGGCCGAGCGGCGCCGGCAGCGCGCCGGCACGCTGTCCGGCGGCGAGCAGCAGATGCTGGCCATCGCCCGCGCGCTGATGTCCCAGCCGAAGCTGCTGCTGCTCGACGAGCCGTCACTCGGCCTGGCGCCGCTGCTGGTCAAGCAGATCGGCGAGACCGTGGGCGAGATCAGCCGTGCGGGCGTGCCCGTGCTGCTGGTGGAGCAGAACGCGGCGATGGCGTTGTCCGTCGCGCACCGGGCGTACGTGCTGGAGCTCGGTCGTGTGGTGCTGAACGGACCGGCGGGCGAGCTGTCCCGCAGCGACGAGGTACGCCGGCTCTATCTGGGAGAAGACGTGCGCGTATCGGATGAGCGGCTGCCCGTGCGCCGGCTGGCCCGGTGGACGGCATGAGCCCGCCCCGCCTGGCGGTGGAGGCGGTGAGCGTGGCGTTCAGCGGTCTGCGCGCGCTGGACGAGGTGTCGTTCACCGTCGAGCCGGGCACGGTGCACGCGGTCATCGGCCCCAACGGGGCCGGGAAGTCGTCGCTGCTCAACGCACTGTGCGGCATCTACCCCGTGGCCGGCGGGCGCATCCTGCTCGACGAGCACGAGGTGACCAGGCTGCGGCCGGACCGGGTCGCGGCGCTGGGGGTCGGCAGGACGTTCCAGAACATCGTCGTCTCGCCGCAGGAGTCGGTGCTGGACAACCTGATGGTCGGCCGGCACCGGCTGACCCGCGCCGGGCTGGTCGCGACCGCGTTCTGGCTCGGGCGCCGCGAGCAGCGCCGCCACGAGGCGCGGGTCCGGGAGATCGCCGACTTCGTCGGTCTCTCGGCGCGGCTCGGCGCCACCGCGGGGCGGCTGCCCTTCGGCGACCTGAAGCGGCTGGAGTTCGCCAGGGCCCTGTGCCTGGAGCCGCGCCTGCTCATCCTCGACGAGCCGGTCGCCGGCCTGAACACCACGGAGAGCTGGGAGCTGGGGCAGCTCGTCCTCGCGGCGCGCGAGTCCCTCGACCTCACCGTGGTGTTCGTGGAGCACGACATGGGCGTGGTCATGTCGATCGCCGACCGCATCACGGTGCTCGACTTCGGCCGGGTCGTGGCCGAAGGCGCACCCGCGGAGGTGCGCCGGGACCCCACCGTGGTCACCGCCTACCTCGGCGTCCCGACCGAGGCCGCGCCGGACGACACGCCGACCGCGGCCGACGACGCACCGGCCGAACCCAGGACCAGCCGAGGGGCAGAGAGGACGTCACGATGACCCGTCTCATGGAGCTGCTCGTCAACGGCGTATCCCTGGGCCTGCTCTACGCGCTCATCACGCTCGGATTCGTCATCGTCTTCAAGGCCACCCGGGTGGTCAACTTCGCGCACGCGTCGTTCCTGCTGCTCGGCGTGTACGTGGTCGCCGTCGCCCAGCCGCACCTCGGGTTCCCCGCGGCCGCGTCGCTCGGCCTCGCGGTCGCCGGCCTGCTGGGGCAGGCGACCGAGCGGCTGCTGATGGCCCGCATCGAGCGGCACAACCACCACGCGATGGCGATCGTCACGATCGGCCTGAACGTCGTGCTGACCGCGGAGCTGACGCGCCGCCTGGGAGAACAGGTGGTGCCGCTGGGCGCGCCGTGGGACGGCCACGTGGTCCACCTCGGCCCGTTGACGCTCCCGCTCACGGTCGTCATCACCGTGGTGGCCGTGCCGCTGCTGATCGGCGCTCTCACCGCGCTGCTCACGCTGACCGGCTGGGGGCTGGCGATGCGCGCGTCCATCGCCGACGCCGAAGGGGCGGCGCTGGTGGGGATCCGCCTGCGCCGGGTCTCCGCCTCCGCCTGGGTGGTGGCCGGGCTGCTGGCCACGCTGGCCGGCATCGGCCTGGCGTCGTTCCCGAGTCCCGGCGTCAGCGTGAGCATGGAGGCGGTCGCGATCACCGCCTTCCCCGCGGCCATCATCGGCGGGTTCGACTCGCTCGGCGGCGCCATCGCGGGCGGGCTCATCGTCGGGGTCGTCCAGGTGCTCGTGGCCGGCAACCAGGACTCGCTCGCCTTCCTCGGGCTCGGCGTGGGTGACGTCGTGGCCTATCTCGTGATGATCGTCGTGCTGCTGTGGCGGCCGTCCGGACTGTTCGGGTCGAAGGAGTTCAGCCGTGTCTGACAAGACCGTCGCCCCTCCCCTGCCGGTCGAATCCGAGCCCGAGGCCGAGGCCCGGCCGGCCGTCGCCCGGGCGCTGCCGCACCGGCTGCTGGGCGTCGCCGCCCTGGTGGCCGCGGTCGTCGTACTCGTGGCCCTGCCGCTGTACGTGGACGCGTTCTGGCTGCGCATCGGCCTGTTCTCGATGGCCGCGGCGGTCGGCGCGCTGGGCCTGACCATCCTGTTCGGCGCGGCCGGGCAGCTCTCGCTCGGCCACGCGTTCTTCGTCGCGGTCGGCACGTACGGGTACGCGTTCCTCGCCGGCGGCGACGCGGGCCACGTACAGGGCCTGGGGCTGCCCCCGCTCGTGGCGGCCGTGCTCGCGACCCTGCTCGCCGGGCTGTGCGGCCTGCTGTTCAGCCCGGTCGCCAGCCGGCTGCGCGGCATCTATCTCGGGATCGCCTCGCTGGGCCTGGTGTTCCTCGGCCACCACCTGATGCTCAACCTGCGGCCGGTGACCGGTGGCTACGACGGGCGCTCGGTGGAGCCGTTCGCGCTGGGTGGGTTCGCCTTCTCCGACGGCGCGGGCCTCGTCGTGCTCGGCGTGCCGTTCGGCGCGGTGGAGAGCCTCTGGTACCTCTTCCTGGTGATCACCGTCGCCGCGACGCTGATCGCCCGCAACGTGCTACGGGGCCGGCCCGGCCGGGCGTTCCGGCTGATGCGCGACAGCGAGGTGGGCGCCGCCGCGATGGGCGTGCGGGTCCAGCGCACGAAGGCGGCCGCGTTCGTCCTGTCCTCGATGTACGCCGGCGTCGCCGGCGTGCTGACGGCGCTGGCCTTCCAGCGTGCCGTCCCCGACTACTTCAACCTCCAGCTCTCCATCGACTTCCTCGCGATGATCATCCTTGGCGGGCTCGGCTCGACGTCCGGCGCGATCATCGGCGCGACGTTCGTGATCGCCCTGCCGATCGTGCTGTCCCGGTATGCGGACGTGCTGCCGCTCGTCGTCGCGCCGGGCCAGGACGGGCTCGACGCGTCCATCGCCGCGCAGTTCGTCTACGGCGCGCTCCTCGTGGTCGTCATGCTGACCCGGCCCGGCGGGCTGAGCGCGATCGCGCACGGCATCCGGGACCGGCGCGCCCACTGAACCACCACCCCACCCCCCTTAATGGCCAGGAGAACGACATGAACCGGTCCCGTCCACCCGTCTTCGCCGCAGCCGCCCTCGTACTCACCCTGTCCATCGCCGCGTGCTCGACCAAGGCCACCAGTTCCTCGACCGCCGCGGGCGCCCCCGGCGTCAGCGACTCCACCATCAAGCTGGGCATGCTGGTGGACCTGTCCGGCGCGTTCGCCACGTCCGGCAAGACCAGCAACGCCGCCAGCCAGTTCGCCGTCGACGAGATCAACGCGGCCGGCGGCGTGTGCGGCAAGAAGATCGAGCTGGTCGTCCGGGACCACGGCTACGACGTGCAGAAGGCGATCACGGCCTACGACGAGGTCGCGCCGCAGGTGCTCGGCTTCCTCAACGTCTACGGCTCGGCGATCACCTCGGCGCTGCGGGACAAGATCGCCGCGAACGACATGCTGGTGGGCCTGACCGCGTTCGCGCCCACCCTGCTCGGCGACCCGCATCTGCTCGTGGTCGGCTCCACGTACGACATCCAGGCGATCAACAGCGTCGACTGGATGGTGCGCGAGGGCATGCTGAAGTCCGGCGACACGCTCGGGCACATCTACCTGGAGGGCGAGCTCGGCGAGAACAGCTTGAAGGGCAGCACGTTCGCCGCCGGGAAGCTGGGGCTGAAGCTGGTGGGCCAGCAGATCAAGCCGACCGACGCCGACCTCACCAGCCAGGTGAACGCGATGAAGGCGGCCGGCGCCAAGGCCATCCTGCTGGACTCCACGGCCAAGCAGACCGCGGCGGTGGCCGGCGCCGCCCAGGCGGCCGGGCTGGACGTGCCGATCATGGGCAACGTCGCGACGTTCAGCACGAGCCTGCTGTCGACGGCTGCCGCGCCCGCCCTGCTCGAGCACTACTACCGGGTGTCCGGTATCGGGCTGCTCAGCGCGGACACGCCCGCGGTGAAGCAGCTCGCGGACAAGTGGAAGGCCAAGTTCGGCGCGCAGCAGCCCGAGTCGGGCGGCGCGGTCGTGCTCGCCTACCTGTCGACCCACCTGTTCGCGAAGATCATCAGCGGGACGTGCGGCGACCTGACGCGCAAGGGCGCGCTCGCGGCCCGCGCCAAGGTGACCAGCTTCAGCATCGACGGGCTGGGGCCGGCGCTCGACCTGTCCGACCCGGCGCAGCCGACCTCGCGGGCGAGCCAGATCCACCGGCCCGGCAAGGACGTCTACGCCGGTATGAAGCTCGTCGAGGACTTCAAGGTGTCCGACCTCGCCAAGGAGTATCAGGTGAAGACGGGTACCTGACCGGCCGCCGGCCGGAAAGATCAACTATTCGATGACGTGGCTTAGGATGTGGTAATGGCGAAACGCGGCACGGCCGATGCGGCGGAACAACAGCCTCCGGTGGTGACCAGGGGCAATGGGCTTGCCGCGATCATGCGGTCGGCTCGCGACATCTTCGCCGAGCGCGGCTATCACGCCGCGTCGATCCGGGACATCGCCAAGAGCGCGGGAGTGAGCCTGTCGGCGCTCTACTACTACCACGACGGTAAGCAGGAGCTGCTCCACGCGCTGCTGGAGGACGCGCTCGCGGACTGCTTCACCAGCTGCCAGACGGCGATGACCGCCGCCGGGGACGACCCGGCGGCGCGGCTGGGCGCCTTCGTGCGGGCCACGGTGGAATACCGGATACGACGCCAGGTCGACAGCCTGCTCGCCCTGCGGGAGCTGCGCCACCTGGAGCCGGAGCGGCTGCAGCGGTTCGTCGAGCGGCGCGACGCGCTGCCCAAGCTGCTGCGGGAGATCATCGACGACGGCGTGGCGCGCGGCGTCTTCGCCACGCCGTACCCCGATGAGGCGCAGCGGGCGATCCTGGCGATGTGCAACGCGGTCGCCCAGTGGTATCAGCCGTCCGGCGACCTGAGCGTCACCGACCTGGTGGAGCGCTACGTCCATCTGTCGCTCACGCTGGCGGAGCACCGCACCGCCAAGAGCTAGTGACGCCACGGCCGGCGGGGCTCCACCTTTCCATACTTAACGATCGTTCGATAAGCTGGGCGCCCAGAGGAGAAGTGATGCGACGCACCGTCTTCGACGAGGACCACGAGACGTTCCGAGCCACCGTCCGCGACTTCCTCGCCCGCGAGGTCGCCCCGGTCTTTCCGGAGTGGGAGAAGGCGGGCGCGGCGCCCCGCGACTTCTACCGGCTGCTGGGCAAGCTGGGCATCCTCGGTCTCCAGGTCCCGGAGGAGTACGGAGGCGGCGGCCAGCGCAGTTTCAAGTTCAACGCCGTGGTGAACGAGGAACTGGCGCACGCAAAGATGGCCCTCGGCCCGATACGGGTGCACACCGACATCGTGCTGCCGTACCTGCTGCGCTACGCCGACGACGAGCAGAAGCGGCGCTGGCTGCCCGGAGTGGCCTCCGGGGAGCTGATGACCGCGATCGCGATGACCGAGCCGGGCACGGGCTCCGACCTGGCCGGCATCGCCACGACCGCAGCGCTCGACGGTGACCATTACCTCCTCAACGGAGCCAAGACCTTCATCACCGGCGCTGTCAACGCCGACCTGGTGCTCGTCGTCGCCCGCACGTCCCCGCCGTCGGGCAACCGGCGGGCCGGCCTCAGCATCCTCGTCGTCGAGGCGGCCTCGGCCGGCTTCTCGGTGGGCCGCAACCTGGAGAAGATCGGCCTGAAGGCGCAGGACACCGCCGAGCTGTCCTTCGAGGACGTCCGCGTGCCGGCCGCGAACCTCCTCGGCGAGGAGGGCCGGGCGTTCGACTACCTCGGGCACAACCTCGCGCAGGAGCGGCTGTCCATCGCGGTGAACGCGCAGGCGGCCGCGGCGGCGGCGCTGGAGCTCACCCTCGGGTACGTGAGGGAGCGGAACGTCTTCGGCCAGCCCCTGTCCGGCTTTCAGAACACCAAGTTCGTGCTCGCCGAGTGCGCGACCGACGTGGAGGCGGGTCAGGCGCTGGTCGACCGCGCGCTGGAGGAGCACGACGCCGGCGGGCTGAGCGCGGCCGACGCGGCCAAGGTCAAGCTCTTCTGCACCGAGTCGCAGTCGCGCGTCGTCGACAAGTGCCTCCAGCTGCACGGCGGCTACGGATACGTGCTGGAGTATCCGATCGCCCGCATGTACGCCGACGCCAGGGTCACCCGCATCTACGGCGGCACCAGCGAGGTCATGAAGAGCATCATCGCCAAGTCCGTCGGCCTGTGAGGCCGGCCGGCTGCCACACCCCGAAGGGAGTTCCGGAGTGAGCACAGTGCTGACCGAGTTCGCCGACGGCGTCGCGGTCATGACCATCAACCGGCCCGCGGCGCGCAATGCGGTGGACCTGGAGGCGACGAAGGCACTCGCCGCCGCGATCGACGAGTTCGAGTCCCGTCCCGACCTGCTCGTCGGGATCCTGACCGGGGCGGGCGGCACGTTCTGCGCCGGCATGGACCTGAAGGCGTTCACGCGCGGCGAGAAGCCCGCGCTGCCGGGTCGCGGCTTCGCCGGCATCACCGAGCGCCCTCCGGCCAAACCGCTGATCGCGGCGGTCGAGGGGGCGGCCGTCGCCGGCGGCTGCGAGCTGGCGCTCGCCGCCGACCTCGTGGTCGCGGCCCGGGACGCCGTGTTCGGCCTGCCCGAGGTCAAGCGGGGCCTGATCGCGGTGGGCGGCGGCCTGTTGCGGGTGGCCAAGGCGCTGCCGTACCACCTGGCCATGGAGCTGGTGCTGACCGGCGACCCGCTCCCGGCACCGGCGGCGCACGCGTACGGGCTGGTCAACGTGCTCACCGAGCCGGGCGGCGCGCTCGAAGGAGCGCGGGCGCTGGCCGCCCGGATCGCCGCCAACGCGCCGTTCGCGGTGCGCGCGTCCAAGCAGATCCTCTCGTCGTCGGTGGACTACACCGATACGGAGGCGTTCGCGGCGCAGCGGGAGGTATGGGCGGTGGTGTCGGCGTCCGCCGACGCGCAGGAGGGCGCCCGCGCCTTCGCCGAGAAGCGCGCGCCGATCTGGCGGGACCAGTGATGACGACTCCTCTCGCCGCGTACGCGGGCATGACGATCAGCGACCAGCTCGCGCGGCACGCGCGCGTGACGCCGGACGCGGTGGCGTTGACGTTCGACGGTGTCCACAGCACCTACCGGCAGCTCGACGAGCGGGTCTCCCAGCTGGCCGGCGCGTTCGCCGAGCGCGGGGCCGGGCCGGGCGACCGGGTCGTGGTGCTGGCGCACAACGGACCGGAGATGGTGGAGGCGTACTTCGCGTGCGCCCGGATCGGCGCCATCTGCGTGCCGCTCAACTTCCGGCTGGTCGCCGACGAGATCGCCTACCAGCTCGCCGACAGCGGCGCGGTGCTCGTCATCGTGGCCGACCGGCTCGTGCCGGTCCTGAACAAGGCCCGCGCCGGACTCGCCTCGGTACGCGCGTGCCTGGTCATCGGGGCCGAGGACGACCTTCCCGAGGGCGCCGAGGCGTACGAGCGGGCGCTGCGGTCCGCGCCGCCCGGCCGCGAGCCTATGGCGGTGGACCCGGACTCCGCCGCGTTCATCATGTACACGTCGGGCACGACGGGCCGCCCCAAGGGCGCGGTGCTCACGCACAACAACCTGATGATCCAGACCGTCAGCAAGCTCGTCCACACCGGGCTGCCGCCGGACGCGCGGACCTGGCTGCTCGCCACGCCGCTGTTCCACATCGCCGGAGTGGCGGCCCTGCTGACCTGTCTCTTCGTCGGCGGGCGGACGGTGCTCGGCCGCTCCGCCGCCTTCGACCCGGCCCATGTCGTGGACCTGCTCGAGCGCGAGCGGATCAGCTCGTGCTTCTTCGTGCCGTCGCAGTGGCAAGCGATCTGCGACCTGCCCGGCATCGCCGACCGGGACCTCTCCGCCCTGCGGGTGATCACTTGGGGGGCCTCGCCGGCCTCGACGACGCTGCTGCGCCGGATGATCGAGCTGTTCGGCCACGCCAACATCACCACGTCGTTCGGGCAGACCGAGACCGCGGCCGTCGCCACGATCCTGCAGGGCCGGGACGCGCTGCGGAAGATCGGCTCGGTCGGCACGCCGATGCTCAACGTGGAGGTGCGCATCGTCGACGCGGACGGCGCCGACGTCCCGCGCGGCCAGGTCGGTGAGATCGTCTACCGGGGCCCGTGCGTGATGCGCGAATACTGGAACAAGCCCGCCGAGACCGCCGAGGCGTTCGAGGGCGGCTGGTTCCACTCCGGCGACCTGGTGCGGCAGGACGACGAAGGCTACATCTACGTCGTCGACCGCCTCAAAGACATGATCATTTCGGGTGGCGAGAACATCTACTGCGTCGAGGTGGAGGACGTTGTGGCCGCCCACCCCAAGGTGGCCGAGGTGGCCGTGGTCGGCGCGCCGCACGACAAGTGGGGCGAGACGCCGCTGGCCATCGTGGTGCCGGCAAACCCCGCCGATCCGCCCACGGCGGAGGAGATCACGCGATGGTGCCGGGAGCGGCTGGCCGCGTACAAGTGCCCGCGCCTGCTGTCCGTCGTGGCCGCGCTGCCGCGCAACGCGAGCGGCAAGGTGCGCAAGCACGAGTTGCGACAGCAGGCGCGGGGCGCCGTCAGCGCTTCGCCAGCCGGGGGGCGATGACGCGCAGGGCGAGGACTTCGTCGGCGCCCTCGAAGATGGACAGCACCCGGGCGTCGACGAACAGCCGCGAGATGCTGTATTCCTCCGCGTACCCGTAGCCGCCGTGCAGCTGCTGGGCTTCCCTGGTGACCCATTCGGCCGCCCGGCAGGCGAGTTGCTTGACCTGCGCGGCCTCCAGCTGGCCGTCGCCGGCCGTCACCGCCCGCGCCGCCGCGAACGCGAAGGCCCGGCAGGCGGCGATCAGCGCGGCCATCCTGGCGATCTTGGCGCGGGTCAGCTGGTGGTCGGCGAGCGGCCGGCGGAAGACCGTACGCTGCCGCGCGTAGTCCACGGCGAGTTCGAGCGCCGCCTGCATGACCCCGACGGCGCGGGCCGCGGTCTGCAGCCGCGCGTTGGCGAACGCCTGCATCTGCAGGTAGAACCCGCGGCCGAGGCCGTCGTCCAGGCCGATCAGGGCGGCCGCGGGGACGCGCCATCGGTCGAGGCGGACCTCGAACGAGTGCATGCCCCGATAGCCGAGGGTGCGGATGGCCCGCCCCTCGGCCGTCCCGCCGCCCTCCTGGGTGAGGCTCCATTCGTGGCCGGAGAAGGACGGTTTCTCCACGACGAAGAGCGACAGACCCCGGTGGCCGGCCGCCCGGTCCGGGTCCGTCCGGGCGAGGACCAGGAGGTAGTGGGCGCGACCGGCGAAGGTGCACCAGGTCTTGACGCCGGTCAGCATCCAGTCGTCGCCGTCCCGGACGGCGCTGGTGGTGATCGCGCCCACGTCCGACCCGTGGTCCGGCTCGGTCACCGCGACCGCGCACAGCCGCTCCCCCGAGGCGATGGCCGGCAGCCAGCGCCGCTTCTGCTCCTCGGTGCCGCCGCGGGAGATCGCGGTGCCGATGATCTCTGGGCGCGTGATGAGCGAGCCGGCGGCGCCGAGGGAGGCCCGGGAGAGCTCCTCGGTCACCACCACCATGCTCAGCAGATCGTCGGTGCCGCCGTACGCGTCCGGGATGGACAGCCCGAAGCAGCCCATGTCCGCGAGTCCGTCGATGATGTCGGCGGGGATGTCCTCGTCGTCCCGGTGGATCCGGTCCGCCGCGGGGATGATGCGGTCGGCGGCGAACTGGCGGACGGCGGAGCGGACCAGCTCCAGGTCCTCGGACAGGCCCCGCGGCCCCGCCTCCCGGGTGGCCAGTACGCGCTCGGCGACGCGTTCCAGGAAGGCCGGGTCCCGCCCGGCGGCGACGTCGCCGGCGATGCCGTCCAGAGCCGTCCTGTCGACGCCCCACTGGGACTCCCTGCCGGTCAGGCGGCCGGCCAGGTCCGCGGCGACGTCGGCGGCGTACAGCAGCGCCAGGTCCGCGTCGTGGTCGAGGAGCTCGACGGCCGCCGCGACCGCCGACGACATCGACGCCACGTCGTAGGCCACGGTCTGGTCCTGGTCCGCCGAGTGCGCGGCCTTGTCGATCACGGCTCGCAGCAGTTCGACGACGGCCGTGGCGCGGGCGAGATTGTCGTCCATCCGAAGTCCTCAGGTTTGGAGAAGGAGGGTGATGGTTTCGGCGACGCAGGCGGGTTTCCGTCCCCCGTCGATCTCGATGGTGTAGCGCGTCGTGAGAGCGCCGCCCGCATCGGTCCGCCGCAGGTCGACGAGGGTGGCCTGGGCCCGCAGGCGCGACCCGGCGGGCACGGGGGCGGGGAAGCGCGCCCTGTTGAGGCCGTAGTTGATGCGCGCCCGGCCGAAGTCCAGGCGGAAGAGCTGCCGGCCGAAGTGGGGGATCAGCGACAGGGTCAGGTATCCGTGCGCGATGGTGCCCCCGAACGGCCCGGACGCGGCCCGTTCGACGTCGACGTGGATCCATTGGCGGTCCCCGGTGGCGTCGGCGAAGACGTCGATGCGCTCCTGGTCCACGACCAGCCAGTCGCTGGGCCCGATCGGCTCGCCGAGGGCTTTCTCCACCTCTTCCAGGGACGTGAAGACGCGCGCGGTCATGCCGTCACCCGCTCGAAGACCGCGGCCAGCCCCTGGCCGCCGCCGATGCACATGGTCTCCAGGCCGTACCGGGCTTCGCGCCGGTGCAGCTCCCGGGACAGCGTCGCGAGCATCCGCACGCCGGTCGCCCCGACCGGATGGCCGAGCGAGATGCCGGAGCCATGGACGTTCGTCCGCTCCAGGTCCTTCTCGCCGAACTTCCACTCCCTCATGACCGCCAGCGCCTGGGCCGCGAACGCCTCGTTCAGCTCGATGAGGTCCATGTCGTCAAGGGACAGGCCGGCGCGGTCCAGGGCGGCCGCGGTGGCGGGGACCGGTCCGATGCCCATGGTCTCCGGCTCGACTCCGGCCACGGCCCACGACACGAGACGGACCAGCGGTCGCAGGCCGAGCCGCGCGGCCCGCTCGGGCGTGGTGACGAGGCACATGGCGGCCGCGTCGTTCTGCCCGCTGGCGTTGCCGGCGGTGACCGTCGCCTCCGGATCGGAGTCGAGCAGGAGCGGCTTGAGCGCGCTCAGCGACTCCAGGGAGGTGCCGGGGCGCGGGTGCTCGTCGGTGTCGGCCAGAGTGCCCTTGACGGGAGTCGGGATGATCTCTTCGGCCAGGATCCCGCCGGCCTGGGCCCTGACCGCCCGCTGGTGGGACAGCAGGGCCAGCTCGTCCTGTTCCGCGCGCGGGATCGCGTACGCGCGGCGCAGGTTCTCGGCCGTCTCCAGCATGCCGCCGGGGACGGGATGGCTCCTGCCGCCCGCCGTCACCCGGGCGCGGGCCAGGCCGTCGTGCAGCGCGATGCCGTTCTTCGCGCCCCACCGCATGTCGACCGAGTAGAACGCGGCGTTGCTCATGCTCTCGACGCCGCCCGCGACCACCACCTCGTGGGCGCCCGTCTGCACCTGCATGGCGGCGTAGAGGACGGCTTGCAGGCCGGAGCCGCACCGGCGGTCGAGGTGCAGGCCGGGGACGCTGACCGGCAGGCCGGCGTCGAGGGCGACGACCCGGCCGATCGCGGGCGCCTCGCCGGTGGCGTTGCAGTGGCCGAGGATGACGTCCTCGATCGCCTCCGGCGCGATGCCGGTCCGGTCGAGCAGGCCCTTGAGCGCGGTCACCCCGAGGTCGACCGCCGTCAGGCTTTTGAACATCCCGCCGTAGCGGCCTATCGGGGTGCGGACGGGCTCGCAGATGACCGCTTCACGCATGGCCGGTGCCTTCCTGCTCGATCGTCAAGGTGCTGCAGGGCTCGAGGTCCGGGCCGAACAGGCCCAGGGTGAGCGGCGCGGCGTCCTCGATCCGCCGCAGCCGCGCGGCCTGGCCGCAGAACAGGGGCTTGCGGTTCCTGTGGCGCAGGCTCCGGACCGGCGCGCCGTGGCTCTCCAGGCGCAGCACCTCCGCCAGGGCGAGGGTCATCAGGGGACCATGCACCACCAGGCCGGGATAGCCCTCGACGCGGGTGGCGTACGGCCAGTCGTAGTGGATGCGGTGCGGGTTCGACGTCGCCGCGCTGAACCGCATCAACAGGGCCGGGTCCGTGGCCAGATTCCACGACCACTCTCCTGCCCGGGTGAAGGGGGCGCCGGCGAGGGCCGCCGGCTCGGGCGGGACGTCCGCGGCGGCGACGGCGCCGGCCTCCCGGTAGATGAGGTCCTGCCGCTCCTCGATCGCGAGCCGGTCGTCGTCGTAGAGCCTGGTGGCGACGACCACCACGACCAGCCGGCCGGAGCGGCCCGTCTTCTCGGTGACCGACTCCACGCACGCCTCGCGGCGTACCGTGCCGCCCACCGTGAGCGGGGCGTGGAAGACGATCTCGCCGCCCGCGAACATGCGCCGGGGCAGCTCCACCGGAGGCAGGAACGACCCGCGCTTCGGATGGCCGTCCGCGCCGAGCGCGGCCGAACGGGGCCAGCGGGCCAGGGCGAGCCAGTGCCACAGCGGTGGCAGGGCGTCTCCCGGGCCGAGCGCGGGCGTGCCGTCGTCGAACAGGGCCGACAGCGCCGCCACGGGATGGGGATCGACCGTCTCGGTGCTGGTGACGGTGTGCGGTGTCCAGCTCACATGAACCTTCCGCCGGTCACTTCCAGCACGGTGCCGGTCATGTAGGAGGACAGGCCGGAGGCCAGGAACAGCGCGACGCCGGCGACCTCGCGCACCTCGCCGGCGCGCTGCATCGGGATCTCGGCCAGCTTCTGCTCCCACACCCGCTGCGGCATCGCCTCGGTCATGGCCGACCGGATCAGGCCCGGCTGGATGACGTTGACCCGCACGCCGTGGTGCGCCAGCTCCTTGGCGGCGGCCTTGGACAGGCCGACGATGCCGGCCTTGGCGGCGGAGTAGTTGGTCTGGCCGACCATGCCGACCTTCCCCGACAGCGACGAGATGTTCACGATCGCGCCGCTCTTCTGCTCGCGCATGATCGCGGCCGCCTTGCGCGTGCCGTTCCAGGTGCCTTTGAGGTGCACGTCGATGACCTGGTCGAACTGTTCCTCGGTCATCGTCCGCATGGTCGCGTCGCGGGTGATCCCGGCGTTGTTGACCATGACGTCCAGCGAGCCGAAGGCCTCCAGCGCCGTCTGGACCAAGGCGTCCACGTCGGCGGAATCGGTGACGTCGCAGCGCGCCGCCCGGGCCACCGCGGGGCCGCCGAGGTCCTTGGCCGCCGCCTCGGCGGCCTCCAGGTTCAGGTCACCGAGGACGACCCGCGCGCCCTCCGTCACGAAGACCTCCGCGATGGCGAGCCCAATGCCCTGGGCGCCGCCGGTGATGACCGCGGTCTTGTCGGCGAGTAGTGCCATGGATGATCAGCTTCTTCCGTTCGTCATTCCGTGTCCTGCCCGTCGGGGCGCGTGCGGACCACACCCTTCTCCCGCAGCGCCGCGAGGTCCGCCGCGGACAGGCCGAGCTCGGCCCGCAGCACCTCGCCGGTGTGCCCGCCCACCGGCGGCGACGCCGCCGGAGGCGACTGCTCCCCGTCCATCACCACGGGGGAGCCCGGCGCCCAATGCTCGCCGGCCCCGGGCTGGTCGATCCGTCCCATCAGCGGATGCTCCGGCAGGCCGGCGACGAGGCCGGCGAAGCTCCGGTACGCCGACCACAGCACGCGGGTGGCGCGCAGGGCCGCCTCCGCCTCGGCGCGGGTACGGGTCGCGAACCAGCCGGCGAGCAGCTCGCCGAGCACTTTGCGGTGCCGATACCGCTGCGACTCCTCGTCGAAGTCCGCCCCGAGCGCGGCGGCCAGCGCCGAGACCACGCCGGTGAGACCGGTCGCGGCCAGCAGGTCCCGCCAGTGCCTGGCGGTGAGCGCCACGATCATCAGGTGCTCGCCGTCGGCGGTGGCGAAGTCACGGCCGAAGGTGCCGTAGACGTGGTTGCCGTCGCGTTCCCGGAGCGTGCCGCCCAGTTGCGCTTCGGCGAGGTAGCCGAGGTTGCCGGCGGTCGCCAGGGCGACGTCCTCCAGGGCGACCCGCACCTGCTGCCCCTCGCCCGTCAGCAGGCGGTGCCGTTCGGCGGCCAGCAGCCCGACCGCCAGGTAGAGTCCGGCGGCCACGTCCCAGGCGGGCACCACGTTGTTCACCGGGTGCGCCACGTGCGAGGGGCCGGTCAGCAGGGGGAACCCGGTCGCCGCCTGGACGGTGTAGTCCACCGCGGCCCCGCCGTCCCGGCGGCCGGTCAGCAGCACGCAGATCACATCGGCGCGGCGCGCGCGCAACGTCTCGAAGGTCAGCTCGGGGTAGCGCTCGGAGTTGCTGATCACGATCCCGCCGCGCTCTCCGCCGCTGACGACCAGATCGGCGACGAGCCGGCGTCCCCGCTCGGAGGACAGGTCCACCTCGATGGCGCGCTTGCCCTTGTTCAGCCCCGACCAGTAGAGGCTCGTCCCGCTCTCGGCGAGCGGCCAGCGGGTGCGGTCGACGGCGCCGCCGATCGGCTCGACCCGGATCACGTCGGCGCCGAGCTGAGCGAGGGTCATCCCGCTCAGCGGGGTCGCCACGTAGCTCGACAGCTCGATGATCCGCATGCCGCGCAGCGGCCGCGCGCGGTCGGTCAACGACCCGCCCCCCTGAGCAGTTGCTTGGCGATGATGACCTTCTGCACCTCGCTGGTGCCCTCGTACAGCCGGAACAGGCGGGCGTCACGGTAGAACCGCTCGACCGGGACCGTCCGCATGTAGCCCATGCCGCCGTGGATCTGGACGGCGCGGTCGGCCACCCGGCACACCATCTCGGAGCAGAAGAGCTTCGCGCACGACGGCGTCATGCGGCGGTCGCCGCCGTCGTCGTACGCCCTCGCCGCGTCCAGCACCATCGCCCGGCCCGCCATGGCATCGGTCTGCGAGTCCGCGAGCATCGCCTGCACCTGCTGGAACTCCGCGATGGGACGGCCGCCCTGCCGGCTCGCCGCGGCGTGGTTGACGCTCTCCTCGACGAGCCGCTGCGCGAGCCCGACGCAGACCGCCGCGATGTGCAGCCGGCCGCGTGCCAGCGAGCGCATGGCGGCCGCGAAGCCCTCGCCCTCGACCCCGCCGATCAGCGCGGACTCCGGCACGAGAACGTCGTCGAAAAAGACCTCCGCGGTGTGCGCGCCACGCTGCCCCATCTTCTCGTCCTTGGGGCCGACGCTGAGCCCGGTGGCCCCGGACTCGACCGCGAAGACGGATATGCCCTTGGTGCCCTCGGTGTCGGCGTTCGTCCTGGCGAAGACCATGAACAGGTCGGCCCGGTCCGCGTTGGTGATGAACCGCTTCTGTCCGGTGATCCGATAACCGCCCTCGACGCGGACCGCGCGGGTCCGCAACCCGCTCGGGTCCGAGCCCGCTTCCGACTCGGTCAGCGCGAACGAGGCGATCTTGGCCCCGGCGGCGAGGTCCGGCAGGTGGCGCCGCTTCTGCTCGTCGGTGCCGAAGTTCACCAGCACCTGGCCGGCGATGCCGTTGTTGGTGCCGAGCATCGAGCGGAAGGCCGGCGTGGTGTAGCCGAGCTCCATCGCGAGCTGGACGTCCTCGGTCATCGAGAACCCGAGGCCGCCGTACTCCTCGGGCAGCGCGAAGCCGAAGAGCCCCATGTCGGCCGCCTTCGCGCGGATGGCGTCGGGAATCTCGTCGGTCTGCTCGATGACGTCTTCGGCCGGCACGACCTCCTTGCGCACGAAGGTGCGCACGGCGGCGAGCACTTCCTGGAACGCTTCGGTCTCCACTTGCGGTCTCCTGAAGGGGGGTCGTGGGTGGTTCACGCGAGCCGGGCGCGCAGTTCGGCCTTGAGGACCTTCCCGGCGGCAGAGGTGGGCAGCGCGTCGACGACGTGGACGGTGCGGATCTTCTTGTACGGCAGGACGCGTTCGGCGACGTAGGCCATGACCTCCCCGGGGTCGAGGAGCGCGCCGGGCCGCGGCACGACGAAGGCGACCGGCTCCTCCCCGGCGCGCGGGACGGACCGGGCGACGACCGCCGCCGCGGCCACGCCGGGATGGCCGTGCAGGATGTCTTCCAGCTCGCGCGGATAGACGTTGTAGCCCTTGTAGATCAGCATGTCCTTGGCGCGGTCGGCGATGAAGAGGAAACCGTCCTCGTCGACGTACCCGATGTCTCCGGTGCGCAGCCAGCCGCCGGCGAACTGCTCGGCGCTCGCTTCCGGCTGGTTCAGGTAGCCGCCGGTGACCTGGGGGCCGCGCACCCACAGCTCGCCGGCCTCGTTCGGGCCGAGCGCGACCGCCTCTCCGGTGACCGGGCGGACCTCCACGGCGGTGTCGAAGATGGGCAGGCCGACGCTCCCGGTTTTGCGCCTGGCGCTGCGCAGCAGGGGCGCGGCGGCCACCAGGCACGTCGCCTCGGTCAGCCCGTACCCCTCGCTGATCATCGCGTTGGGGAAGGCCGTGCCGAGCGCGCGGAGCGTGGCTGGGTCCATCGGGGCGGCTCCGGAGGAGATCACCTGGACCGCGGAGAGGTCGCGGCCGTCCAGGCCGGGGCTGTCCAGCACCGCGTGCCACATGGCCGGGCTGCCGGTGACGTACGTGGCGCGGTGGCGCTCGATCTCCGTCAGCAGCAGCTCGGGAGAGAACCGCCCGGTGAGCACGATGGTGGTCCCGCACAGCAGCAGGAAGTTCATGTTGATGAGCGCATGCGCGTGGAACAGGGGTGACACGAGGACCGTGACCGCGTTCCCGGGCCGCACTCCCGCCTCGGGCACGCCGGGGATCGGGCGGAGCCGGTGATCGGCGGTGACGAGGTGGGCGGCGCGCCAGGCGGTCATCTGGGTGACGTTGGCGACCACGTTGCGGTGCAGGACCCGCACGCCCTTCGGGACCCCGGTGGTGCCGCCCGTGTAGGCGAGGTGGGCCACGTCGTCCGGGGCGGCGGCGGTCTTCGGGGCGGCGGCGGGCCGGCCCGCGACGAATTCCGCGAAGGACGTCCCCGTCTCGGGATGCCCGGCGGACGGCGCGCACGCGCTCGGCGGTACGGTCACGATCGTCCGCACGGCCGCGCCGGCGGCGGCCTCGCGCAGCGTGGCCACGTGGGCGGGATGGCTGACGGCGAGGGCCGCGCCGGTGTCGAGGAGTTGGGCGCGCAGGCCCGGCGCAGGCTGCAACGGGTTGGCCGGCGACACGGTCGCCCCGGCGAGCAGCGCCCCGTAATAGCCGACCAGGAACCACATGCTGTTGGACAGGTGCAGGAGGACGACGTCACCTTCGCCGACGCCGGCGTCCCGCACGCCGTGGGCGAACGCGGCGGCGTGCTCGCGCAACTGGGCGAAGGTCAGCCGCTCCGCTCCGTCGACGACGGCCGTGCGGTCGCCGTACAGCTCTGCCGCGACGGTGAGCAGCTCCCCCACGGTCAGCTCGGGGTAGTCGAGCGAGGCCGGCAGCCCCTCCGGCCAGTACGCGCTCACCGCACGGCCCCCTCCGCCAGCAGGCTGTCGATGTCCTCCGAAGTATGTCCCAGCTCCGACAGGATCGCGCGGGTGTCCCGGCCGGGGACCGGCGCGGGCGCCGGCCTCTCGCAGGGGGTGCCGGCGAACCGGGGCGCGGGCGCCGGATGGATGGCGCCCTCGGAGTCGGTGAAGAAGCTCTCGCGGGCGGCGTTGTGGGGGTGCGCGACGACCTCGTCCATGGTGAGCACCGGCGTGACGCAGGCGTCGGCGCCGGCGAACCGCTCCGCCCACTCCTCGCGCGTAGCGGTCATGAACGCCTTCGCGAAGAGCTCCCGCATGGCCGGCCAGGTGCTCGGGTCCCGCTGGGCGGCGAGGTCGACCGAGCCGGCGACGCCGAGGACGTCCACGAGCTTGGCGAAGAACCCCGCTTCGATGGCGCCCACGGCGACGTGCCGTCCGTCGGCGCACTCGTAGGTGTCGTAGAAGGGGGCACCGCCGTCGAGCAGGTTCTCGCCACGGTCGAGAGTCCACGCGCCGTGCGCGTACCGGCCGTAGATCATCGACATGAGCTTGCGGTCCACGGCCTGGTCGGAGCCGCCGTACCACCAGGGGCCACTGGTGGGGAGCTTGAAGTCGGCCTCGATCAGGCGGGGCAGCGCCGTGTAGATCGCCTGCGGGTAGTCGTACGACGGCGTCATGCCGGTCTTCTGCTCGTTGCTGATCATGTCCATGATCGGCGTGTCTTCGTTGTTGTTCGAGATCGTCATGTCGGGGCGCTGCTGGTAGATCTTGGCGTAGAGGTTGTTGCGCTCCCAGTAGGCGTTGTCGTTGTCGATCCAGAACCCGGCCAGCTTCGGATAGCGCTGCATCTGCTCGAAGAACTGCAGGTAGCTGAACTCGCCGAAGCCGTCGCGGGTGGTCAGGTCCACGGTGCGCCCGACGTGGCTCGAGAAGGCCGAGGAGTTGAGCCACGAGCCCGACGACAGCCCCTCGTTGTGCCACTGCGGGTCGTCGGTCATGTAGTGGATGACCTTCAGGCCCTGCGCGTCGGCGGCGTCGATGAGCTCGCCGAGGAAGTCCCGCGTGGTGCGGCAGGAGCCGGGGATCTGCGACGGGTACGGCCGCGCGTACCCGAGCCTGCTGTGGAAGGTGGCCAGCACGATGTACTGGGCGTGCAGCTTCTTGGCCTCGTTCACCCAGTAGGCCGGGGTCCACCCGCCGTTGGTGACGTCGGCCTCCCACGCGCTGCAACTGGTGTGCTGCGGCGAGGTCCGCTCGCCCCAGTGCAGGAAGAGGCCGGCGACCGAGTCACGCAGGAACGCCTGGCGCGGATGTTGCAGGTCGGCCCCCGCCGGGGTGGCGGTGAGCAGGCCGATCAGGAGCGCGAGGACGGCGATCGGCGCCGTGCGTTTCATGGTGCGCCTCCTAGGACGAGGGGGTGCCAGTGGGGCTGAACGCGGGGTCGCTGGAGATCGCGACCCGGTCGAGGCGGGCGCCGTCCTCGCGGTAGGCGAAGGTGATCGTCCGTGCCCCGGCCGCCAGGTCGTACGTGACGGGCAGGCGGGCCCAGTGCCAGGAGGCGCCGAGCGGGATGTTGTTCCAGTTGGTCCACGAGCCGGTGCCGGAGCGCACCCAGAACGAGTCGTCGGCGTCGGTGGGGGCGATCACGCGGGCCCACACGGCGAACGTCCCGCCGCGCGGCAGGTCGAACGGGATCGTGGTCCAGCCGGTGGAGGGGGCGCTGGACTTGCTGTTGCGGCCGGCGGCCACGGTCACGTACGAGCCGCCCGACGCGGCGCCGTCCGAGACCGTCCCCATGGGTGCGGTGACCGTGCCGGACTCCGCCTCGGCGTACAGGCTGACCGGGTCATCCCCGATGGGCGTGGAGCCGGTGGCCCGCAGGCGCAGCGCCGCGCCCGAGGTGCCGGCGCTGTCGCGCACGGCGTACCCGTTGACGCCGCTGAAGCCGACGTCGTACGCGCTGCCGCTGCCGCGCTGCAGGGTGATGCCCTGCAGGATCACGCTGGAGGCGTCGTCGGCGATGACGGCGGGCCGGTTGTCGTTGTCGTCGAACCGGACCCGGCCGGACAGCGTGATCCCGGTCGCGTGCCTGATCCAGTAGGCGAACGACGGGCGCGGGCCGTAGTCGCGTGGCGGATACGTGGTGAGGTACTCGCCCGGCACCCGGTCGGCCTCGGAGGCCGGGTGCCCGCCGGGGACCGTCAGGTCGACGTCGCTGAACGTGATGCCGGGGCCGATGTCCGCCGACGGCGTGCCGGTCAGCGTGCTGGTGTAGTCGCGGGCGCCGACGGTGCCGGTGACCACGGGCGCGGTCAGGTCGGTGCCGGTCACGTTCGAGATCGTGATGTCGCGGATCCGTCCGGCGGGCGGCGAGCCGGGACAGCGCTTCCGCTCGCCGATCTTGAAGAAGAACGGCGACGTGGTCTTGGTGAGCGAGACGTTGTCGTAGTGGACGTCCTCGATGATCGCGCCGTCCATGGACACGATGCCGATGCCGGCCTTGCCCGCGCCGAGGACCGTGATGTTCTCGAAGCGGAAGTCGCGGAAGTTCCCGCAGGTCTCCGAGCCGAACTGGAGCGCGTTGTTCTCGTGCGAGTAGACGGTGGTGTCGCGCACGCGCACGTTCTGGCTGGTGTAGGTGTGGCCGAGGGCGTAGTCGCTCTTGAACGCGAGGGCGTCGTCACTGGCCTCGATGCGGCTGTTCGTGACGGTGACGTTCCAGCTGTTGATCAGGTTGATGCCGTCGCGCACGCCGCTGCTGGAGTGGATCGTCTTGAGGTTGTCGATCGTGATGTCGTGGCAGCCGTTGATGAGGGCGGCGAAGTGGCCGCCGCGCCGGAACGTGACCCCGGTCAGGCTGATGTCGGAGCACTCGGTGAGCGTGAGCGCCTTGTCGGCCTCCCCCGGTTCCGGGTTGCCGGTGATCAGGTTGCCGTCGCCGTCGATCGTGCCGCTGCCGGTGATGTGGAAGTCCGTGATGCCGCTGCCCCACATGAGCGAGTTGTGGAAGTGGCTGTGGCCGTAGTCCTGGTAGTCGTCGTACGGGTTGGACTCCGGCGGGTCCATGCCGCTGCCCGCGGCCAGGAGGGTGGCACCGGCGTCGAGCCGGAGCGTGACGTGCGATTTCAGATGGATCGTACGGGCCCGGTAACGGCCGGACGGGAAGACCACGATGCCGCCGGGTGCGGCACTGGCGGCGTTGATGGCGCGGTCGATGGCGTCGTCGTCGTTGGTGGAGCCGTTGCCGGTGGCGCCGTAGTCGCGGACGTTGAACTCGGCGGCGGCGTTCGCGGGCTGGGGACTCAAGAGGAGAGCGAGGGCGCACACCAGGAGGGCTCGGGCGAGAGAGGTCATGGCTGGAGTTCCACGTAGTCGAGATTGGGCAGGCCGCCCGCGGTGGTGGCGGTGAGCCGGATGGTGTTGGCGCCGGAGGCGGCGGGAATGGCCAGCGGGTTCGACGCCCAGGTGCGCCAAGCCCCCGTGCCGGGAGCGTCGACGGCGGGCGCGACGAGCGTGCCGTTGACCGTGACCGAGTAGGGCCGGTTCGTGGTGGTGCCGTTGGCGTAGCGGACCGTGAGCGTCTTGGTGCCGGACGTCGCAGCGGTCACCGCGAACTCGACGTAGGCGCCGGCCGCGTTGGCCGAGTTGACGAACCCCGTGCCCGAGTAGCCCGCGTGGTTGGACTCGACGGCGCCCTGCGAGATCGTCGCGTTCTCCGCCTCGTATCGCACGCCCGGGGAGGGCTGGGTGGAGATGTCCCGGCCGTTGTAGAACACGTTGATCAGCTGAAGGTCGTCGACGTGGTTGCCGATGTTCCCGGAATTGGTCATCCCGGTGAAGGTGCTGTTGGAGATCGACACGTTCTGGATGTGCTCGGCGCTCCGGCCGTCGATGTTGTACGCCGAGCGCCCGCCCGCGATCGTCATGCCGTCCACGGTGAAGTTCCTGACGGTCGGCGGGATGCTTCCGGATGTTTCGTAGTTCATCGTGATGTAGACGGCGTCGCGCTCGAGGTTGCGGCCGGTGAAGCGGCGGAGGTGGACGTCCTCGACGAAGCCGCCCCGGTTGAAGCTGGTCTTGACGTACAGGGCGTACTTGACCGGGTAGCGGCCGGGGAAGTCGGCGGCGTTGCACGTGCAGTCCTCGGCGAACACTTTCCTGACGCCGCCCGACATCTCCGATCCGACGGTGATGCCGCCCCAGCGGCCGGAGAACTTGCAGTCGCGTACCACGATGTTCTGGGAGGGCTTGTTCACCCTTCTGCCGTCGCGGTCACGGCCCGACTTGACGGGGATGCAGTCGTCGTTGGTGTCGAACCTGCAGCCGGTGATGAACACGTCGGTGCAGGAGTCGGGGTCGCAGCCGTCGCCCTGGGAGTTGGTGCTGGAGAAGGTGACGTTCCTGACCGTGACGTTCGTGCAGTAGACCGGGTGCAGCATCCACATGGCCGGGTTGCGCAGGTTGAGGCCCTCGACCAGGATGTTCGCGCAGTTGTACAGGCCGATCATGTTGGGACGCAGCCGGTGCCCCGCCCCGAACTGGCGCTGCTCGACCGGGTGGTCGTTCGCGCCCCACCCGCGCAACCGGTCGCGATCGTCTCCCCCGCCGCCCCATGACGACCATTCGCCCGCCGGTGCATTGCCGTCGATGGTGCCGGTGCCGGTGATCGCGATGTCGGTCTGGCCGTTGGCGTAGATGAAGGGCGAGTAGTTGTAGCACTCGATGCCCTCCCATCGGGTGAACACGTTCGGCAGGTACGCGCCCGGGTCTGTGCGGAACCGGATCGTTCCGGTCACGCGCAGGTTCACGTTCGACAGCAGATGGATCTTTCCGGTGCGGAACGTGCCGGCCGGCACCAGCACCCGGCCGCCGCCCGCGGCGTTGCAGGCGGCGATCGCCTGGCGGAACGCGGCGGTGCAGTCGGCGCTGTTGTCCCCCACGGCACCGTAGTCGACGATGTCGAACGTCCGGTCGGGGAACGCGGGCGGGACGATCCTGGCCAGGATCGACGGCACCTCGTCCCATGGCGAGGCGGCGGTCGTACGGGTCGCGAGCCGACTGCCGCCACCCGCCTCGGCTGCGGCCCGGCTCGCGCCCAGCGTTTCCCCGAGCGGACCGGCCACGGCCGCGACCCCGGTGGCGAGCACGGCCGCCCGCAGAACGTCCCGCCGCGACGCCCCGCTCCCCGGGGGTGCGCTGGGCTCGGGCGATGGGCCGGAGTTCTCGTGCGGCGGGCCGTTCATTGCGCCACCTCGATGTAGTCGAGGTTCGGGTTGCCGCCTGCGGTGGCGGCGGTGATCCGCACCGTGTTGGCGCCCGAAGCGAGGGTGATGGGCACGGTGGCCGTCGCCCATGTGGTCCAGGCACCGGTGCCGTTGAAGGGCTGGTCGGCGGCGACGGTCGCGCCGTTGACGGTGACCGTCGCGGGGCGGACGGTGGTGGTGCCGTTGGCGTACCGGATCCCGAGGGTGGCCGCTCCGGCGGTGCCGCTCACGGTCCACTCCACGTACGATCCGGCCACGTTGTCGCCGTTGACGAAGCCGGTGCCCGAGTAGCCCGCGTGGTTGGACTCGACCGCGCCCTGCGAGATCGTCGCGTTCTCCGCCTCGTAGCGGGTGGCGCCTCCGCCGTTCCCCGGGACGGCCTTGTAGGACCTGAGGTTCGTCAGCAGCAGGTGGCAGTTCTGCAGCGAGCCGGAGGTATCGCCCAGAGACCGGTAGATGCCCCACTTCGGCCGCACCCGGTCCCCGAGGAAGGTGTCCACGCCCGTCCTCGTCGCGTCGGCCACCGTGGCGCCGCCGTTCCTGACCACCCACCTGACCGCGCCGGACGAGCCGTCACCGATCTTGATCTCGTAGTCGATGTCGATCCACTTGTTGTGCAGCGGCTCCAGGTCCGTCCTCCCGACCAGGATGTTCGGCTCGAAGACCTTGTGCTCGATGGTCTGCCTGCCGTCCACCCGGCGCAGCGAGGTGACCGTGATCGGGGCCGTTCCCGAGCCCGGCATCTTGGTCTGGAAGATGTGGGTGAACGTCGTGGTGGCCTTCAGCGTGCTCGGGATGTACATGGAGTAGGTGACCCGCCACAGCTCGCCGTTCTTCCACTGCAGATAGCTGCTGCCGGAGGTGCGGTTGCCGGTCACCTCGTGCCGCTGCCTGTCCGTGCTGGTGTCCCGGTCCACCGTGTGCATGGTGAAGCGGTAGTTGTCGCCCTCGGGGAAGATGTGCGGCGCCGCTGCGGGGTGGGAGTCGGCGCGATCGTCCTCGATGGTCTCCCACGCCCCCATGCCGTTGGCCCTGGCCGAAGGCGACCACATCAGCTGCCAGGTCATCCCGGACGGAAGCAGGGTGGGGGCGGCGAACGCCGGGCGGGCGGGCAGGAGAGGGGCGAGGGCGGCCGCGCCCGCGAGGAGCCCGAGCTGGCGGCGGGTCAGGTGAGCGCGGGTCATGCCATGACCTCCAGGTAGTCGAGGTTGGGGCCGCCGCCCGCGGTGGTGGCGGTGGCCCTGACCGTGTTCGGGCCGGCGGCGAGAAGGGCGGAGACCGTCGTGGACTGCCAGGTGGTCCAGGAGCCCGTGCCTGTGAAGGGTTTCGCCGCCGCCACGACCGTGCCGTTGACCGCGATGTCCATCGGCCGGTTGGCGGTGGTGCCGTTGGCGTAACGGAAGGTGAGGGGCGCCGTACCGGCGGTGGGGGCGGTCACCGTGAACTCCACGTACGAGCCGGCGACGTTGTCGTAGTTGACGAAGCCGCTGCCGGAGAAGCCCGCGTGGTTCGACTCGACCGCGCCCTGCGAGATCGTCGCGCTCTCCGCCTCGTAGCGGGTGCCCTGCGGGCCGCCGCCGTACAGGACGCCGTTGATCCGCACGTTCCGCAGCACCACGTCGTCGGCGTTGGAGATCTGCGGCGCGGGCGTGTCGATCTGGGTGAACGTGCTGTCGGAGATCGTCACGTTGCGGATGTGACTGGCCGATGACCCGGACAGCTTGATCGCGAATGGCGAGTCGGTGATGTTCAGGCCCTCCACGGTGAGGTTCTGGATCACCGGGTTGGCGATGGGGCCGTAGCCGGGGCCGGTCAGGCTGTAGTTCATGTCGATGAAGAAGGCGCCCCGGTCGCACGGGCCGCCCGTCAGGTTCCTGACGTGCACCCCGTCCACCGTGCCGCCGCGCCTGTTGTTGGTCTTCAGGTACACGGCATGGAAGGAGCGGTAACTCGACCCGGCGAGGATGCGGTTGTTCTCTGCGAAGACGTTGCGCACCCCGCCGGACATCTCGCTGCCCACCGTGATCGCGCCCCAGCGGCCGTAGTACGTGTTGTCGCGGATGACGATGTCCGTGGAGGGCACGCCGACGCGGCGGCCGTCGGTGTCGCGGCCGGACTTGATGACCGTGCCGTCGTCGCCGGTGTCGAACGAGCAGCCTTCGATGAGCACGTCCGAGCAGCATTCGGGGTCGACGCCGTCCACCATGGCGCCCCGGCTGTAGATCTTGACCCGCCTGATGGTGATATTTCGGGATAAGACGGGGTGGATGGTCCACATCGCGGGATTCCTGATGTCCAGATCCTCGACCAGGATGTTCCGGCAGTCGTAGAACTGGATCATGTTCGGCTTGAGGTAGTGGCTGTCGCCGAACCGGCGCTGCTCCACCGGCACGCCGTCCACCGCGAGCTGCTGGAGCCGGTCCCAGTCGGGACCGCGCTCGTCGTCGAAGCCGAACCAGGGCCCGGCCGCCGCGTTGCCGTCGATGGTGCCGGATCCGGTCAGGGCGAGGTTGGTCTGGCCGCGGGCGTAGATGAAGGGCGAGTAGTTGTAGCACTCGATCCCCTGCCAGCGGGTGTAGACGTTCGGCAGGTAGGAGCCGGCGTCGGATCTGAACCTGATCGTGGCGCCGGCCTCGGCGTGCAGCCGCACGTTCGACAGCAGGTGGATCTTGCCGGTGCGGAACCTGCCGGTGCCGGGGACGAGCACGGTGCCGCCGCCGGCGGCGTTGCAGGCGGCGATCGCGGCGCGGAAGGCGGGCGTGCAGTCGGTGGTGTTGTCCGGTCTGGCGCCGTAGTCGGTGATCGGGAACGTGCGGTCGGGGAAGGCCGGCGGCGCGATCCTGGCGAGGATCGCGGGCACCTGGGCCCAGGGGGAGACGAGGGGGCGGGCCGTGGCGGGCGCCGGCGGCAGCACGGCGCCCGCCGGTATGGGGGCGAGCAGGGCGCCGGTGAGGACGGCCCGTCGGGAGGGATGCATGGGGGGGCGCTCCAGGGGGTGCTGGATCCGGCGGGCGCGCGTCCGCGCGGCCGCCGGCGTTCAGGGGGTGGTCACTGGATGGCGGAGCGCCGGATGGTGTCGGCGGAGCCGTTGCCGTTGTTGTCGGAGTTGGTGGAGCCGAACCAGATGGCGCTGGCGCCGGGCACCTTCTCGACCGCGCGGAGCCTGCCGTACGTGCCGTTGAAGTAGGAGTTGACCGTCGAGACGCTCTCGCCGTTCAGCACGATGCGCCACAGCCGCTGGCCGCGCAGCGCCGCCATGAAGATCGTGTTGCCGACGATGGCGATGCCGCTCGGCGAGGCCTCCGCGACGCCCCAGGTGTGCTTCGGGTTCGTCATGCCGGAGGTGTTGCACGTGCCCTCGCAGGTGGGCCAGCCGTAGTTGCGGCCCGGCAGGATGAGGTTGAGCTCGTCGCGCGAGGAGTTGCCGAGCTCCGACGACCAGAGCCGGCCGGCCGAGTCCCAGGCCAGGCCCTGCGGGTTGCGGTGGCCGTAGCTGTAGACGCGGGTGCCGAACGGATTGCCGGGCGCGGCGGCGCCGGTCTTGGTGATGCGCAGGATCTTGCCGTTGAGCGAGTCCAGGTCGGGCGCGTTGCCGGACTGCTGCGCGTCGCCGGTGGCGACGTACAGGTGGCCGTCGGGGCCGAACCTGATGCGGCCGCCGTTGTGGTAGCGGTTCTTGTCGATGCCCTGCAGCACCGAGGCGTAGCCGCTGAGCGTGGTCCCGTTGAAGTTCATCTTCGCGACCCGGTTGCCCTCGGAGGCGGTGTGCATGAAGAACACCTCCTGGTCGGTCGTGCCGTTCCAGGTCGGCGAGAAGTCCAGGCCCATCAGGCCGCCCTCGCCGCCGGTGGTCTGCGTGTTGGGCACGGTTCCGACCTGCGTCTTCGTACCGGACGGGGTCACCTTGAACACCCTGAACGTGTCCCGCTCGGTCACCAGCGCGTACGTGCCGTCGGGCGCCCAGGAGATGTCCCACGGCACGTCCCAGCCGCCCGCGATGCTCGCCGGCGTCTGCGGCACGCTGCCGCAGCCGGCCGTGGTGAACGACGCGGACGGCGCGCTCGGGGTGGAGAGCTGGTTGGCCGTGTCCCGCGCGACGACGTGCACCTGGTACGTCCGCGCGCACTCGAGCGGCACACTGGCCGTGGTGGCGGGCGGGGTGCCGGTGACCGTGGCGAGCACGGCGTTGGTGGCGTGGTCACGGACCAGGTAGGCGCGCACGCCGTTGTCGTCGGTGGAGGCCGCCCACGTCACGGTCGCCGAGGTGGCCTGCACGCCGCTGACGGCAGGCTGCCCAGGCTGCGACGGCGGGTCGTCGGCGGGCGCGGGCAGCGTGCGGCAGTTCGCCTCGGGGCTGCTCAGCGAGACGTTGCCGGAGGCGTCGCGGGCGAACACCGACAACTGGTAGCCGAAGTCGGGGTTGAGCTCGGTCAGCCGGTACGGCGGGGCGGTCGCGGTCGCGATCTGCTGCCCCTGGTGGTAGATGTCGTACGCCACGACGCCGATGTTGTCCGTGGACGGCGGCCAGTCCAGGGTCAGGGCGTTGTGCGTGATGGCGGAGCACGCCGGCTGCCCCGGCGAGGTGGGCTTCTCGGTGTCGCCCGGACCGCTGACCCGCAGCCGGTCGAGGTTCGGCCCGCCGTTCGCGGTGGTGGCCGTGGCCCTGACGGTGTTGCCGCCCGCGTTGAGCGGCGCGTTGACGCTGATCTCCTGCCAGGTGGCCCAGGCGCCGGTGCCGGGGAAGGACCGGCCGGTGACGACGGCGGTGCCGTTGACGGTGATGGTCATCGGCCGGTCGGTGGTGGTGCCGTTGGCGAAGCGGAAGGTCAGGCTCTGGGTGCCGGCGGTGGCCGCGCTGACGGCGAACTCGATGTACGAGCCGGTGACGTTGTCGTAGTTGACGAACCCGGAGCCGGTGAAGCCGGCGTGGTTCGACTCGACGACACCCTGGGCGATCGTCGCGGTCTCGGCTTGGTAGTCGGTGAAGTTCGACGACTGGACCTCGGCGTCGAGGTAGTCCCAGTTCGGGTTGCCACCCGCGCCGGCGGCGGTGGCCCTGATCGTGTTCGCGCCCGCGCTGACCTGGGCGGTCAGCGTGACCGTGGCCCACGTGCTCCAGGCACCCGTGGCGGGGAAGGACCGGGCGGCGGCCACGGTCGTGCCGTTGACCGCGATGTCGCTGGGCCGGTCGGCGCCTGTGCCGTTGGCGTAGCGGAAGGCGAGCGTGGCCGTGCCCGCGCTGGGCGCGTTGATCGTCCATTCGGTGTACGAGCCGGCGACGTTGTCGCCGTTGACGAAGCCGGTGCCGGAATAGCCGGCGTGGTTGGAGTCGACGACGCCCTGGGAGACCGTCGCGTTCTCGGCTTCGTGACGGGTGGGCGCGGCGTTCGCCGGGACGGCCGTCGTTCCCAGGGCGAGTAAGCAGGCGATGACGCAGGCCCGGGACTTGCTGAAGTTCATCGGGCGCTCCTGGCTGAGAGTGATGCCTCGAGTAAGGAATGTGGAGCTTCCCAAACGTTTTCCACAAACCGCTACGGGCGTCAACCGTTGGAACGATCCAATCTTTAGGAAACTTTCCTAACATGCCTCCCTCGATACATCCGATGTAATTCAGCGGTGGACAGGCGCCGGGCCGGGATGTATGCCTGTAACACGCAAGAAGATCGGAGCCATGCACCGCCGATCGCGTCCATCTGAACCGGCCGGCACGGCATCACAGCTCGTCAGACCCGGAGTGATACATGGGACGTCTTCGCGCCATCACCGCTGCGGCAGTCGGCGGGCTGTTGTTCCTGCAACCGGTTTCCGCCATGGCCGCGGACGACGCCGCCGCGGCGGCGACCCTCTACGAGGCCGAGAACGGGACGCTCTCGCAGGGCGTCGTGGAGTCGAATCACGCGGGCTTCACCGGCTCCGGGTTCGTCAACTTCGACAACGTCGCCGGCTCCTCCGTGGCGTGGACGATCGACGCGCCGGAGCCCGCCGGCCCGGTCACCCTCGCCTTCCGCTACGCCAACGGCACGAGCACCGATCGGCCGATGGCCATCACCGTCAATGGCACCACCGGCGGCACGACCACGACGCTGTCCTTCCCCGGCACCGGCTCCTGGACCACGTGGCGGACCGTGACCGTGCGGGTCACGCCGGCCGCGGGCCCGGCCACCGTCAAGGCCACGGCCACCACCGCGGGTGGCGGCCCGAACCTCGACTCGCTGACCGTGGACGCCTCGGCGGGCACCGACTGGTCCAGGGCCGTGGTGGACTCGACGATGGCCCGCTACTCCCCCGGCACGCTCGGCGGCTGGAGTTACCCGCGCGGCCTCTACCTCTGGGGCCAGTACCTCGTCTACCAGCGCACGGGAGAGGCGCGCTACCTGCAGTACATCAAGGACTGGGCCGACCGGTTCGTGGACGCCTCCGGCGGCATCTCCCAGAGCTTCGACAATCTCGACAGCATGCAGGCGGGCAACGTGCTGCTCGCCCTCTACAGGGAGACCGGGCAGTCGCGCTACCGCACCGCGGCGGTCAAGATCAGGACCCGGCTGAACTCGTACCCGCGCACGTCGGACGGCGGCTGGTGGCACTCCACCTCCAGCTCGCGCGAGGGCCAGCTCTGGGGCGACGGCGTCTACATGGCCGACCCCTTCCTGGCCCGGTACGGCGCCTGGGTGTCGGCCGACTCCTTCACCTCGGCCGAGCCGGCCCGGCAGCTCGAGATCTACTGGAGCCATCTGCGCCGCACCTCGGGACCGGCGGCGGGACTGCTGTACCACGCCTACGACGAGCCCGGCGGGCCGACCGCCTCCTGGGTCAAGCCGTCGCTGGGCAACACGAACGGGATCTCCTGGTGCCGGGCGATGGGCTGGTTCGGCATGGCCGTGGTCGACATCCTGGAGTTGCTCCCGGCCGACCACCCGCGCAGGCCGGCGCTGATCGGCATCCTGCGCGACCTCGTGCCCGCGTACGCGCGCTGGCAGGACCCGGCCACCGGCCGCTGGTGGCAGGTGGTCACCGAACCGGGCAACCCGTCGAACTGGACGGAGACGTCGTGCTCGGCGATGTACACGTACACGATCTCGCGAGCCGTCCAGCGCGGCTACGTGGACGCCTCCTACCGGGCGAACGCCGACCGCGGCTACCAGGGCGTGCTCGCCCAGGTGTCGCTCGGCCCGGACGGCAGGACGAACATCGCGGGCATCAGCGAGGGCACCAACGCCAGCGACTCGCTCGCCTTCTACTTCGGCCGCGCCAGACCGGTGAACGACTTCCACGGCCTGGGCGCCTTCCTCATCATGAACGAGCAGCTCGGCCCCTCCTCATGAGCCGTGCTTCCCGCCGCGTCAGCCGAGGCGGGCGAGCTCCTCCTCGCTGAGCTTCAGGGCGGCGGCGCCGATGGAGTCGAGGATGGTCTCCGGGCGGCTGGCACCGGGGATGGGGATGACCACGGGACTGCGGGCCAGCTCCCAGGCGAGGCAGACCTGCTGCGGCGAGACGCCACGCGCTTCGGCGATCTCGGTGAAGGCGGCGTTGCGCTGCCCGAGCTCACCGGTACGGCTGATGCCGCCGAGCGGGGACCAGGGAAGGAAGGCCAGGCCGAGCTCGGCGCAGACGTCGATCTCGGGCTCGCTGGAGCGGAAGCGCGGAGAGTATTCGTTCTGGACGCTCACCAGGCGCTCGCCCAGGATGTCGTGGGCGAGCCTGATCTGCTCCGGGCCGGCGTTCGAGATGCCCGCCATCTGGATCTTGCCGGCGTCGTGCAGGTCCTTCAGAGCGCCCATCGTCTCCTCGTACGGCACCCGCGGATCGGGACGGTGGTGCTGGTAGAGGCCGATACTGTCGACGCCGAGCGCTTTCAGCGAACGGTCGCAGGCCTGCTTGAGATAGGCCGGGTCGCCGTTGACGGCCCAGCCGCCGTCGGGCGTGCGGGTGTGCCCGCCCTTGGTCGCGACGAGCACGGTGCCGGCGTCGCCGGACCACAGCGACAGGGCGCGGGCGACCAGGCGTTCGTTGTGGCCGACGTCATCGGATGAAGGTGTGTAGGCGTCCGCCGTGTCGATCAGGGTGACGCCGGCGTCCAAGGCCGCGAGAAGGGGTACGGATCGACTGGGCCTCGTCCGGCATGTGCCCGGCCACGGACATGGGCATGGCGCCGAGCCCGATGACCCCGACGTGGCGGCTTCCGATGGCGCGAGTTCTCATGGCGTTGTGCATGTGACCATCCTGTCTGCTGGAGCGTGCTCCAGGTCAAAGCCGGGTGGAACTCTCCGCCGGACGGAGCTGGAGCGGCTCGATCCTGCCCATGATCACCAGGTAGTTGAACGCCCCCACCAGGGCAACCACCCCGATCACCAGCAGCGGCACGACGAACGACCCCGTGGCGTCGACCAGCGCGCCCACCACGATCGGCGTGATGATCCCGGCGAAGTTGGACGCGAAGTTCTGGACCCCGCCGAGGGACCCGACGTGCCGCGAGCTGGGCGCGACGTCGGCGGGCAGCGACCAGATGCCGGTTCCCGCGACGGTGAGGCTGCCGTACGAGATCGACAGGAGCGTCAGAGCCATCCACGCCTCCGGCACCAACGCGGCGAACATGATCACCGACCCGCCGGCGAGCCCGCCGACGATGACCGTCTTGCGTACCCGGGTGACCGAGGCGCCCCTGCGGATCGCCCGGTCGGCCAGGTAGCCGCCGGCCCAGCCGGACAGCACCGCGAACAGGCCCGGGATGGCCCCGAAGAAGCCCAGCTTCAGCAGCGAGAAGCCGCGCTCGGTGACCAGATAGGACGGGAAGAAGGTGATGAAGAAGTAGATGACGCTGTTCAGGCAGAAGAAGCCGAACATCATGCTGAGCACGGTGCGGTAGCGGAACAACGACCGCCACGGGATCCGCGCGGCCCCCTCGGCGTCGGTCTCCGAGGTACGGGCGCCGCCGCTCTCGATGTACTCGACCTCGGCCGCGCTCGCGCCGGGGTGCTCACGCGGGTCCCGGTAGACCTTCCACCAGACGAGCGCCCAGACGACTCCGACCGCGCCGATCACGACGAAGACGGCGCGCCAGTGCAGCAGCGCGATGAGGCCGGTCACGACGGGGAGCGCGATGACGGCGCCGACCCGGGAGCCGGAGTCCCAGATGCTGGTGGCGAAGGCGCGCTCCCTGGTCGGGAACCAGGTCGCGACGACCTTGGCCGCGGTGCTGGGAGCCGGGCTCTCCCCCACGCCGAGCAGGAAGCGGAACGTGATGAGGGACCAGAAGCCGCGGGCGAGCGCGGTCAGCGCGGTGAAGATCGACCACCAGATCGCCGCGAGGAAGAACGAGCGCCGCGGCCCGACCTTGTCGACGTACCATCCGGCGGCGAGCTGGCAGACGTCGTAGGCCCAGAAGAACGCCGCGAAGACCAGGCCCTGCTGCGTCGCGGTCAGGTCGAAGTCCTTGCCCATGAACGGCAGCGCGACGCTGAGACTCGCACGGTCGAGGTAGTTGATCGAAAGACCGGCGAACGCCAGCCAGATGATCATCCATCGGACCCGGGTGATGGGCGGCCTGACGAGTTGGGGATGCGCTTGCGTCATGCGACGCCTCCTTCGTGCGGGGGAGCAGCCGCCGGGAAGCCCTGACGATGGAGGGTGACGAACTCCGACAGCTTTCCGGAATCATCTGATGAATCGTCGTGTTACGTCAAGGTTTCCGGCACGTTTTCCGAAACGTCCGCCCAAGTGACCCTAATTGATCTGATGATTGCGTTCGCGGTACGGCACCACGCTCCCCCGCTGGCTCTAAACTGGTCAGATGACTACCCGCGAGCCGCGTGCATCGCAGTCCGACCTCGTGGTCGAGGGCATCAAGCGCATGATCATCAGTGGCGCGCTGACGGCGGGATCCCGCCTCCCCGTGGAGAAGGACCTGGCCGCCCAGCTCGGCGTGTCACGCAGCTCGCTCCGCGAAGGGGTGCGCGCGCTGGTCATGACCGGAGTGCTGGAGACCCGGCAGGGCGACGGCACCTACGTGACCGCGCTCGACCCGGCGATACTGCTGAGTCCGATCGGCTTCCTGGTCGACCTTCACCGGCCGGAAAACGTCGCCGACCTGCAGGCCGTGCGCCGGGTGCTGGAGGCGGAGGCCGTGGGGCGCGCCGCGCTGCGCATCACCGACGAGGAGCTCGACCGGGCCGAGCAGATCCTGGCGTCCATGGAGCTGCTGCTCCAGGCCGAGCAGATCGACCACGAGGCGATCATGAACGCCGACATCCTGTTCCACCGCCTCATCGCCGCCGCGTCCCGCAACACGACGCTGGAGGCGCTGATCGAGGCGCTCGCCAGCCGTACCGTCCGGGCCCGCCTGTGGCGGGCCATCAACGCCGAGGGGGCCGAGCTCGACACGCACAAGGAGCATCGGGCGATCCTGCAGGCGCTCAAGACCCGCGATCCCGACGCGGCCCGGCTGCGGATGGGCGTGCACCTGCTCGCGGTGGAGCAGTATCTGTCGGCGAATCAGGACTCCGTGGCGCTGGTCCAGTAGTCGCCGCCGGGGAAGGAATAGGTCGCCAGCGTGGCGTCGTACATCTGGGCGCTGTAACCGGGAAGGGCCGGCAGCACGTAGGCGCCGTTCTTGACGACGCACGGGTCGACGAAGTGCTCGTGCAGGTGGTCGACGTATTCGGTCACCCTGCCCTCGAGCGAGCCCGACACCGCGACGTAGTCGAAGATCGACAGGTGCTGCACCAGCTCGCAGAGCCCGACGCCGCCCGCGTGCGGGCACACCGGCACGCCGAACTTCTTGGCCATCAGGTACACCGCGAGGATCTCGTTGACGCTGGCGAGCCTGGCGGAGTCGAGCTGGCAGTAGTCGATGGCCTCGGCCTGGAACATCTGCTTGAACAGCACCCGGTTCATCCCGTGCTCGCCGGTGGCCACCCCGATGGGCGCGACGGCCGCGCGGATCGCGGCGTGGCCGAGGATGTCGTCGGGACTGGTCGGCTCCTCGATCCACAGCGGCTCGAACTCCGCCAGCGCGCGTACCCACTCGATCGCCTGCGGCACGTCCCAGACCTGGTTGGCGTCGATCATCAGGTTGGCGTCGTCGCCGAGGACCTCGCGGGCGATGCGCAACCGGCGGATGTCGTCGTCGAGGTTGGCGCCGACCTTCAGCTTCACATGCTTGTATCCGGCCTCGACGGCCTCCTGGCAGAGCCGCCGCAGCTTCTCGTCGGAGTATCCGAGCCAGCCGGCGCT
The DNA here is from genome assembly GCF_052068215.1 of Nonomuraea sp. H19. NCBI lineage: Bacteria > Bacillati > Actinomycetota > Actinomycetes > Streptosporangiales > Streptosporangiaceae > Nonomuraea > Nonomuraea sp. H19. Next base: position 113,107 of record NZ_JBQHCV010000015.1, on the reverse strand, counting down.
GGTCGTGTAGCACGGGTAGCCGCTCTCGGCCAGCTCGGCGACGCGGTCGGCGCGGGTCGGCGCCAGCTCCTGCAGCAGTGCGACCGCCTCGTCGCGGGTGAGCACGTCCGACAGGTACGACAGGTCCGCGACGTCGGCCAGTTCCTCCGGGGTCATGTCGACCAGCAGCCGCCACAGCGGCTTGCCCGCGACGCGGGCCGCCAGATCCCACACGGCGTTCATGACCGCGGCCATGGCCAGGTGTTCCACGCCCTTCTCCGGCCCCAGCCAGCGCAGTTGCGAGTCGGACTTGAGGTGGCGGTAGACGCCGCCCAGGTCCTTGACCACCTCCTCCACGGCCATGCCGACCAGAGGCAGGCCACGCTGCTCGGCGGCGAGCACGCAGATGTCGTTGCCCCTGCCGATCGTGAACGTGAAGCCGAAGCCGGACAGCTCCGGATCGTCGGTCCTGATCACGACGTAGGCGGCCGAGTAGTCGCCGTCCTTGTTCATCGCGTCTGAGCCGTCCTGGCTCAACGACGTCGGGAAGCGCACGTCGAAGGCGTCTACGCCGATGATCGCGGTCATTCACCTCTCCAGCGGATCTCGCACGGAACGTCACATGTCGTGACATCAGATCAACCGTCGCCACAATACATCTGATGACTGCACACGCAAAGCCCGCTATTTCCGGCATTTGCCCCCACTGTAGCCGGTTTTCGTCTGATGTTTGCGGAGACTTGTGTGTATGCTGCTGCCCGAAACCAGACCGATGGGAGCCCGAACGGTGCTAACCGCCAACTACCTGGGGAATCGAGACATCGGCATCCGTGAGGCGGATCCGTCACCCCCGAAAGCCGGCCAGGTGCAGATCGAGGTCGCCTACACCGGCATCTGCGGCACGGACCTGCACATCCTCCACGGACACATGGACGCCAGGGTGAAACCGCCCGCCGTCATCGGCCACGAGATGAGCGGCGTCATCGCCGCCGTGGGCGACGGCGTGCGCGGCTGGGCCGCCGGCGACCACGTCACGGTCATGCCGCTGGACTGGGACGGCTCGTGTCCCGCGTGCCGTGCGGGCAACCAGCACATCTGCCAGAACCTCAATTTCGTCGGCATCGACTCCCCCGGCGCGCTTCAGGGCCTGTGGAACGTCGACGCCGATCTCCTGGTCCCCCTGCCCAAGACCCTCCGCCTGGACCACGCGGCACTGGTCGAACCCGTGGCCGTCGCCGTCCACGACGTACGGCGCGCCGAGGTCGTACCGGGCGATCACGTGGTGGTCGTCGGCGGCGGCCCCATCGGCGTGCTCATCGCCACGGTCGCCAGGCACGAGGGCGCGGAGGTGGCGGTCGTCGAGATCGACCCCCTGCGCAGACAGGCCGCCGCCGACCTGGGGTTCCGCGTGCTCGACCCCTCGGTCACCGACCAGGCCGGGTGGGTCGCCGAATGGACCCAGGGAGCCGGCGCGGACGTGGCGTTCGAGGTGTCCGGCGCGGCGGCGGCGATCCTCGGCGTGACGGACCTGGTGAAGGTGCGGGGCACCGTCGTCGTGGTGGCCATCCATCCGCAGCCGCGGCCGGTCGACCTGCAGCGCGTCTTCTGGCGCGAGCTGCGGCTGCTGGGCGCGCGCGTCTACCAGCGCACCGACTTCGAGCGCGCCGTCGAACTGCTCGGCATGGGGGTGATCCCGGCGGGCGAGCTGATCACCGAGGTCGTGCCGATCACCGGGACGGCGGAGGCGTTCGCGGCCCTGGAGTCGGGGCGGGCCATGAAGATCCTCGTGGACGTGTCTGGGGGTACGGCATGAGCCGGGAGCTTTTCGACCTGACCGGGACCACCGCCGTCGTGACGGGCGCGCGCCGCGGCATCGGCCTGGCCATCGCCGAGTCGCTGGCCCGGGCGGGCGCCGACATCATCGGCGTCAGCGCGGCCATGGAGCCGTCGGGCAGCGAGGCGGCGCGGCGCGTGGAAGCGGCGGGGCGGACCTTCACGCCGCTCCAGGCCGACTTCTCCGACCGGGCGGCCGTCACCGCGCTCGCCGCTCACCTCGAAGGGCTCGGCGTCGACATCCTGGTGAACAACGCGGGCACCATCGAGCGTGAGCCCGCGGCCCAGCATCGGATGGAGCTGTGGGACCGGGTCATCGAGACCAACCTCAACAGCCAGTTCGTGCTCAGCCAGGCCGTCGGCCGGTCGATGATCGAGCGGGGCCGCGGAAAGATCATCTTCGTCGCGTCGTTGCTGAGCTTCCAGGGCGGCATCAACGTGCCCGGCTACACCGCCTCCAAGTCGGCGCTCGCAGGGCTGACGAAGGCGCTGGCCAACGAGTGGATGCCGAAGGGCGTGAACGTCAACGGCATCGCCCCCGGCTACATCGCCACGGACAACACGCAGGCGCTCCGGGACGACCCCGAACGCAGCCGGTCCCTTCTGGAGCGCATCCCGGCCGGCCGCTGGGGAGCGGCGAGCGACCTCGGCGGCGCCGCGGTGTTCCTGGCGAGCCGCGCCTCCGACTACGTCTCCGGCGTCGTGCTGCCCGTGGACGGCGGCTGGCTCGCCCGCTGAGGGATCCCGCTTCAGGTCAGGGCTCCTTGACCGCCGGCTCGCCCGCTGAGGGGACCGCCTCAGTTCAGGGCTCCTTGACCGCCAGCACGGGGCAGGGCGACTCCAGGAGAATGCGCTGGGCCGTGCTGCCCATGAGGAGCTTGCCGACCGGGGAGCGGCGGGGCACGCCGATCACGACGAGGCTCGCCGACTCCTGCTGGGCCACGTCGAGGAGGGCGGCGGCCGGGTCGTTGTCCTGCAGCTGGCGTACCTCGTGGCCGTCGCCCACCCGGTGTTGGAGGTCGGCCGTGGACGCGGTGCCGGGGTCGACGTACGAGCCGGGGTGGGAGACGTTGACCACGATCAGCCGCGCCTTCCTGAGGTCGGCCTCGGCCAGAGCCTGGTCGAGGACGACCTGCCCGAGCGGCGTGGGGACGTAGCCGGCGATGATGGTCATGCTTTCACCTTCCGTCGGGACAGGCGCAGCGCCACGGGCGCGAGGACGATCAGCGCGATCACCGCGAGCAGCGTGGCGGTGATGGGCTGGGTGAGGAACCCGGTCAGGTCGCCGCCGAAGATGCGCATCGACCGGCGGAAGGACGACTCCAGCAGGCTGCCGAGCACGAAGGCGAGCACGAGCGGTCCCGGCTCGAAGCCGGCCTTCTTCATCAGGTAGCCGAGCACGCCGAGGCCGACCATGAGGAACATGTCGAAGACGCTCATCCTGACCGTGTAGACACCGATCATGGTGATGAGGATGGTCAGCGGGGCCAGGATCGCCGCGCGCACCCGCAGGATGCGGACGAACACTCCGATCAGCGGCATGCTCATGGCCAGCAGCAGGAGGTTGCCGACGTACATGGAGTTGATCACGCCCCAGAACAGGTCGGGCTTCTCCGCGACCAGCATCGGCCCGGGCGTGATGCCCTGGATGAGCAGTGCGCCGAACATGATCGCCATGGTGGCGTTGGCCGGGATGCCCAGCGTGAGCAGGGGGATGAACGATGAGGTGGCGGCGGCGTTGTTGGCCGTCTCCGGCCCGGCCACGCCCTCGATGGCACCCTTGCCGAACCGCTCGGGCTGCTTGGCGACCCGCTTCTCCACGGCGTAGGCGACCATGGACGACATGGTCGCGCCGCCGCCCGGCAGGATGCCGAGCAGGAAGCCGAGCACCGAGCCGCGGCTGATGGCGCCCTTGGACTGGCCGAGCTCCGCGCGCGAGGGGTAGACCGAGCCCACCTCGGCCGCCGGGGCGGCGGGCCGGCGCAGGGACTCCAGGTTGTAGAGGATCTCGCCGACGCCGAACAGGCCCATCGCCACGATGACGAAGTCGATCCCGTCCAGCAGCGCGTCGACGCCGAACGTCAGGCGCGAGGCGCCGTCGATCGGGTCCTGGCCGATGGTGGCCAGCAGCAGCCCGACGGTGGCCATGAGGACGCTCTTGACGGGCGATCCGGTGCCGAGCGTGGTGATCAGCAGGATGCCGAGCAGCGCCAGCGCGGTGTACTCCGACGGCCCGAAGTCGAGCGCGAAGCCGGCTACCAGCGGGGCGACGAACGTCAGGCCGATGATGGCGACGGTGCCGCCGATGAAGGAGCCGATGGCGGCGATGCCCAGCGCGGAGCCGGCCCGGCCCTGCCTGGCCAGCTCGTGCCCGTCGATGGCGGTGACCACGCTGGAGGCCTCGCCGGGCAGGCGCAGCAGCACCGAGGTGATGGTGCCGCCGTACTGCGCGCCGTAGAAGATGCCGGCGAGCATGATGATGGCCGCGGTCGGCTCGATGTTGTACGTGATCGGCAGCAGCACCGCGATGGTGGCCGCCGGCCCGAGCCCGGGCAGCACCCCCACCAGCATGCCGAGCGTGACGCCGAGCAGGCAGTAGAACAGGTTCTCCGGCTGGAAGACCACGCCGAACCCGGCGATCACCGGGGAGAGGAAGTCCATGTCCAGTCTCACAGTTGGATGATGTGGGGCAGCGACACTCCGAGCCCGGTGATGAACAGCAGGTACAGCGCCGCCGTCGCAACGATCGAGACCACGGCCGTCAGCCGCCAGCTCTCCCGGCCCAGCCCCTTGAGCCACAGCACGAGCAGCGCGACGGTCGGCACCTCGAAGCCGACGAGCTCGAACAGGAACGCGTACCCGAGCAGCGAGGCGGCCGCGATGGCCACCGTCACCATGTCCTTGGTGAACCGCTCCTCATCGCCGCGGGGCCGCGACTGGAGCACCAGCACCGCGGCCGTGATCACCATGGCGACGCTGATCACCAGCGGCCACATGCCGGGCCCGGGGGCCGGCAGCGTGCCGACCCCGAGCTGCCACGACATGATCCCGGCCACCACGCCGACGGCCAGCGGGACCAGGGCGGCCACCACGTTCAGCCGGCGCGCGTACGAGGCGGGGACCTCCGCCTCGGCTTCCGCGGGAGAGGTCACTGCTGCGCCTTGAGGTCGATGCCGAGGTCCTTGGCGAGGGTCTCGAACCGCTTGAGGCTCTCGTTCAGCTGGGTGCCGACCTGGTCGCCGCTCGCGTCCCAGCGGCCGATGTAGTTGGTCTTGAGGACCTCGTTGTACTCGGGCGCGGCGACGGCCTTGTCGATGGCCGCGGCCAGCTTGTCGCGCACCTCGGCGGGCAGCCCGGCGGGGCCGGCGACGAAGCGGCGCTGGTCCACCACGACGTCGTAGCCGGACTCCTTGGCGGTCGGCACGTCCGGCATCGCCTCGATGCGCTTGTCGGCGAAGACCGCCAGCGCCCGCAGCTTGCCCGCCTGGACCTGCTTGTACGCCTCGGCGATCTGCACGGAGCCGGCGTCGACCTTGCCGCCGAGCACCGCGGTCAGGGTGGGCGCGCCGCCGTCGAAGGGCACCGGGGCGGCCTTCGTCTTGGCCAGGCCGAACAGCAGCGTCTGCGAGAGCTGGCTGCCGGTGCCGGGGCCGGTGGTGCCGTACTTGACGTCGGAGGCGCCGAGCAGGTCCTTGAGCGTCTTGTGCTCGGAGTCGGCGGGCACGACCAGCACGTAGTCCTCCACCGCCAGGCCCTTGATGAAGGTCATGTCGGTGAGCTTGATCGCGTCGGGGTCGTTCAGCATGAGCGGCCCGATGGCGAACAGCGACTGCGGCATCACCGCGATGCGGTAGCCGTCCGGCTTGCTGCCGAACACGTCCTTGCCGGCGATCTTGCCGTTGGCGCCCGGCTTGTTCACCACCACGGCCTTGACGCCGAGCGGCTGCTCGATGCTCTTGGCCAGGGCGCGGGTGAGCAGGTCGGTGCTGCCGCCGGGGTCCGTCGGCACGGTGAACTCGACCGGCTTGTTCGGGTAGCCGGACGCGGCCGCGCTCTTGTCCGAGCTGCCGCCCTGCACCGAGCAGGCCGAAGCCGCCAGCGCGACAGCGGCCAGAAGTACGCCGATTCTCATGAATTTCTCCGTTTCACCAGCGAGGGAGGGAAGGCTGGACCCAGTCGGGGTGGACCTGGCGCATGGCGGCGACGTCGTCCCGGTCGCGCATGTCGGGGCGGCCGAGCCAGCGCTCGTGCAGCGCGCCCAGCGCGTCCCGGTCGAGCTCGACGCCGAGCCCCGGCGCGTCGCTCACCTCGATGGCGCCGCCGGTGAAGCGGTGCGGCTCGGTGATGACGTCCTCGCTCTGCCAGGGACGATGGCTGTCGCAGGCGTAGCTCAGGTCGGGGATCACGCTGGCGACGTGGGTCATCGCCGCCAGGCTGATGCCCAGGTGGGTGTTGGAGTGCATGGACAGGCCCACGCCGTACGTCCGGCACAGCGCGGCCAGCTCGCGGGTGGCGTGCAGGCCGCCCCAGTAGTGGTGGTCCGACAGCACGACCTGGACGGCGTCCTTGGCGAACGCCTCGGGCACCTCGGCGAACGTGGTGACGCACATGTTCGTGGCCAGCAGCGCGCCGGTGCGCTTGCGCACCTCGGCCATGCCGTCGATGCCGGCGGTCGGGTCCTCCATGTACTCCAGCAGGTGGCCGACCTCCTCGGCCACGCGCACGCTGGCCTCGACCGACCAGCCGCCGTTCGGGTCGAGCCGCAGCGGGTAGCCGGGGAACGCCTTGGCCAGCGCCTTGACGGCGGCGATCTCCTGCTCGGGCTCGAACACGCCGCCTTTGAGCTTGAAGGAGGTGAAGCCGTAGTCGTCGGCGAAGCGGCGGGCCTGCCGGACCACGCCGTCGGGGTCGAGGGCGGCGCCCCAGTCGTCGGGCGCCTCGCCGGTCGGGTGCTCGGCCCATCGGTAGAACAGGTAGCCGCTGTAGTCGACGCGGTCGCGTACCTTGCCACCGAGCAGCGCGTGCACCGGCAGGCCGGTGATCTTGCCGAGCGCATCGAGGCAGGCGACCTCGAAGGCGGACACGACGCTGCGGATGAGCTTTTCGTTGTTGCGCGCCCCGCGCAGGCCCGCCGGGTCGAACTCCTTGACCTCGTCGGCGGAGCCGCTCAGCGACGCGGACGCCAGGGCGTACAGGCCGTTGACGGCAGTGAGCTCGCGACCGGTCACGGCGTCGGCGAGCTTGCGGGCGATGTCGAGGTAGTCGGTGTCGCCGTAGGTCTCGCCGATGCCGGTCGCGCCGTCGTCGGTCTCGATCTCGACGATGGTGCGCGGTGTGTACGGCTGGTGCACGCCGAGCACGTTGAGCAGCGGCGGGTCGCTGATCAGGATGGGCGTGACGGACGCCCGAATAATTCGTGACATACGGTGATTCCTTCTAGCTGGCGGCAGCGAGGGCGAGTCCGGTGGTCAGCAGTCCGTCGAGGACCTGGAGATGCTCGGGCGAGGGATCGGTCAGCGGGGCGCGTACCGGCCCGACGTTCGCGCCGCGCAGCCGGGCCGCGGCCTTGACGAGGGAGACCGCGTACCCGGTCCCCTGGTCGCGCAGCTCCACCAGCGGCACGTAGAACTCCTTGAGCAGCCGGTCGACGCGAACATGATCGTCGGCGTGCAGCGCGGTGAAGAAGGAGCGGGCGATCTCCGGGGCGAAGGCGTGCACGGCCGAGGAGTAGGCCGGGATGCCGATGCTGCGATAGGCGCGCGCCTGCATCTCGGCGGTGGCCGCGCCGTTGAAGAACAGCCATTCGGCGGGCGCGGCGAGCTTGATGCGCTGCAGCCGGTCCAGGTCGCAGTGGCCGTCCTTGACGCCGATCACGTTCGGGATCGCGGCGAGGGCAGGCACGCTGGCGATGTCGATCCTGACCTGGGCGCGCTGGTAGACGATGATCGGCAGCGCGGTGCTCGCGGCAACGCGGCGCACGTGCTCGACGAGGCCCTGCTGCGGCGTCTCGGCCAGGTACGGCGGCAACAGGAGCAGCGCGTCGGCCCCGGCCCGCTCGGCGGCGGCGGCGAACCTGGCGGCCTGGGCCCAGCCGTAGCCCACGCCCGCGACCACGGGAGTCGCGCCTCCGGCCTCCTCGACCGCCGCGCCGATCAGGCTCGCGTACTCGTCCTCCGCGAGCGAGAAGAACTCACCGGTCCCGCAGCACGGGAACAACGCGCCGGGGCCGGCCGCGAGCTGCGCGCGCACATGCGCGCGGGAGGCGTCCAGATCCACCCCGCCGTCAGCGTCGAAAGCCGTCAGCGGGAACGACAGCACACCCGTGTCCATCCCTCGGCGCAGCCGTTCGGATATCTCCTCGGTCGTATATGTAGCAGGCAACCTGTCTCCATATGTAGATTGCTGTCACGTGGCGAGCAGTTTCGCCTTATTTTGATAATGTGTCAACACCCTGACCCAGACCCTGAGACTTTGTGAGGTTCATGTGACCCAGCCCGAAGCGGGGGTACGGGCCGTCAAGTCCGCCGCCCGGACCATCGAGCTCCTCGAACTCCTGGCCTCCCGCCAGAACCGGCCCGCGCGCCTGCGCGAGCTGAGCGAGGCGCTGGGCGCCCCCCGCAGCAGCGTGTACGCGCTGATCCGCACCCTCGCCGAGCGCGGCTGGGTCCGCACCGACGAAACAGGCACCCTCTACAGCATCGGCATCCGCGCCCTGCTGGCCGGCACCACCTACCTTGACACCGACCCCTACGTGCGCATCGCCCAGCCCCACATCAACGACCTCAGCGCCAAACTCGACGAGACCATCCACTTCGGCAGGCTGGACCGCACCGACATCGTCTACCTCGCCACGAAGGAGTCGAGCCGCTACGTGCGCCCGTTCAGCCGGGTGGGCCGCCGGCTGCCCGCGTTCAGCACCGCCATGGGCAAGTCGCTGCTGGCCGAAAGGCTCGGCACCCCGCACGAGGTGCCGATCCCGCAGCCGATCGCGCCGCTGACCCCGAACACGCTGGTGGACGAGCAGACCCTGCGGCGGGATCTCGAGCTGACCCGCGAGCGCGGACACGCCATCGACAACGAGGAGAACTACGCCGGCGTCAAATGCTTCGGCTTCGCGCTGCGCTACAGCTCCCCCGCGACGGACGCGATCAGTTGCTCGGTGCCCATCGCCAACCTGACCGCGGCGCGGGAGAAGGAGATCGTCGACGCGATGGAGCACGTCAGGATGGCCATCGAAAGGATGGCGCCGATCGATCTGGCCGCGCCCGGGTGGGTCTGACGGTTGGATCTCATGTCAGCGGCCCTGCTGATGGCGGCGGGGCTGGGCTCCGGTCTGGCCGGTTCCATCGGCGGGCTCGCCTCACTGTTCAGCTATCCGGCGTTGCTCGCCTTCGGCCTGCCTCCCGTCGTCGCCAACGTCACCAACACGGTGGCGATGTTCTCCACCACCGTCGGCACCGCCGCCGGCTCGCGGCTGGAACTACGCGGCCACGGGCGGCGCGTCGCCAAATTGGTCGTCGTGGCCGCCGCGGGCGGCTCGGCCGGGGCCTGGCTGCTGATGGCCACCCCGGCCACCGCGTTCGAGTTCGCGGCGCCGTGGCTCATCGCACTCGGCTCGGCGCTGCTGCTGGCCAGGGACCCGCTGCGGCGGCTGGCCGACGCCCGGGCCGCCAGGACGGCGTCGGCGGCCTCGTTCCTGCCGGTCGCCGTGGCGGTGGCGCTGGTCGGCGTGTACGGGGGCTACTTCGGCGCGGCCGCCGGCGTGATCATGCTGGCCGTGCTGTGCGCCGCCGCCACCGAGCCGTTGCCGGTGACCAACGCGATCAAGAACATGGCCACCGGCGCGGCCAACATCACCGCCGCGGTCGCGTACGCGTTCCTGGCGCCGGTGCACTGGCTGGCCGCGGCCGCGCTGTCGTGCGGCTGCCTGGTGGGCAGCTGGCTGGGGCCGCAGATCGTCCGGCGGTTGCCGGAGCGGCCGCTGCGCTTCGCCATCGCCCTGGCCGGCTTCGGCCTGGCGGCGAGCCTGTGGGTGACGTGACGCGCCGGCTCCAGCGATCCCGTTCGATCAGTGCGGTACTGCTGCCGCGTTCTCCGTGCGCGGCGACGGGGGCCATGCCTGCAGGGTGAGGTCCACCATGGCATGCAGGTCCTCACGGGATGCGCCGCCGGCCGCCTGGACGGAGATGCCGTAGGAGATCGCCCAGACGTATCGGGCCAGGGCCCCGGGGGCCGCGGACGCCGGCAGATCACCCTCGGCGCGAGCTCGCTCGAAGCGTTCGCTCAACCCCGTCTCGGCCGCGCGCCGTAGCGCCGCCAGCTCCGCGCGGATCGGCCGGCCGTGGGCGCCGGTCACCAGAGCGCTTTGCACCATGAGACAGCCGTCCGGCCCGTCCGGCGTCGTGGCGACGTCGATGGCGCCGCGCAGCAGGGCCTCGGTGACCGCTCGCGCCGTGGGCCGGTCGATGGCCGTGCGGACGTGGGCTGCCGGACCGTTGAGATACCGGTCGAGCGCCTGGCGGAACAAGGCCTCTTTGTTGCCGTACGCGGCGTACAGGCTGGGGCGGTTGATCCCCATCGCCGTGGTCAGGTCCGACAGCGCGGTGCCTTCGTAGCCCTGGCGCCAGAAGACCTCCAGCGCGCGGTCGAGCCGTTCGTCGACGTCGAAGGTGCGTGAGCGTCCCATGGGCTTGCCCCCTGCCCGGTTTTCGTACCGATCGATATAGTATCCTCTAAATTTGATACCGATCGGTACACAAAATGGAGGCTCGCATGACGTTGAAGGGGAAGGTCGCGCTCGTGACGGGCGGATCGCGGGGCATCGGAGCGGCGGCGGCCTGCGCGCTCGCCGAGGCGGGCGCCGACGTGGCGATCGGCTACGCCACCTCCACCGAGAAGGCGCGAGGGGTCGCCGCCCGGATCGAGGCCATGGGCCGCCGCGGCGCCGCCTACCAGGCCGATCAAAGCGACCCCCGCCAGGTCGAGGACATGGTCAACGCTGTCGTCACAGACTTCGGGCGGCTCGACGTACTGGTCAACAGCGCGGGGGTGTCGCAGCGGGCCGTCCTCGGCGACCAGCGGGACGAGCCGACGGCCCAGGACGACTTGTATGACGTCAACCTCGCCGGCGTGGTGTCCGCCATTCGCGCCGCGGCCAAGGTGATCGGCGAGGACGGCCGCATCATCACGATCGGCTCCACCTTGGCCGACCGCACCGGGTTTCCGGGGATGGCCGACTATGCGGCGACCAAGGCCGCGATCGTCGGCTACAGCAAAGGCGCGGCACGAGACCTGGGCCCCCGCGGCATCACGGTCAACGTCATCCAGCCGGGCGCGGTCGCGACCGACATGAACCCCCCGGAGGGCGAGTTCGCGGACGCGCAACGAGCCCTGAAGGCCTTGGGCCGCTTCGGACGTCCCGAGGAGATCGCCGCGGGCGTGGCCTTCCTCGCCAGCCCCGCCGCCTCCTTCGTCACGGGCACCGTCCTCACCATCGACGGCGGCTACCTGGCCTGACCAGGGAGTGCGTGGGCCGGCTCGGCACGATCAGGGCGTCGCCGATGTGCCCTCGACCGCCTCCGACGTGGCGCCGGTCAGCAGGCCGACCAGCTCTGTCCCGCTGGTCTCGGCAGCACGCCGGCCGGCGATCGCCATGCCCTGTCTCATCACCCAGATGTGGTCGGCCAGCGCCATGATCTCCTCGAAATTGTGGCTTACGAAGATCACCGTGATGCCCTGGGCCTTGAGCCGGCGGATGAGCTGATGGACCTCGGCGCTCTCGTTGACGCCGAGGGCCGCCGTCGGCTCATCGAGAATGATCACTTTCGCGCCCCAGGCGACCGCCCGGCAGATGGCGACCGCCTGGCGCTGGCCTCCGGACATCCATCGGATCAGGCCGTCGACGCTGATCCGGTCGGCGGCGCCGATCTGTGCGAGCATCTCCCGTGCCTGCCGCTTCATCGCCCGCCGGTCGAGCAGTTTCAAGCCCGGCAGTCCGCGTTGCGGTTCGCGGCTGAGAAAGAGGTTCTCTGTCACGGTGAGCTCATCGAGCAGGGCCAGATCCTGATAGACGGTCTCAATGCCCAGGGCGCGGGCCCTGCGGGGATCGCTGATGGCGACCTCGTGCCCGTCGAAGGTGATCTGTCCTGAGTCGGGAACATGAAGACCGGCCAGGCACTTGACCAGGGTGCTCTTTCCCGCGCCGTTGTCGCCGATCAGCGCGGTGATCTCGCCCTGGGTGAACGAGACGGTGACGCCCTTGAGCGCCGCCACGCCGCCGAAGCTCTTGCGTACATCACGCACGGTCAGGATCTGCTGAGGCGTGGTCATCCCTAGACCTTTCTGGATCTCGCCGGCATGAGAATCGATCTGTTCTGCATCAGCTCGAAAATGCGCGGACCGTCGTTGATGTTGAGCCATGATTCACGCCTGCTGCACGCCAGGGCCCCTCCCGCGGCGGCGGGGTAAAGGCTGTCCAGGAGCGATGTCCCCCGCGCCAGGCTGGACACCAGCATGGCGAGGAACGAGTCGCCGGCCCCGACGGCGTTCACGGTGTCGATCGGGTGTGCGGTGAGTTGACGCAGCTCACCGTGGGCGGACATGCCCCACACGCCTCGCGGCCCCAGGGTCACCACGACGTCCCGGTAGCCCTCGTCAGTCCTGCGCAGTCGGTCGATGACCGTCCACAGGCTGATCGGCAAGGGCTGGTCGGCGCCGACGACGTCCAGCCACAGGGCGAAGGCTTCCTTCTCGTTGACCACCAGCACGTCCGTGTACGGCAGCAGCGCCCGCGAGCCATGGGTCGGCGGCGAGAAATTGACGATGACCTTGGCGTTCATCGCCCGGAAGGCGCGCACCGCGTAGAGCGCCGCCTCCAGCGGGATCTCGAAGTCGAGGACCAGGTGGGTGAACGTCAGGCCGCTGGCGAGGACGCGGTCGATGTCGGTGTGATCGACGCTTCCGTTGACGCCGGGGACGACGCACGTGTCGTAGTCCTTCTCGGCGTTGACCCGGACATGGCCCACGCCCGTCGCGCCGCTGCCATCGGTCTCGACGAAGTCGTGATTGACGCGGCTCTTGTTGAGCGCCCGCCGGATGAGACCGCCGAAGATGTCGTTGCCCAACCTGCCGACCAGGTACGGCGAGATCCCGGTGGCCGCCACGCTCATCGCCACGTTGAGCCCCTTGCCGCCGATGCCCAGTTCGAAGGCCTCGCCGATGTTGTAGTCGCTGCCGGCGGGCTGGGCCGACTCGTAGGCGATGAGGTCGGCGTTGAGGCTGCCGATGACCGCGACGCGCACTCCCTCTGGAATCTCCCCCAAATCAATGGTCACCGTTGGCCACCAACGCCTTCCACCATGCCGCGCCGCCGGCCAGCGCGTCGGCATCGGGCAACGTCGTCGCGTCCGCCACGAGTTTCCTGGCGACGCCGAGCAACTGCTTGGCGCGCGCGATGTTCATCTCGCACTCGCCGAGCGGATCTTCCCGAATGGGATCGGTGTCGAAGTAGAACGTGCCGGCATAGCCGTCGCGTACGAGGTAGAAGAATGCTTCCAGCGTCTCCACGAGGTGTACCGATGCCACCATCAGGCCATCGTCCGCCTTCGCATAGCCGTCGTTCAGCTGCAGGCCCTTGAGCAGACCCTGCCGCAGGCACAGGGCGATCGACTGGGCCGGGTTCTCCTGTGCCATCAGCAGGTGCGCGAAATCCAGGGTGACGCCGAGGTTCGGTCGCTGGACCTCGGCTATGAGCGTCAGAACGCTGCCCGTGGTCGACAACAACGTCCTCGCGCGCGGCTCCGCGGGCTTGTACTCGATGCTCATGTCGAGGTCGTGTCCATAGGCTGCGACCTCCGAATAGCATTCGCACAGCCAGTCCCAGGCCCTGGCGTAGTCGAGCTGCATCGGATATTCGTAGCCGTCGTGCGCCGGCCAGAGAATGACATGTCCGGCGCCCAGATCACGGGCGACGTCGACGGCCTCCTTGGTGACCTGCACCGCCTGGGCCCGCCGGCCGGGGTCGGCGTTGGTGAAGGCGCCGCGGGCGAAGTCGGAGGCCGGCCAGCGCAACTGCAGACCGGTCACTTGCAGGCCCGCGGCGTCCGTGGCCGCCTTGACCTCGCTCGCCGAGACATCGAGGAAATGCTCGGGAAAGTTCAGTTCGAGGGCGTCGAGTCCCTTGACCCGGCCGGCCCGTTGGATCAGTTCGGTGGTCGGAAGCTTTTTCGCCGGGTGCGCCGTGCCCTCGCCGAGGGCGAAGGAGTTCAGCCGGGTGGCGTACAGTGGCGAAGTCGAGCTCAGCGTCATCGCGCCGCCTGCTTTCTGCTGAAGAAGCGATCCACCAGGACCGCGATCAGGATGATCGCTCCTGTGACTACGTACTGCACGTACGCGTTGACATTCAGCAGAGTCAGGCCGGTCCTGATCGAGCCGAGCAGGATCGCCCCGAGAATCGTGCCGAATATCGATCCCCTTCCGCCGGTCAGGCTGGTGCCGCCGACCACGACGGCCGCGATGGCCGTGAGCTCGAACCCGGTGCCGGTGATCGGTTCCGCCGCGCCGACGCGGGCTATCAGCATCAACGCGGCGAGCGCGCAGAGCACCCCGCAGAGGGTGAAGGCGTAGAGACGGGTGGGCCTGACCCGGACGCCGCTCTTGCGCGCGGCGTCCGCGTTGGTGCCCACCGCGCGCAGGTACGTACCGAGGCGGGTGTTGGTCAAGATCAACCAGCACAGGCCCGTCACCACCAGGAGCAGGATGATGGGACTCTGCACACCGAGGAAGGAGCCCGCGAATATGGTCCGGAAGCCATCGTCCAGGCCGAATACGGGGCGTCCATCGGTATACAGGAACGCGAGGCCTCGAAAGAGGTTCAACGTCGCGAGCGTCACGATGAAGCTCTGCAGATTCAGGTAAGCGGTGAAGAACCCGTTGAACAGCCCGAGCAGCGCGCCGAGGACGAGGCCCACCACGATGGTCAGCGGTGTGCCCCAGACGGCCAGGTTGACGGCGCACACCACGCTCACCACACCGACCGTCGAGCCGACCGACAGGTCGATGCCGCCAGTGATGATCACTAGGGTGACGCCGAGCGCGACCACCGCGATGATCGACGATTGCACGACGATTTCACCGAGGTTGGCCAATCCGATGAAGGACGGCTCCATGACGGTGAAGATGACGAAAACAGCGATGAGAGCGCCGAGAACACCGCCGATGCGGTAGCTGGATATCCGGCGCGGTCCACCCGGCCGGATGCCGGCGGGCTCGTGGGCGCGCGCCGGCGGCGACTGCGACCGCGCGTTCTCACCTCTGGCGATACTGGACACCTATCTTCGTTCCCTTTCGCGACTCGCCGTTGATGTGATTGATGACGTACCGTCAGCTCAGCGTCGGCGGCGGCGTGTCGACGTTCTCCTTGGTGATCAGCGCCTGCGGGGTGTACACCGCGCGGGGGACCTTCTGCCCGGCCAGGACGCGAATCGCGACGTCCACGGACACCTGGCCGGTGAGCTGGGGGTAGGAGTCGACGGTGGCCGTGAGCTCACCGGCCCGGATCGCCTTGTAGGCGTCCTCGACCCCGTCGGTGCCGATGATCATGATCTTTCCCTGCTTGCCGGCGGCCTTGACCGCCTCCACGACGCCCAGAGCCATGGTGTCGTTGTTGCAATAGAAGGCGGCGATGTCGGGCGTCTGCTGGATGATCGACGCGGCGGCGTCCCGGGCTTTCTGGACGTCCCAGTCGGCCGGGACGCTGGAGACCACATCGAGGCCGCCCTGCTTCGCTGTGTCGGTGAACCCCTTGGTGCGCTGCTTGGCCGCGTACACCCCTGCCTGGCCCTCGATGACGGCCACCTTGGACTTCGGCGGAAGCTTCTCGATCAGATACTTCGCGGCGGAGACGCCGTTCTGGATCTGGTTGGGGCCGACCCAGCGCTGCGCATTGGGGAACACCGCGTCGTTGACGTTGATCACCAGACGCCTGCCGCTCTCGGCCTTCTCAACCGCGGGGCACAGGTTGGTGTCGGATTGCGGCGAGGCCAGGATGGCGGTGTAGCCCTTGTTCAGCATGGTCTCCGCCGCGTTGAGCTGGCCGACCTGGTCCGACTCACTCGCCGCGGCCTGGACATCGAGGCGGATCGAGTACTTCTGGGCGCGCTCGGTCTGGCCCTTGGCGAGGGCGACCCAATACTGGTTGCCCAGGAACTTCATGATCGAGCCGAAGTTGGCGTCGGCAGGCGGCGCCGGCACGGGTCCCAGGCTTTTGGCGAGGTCGGAGTAGTCGATGCTGTCGGTCGCGTCGTCGGTACTGAAGGGAGCGCTGACCTGGGAGCAGGAGTTGGTGGCGGTCCCGCCCGAGCTCGCCGAGCTCGCAGTTCCTGACGGACCAGCGCATCCGGCACTGATGAGAAGCAACAGGAGCAGCGCGGCGCTCCCGGTGAGTCTGCGATGCGGGGAGATCGTCTTGGGCATCAAGGCCCCCCTCATTTCGAACACGTGACGCCGTTCCCACAAAGGCAGGTCAGCGGCGGTTGGTTCTCTGGAGAGTAGGCTTTGGTTTTCGGCAGCAGTTTTGCTCGAGTACATGTGGCCGAATCGTTACCAATATGACCCATATGTCCCGAATTGGGAATCCAATTCGGACAAATCGCCCGTCGATACGTCCGAAATCGAGCAGGCCGTCAGCGTTGACAGACCCGTTGACGCCGACGCGCACCAGCCGCGCCGGAGGACAATCGGTGACGGCTCCGGCCCTGCTCAGCCGCACACCGCGCCGGCGGTGAGCACGCTCGCTCTCATCCGGGTTCGTCTACGCTGACCAGCATGGATCCGCTGACGGACCTGTTGAACGGGATACGGACCGCTGGGGCGGTCTTCAATCAGTCCTCGCTCTCGGGTGCCTGGGCGGTGCGCTTCGAGGACGGCTCTCCGCTGGCGCTGGCCGTGCTCCTGCACGGTGCGGCCTGGGTGATCCCCCACGCAGGCGTTCCTGTGCGGCTGGCCCACGGCGATGTCGCGGTGCTGAGCGGCAGCGCACCGTATGTGATCGCGGACGACCCGGCCACGGAGCCGGACGTGGTGATCCGCCCCGGCGGCCGCTGCACGACCGTGGATGGCGAGGACGCCAGGACCACTCAGAGTGCGGGCACCCGGAGCGCAGCCGGTGGCACGGTGCTGCTGAACGGCCTGTACTCGGTGGACAGCGGCGTCCCCGGCCGGCTGCTCGCGGCGCTGCCCCCGCTCGCCGTCGTCCAGGCAGGGCAAGGAGCGTGCCCTGTCAGCCCGGCGGCGTTCGATGACGTCACCCGCCTGGAACCCGGTCAGCAGGTCTTGCTGGACCGGATGCTGGACCTGATGCTCATCACCGCGCTGCGCACCTGGTTCACCCGCCCCGGCGCCCAGGTCCCGGCGTGGTATCGCGCGTACAGCGACCCCGTGGTCGGATCGGCCCTGCGGCTGCTGCACGCCGACCCCGCCCATCCATGGACGGTCGAGGTCTTGGCGGCCAAGACGGGCGTATCCCGGGCGGCCCTGGCCCGGCGCTTCACCGCCCTGGCCGGACAGCCCCCGATGACCTACCTGCGCGAGCAGCGGCTCGCCCTGGCCGCCGATCTCCTACGCGAGCCCGGCACCACGATCGCCGCAGTAGCAGGCCGCGTCGGCTTCTCCAGCGCCTTCGCCCTGAGCGCCGCGTTCAAGAAGGCACGCGGCATCAGCCCGCGCGACCACCGGACAGGCACGGCACCGGCCCAGACCTGACGGCCCACGCGAACACGCGTAGTACAGCGTGACAGCCGTCGCATACGTAATGCTCATCAATGCGCCGGCCTGGGCGATCGGCCCATGCCCATGTGCCTCATGGCCAACGCCGGCGTCCTGACCGCCACCGCCGACGCCGCCCCGGAAACCTGGCGTCGGCTCGTCGGCTATCTCCTGCAAGCCTGCGCCGCCCCGGCCGCGCAGCCCCTGCCCGACCCACCCACATCCCGGCAGATGTACCGGGCCATGATGCGCACGACGCATCAGCAACGCGGCGGGTAAGGGCCGAGTGACCGAACCACGCCCTCGCACAAGAAGAAAGATCAGTGGGTGCACTCACATCGGCCAGCGAGGACGCACCGCGCGGGGCTCAGCACCAGGGCAGACCATCCTCAAAGGCCGTCGCCGAGTCCGAGACTGTTCACCGGCCGCGCGGTGACCACCCGGTCGCGTCAGTGCGCGGCAGGTTAAGTGATGGGTTACTATCACTTGTAGCGCGCACCGCAAGTCTGTTCCGAGGCCCATCTTCCTCAGGAGATGACATGAGCGATTCTGTGACGTTGCCCCTGCACATGCGGCGCACCATGTTCGACCCGGTTCCCGAGCTCGCATCCGTGCGCGACAGGGAAGGCGTGCATCGGACGTCTACGCCGTTCGGCATGGACGCCTGGCTCGTGACCCGCTACGCCGACGTCCGGCAGGTGCTCGGCGACCACCAACGCTTCAGCAACGCCCTGCCCCTGCAGTTTCGCCCGCCGGGCGCGCCGGAGATGACCGACGAGCAGATCAAGGCGATGCGGGCGGGCAACCTGCTCGGTTTCGACCCGCCTGAGCACACGCGGCTGCGCCGGATGCTGACACCCGAGTTCACCATGCGCCGGATGCGCCGCCTGGAACCGCGCATCCACGCCATCGTCGCCGACCACCTCGACGCCATGGAGCGCACAGGCCCGCCGGTCGACCTCATCACGGCCTTCGCCCTGCCGATCCCCTCCCTGGTGATCTGCGAGCTGCTCGGAGTGCCGTACGAGGACCGGGA
Source organism: Nonomuraea sp. H19 (assembly GCF_052068215.1). Lineage (NCBI taxonomy): Bacteria > Bacillati > Actinomycetota > Actinomycetes > Streptosporangiales > Streptosporangiaceae > Nonomuraea > Nonomuraea sp. H19. Next base: position 94,497 of record NZ_JBQHCV010000015.1, on the reverse strand, counting down.
CGACTTCCAGCGGCGCACCGGCAGGCTGCTGGACCTCGCGCTGCCGGTCGAGGAGCGGATGGCGGCGCAGATGGAGTCGCGCGCCTACATGGCGGGGCTGGTGGCCCGTGCCCAGGCCGAGCCGGGCGAGGACATGCTCGGCATGCTCGTGCGCGAGCACGGCGACGACCTGTCCGCCGACGAGCTCGCCGGCATCGCCAGCCTGCTGCTGCTGGCCGGCCACGAGACCACCTCCAACATGCTCGGACTCGGCACTCTGGCGCTGCTGCGCCACCCCGACCAGCTGGACCTGATCAGGAAGGAGCCCGAGCGGATCAACGCCGCAGTGGAGGAGTTGCTGCGCTGGCTCAGCATCGTGCACTCCGGCGTGGTCAAGTTCACCACCACCGAGGTCGAGGTGGCAGGTACGCGCATCCCGGCCGGCGCGCTGGTCATGTGCGCCCTGGCTGCCGCCAACCGCGACCCCGCGTTCATCTCCGAGCCCGATCGCCTCGACATCACCCGCGGCGACCTCGGCCACGTCGCCTTCGGTCACGGCGTGCACCACTGCCTGGGCGCGCCGCTGGCCAGGATGGAGATGCGCATCGCCTTCCCCGCCCTGTTCGAGCGCTTCCCCGGCCTGCGCGAGACCGGCACTCCAGCCGAGTTCCGCTCCTTCCACTTCGTGTATGGGCTGTCCACCTTCGAGGTTGCCTGGTAGATCCGCATTCCTAGGCGCTCCGCGTGGCTTGCTAGCCTTCAGCCTGTGCACGAGCAGCGACAGCGAGCCGACGCGCTGCGCAACGCCGACAAGATCGTCAGAGCGGCGATCGCGATCCTGCGCGAGCATGGCCCCGACGTCTCCCTCGAGGAGATCGCCCGGCACGCGGGGACCGGGAGCGCCACGGTCTACCGGCGATTCGGCGACCGCGACGGGGTGATTCGGGCCGCCTTCCAGACCTACTTCGCCGAAGAGGTCGAACCCCTGGCGCTGGCCGCGCGCGACGCCCCCGACGCCGGGCAGGCGCTCACCGAGTCGCTGACCGCCACGGTCGCCACCCTGTCCGCCCATCGAGGGCTGCTGAAGGCGGCCAAGGAGTCGGGGGCGTTCACCGTCGACATCGCCGCGCGCTTCATGGGGCCGCTCGGCTCCGTGCTGGCCAGGGCCCAGCGGCACGGCCAAGTGCGGGCCGACCTGATCGTCCGCGACCTGGCCGCGATCGTCGTCATGGCGCTGGCCACCGCGCACCCCGACGACCCCGCCCACAACGACCCCCACCGCTACCTGGCCCTGCTGCTGTCCAGCCTCCGGCCATCGGCCGACGAGTTGCCCGCCCCCTCCGACGCCCACCTGATCCCGGAAGCGGACACCGGCCACTGCCCCAGGCAGTAAAGGGACCGCCGCGCCGGCATCACGCCGGCCGCAAGCTCGGCGTGATGCGTCCCCACGACGCCAGGCACTTGGGTCTCGGAACTGTCGGTGGCGACCGGCATTGTGGTGCCATGACCGAGACGCCCCCTTCCGCCGTCCTCGCCGATGACGCGGCCTACGCCGAGGCCGTCCAACTCGCCGTCGACTCCGCCGCCGCCTACTACGCCGACGGCACCTCCGCACTTGATGACGACGCCTACGACCGGCTGGTGCGGGGCATCCAGGCGTACGAGGAGGCCCACCCCGAAGCGGTGCTGCCGTCCTCGCCGACTGGCAAGGTGGCCGGCGGCGCGGTGGTGGGCGACGTGCCGCACACCGTGCCCATGCTGAGCCTCGACAACGTGTTCGGCACCGACCAGCTTGCCGACTGGGCGGCCGGGCTGGAGCGCCGGCTCGGCCATCCGGTGACGGCGTGGAGCGTGGAGCCCAAGCTTGACGGCCTGGCGATCTCGGCCCGTTACCGGCACGGGCGGCTCGCGCAGCTCGTCACGCGCGGCGACGGGGCCGCGGGCGAGGACGTCTCCCACGCCATCGGCACCATCGTCGGCCTGCCCGACAGGCTGGTCGACCCGGTCACGGTGGAGCTGCGCGGCGAGGTCATGATGACCACCACCCAGTTCGAGGAGGCCTGCGCCAAGCGGCAGGCCCACGACGGCACCACATTTGCCAACCCGCGCAGCGCGGCGGCGGGCACGCTGCGTGCCCAGGACAGGCCGTACGTCTGCGAGCTGACATTTTTCGCTTATGGGGTGTTGCCACCTTCCGGCGACGACTCCGAACTGGCGGTGCGCCTGCGGGAGTTACCGCACAGCGAGATCATGAGGTGGGTGGCCACGCAGGGCGTGCAGACCACCGCCGCCACGCCCGTCGCCGGCATCGTCGCCGAGACGCTGGAGCGGGTGGGCGAGCGCGTCGCCGAGATCGCGGCGGCGCGAGCTGGGCTGCCGTTCGGCATCGATGGCATCGTGATCAAGTGCGATCTGGCCGGCGACCAGGTCGAGGCCGGGTTCAGCTCGCGCGCGCCGCGCTGGGCGATCGCCTACAAGCTGCCCGCCACCGAGAAGATCACCAAGCTGCTCGCCGTCGAGTGGAACACCGGCCGCACCGGCATCATCGCGCCGCGTGCCGTGCTGGAGCCGGTCGAGCTGGATGGCAGCGTCGTCACCTACGCCACCCTGCACAACGTCGCCGACATCACCCGCCGCGGCCTGATGATCGGCGACAACGTGGTCGTCTACAAGGCGGGCGACGTCATCCCGCGGGTGGAGTCGCCCGTGGTGCACCTGCGCACCGGCGAGGAGCAACCGATCGCGATCCCGGAGGTCTGCCCGTCCTGCGGCGACGCCATCGACAGCTCACAGGAGCGGTGGCGGTGCGTGCGCGGGCGCGGCTGCCGGGCGATCGCCTCTATCGTCTACGCCGTCGGGCGCGACACGCTCGACATCGAGGGCCTGGCCGAAAACCGCATCAAGCAGATGCTCGACGCCGGGTTGATCAGCGACTTCGCCGACCTTTTCACCCTCACCCGCGAGCAGCTCCTCGCCCTCGAACGTATGGGCGAGACCAGCACCGACAATCTGCTGGCCGCCATCGAGCGGGCCAAGCGGCAACCGCTCAGCCGGGTGTTCTGCGCGCTGGGCGTGCGCGGCACCGGCCGTTCCATGAGCCGGCGCGTGGCCCGTCACTTCGCCACCATGGACGCCATCCGGGCCGCCGACGCCGAAGCGATCCAGCAGGTGGAGGGCATGGGCCCGGAGAAGGCTCCGGTCGTGGTCGACGAGCTGATCGAGCTCGCACCGCTCATCGACAAGCTGGTCGCGGCCGGTGTCAACATGACCGAACCCGGCGCCACCCCGCCCGCCGCCGAGGGCGTGAGGCCGTCGGAGGCCGCCGCTCCGGTGGCCGAGCTGCCGCTGGCGGGCCTGGCCGTCGTCGTGACCGGCTCGATGACCGGCAAGCTCGGGACGCTCAGCCGCAATGAGATGAACGAGCTGATCGAGCGCGCGGGCGGCAAGGCGTCCTCCAGCGTCTCGGCGAAGACGTCGCTGCTGGTAGCCGGCGACAAGGCCGGGTCCAAGCGGGCCAAGGCCGAGAGCCTGGGCGTGCGGATCGTCGATCCGGAGGAGTTCGCCACCCAGGTCAGCGCCTTCCTGTGAGCGCCCTGCCCCGACGGCGGGCACCGTTGGCCTGACCCCGCTCGGCGGCGACCTGCGGCAGCGAGAAGCTCGATGTCCGGCTGCGGATGCGCGCGGAGCCGGATGCGGTGGTCCTGGGACGTGACGTCGCCGGCCAGGGCGGCGGCGGTAGATGCGGGGGCGTCGGCCGCTCTGGCCACGCGCCGTCGGCGGTCAGGCCGGGCTTCGAGGGACGGTTGCGGGCTGGGGACCGTCGACGTTCCTGAGGTTCTCCTCCTCGGTGAGGGCGACCCTGGCCATCGCCACCCGCAGGATCGGCGGTGCCATGAGCGAGGTGACGACCGCGACGAGGATGATGATCGTGTACGTCTCCAGGTTCAGGACGCCGAGCCGCAGGCCGACCATGGCGACGATGACCTCGATGACGCCGCGGGCGTTCATCCCCGCGCCCAGCGCGAGCGCCTCCCAGGAGGTGAGCCGGCTGAGCCGGGCTCCGAGGAAGGCCCCGGCGAACTTGCCGACGATGGCGACGGTCAGCACCAGGAGGCCCGCGCCGAGGATCTCCGGTCTGGCCAGGGCGGTCATGTCCATGCGCAGCCCTGCGGTGGCGAAGAACACGGGGGCGAGCACGGCCAGGACGACGGTGCGCAGCGGGGCGAACCCGGCGGGGTCGGGTTTGCCCCAGGCGCCGATGAGGATGCCCATCACGAAGGCGCCGAAGACGGCCTCCAGGCCCAGCGCGTGGGTGCCCGCGGCGGACAGCAGGATGAGCACCACCGTGACGGCGGTGACGGTGGAGGGCGTGCGTACTCGCCGGTAGAGCCGGGCGACCAGCGGCTTGCCGACGAGTGCCGCGAAGAGGAGCACCGCGAGCACGTACGCGATCGAGAGCACCACGTTCTGCGTGGCCAGCCCGGTCGTGGCCATGACCGAGACGATCGACAGCATCACCCAGCCGAACACGTCGTCCACCATTCCGGCGACCAGGGTGAGCTGGCCGATGTTGCGGTGCAGGAGGTTCATGTCGAACAGGGTCTTGGCGATGACCGGGATGGCGCTCACGCACATGGCCACCCCCAGGAAGAGCGCGAACACCGTACGGTCCGGGCTGCCGGCGGCCAGCGGCGAGGGCAGCAGCCCGGTGCCGATGCCCAGCGCGAACGGGATGACCAGGCCGAACAGGCTGACCTTGGCGGCCGTGGCGCCCCGCCTGCGCACCAGCCCGAGATCCAGATGGCTGCCGGTGATCCCCACCAGCAGCAGCACGCCGAGCTGGCCGACCGCGTCCAGCAGGTGGAACTGCTCCACGTCGCGTGGCAGCAGCCAGGCCGCCAGGGCGGGGGCGGCGTGCTGGAGGAGCGACGGGCCCAGGATGACGCCGGCGCACAGCTCGCCGACCACGGCAGGCATCTTCCACCGTACGGCGAGCCTGCCGAGCGCCACGGCGACAAGGAGCAGCACTCCGACCTGGAGCAGGAACACCAGCAGCAGGTGGGTGCCGAGCGGCGGTACCGGCGGGGTCACCACGATGGATGAGTTGGTCACAGTGCTGCCTTTCTCGCGTCATCGGACTTGCCCGGCTCGCGGCGCGTGCGCAGGCTGCGGGTCACCGCACGTTCGCGTGAATCCCCCGAATGCTCTCCGTGCGCTCCCGGCGCCCGAGGACAGAGCTCCGGGGTCTGCGAAGTGATACGCCCGGGACGGCGCCGGGGATGACGGTACTTTCCGTACGTCGCGGTGCGGGCGGGACTGCAACGGATCTGCAATGGCCGCTGGGAGCATCTGGATTGACCAAGAAGACGAGCCCAGGAGGGACCGGTCACATGTCAGAACTCACCCAGTGGCAAGCCGAGGAGGTCGTCGCCGCCTGGCGCGCCGGGCAGCAGACGGCCCAGGGGTTCGACGAACTGATCAACCCGGCCGGACCGCTGTTCGGCGCCGGCGAGGACGATCTCACCTTCGAGTCGGTCACCTCGGGTAACACCCGGAGTGCGGACAACACCCGGAGCCTGGCCAACACGCGTACTGCCAACACCCGTGACATCAACACGCGTGCGGCCAACACCCGTGACATCAACACGCGTGCGGCCAACACCCGTGACATCAACACCCGCGCGGCCAACACCCGTCAGATCAACACGCGTGCGGCCAACACCCGTGACATCAACACCCGCGCCGCCAACACCCGTCAGATCAACACGCGTGCGGCCAACACCCGTGACATCAACACCCGCGCCGCCAACACCCGTCAGATCAACACGCGTGCGGCCAACACCCGTGACATCAACACCCGCGCCGCCAACACCCGTCAGATCAACACGCGTGCGGCCAACACCCGTGACATCAACACCCGCGCCGCCAACACCCGTCAGATCAACACGCGCACCGTCAATACCCGCACCGTCAACACGCGGGAGCTGGCGAACACGCGCGCCCTGGCGAACACGCGCAGCATCGCGAACACTCGCACCAACACCCGCACCTTCGGCAACACCCGTACCGTCCAGTTCGAGATGACCGCGGTCTCCTAGCCGTGAACATTACCGACCGGACATATCTGCACACACGGGTAACGACACCGTGAACGACACCGTGCCGGGCCACCTGCTGGAACCTGCCCTGGTTCGGCTGGCGGCCCGGCTCGGCGCGGTTCCGGGGCTGGCGGAGGTGGAGCGGGACGCGCTGCACGCCGCCGCCGAGACGGCACTGCGCGACACCGTACGCCGGCTCATCGACCGCGTCCTGCTCCTGGAGCTGCACGCGGCCCGGCTCACCGGCCGGCTCACTGCGGCCGATCCGGCGGCCCGGTGGGCGGAGTGGCAGGCCCAGACGGCCACTCCCGCCTTCTGGACCTCGCTGGGCGGCCACTATCCGACGTTGCTGCCCCGCCTGCGCCGGGTGATCGGCAACAGGTGCGCGGCGGCGCTGACGCTGGCGCACCGGTTCGTCACCGACCGCGCCGCACTCGGCCCGCTCATGGGTGGCGGTGGGACCGGGCTGGTCGAGGTGGAGTTCGCGGCCGGGGACAGCCATCGGGGCGGGCAGACCGTGGTCCTCCTGGGTTGCGAGGGCGGCTGCGTCGCGTACAAGCCGCGGCCGGTCACCGTGGACCGCGCCCTGGCGCGGTTCCTGGAGCGGGTGCTGCACGATGAGCCGGCCGGCACCCGGATCCGGGTGCCCGAGGCCGTGGCCCGTGGCACCTACGGCTGGGTCGAGTACGTCGAGCACCGCTACTGCGACGGTGACGAGGAGCTGCGTGCCTTCCATCGTGGCCTGGGGCACTGGCTGGCGGTGATGCTCCTGCTCGGCGGCAGCGACATGCACGCCGAGAATCTCATCGCGGCCGGGCCGGTGCCCGTCGTCGTGGACTGCGAGACGCTGTTCACGCCGCCGCCGCCCGCCATGGAGCTGGGTTTCGGCGACGCCACCGACAGGGCCGCGGCGCTGCTCGGCGGCTCGGTGCTGAGCACCGGCCTGCTACCGGACCGCGGGGTGGCGCTCGGCTGGCGCGGGATCGACCCGTCCGGGATCGGCTCGCTGCCCGGCCAGCAACCGGCCGCGGAGCTGCAGGTCATCCTGGACGCGGGCACCGATCGGGCCAGAGTGGGCCGGGCCTCCGTGGAGGTGCCCATGGAGCGGAACCTGCCGAGCCCCGACCCGGTGCTGGGCGCGTACTGGGACCAGGTGGTCGCCGGGTTCACCGAGCTCACCGAGCGGTTGCGGGGCCTGGACGAGGCGGGTGAGCTGGAGCCGGCGCTCGCCGGTTTCGCCGACGTGCCGGTCCGGGTCGTCCCCCGCTCCACCGAGTCGTACGCCGAGCTGGGCCGCATGTTGTGGCACCCGGCGTCGCTGCACGACGAGCCCGCCGCCCGCGAACGCGCCGAGGCCGTGCTCGCCCGCCAGGCGGTCAACGTGCCCGGCAGGCCGGACGATCCGGCCGTGATCGCGGCCGAGGTGGCGGACCTGCTCGTCGCCGACGTGCCCGTGTACTCCACCACGCCTCGCAGGGGACTGCTGACCGGGCCGCGCGGAACGACGTGGGGAGCGGCGGACGACCTGTTCGCCGGTACGCTGCGCCGCTGGCGGGCGGCCGACATCGAGGTGGAACGGCAGGTCATCCGATCCGCCGTGGTCGGCGCGTACCTGAACGACGGGTGGTTGCGCGGTGAGCGGACCCTGGTGCCGCGCCGGGTGCGTACCTCGGGCCTGGACCGGCGCCGGCGTACGGCGGCGGCCGGGATCGTGCGCGGGCTGGCCGCGTCCGCCGTGCGGGGGGACGACGGCAGCGCCACGTGGATCGGACCGGTGCTCGACTCGGCCGGCTGGGCGGTGCTGCCGCTCGGGCTGGACATGTACGGCGGTACGGCGGGAATCGCCGTGCTGCTCGCGGGCTACCAGCACGAGGTGGAGCACGGCCGGGCGGATCCGGTGCCCGAGGCGGCCGAGCTGCTGCGAGCCGTGCTGCGCACCCTGCGCGACACCGGGGATGCCCTGCTGTCGGCCGGCGCCTGGGAGGTCGCCGGGGGCTATCTCGGGATCGGGTCGTGGATCTGGGCCTGGCTGCTGCTGGGACGGCTCGGTGCGGTCGAGCCGGCCGAGGCGGTGTCCCAGGCGTCGGCCGTGCTGGCCGATCTGCCTGCCTCGCTGGCCGGCAACGCGTCGTTCGGGCTGGTCGATGGGCTGGCGGGGGCGGTGGTGCCGCTGCTCAGGCTGGATGAGCACGTCGAGGGCGGGCACGCCGGCGCGGTGGCGCTGGCGGATGAGATCGGGTCCCGGTTGGTGGCGGCGGCGGAGGTCTGCGACGGCGTCGTACGGTGGGCGAGCCCGGAGCCGTCCCTGGGCTCCGCCGGGCTGGCCCATGGTGCCGCCGGGATCGGCTGGGCGTTGTCCCGGCTGGCGGCGGCCACCGGGAACGCGGAGGCGGCAGCTCTCGCCGCCGCCGTCGTCTCGGCGGAGCCGGAGCATCCGACGGACGCCGCCGTCTCCGAGGAGCCCGGGCACCCGACCGCCGCCGCCGTCTCACAGAGGCCCGAGCGCGCGATGGTGCTCGAGCACCCGACGGTCGGTGCCGCTACCTGGGCTTACGGGGCGGGCGGGATCGGGGTCGTCGCGGCGGACGCGTTGCGGCGGGTGGCCCCGGGTGACCTGGTGAGCGCCGCGCGGTGGCGCGCCGTGCTGGGGCGGGCGGCGGCGGTGTGCCGGGCGGACGGTTTCGGCCGGAGTCACGCCCTGGCCCACGGGGACCTCGGCGCCTGGGAGGTGCTCACGCTCGCCGCCGCCACCGGCGCGCTCGACGTCGACAGGGAACGGCTGGACGCCCGCGTGCTCAGCGGGATCGAGGAGTTCGGCCCCTCCAGCGGGTTCGCCGGGAACGCGCTGGTGCCGGGGCTGCTGCCCGGGCTCGGCGGTGTCGCGTACCAGTTGCTGCGGATGCACCCCGGCTGCCCGCTGCCCTCCGTCCTGCTCCCCGACCCGGGAGCCGGCGACCTGACAGCGCACGCTCAGCCATCGGCGGCCGGGCTCTCCCAAGGGGCTAGGGGGTGAGCGTGGCGCTGCGGAGGATCGCCACGTGCAGGGCGCTGGTGGCCGGCGTGGGATCGATGCCCAGCTCCTCGGCGAGCGTGGCCCGGAGCCGCTCGTAGGCGGCCAGCGCCCTGGCGGGCTCGCCGGCCAGCTCGTACGCCCGCATCAGCAGGCGGCAGGCGATCTCGTCGAACGGATCCTGCGCCACGGCGGACTGGGCGGCCAGTCGCGCCTCCGGCAGACGCCGGCGGCGCAGCGCGGCGGCGGCGGTCACGTGCAGCGCCCGCCGCAGGACGTCGGCCCGCGCCGCCCTGGCGGGCTCGGCCCACGCCGCGTCCGTGGCGTCGGGGAACACCTCGGCGTCGGCGACGAGGCGGACGGCGTCGCCCGCGAGCCGCATGGCCCGGCGCGCGTCGCCGGCCAGGGCGCCTTCGGCGACGCCGGCCAGCTCACGTGCCTCCCACAGGTCGACGCGGACGTGCCGGCCCAGGCGGTATCCGCTGCGCCCGCCGAGCACGACGCCGGGGTCGAGCGTGGCGCGTAGCCTGCTGACCAGCGTGGCCACGTTGTCCCCCGGCCGCGACGGCCACCTCTCGCCCCACAACGCCTCGGCGGCGGCGTCCAGGTGCACCAGCCGCCCGTCGGCCACGGCGAGCAGCGCGAGCAGCGTACGAGCCTTGCGGCTGCCCACCTCGGCGCCGGTCAGGCGGCGCGCCCCGACGAAGACCGCGAACTCGCCGATGAGCCGCAACCGCACCTCACGCCCGCTGTCCACGACGGCTCCCCGAGGCGCCCGGAGCACGGGCCCGCCGGGGCCGGTGAGACGGAGTCCGTCCATCGCACGCCCTCCCTCTCATCCGGCCCGGCCTCCGAGGAGGGCGTGCACCTGTACGGCGATCAGGCAGAGCACCATGACGCCCGCGCCCAGGGTGAGTCCCGCGAAGCCGAACGTACCGACCACCGGGCCGGCGATCAGCCCGCCCGTCGCCGCGCACAGGCCCACCGTCATGTCGGCCGTGCCCTGGACCCGGAGGCGCCGCTCGGCCGGGACCGACTCGCTGAGCAGCAGCGAACCGGAGACCAGGCAGGCCGACCAGCCCACGCCGAGCAGCACCAGCCCGGCGGTCAGGCGCCAGGAGTCGTGGCCCGCCGTGCCGGCCACCACGGTGGCCGTCAGCAGCAACGTCGAGCCGGTCACCAGGCCCGCCCGTCGCCCGAACCGGTCGCAGAGCCGGCCGACCAGCGGCGACAGGACGTACATGCCCAGCACGTGGGCGCTGGCCGCGGCGCCGATGACGGTCAGGCCGGTGCCCGCCGCCGCCATGTGCACGGGGGTGATCACCATCAGCGGCAGCATGACGGAGTGGCTCACCACCATCGTCATCAGCGCCAGCCGCGCCGGTGGGGTGGTCAGGATCAGGCGCGGCACCCAGGTCCCGCCGGGGGCGGGCCGGGCCGGCTCGCCGGCGACCCGCCGGGACAGGAGCAGGGGGTCGGGGCGGAGCATCGTCGCGGCCACGGTGGCCGCCACCAGGAAGGCCGCCGCCGCGAAGACGTACGCGCCGGTCAGCGGGGGCAGGCCGGCCCGCTCGGCCACCGCGGCGGTGGGCCCGACCAGGTTCGGGCCGATCGCCACGCCGGCGGTCGCGGCCCAGACGACGGTGGACAGGGCACGGGCGCGCTGCGCAGGGGTGGCCAGGTCGGTGGCGGCGTACCGGGACTGCAGGCTGGTGGCGGTCGCGGCGCCGTACAGGATGAGCCCGGCCATCAGGACGGGCAGCGAGTCCGTCCAGCCGCCCAGGACGGCGACGCACGCGCCGACGAGCCCGGTGGTGAAGCCCGCGACCATGCCCCGGCGTCGTCCGAACCGCTGCATGATGAGCACGATGGGCAGGGCGAGCAGCGCCGCCCCAGCCACCTGGGAGCCCTGCGCGTATCCGGCGGCGGCCGGATCGCCGGCGACGGACGCGGCGAGCAGCCCGCCGGCCGTCGTGCCCGCCAGCGCGCCCACGCCGCCGACGACCTGCGTGACGGCCAGCACCCGTACGGTCCGCGCCTGAACGCGGGCCACCTCGGCGCGGGCGGCAGTCCTGTCCACGTCGGCGGGGTGCTCGATGTCCGTCACGGCAGCCGGTAGGCCAGCAGCCGGCCGTTGGCCGACACCGAGTTGTCGGCGACGTACAGGGTGTCGCGGGTGAAGGACAACGAGCTGGGCATGGTCAGGCCCTCGGTGACGACGGGCACGGCCGTCCCGTCGCGCTCGACGCGGGTGACCCGGCCGGCCGGCGGGGGGACGGTGTAGGGGCTGCCGGTGTACTCGACCTCAAGGACGTGCAGCCGTCCCCTGGCGTCGACGTCCATGTCGAGGATGGGAGAGAAGCCCTGGGCGAAGACGCGCGGCTGCTGCCCGGGGACCACGTGCCAGATGCGCGCGACCTTGCCGGTGTACGGGTATCCGGTGTACTCGCTGACGTAGTACGAGCCACGCGGACCGCGTACCACCGAGGTGGGCACCGCCTGGACCTGCGCAGGACCGTTCGGCGTGGTCACCGTCTGCGCCGGGAACACCGCGACGACCGAGATGGCGCCGTCCCGGGCCACCCGCAGCAGCGCGTTGGCCCCGGCGTCGGCGACCAGGAACCCGTCGCCGTCCGCCATCGCGGCGTACGGATGGCACCACAGCCCGGCGAAGCCCGCGCCGCCGTCCGGGTTGTCGGCGATTTCGTGGGCGGCCAGGTCGGCGAACGGCCGCAGCCCGTTGCGGGTCGCGTACGCGAGCGTGCCGAGCTCACGACCGGCCTCGCCGAGCGCCTCGCGCCCCGTGGGGTTGTTGGCCAGGCCCATGACGACGACCAGCCCCTTCGGTGTGAGGAGCATGTCGCTCGGCCCGTGCGCGAAGGTGCCGTCCTTGGTGCCGAGCGAGGCGGTGCCGCCGACGAGCGTGGTCTTGCGGCCGTGCGTGAACAGGGAGACGGCGCCCGTCCGGCTGAGGCACTGCTCGGCTCCCGCGCTGCCCGGGCTTCTGGGCAGGCACGGCTCGGTGCCCTCCCGTCCGGACTCGGCGACCAGCACCACGCCGTCGGCCAGGGCGCGGATGCCACGCGGATGGGCCAGCCCCTCCGCGACGACCCGGGGCGCGGACAGAACCGGCGACGCCGCGGTGGTGGTAGTGGTGGTCGTGGCCTCCGCCGGGAGTGGCAGGGCCGCGCAGGCGAGCATGGTCGCCGCGAGAACGATGGCAGGTCTCATGAGGAGACGTCCTTTCCGAGCGGTTCGCCCGCCGCCTCGGCGCCTTCGCGCAGAACGAAGCGGCGGAGTTTGCCGGTGTGCGTGCGCGGAAGCTCCGCGGCCACGCGGACCGACTTGGGCACCTTGAAGGCGGCCAGATGTTCGCGGGCCAGCGCGATCAGCTCCGGCTCCAGTCGCGCGGCGTCCACCCCGGGCGTGCCCGGCACCACGAACGCGCGCAGCGCGGTGACGCCGGCGTCGTCGCGCACGGACACCACGGCCACCTCGCGGACGCCAGGATGCCGGGCGAGCACCGCCTCGATCTCCGTCGGCGCCACGTTGATGCCGCCGACGACCTCGATGTCGTCGGTACGGCCGTGGTGCACGTACGTGCCGTCGGGGCTGCGGCTCACCCGGTCGCGAGTGTTGAGCCAGCCGTCGACCAGCACGTTCGCGGTCAGCTCCGGCGCGCCGAGATAGCCCGGCATGATCATGGGACTGCGTACCCACAGCTCCCCGATCTCGCCGCCGGCGACCGGCCCGCCGTCCTCGCCGCGGATCTGGAGCTCGCATTCCGGCACCGGCCGCCCGATGGTGCCGAGGGTGTTGTCCCAGACGGTGTTGGCGCAGTAGGCGTGACCGGCCTCCGTGGCACCGATCTGCTCCAGCACCGGCGCCCCCAGCGACCGGGTCACCTTCGCCCCGAGCGCCGGGAGCAGCCGTTCGCCCGCCGAGACCGCGGCGCGCAGCGAGCCGAACCCCTCCGGCGGGCAGTGGTCGAGCAGCTTGGCGTAGAACCCGGGCACGGAGAACAGCAGCGTGACCCCGTACCGCCCGATCGCCGCCGCGACCTCCGCAGCCTTCGGCCGGTGCCCGAACAGCACCGCGCCCGCCCCGGTGAACAGCGGGAAGACCAGCGCGTTGCCGAAGCCGTAGGCGAAGTACATCTTCGACACCGACAGCAGCACGTCCTCGGCGCGGACGTCGAGCACGCCCTCGCCGACACATCGCTGGTAGGCCGCGAGCTGCCCGTGGGTGTGCACCGCGCCCTTGGGTGTCCCGGTGGTGCCGGAGGTGTACTGGATGTACAGGGGCTCGTCGGGGCCGACGTCGATGGGCCCGGGGACCGGACGGGTGTGCCCCAGGGCGAGCAGTTCGTCGGCGGTGACGTGGCGGGCGGCGTCGTAGCGGCCGCTCAGCGCGGCGCCGGCGACGATCGTGTGCGGCGCGCAGTCGGCGACGATCCTGGCGTGGTCGGCGGCGGTGACGTCCGGGTTGACGATGACGGCCGGCGCGCCGATCCGCGCCGCGCCGAGGAAGGCAGCGACCACGCCCATGCCGTCGGGGAGCGCGAGCAGGACGCGATCGCCCCGGCGCACCCCCCGAGCGGCCAGGCCGGCCGCGGCGGAGGCGGCCATCCGGTGCAGGGCCGCGTGCGTGTGCGGGACGCCGTCGTCCCAGAACGCCGTGCGCCCCAGCCATCCTCCGCCTTCGGCGAGCTGCTCGATCTGCCGGGTGACGTTCATCGGGCCGCCTCCGACAGCCCGCCGGCCACCAGCTCACCCGGGGCGGGCTCCTCGTCCAGGCCGAGCAGCGGGGCGCACGCCTTGAGCAGCATCTCCTCGTACTCGTCGGCGGGGTCGGAGTCGAGCACGATGGCGCCGCCCGCGCCGATCCTGATGCCGTCGGGGGTGAAGACCGCCGTCCTGATCGTGATGTTCAGGTCGGCGGTCCCGTCGCAGCCCAGGAACCCGATCGTGCCCGAGTACGGGCCGCGCGCCTCCGTCTCCAGCTCGTCGATGATCTCCATGGTGCGCAGCTTGGGCGCGCCGGTCATGGAGCCGCCGGGGAAGCACGCGCGCAGGCAGTCCACGGCCGACGCCTCAGAGCGCAGCAGCCCGCGGATCGTCGAGACGAGCTGGTGCACGGTCTGGTACGACTCGACCTGCATCAGGGCGGGCACGTGCACGCTGCCGGGCTCGCACACCCGGCCGAGGTCGTTCCGGAGCAGGTCGACGATCATGAGGTTCTCCGCGCGGCTCTTCGGGTCGGTGGCCAGCGTGGTGCGCAGGCGCTCGTCCTCGGCCTCGGTGGCGCCCCGGGGAGCGGTGCCCTTGATCGGTTTGCTCTCCACGACGCGGCCCTTGTCTATCTTCAGGAAGCGTTCGGGCGAGGAGCAGGCGACCTGGACGCCGCCGGCCGACAGGTACGCCGCGTACGGCGCGGGGTTGCGGGCGCGCATCCGGCCGTAGAAGCGCAGCGGGCTCACGACGGCCGGCAGGCGCACCGCGTTGGTCAGGCAGATCTCGTACGACTCGCCCGCGAGCAGCTCATCCTGACAGCGCCGCACGTCGGCCAGGTAGCGCGCGCGGCCACGTACCAGGCCGGCCTCCGCCACCGCGCGCAGGCCGGGACCGCCCGCCAGGCCACCCCGGGGCGGCTCCGGCGTATGCGTGATCCCGCCCGCGGTCCTGGCCGCCCACTCCAGCCAGCCGGCCGCCGCCCGCTCCGACTCCCGCGTGGCGACGCTCAGGGCCACCAGGTGCAGGGTGTCGTCGGCGTGGTCGATGACCGCGAACCGGTCGGGGAACATCCACACGGCGTCCGGCACCTCGGAGGAGTGCTTGGCCGAGGATCCGCAGTCGGCCTTGACCTCGTACCCGAGGTAGCCCATGAATCCGCCGGTGAAGTCGAACGGCAGCTCGGGCGTGTGCACCGACCGCCGCCGGAGCTCCCGGTCCAGGATCTCCAGGATGGACCCGGCGACCCGCCGCGTGCCGGCGCCGACCGTCTCGATGGCGACCTCCCCCTCGCCGACCTGGTAGGTCAGCACCTCGCCGTGCGCGGGAGACGCCTCGGCCAGGTAGGAGAATCTGGCCAGGCCGGGGCCGTGCCGGGCGCTGTCCAGCCACATGGTGTGCCGGGAGCCGCCGAAGAGCGCGTGGTAGACCGGCTCGCTCCCGGCGCGCAGCGGGACCGACCGGGTGTGCGCGGTGTACTCCAGCAGGTCGGTGGCCCGCCCCGCCGGCCGGCCGTGGTGCCGTTCGACGATGCGCCGGAAGTTCGCCAGCAGCCGCGCCCCGTACTCGGTCAGGACCGACTCGGGGTGGAACTGCACCCCCCAGATCGGACGGTGCCGGTGGCGCAGCCCCATGAGCACGCCGTCCTCCGCCCACGCGGTCGCCTCAAGGTGGCCGGGCAGCGGCTCGGGCACCCGCAACGAGTGGTAACGCACTCCCCTGAAGTCCTGGGGGATGCCGTGGAACAGCTCGTCGCCGGTGTGACGGACGCGGCTGACGTGCCCGTGCCGGGCGGCCGGGGCCCGCTCGACCGCGCCGCCGCCGACCGCCGCGATCCCCTGGTGCCCGAGGCACACCCCGAGCACGGGTACGGTCGCCTCCCGCAGGACGTCGGCGCACCGGCCGAAGTCCTCCGGGTTGCCGGGGTCGCCAGGACCTGGGGAGATGACCACGCAGTCCAGCTCGGCGGCCAGCTCCACGCAGCGCGGGTCGTCGTTGGCGACCACCACGGGATCGACTCCGTTGATCTGCGCCAGCAACTGGAACAGGTTGTAGGTGTAGGAGTCGTAGTTGTCGATGAGCAGGCAGCGGATCAACTCCGGCCACCGCCGATCACGGTCGTCTTGCGGACGGCGAGCATGTGCATGAGGCCGTCGCCGTACAGGGAGGGGGGCATCGTGGCCCAGGGCAGCACGGGGGCGGTGACCACCCGGCCGATGCGGGGCTCGTCCTCCGCCAGGCGGGCCAGGTGATCGTCGCCCAGCACGGTCACGACCAGGGAGTCGCGCAAGGGCGCCACGCCCTCGTCCGGCCGCCAGGGGGCAACGACGACGAACGGCGAGGTCAGCTCGGTGTGCACGGCCGGATGGCCGGAGCTCGGCGCCGACAGCACCACCGGGCGCACCGCGTACGAGCCGTCGTCCAGCGCGGCCAGCGGGTCTCCGCCGTAGTGCGGGGCGGTGTGGTCGGCCAGGCCGGCGGCCAGCTCGTCCAGATGCTTGCGCAGGATGGTGGCGCGCTCGGCCGACACGGCGGGCAGCCGCGCCCGGTCGTCGGTGACGAGGTGGGCCGGGGTCGCCGCGAGCCGCTCGGCCAGGACGTCGGCGAGCGCGCCGGGATCCTCGGTGGTGAGGATGGCCGAGACGTTGTCGCAGCGGACACCGCCGTCGCCGAGCACGGTGTCCAGCAGGTAGTCGAGCTCGGCGGCGGAGGGCTCGTGGTCGATGACGAGCTTGCTGCGGCCGGGGCCGTTCACCCGGACGTCGCGCCGCCGCTCCCACTGCCGGGTGAGTTTGGGCGGACCCTGCACGGCTCCGGCGTCCGCGTGCTCGACCAGCAGGTGGCCGATCCGGTCCGGTCCCGGCAGCAGCGTGAGCTTCTCCGGCGCGACCCCGGCCGCGCGCAGCGCGCCCATGAGCCGGTGCGGCGTGAACGGATCGGCGCGTCCCGGGCGGATCATGACGCTGTAGCCGATCGACAGTGCCCGCACCCACAACGAGTTGCCCCCGGAGTGGGTGCCGAGGTTGGTGAGCATCGCGAAGAGCCGGCCCCGGGGGATCCAGCGGGCGGCGACGCCGTCCACGTCCGGGATCGGCGGCAGATCGAGCGCGTTGTGCCGCCCGACGTCGGTGAGCACCCGGGCCAGGTAGTGCAGGCCGTCGCGGACGACGGGCTTCGGCACGCCGGTGGCGAGCGCGCAGCGGATCAGGTAGTCATCGGGCGACTCGCCGTCCACCTCCTCGGTGAGCAGGATCTCGGCGGCACGCGAGAGCGTCGCCTGGTCGGGCGGTACGCCGTCGGCGGCGTCGCGGACCCGTTTCACCGCCGGCACCGCGGTCAGCGGCGCGGCCAGGCGCACCTCCGCCACCCGGGCGCCGTGCACGCCGACGAGGTCGGAGTGGTCGTGACTGTCCATGGGCTCGCCGGCGACCAGCGGCCGGATCGTGGGGATTGCGGTTGGCATCGGCAGGTCTCCTGCGCGTTCGGTCGGTCAAGTGGGTGGCGGGCACGGGGGCCGCGCGTCATCGGGCGAGCTCCTCCGCGAAGGCGGTGACCACCCGCCGCGCCTGCTCCGGATTGAGGCGCGGGTCGCAACCGGTCCGGTAACGGGTGGGATCGATGCTGGGCAGCGACCGCTCGGCGTGGTCCAGGCACTCGACCACGTCGTCCGGGGTGATCTCCAGGTGCAGGCCCGCCGGGCGTACGCCGTGGTAGCGGGCGACGCGGACGAACGATCGTGCCTCGGCGATGACGTGATCGACGACGCGGATCTTGTATCCGTCATGGCGGCCCGTGTTGCCGTGCATCGGATCGCACAGCCATAGTGGCCGGGCGCCGCTGTCTCGGGCGGCGGTCAGCAGGCCGGGCAGCGACTCGGCCACGCGGCCGATCCCCAGCCGGGCGACGAAGGTCAGCCGGCCGGGCTCCCGTCCGGGGTCCAGCGCCTCGACGAGCGCGGCGACGTCCTCCGGGCGGGCTGACGGGCCGAGCTTCACCGCCACCGGGTTGGCGACCCGCGCGGCCAGCGCCACGTGCGGGCCGTCGGCCTGGCGGGTGCGGTCGCCCACCCACAGCAGGTGGGCGGAGGAGGCGTAGACCGCGCCGGCGATCCCGGCGGGCCGGACCAGCGGCTCCTCATAGGGGTGCAGCAGGGCCTCGTGGCTGGTGAAGACGGGGTGGGGGGTGCGGGCGGCGGCCAGGTGGCCGAGCACCTCGGCGGACTTGTCGTAGGCGAGCAGCAACCGTCCCGCCTGGGGGGTGCGGGCGAGCGGTGTCGCGGCCAGGCCGTTCACCGCGTCACCCATGTAGATCGGCACGTGCGAGCCGTCGGCGACGGCCTCGGTGGGGTACGACCTCGGCTTGGCGAACTGGCCGGCGATCCGGCCGACCACCACGGTTCCGAGGGGGTCGCGTACGTCAGCCAGGATCGCCGCCAGCTCGGTGAGCTGCGCGACCTTGCGGGCGACGAGGCCGGGCGACACCTCGGCGAACATCTCCGCGCAGTCACCGGCGTGCAGGACGAACCCGCCGGCCGTCGCGACCTCGGCGAGCCGCTCGCGCAGGGCGCGGGTGGGCTCGAAGGACACGAGGGCGGGCCGCCGCCCGAGCTCCGCGACCACCGCGGCGAGGTCGCCGCCGGCGGACCAGTCGGGCATCGGCACGGCCGAGGCCGCGACCGACCGGGAAAGCAGCATCGAGTTCACCCTTCTCATGGGATGGGAACGGGCTTTACGGCTGGGCGGCGATGCGCTCCGCGATGGCATCCCACAGGTCGTGCCGGGCCTCCAGCGCGGTGTTCAGCGTGAGCGCGCACTCGTCCCACTTGACCTGGTCGTCGCCGCAGAGATCGACGAGCATCTGCATCGCCATCGGCGTGTGCTGCTCACCGTCGACCTCGATGTGCCGCTCCAGGTAGTCGCGGAACGTTCCCAGGACGTCGGCGTGCCGGTCCATCCGCATGACCTGGTCGAACATCTCGGGGATGAGGTCCTCCCGGCCGAACGCGAACGCGGCGGCCTGGCAGTGCAGCGGCGCCTCGGCGATGATCCGCCAGGTGGTGCCGACGAACGCGGCGGCCGGCCGGGGGACGTCCGCGCCGGCCAGCCCGTCGGGGACGGTCCCGCCGGAGCGCAGGTGGGCGATGAACGCCTCGATGGCCGTGGTGTCGGCGCCGGCCTGCCGCATGCCGTCGACGTACAGCTCGAAGTGGCTGATGTAGCCGCCGGCGAGGGTGTCGCTCTCCTCCACCAGCACGATCTCGTTGACCAGCCGGCGGCTGGTCTCCGGGCCTTCCGGCACCCAGGGCACCCGCACACAGGTGAGCTGCCGCTGGAGGCTTTTGAGCAGGGACATGAAGTCCCAGACGGCGAAGACGTGGTGCTCCATGAAGGTGACCACGTCGCCGAGGTCGTTGAGCGAGGTGTACATCGGGTGGGCGAGGATCTTGTCCCTGATCGGCTCGATGGCCTGCTGGAGCCCGTCCAGCCCTGGGTGCGAGATGCCCCACTTATAGCGATTTGTCGACATTTAGTGCTCCAGATTGTGTGGTCGGAATCTGAGATGTCATCGGGAGGGACTCGGGCGGAACCTGCGGCGGCTCCTGCTCGGTGCCCAGCAGCCCGCGGATCTCCAGCCGCTTGATCTTCCACGTGGAGGTGCGCGGGAAGTCGGCGAAGTGCCACTGGACCGGGCTCTCCAGGCCGGGCAGCCCGGCCACGGCCGCCGCCCAGCGCCCGCGGTCCAGCGGCCGGTCGTGCCGGGTGGCCAGGATGGGCGTGGGCCGCCCCGCCCGGTCCGGCACGACCACCAGCTCGGAGATCTCGGGCAGGCGCTCCATGAGAACGTCCTCAAGCCCGAGGTTGCTGTCGATGTCGCTGATCTTGTCCACTTCGCGGTCGGCCAGGTGGACCCGGCCCGCCCGGTCCCGCCAGCCCATGTCGCCGACGTACCACCAGCCGTCAGTGAGCTGGGACTGGAAGCGCTCGTCCTCGCCCAGATAGGTGCGGACCCGGCCGCGGGTGCGCACCTCCAGGCGGCCGATCGTGCCGCGGGGCGCCGGCCGGCCCGAGGAGTCGACGACCCGCAGCCGCACGAAGCCGGGCAGCGGGTAGCCGATGCAGCGGCCGTCCATCCGCTCCACGTTGCGCCTGGTGTTGAGCCAGCCGGTGAGCGGGCCGGTCTCGCTCTGGCCGAACAGTTGCAGCAGGGCCGGACGGCGGTGCCGGGAGGCCGACAGGAGCTTCTTGACCGTGCCCGGATGGATGGCGTCGAAGGTGCTGCTGTAATAGCGCACGCCGGCCAGCGGGCCGCCGATCTCGTCCGCGAAGTCCTCCCACAACACGAAGTTGTTCGGGTGGGTCTCCACGAGGGCCGGCCTGGTCGTCGAGAGCATCCTGCGGACCGTGGCGAGGTCCGTCTCGCTGATCACCGCGAGCGGGTTGCCGTAGGACAGGAACACGCCGAGGGAGTTGAAGAACCGCGAGTGCACGAACGACATCGCCAGGAGCACCCGCGAGCGGTGCCGGACCGGCCAGGCCAGCAACTGCTGGGGAAGCAGGCGGTGGGAGAGCGTACGCGTCGTGTGCACCATCAGCTTGGGCACGCCGGTCGTTCCCGAGGAGTGGGTGATGAGCGTCGCGTGGTCGGGCGGCAGGTCGATCGGCGGACGCCGGGGGGCGCCCGCCAGCGCCGCGAGGTCGATGAGCCGGGTGCCGTCCAGGCCGGACGGCACGTCGGACCGGGTGCCGTCCAGGCCGGACGGCGGGTCGGACCGCGACGGCCCGTCGGTGACGAGGACCTTCGTGCCGGAGAACGTGCCCTCGCCGGCGAGCCTGGCGAGCTGGGCCGTGTCCGTGACGATCCACGGCGACGACAGCCTGGCCAGCAGGATCAGGACCACGGAGGGGTCCAGCGCCGGGGAGAGCATGACGGGCACCGCGCCCGCCCTGGCCGCGGCGCAGGCCAGCAGGGGCAGATCGAAGTTCAGGCCCTTGTAGACGGGGACGTACTCCCCCCGTCTCACGCCGGCCGCCCGCAGGCGGGCGGCGAGGTCGTCGACGATGTCGGCCAGCTCGTCGTAGTCGTAGGTGGTCTGGTCGGAATCGAGCACGCTCAGCGGCCGGTCCAGCTTGACCGTGGCGGCCGGGTTCCGCCGTGCCGCCTCCTCGAACATCCGCCCGATGCGGAACGTCCGCCGCAGCGCCGTCCGCAGGATCGGCGCCAGCGCGCCCGCTCCCATCATGGTCTTCCCTCTTCGTCGCTCATGGTCGTCATCCGTCCTGATCGGGGCGCCACGCGGCGAAGCGCCGCAGGCCGTAGAGCAGCGGGACGCCCGCCGCCCGCGTCACGTCGGTGACCTCGCCGAGCACCACCGCGTGATCGCCGACGAGCAGGCTCCTGGTCACCCGGCAGCCGGCGAAGGCGACGGCGTCCTCCACGAGCACCGGCTGGCCGTTGGCCTCCGAGAAGGCCCAGGTGACGTGGGCGAACCGGTCGTCCACCGGCCGGGAGAACAGCTCGGCGACGCGGCGTCCCTCGGCCCGCAGCAGGTTCACCGCGAACCTGCCGCTCTTGCACAGCGCCTCCAGCGTGGAGCTGCGGGTGTGCAGGCAGATCAGCAACGTCGGCGGGCTCACGGCCACGCTCGTCAGCGACGAGCACGTCAGCCCGCGCGGAAAGCCGTCGGCGCCGGTGCTGGTCACCACCGCGACGCCGGTGGGGAAGGAGCCCATCAGCGCGCGGTAGTCGTCCTCCGCGCACGTCTGCTCACCGAGCTCCGATGACACGGCCATGGTCCTCGCTCCGTCGACTGCGATCTCCATCAGGCGCCCGTCACGCACCGCTCTGCCAGAGCCAGCGCTCTTCGCCGTATCCGGTCACCCAGCTGTGCGGCCCGTGGACCAGGCTCTGGGTGAGCTCGGGCCGGGCGTGGAAGGCCGCGAGGGCCTGGCGCTGGGTGAGGGCCCGGGCCACGAGGGCGTCGGCGGCCGACTTGCGGGCCTGCCACGCCTCCAGCGGCTCGGTGCCGGTGACGAGCTCGGCCGGATAGTTCTGGCCGAGCAGCAGGCAGTCGACGCCGTCCAGCTCGTAGAAGGTGGGGGCGGCGGCGCGGGCGAGCCTGCGGGTGATCGGGTCGCGCAGGTGCAGCGGCGCGCCGGCGGCGTAGACGTCCAGCAGCGGCTGGATGCCGGAGACGTCGGTGGAGGTCCAGACCTCCCGCCAGAACGGCGTGTCGCGGCGCCGGTTGTAGCGGTAGTGGAGGGCCAGGAACCAGCGCAGCCCGTCCCAGCGGTTCGCGGTCACCCGGTTGAGCGTCTCGCTGGGCACCGGCTGCTTCCAGGACGCCGGCAGCAGCGGCATCATCGACATGATCGTGAACACCAGCATGAGCAGGCTGCTGGACTCCAGCGGCTCCACGAACGCGTAGGAGTTGCCCACCGCGATCACGTTCCCGCGCCAGGTCTTCTCGTGCCGCCCGACCCGGAAGCGCACCGTCTTGAGGTCGCCGACCATGCCGTGCTGACGGATCACCTCGTCGGCGGCCTGGTCGCCGGACATGAAGGCCGAGGAGTAGACGTAGCCCACGTGGTCCTCTTCGGGGACCGGGATGCTCCAGCACCAGCCCGCGTCCATGGTCGCGGCCGTGGTGTACGGCTCGATCGCCTCGCTCTGGGTGGTGTAGCCGGTGACCGCCGTGTCGGTGAAGAGGCTGTCGGCGTAGCTGGTGAAATTGGTCTTCAGCGCGTCGCCCAGCAGCAGGGAGCGGAATCCGGTGCAGTCGATGTACAGGTCGAAGTCGAGGCTCCGGCCGTCGGTCGTCCGCAGCGACTCGATCCAGTCCTCGCCGGACAGGCGGACGTCGCTGATCTGGGCGTCCACATGGTGGATGCCGCGCTCCCCCGCGATCTCGGAGAGGAAGGTGACCAGGGCGCGGTTCTCCAGGTGGTAGGCGAACGGGAGGTCGTCCATCAGCGAGACGTACTCACCGTCGTCCGTGCGGAACACCGGCACCCGGTTGTGCAGCATGAACAGCGACTGCAGGGTGTACGCGTTCGGGTCGTTCCTGGTCGCCATCGAGCCCAGCACACCGATCGAGTTGGCGCCCCAGTCGAAGGGGGCCATGATCCCGTCGGGATAGGGGCCCCAGTCGAACTTGATCCCCAGCTTCCAGGTCGGCTTGACCCGCTTGAGGAAGTCCAGGGCGTCGATGCCGAGATAGTGGTGCAGGAACGCCAGCAGCGGCGGCGTCGTGGCCTCGCCGACGCCGATGACGGGGATGGCGCTCGACTCGACCAGCGTGACGTCCAGCCAGGGCCGTTTGGCCCGCAGCGCCAGCGCCACCAGATAGCCGGCGGTGCCGCCGCCGATCACGCCGATGCGGCGCACGGCATGCGGGTCGTCGGGGTCTGGGCGGGGCGCCTCGTGGGAGAGCGCGGCGCGTTCCCGATCGGGGACGCGGGAGCGGAACGCGCCCGCGCCGTTGGCCTCGGGGCCGGGCAGCAGGCTGGACAGCGCGCGCGCCTCGGCGGCCGGCATGGTGCCGGCCAGCAGATCGATCTTCTCCGACCAGGTCAAGCCGTGGTCGGCCGCAGATTTGCTCGTCATCTGTGCGTCTTCTCTCTCGAAGTAGCGCTTTGTCCGGGGGGTCGTCAGTACAAGCCGCCGCGCAGCGTGATGGGCCCGCGCGGGCCGTAGGGGGCCTTGTCCAGCCATGCGCCGAAGCGCGGCAGACGTGGAGCCAGCCGGGCGGCACCGGCCTGGGCCAGCCGGGACCAGGCGGATTCGGCGCGCAGATGCCGCAGCGCGCCTTCGACGCGGGCCCGGTTGTGCCGCGCCGCCTGCCGCCGCACCGTGTCGTAGTCCTCGACGACGCCTCTCGCCCGCTCCACGCCGGTCGAGCGGAGCGCGAGGCACACCGCGGTCGCCGCCGCCTCGGCGTCCGCGATCGAGCTGTTCATCCCCCGCGCGCCCAGCGGGGCGAACAGGTGCGCGGCCTCCCCGGCCAGCAGGACGCGCCGGTGCTCGTCGGCGAAGCCGGTGGCGACGCGCTGCAGGCAGGGATAACGCGACACCCAGAGCACCCGCTCCGCCTGCTCCCGCGAGACCACCTTCGGCAGCCACCGGCGGACGGCGTCGGGGTCGCTCAGCGCCTCGCCGTCTGCCGGGTCCCGGCACTGCACGTCCACCTGGACGCCGCCGGTGAACGGCACGATCAGCAGGTTCCGGCCGTCGAGCGCCGGATGCCGGTAGTGCAGGTGCCGCTCCGCCGGCGCGCCGCCCGCGTCCTCGCCGGACAGGTCCACTGCGACCCGGTAGTCGCTGGAGCGGCCACCGTCCATCTCGATCGGGATCGACGCGCGGACGGCCGACCGCGCCCCGTCGGCGGCGATGACGTAGCGCGCCCGCCACTCGCCGCCGTTCTCGGCGCGGACGGTCACCCCGTCCGGGTCGGACCGGACCGAAATCACCCGGGCTCCCCAGACGGGCTCAACGCCGGCGGCGCGGCACGCGCCGAGCAGGAACCGTTCGGTGTCGAGCTGCCGCAGGCTCGCGTACGGCGGCAGCCCACTGCCCTGTTCGGTGTCGTAGCGGCGCGCGTAGACCTCCCTGCCACGGTAGAAAGTGCGCGCGACCTGCCACAGGACCCCGAATCCCGCGATCTTCTCCCCCAGTCCCGGGCTCAGCCGCTCCAGCCGCTCCAGCGTCTCCTGGTGCACGAACAGCGCCCGGCTGCCCGGCCGCTCCTGGTCCCGGGCGTCCGCCTCGATCAAGGTCACCTCGACGCCGAGCGACCGGGCGGCCAGAGTGGCGCTCAGACCGGCCGGGCCGGCGCCCACGACCAGCAACTCCTGCTCATGGCTCATCGATCGGACCTTCCTAGTCGGTGATCCCCCGCCGCTCGCACGGACAGCCCGGATCGCTGATCGGCCAAGGGGGCGAAAGCCGCTCACCCCGTACTCGGGGCGCGGCAGCGGGGCATGGAGCCGTCGCTCACGCAGTTCAACAGGCGAGAGGCCGACAAGTCCACTACCTGATTGAGTAGTGGACGCGCGGGAACCCGCCTTTTATGGTGATGCCGTGAGTTCACGAGAGCAGCCGTGTCAAGTCAAATGACTTTTCGGGTGCGGCGCCCGTGTAAATTCTGCCGACCTTTTGAAGGAATTCCATGACGAGTCAATCCGCGCGGCTGCCGCTGTTCCAAATCGCCCGCGAGAGCTATGGGGCCATGGGGAAGTTCGCCCAGACCGTGACGCAGAGTGCGCTGCGGTCGGGGATCGAGGCGGAGGTCGTCCACCTCGTGAAGATCCGGGTCTCCCAGGTGAACGGCTGCGCGTACTGCATCGACATGCACATCATCGACGCGCAGGCCGCGGGGGTCACCGCCCAGCGGGTCTACCTGCTGGACGCCTGGCGGCACTCACCGCGGTTCTTCTCCGAGCCGGAGCAGGCCGCACTCGGCCTGGCGGAGGCGATCACGCTGCTCGGGACCGACGCGGTGGACGACGACGTCTACCAGCGGGCCCGCAAGCACTTCACCGAGGAACAGACCGCCCACCTCATCTTCGTGGCGACCGTCATGAACGCCTGGAACCGGCTGGCCATCTCGGCCCGGCTGGCGCCCGGCGCGTACAAGGGCCGTTCCTGAACGGGAATCCGCGCCTCCTCGGCCACACGCAGGTCCGCAAGCCACACGCAGGGAGTAGAGCATGTCCGCGGTAGACGCGCACGCGCCGGCGACGGAGCTGAGCCGGCACCTCCAGGAGACCCTCGACTGGCACTTCGATCCGGCGACGGGGTCGAGATTCTGGCTGGAACTCGCCGGCGGGCTCGGCTTCGATCCGCGCGCCGACATCCGGTCCGTCGCGGACCTGCGGCGCTTCCCCGACGTCGGGGAGCTGCTACGGACCGTGCCTGCCGAGGATCTGATCCCCCGGGGCGGCACGGGCACGTACGAGGTGTTCGACTCCGGCGGGACGACCGGGGCGCCCAAACGCGTCGTGGACGCCACTTCGCGGGTCGCCAACGCCGACTGGTGCGCCGACGTGCTCGACTCCCACGATTTCCCCGCCAGGGGGAACTGGCTGCACATCGCGCCGTGCGGGCCGCACGTGGTCGGCCGTACCGTCCGGCGGATCGCGGCCCGGCGGAACGGGCTGTTCTTCACCGTCGACATGGACCCGCGCTGGGTGAAGAAGGTCCTCGCCGACGGCCGCGGCGACCTCGCCGACGAGTACGTCGAGCACGTGCTGGACCAGATGGAGGCGATCGTCGCCACCCAGGACATCCGAGTGCTGTTCATCACCCCGCCGATGCTGGAGGCGGCCTGCGCGCGGCCCGCCATCTACGAGGTCCTGTCCGAGCGCCTGGAAGGACTGCTCTGGGCGGGCACCTCGGCGGGGCCGGAGACGCTGCGACTCATCGAGGAGACGCTGTTCCCCAAGGCCAAGGTGTGCGGCATCTACGGCAACACGCTGATGGGCATCGCGCCACAGCGCCCCCGCGAGCGCGGGGACGAGCAGCCGTGTGTCTTCAGGCCCTACCACCCGGCCTCGGTCGTGGAGATCGTCGACCCGGATACCCGGGTCCCCGTGGCCTACGGCGAACGCGGCCAGGTGCTCATGCACCTGCTCTTCCGCGACATGTTCCTGCCCAACATCCTCGAACGCGACACCGCGCTGCGGATCGCGCCCGGGGCGGGCGACGTGGTCGACGGGATCGCCTCCGTCCTCCCCGTCACGACCGAGGAGATCGTCGAAGGGGTCTACTGAGGCTCACTGGCGACCGGCCGATCAGGGAGGAGGTGCCGTTTGGACACGATCAGCGTCTTCGCCGGAGGCGAGTTCATCGCGGGTGAGCCGATCGAGGACGACCTGCTGGTGGCCGACTCCTGGCTGGTCGTGGACGGTGCGGTGCGTTTTCTCCCCGACCACGGCCGCCGCTTCCGCGCGGCCTGCGAAGCGGCGGCCCTGGCCGGAGACCTGGTCGCCGCGATGTGGCGGGCGGCCGTCGACGCGTTGCCGCGGGAGGGGGACTGGTTCCCCCGCGTCGAGCTGTCCGCCTCCGGCGAGCTGCGGTTTCGCGTGCGTACGGCACCGGCCAGGGGCGGGCCGCTGGCCGTCTGGGTCCGGCCGCCCGGCGACCCCCGGCGCGTCCCCCACGTCAAGGGGCCGGACCTGGCCACCCTCGCCCGCCTGCGGGCCGAGGCACAGCGGCACGGCGCTCATGAGGCGCTGATCACCGCTCCGGACGGGTGGGTGGTCGAAGGCGCCACCACGAGCCTGCTGTGGTGGGAGGACGACACCCTCTGCGTGCCTTCGAGCGAGTTGCCCGCGTTACCCGGAGTGACGACCGCGCGGCTCCAGCGCCGGGCCGCCGAGCTCGGCATCCCGGTGACCCACCGGCGCCGGCGCCCGCAGGACCTCGCGGGCCGTGAGACATGGCTGGTCAACGCGCTGCACGGCATCCGCCCCGTGCAGCGCTGGGCGGTGCCCGAGTTCCTCCGCCCCGGTCCGGTCAAGATGGCGCCGTCCTGGCAGGCGTGGCTGGCGGAGCAGGCGGCGCCGCTGCCTTCCCTGCCCGCACAATGAGCGGCGCAAGAGCCACTGAGAAAGAGATGCCTTTTCGCGATGTCCGGCCGATCCACTTCATCCGTGACGGGCGGTCGCACGAATTAGTGTCAGGAAGGCAGTAAACCGATAGGGGGCGGCACACGATGTCGGTCGGTTTTGACAATATCGAAAAACAAAGATGGCGTCAGTTGTCCAAGGTCCTGCGGCAGGCCGGGCCCGGCTGGACGCTGATGCTCCAGGCGCAGGAGGGTGAGCCCGCCGAGACGCTGCGCTCGGTGGTGGCCGCGGCCCGCCGGCGGGGCATGCACATCCTGCACCGCTCGCAGCCCTCCGACACGGAGACAGGCCCGGCGGTCGCCGCCGTGGCCCAGCGCAAGGTCTGGGTGCTCCTGGTCACGCCGCCCGGCCTGGTGGAGAACGAGGCGAACCGCGAGGCCACCGCCGCCGACACCCTGGCCCACGCCGTACGCGAGATCCTGCCGGTGTCCGCCCAGGCCGCCGTCAAGCTGGCGGATCGGCTCCTGGACAAGCTGGACTCGCTGGATCCCGCCCTCGCGCCCCACCTGGTGACCGTGGCGGACGCCCACCTCGCCGACGGCCGGCTGGCCGGAGCCGGGGTGCTGCTGCGCGAGAGCCTGCTGCGGCCGCTGCCCGACGAAGTCGCGGCGGAGCTGCGTACCCGGCTGGTCCACGTGCTGGTCGCGGGCGGCCGGATCGCCGAGGCGATCACCGTCGCGCAGGCCGCGCCGCCCGAGCAGGGCCGGCACGACGGCGGTCGCGACGACGCGCGGGCCGCGCTGGCGTTCGCCCTCTCCCTGCGCGATCCGGAACGAGCCGCACTGCAAGCGGCGGAGCCGGCGCTTTCGGGGGCGGCGGCGGCGGTGACCACGTCCACGCTGGCCGGAAGCGCGTGGCGGCGCGGTGACGCGGCGCGGGCCATGCGGCTCGCCCGGCAGGCCGTCACGATCGCCGACGACAGCGCCCCGCCGGTGTGGCGGATGCTCGTCCGGCTCGCCTACGCCCGCAAGCTCATGAGCGGCGGCCGGTACACCGAGGCCGACGGCCACATCGAGCAGGCCGCCGGCGAGCTGTCCCGCCCCGGCGCGCCCAGCGTCTACGCCCCGGCCCCCGCCATCACCCGGGCCGAGCTGCTGATGCGCACCGGCAACCTGGAGCAGGCGCTGGAGCTGGCCGAAGCGGCCCTGCGCACCGCCCGCGAGATGGACGCCGGCCTGCTCCTCCCACTCGGCCATGCGGTCCTGGCCGAGGCGAGCCTGCGGATCGGCGACCTCGACAGAAGCCGCTGGCACGCGGGGGTCCCGGACAAGCTCCGCGCGGCAGGCCGGCCCCGCCTGTGGCCGGTGCACCCCGAATGGGTCAGGGTGCGCATCGCCGCCGAGTTACACGGCCCGCAACACGCGGCCCGGATCTTCGCCGCCGAGCACACCGACCTCGTCACGTTCGGGCCGCTGCTGCTCGACGAGCCCGGCGCGGCCGTCTGGCTCACCCGGCTCGGCATCGCGGCGGGCGACGACGGGCTCACCGGTCAGACCCTCACCGCGGTGGAAGGGCTGGCCCGGCGCAACCCGCAGTCCCACCGCCTCTCCGTCGCCGCGCGCCACGCCAGGGCGCTGCGCGAGAAGGACGTGACGGTGCTGCGCTGGGCAGCCGCCGAGCATCCCGACCCCTGGGACCAGGCGGGAGCTCTGGAAGACCTCGGGGCCGCGCTCGCCGCCCCGCCCGCCGCCGACCTCATCGAGGCCGCCCGCCGCTACCAGTCGGCCCTGTGCCTGTTCGAGCGGATCGGCGCGGTACGCGACAGCGAGCGCGTGCGCGGCCGGCTGCGGAGGCTGGGGCAGGAGCCGGTGCCGATCCGGCAGGGGCGGTCCTTGTGGCACGGGTTCAGCGAGACCGAGTGCCTCATCGCGCTGCTGGTCAGCCAAGGGCTGACCAATCATCAGATCGCCGGCCGGGTCTCGTTGTCGGCGCACACGGTCAACTATCACCTGCGCAAGATGTTCCGGAAGGTGAGTGTCAACTCGCGCGTCGAGCTCGCCCGCCTCGTCAACGAAGCCGGCCGTGACTCCCTGGCCATCCCCTGCGCGTCCCGCGCCCTGCCCTGACCGTCCTCGTACCGAGAGATGTGCGTTGATCGCGATATACCCCCGGACCTGCTCGAACGACGCCGGGTCCGGCCGCGCGGAGGGGCCGTCAGCAGCTCCCGGCCGTAGCAGACGTCCTGCTGCTCCTGCTCATAGGCGGCCGGCCCAGGATACGGACACCCCTGCCAGGGCGGCGCGACCGCTGCACGGCTTCGGCGCAGGCCGTGTCGTCGGCCAGAACGGTGATGGGGGCGGGTCGGTCATGAAGCCGTCATGACGGGGGCCACCGGCAATCCTCCGAGACCCCAACGTCTCGGTGACCGGAACGAGATCCGGCGGCAGCGCGGTGATCAGCGTTGATCAACTGTCTGTCAGGAAGGCCCGTGCGTCGGGAGCGAAGCGCTTGTCGGTGAATGTGCCGCTGTGGCTTCGGCCCGGATAGACGATGAGCCGGGCGTCGGGGATCCCCTCTACCGTCTGCCGGGCCAGTTCCAGGGGGTAGACGAGGTCCTTGTCCCCCTGGATCAGCAGCGTGGCGGCCTTGATGTCGTGCAGCCGGCCGCGCAGGTCGAAGCCGTCCTCGGCGTTGAGCACGGTGACGGCGTCGGTGTGGTCCTGCCGGCCGCTGTCCGACAGCCACAGCAGGCCTTTGAGCAGTCGCCGGCCGATTTCCGATTCGGTGACGATCTCCGCCAGCGCGGGACTCGGCCGCCTGCCTTGGCGTGCGCGTTCGATGTAGGTGCGCTGGGCCCGCCTGCCGGCAGGGCCGAGGGTGGCGGCCGTGCCGGCCAGGACCAGGCGGTCGACCAGGCCGGGATGGTCGGCGGCGAGTTGGAGGGCGATGGAGCCGCCGGTGGAGATGGCCAGCGTGTTCACCGGGCCCTCGAAGGTGGCTGTCAATGCTTGCGCGTAGACCGCGGCGAGGTCGGCCATCGTCGTGGCCGGTGGCAGCCCGGGTGGCCGGTTGACGACGTAGACGGTGAAGTGCTTGCTGAACGGTCGTACCATCCGCATCGTGGACCAGCGCGCCAGGCCCGTCGGGTTGGCCGCTTGCGGAGTGTAGAGCAGGACGACCAGAGGTGGTCCCGCACCGGCTGACAGGTACGGCAGGCCGTTCATCATGAGGTGATCCCTTCGGTGACCGCGTCGATCAGGCGGTCCATCACGGCTGGATAGATGCCGGCGCCCAGGTGTTCGGCGTGCAGCGGAGTGAGCAGGACCGCGCGCAGCACGCCGAGCAGGACCTGGGGGTCGCCTTCCAGATGAGTGCTGAGGAACTGGAGCAGGGCGGCCATCGGGCCGCCCTCGGCGGCGGCCATCCGCTCGGGGGTGAGCTTGGCGGCGACCGCGGCCATCTCCTGGGGGTGGGACATCAGGCGCCGGTAGAGCGGGTTGGTGTCGAGTTCGGCGACCGTGGCACGCAGGAAGCGCCGCAGCGCGTCGCGGGTGTCGGTGCCGCGGTTGAGGCCTTCGTCGATCACGCGCCGCCGCACCTGCTCGCTCTCGCGCAGCATGGCCTCGAAGTAGAGGTCCTCCTTGGAGGCGAAGAAGGCGTAGAGCGAGGATTTGGCGATGCCCGCGGGAGCGGTCAGCTCTTCCAGGGATGTCTTGCGCAGGCCCTGAGTGGAGAAGAGGCGGGCGGCGGTGTCGAGCAACTGCTCGATGATCCGCGCCCGCTCTTCCTCCGAGAACGCCGGCGGCATACTATCTCCATATGAACAAATCAGTTATTTGTTCACAGTATATCCCTTGGCGGGCAGCGCACGGAGCAGGCGCTTCGGCCGGGGGGCCCGGGAGCGCCGCGGCCGGGCAGCCCCTGGGCCCCCAAAGCGGCACTGATCATGCCGCGGACGCATGACAGGTGACGGTCACAGGGCGAGGCCGAGGTCGGCGATGAACCGGGCCAGGCCGATGCGCTTGCGGAACAGCTCGTGCAGGTCGTCGGTGACGGGCTCGCCGAGCAGTTCGAGGGGGATCGCGGTGAAGGCGCTGCGCAGCACCAGCGTGGTGGTGTAACCGGTGGCCAGGTGGTCGGCCGGCACGCCCTCGCCGGCGAGGCCGAGCGCGTACGCGCGCTGGATCGTACGGTGGATCGCGGGCAGCTCGCCCGGTTCGGTGAGGCCCTGGTGAGCGAGACCGACGAGGAGCTGGCCGAGGTCGAAGCCGATCGGCGCGGGATCCTGCCAGCCCCAGTCGATGGCGACGAATTCCTCGGGGGCGTCGGCGGGCACGAGCAGGTTCTGCGGGCTGGCATCGCCGTGGGCCATGGTGTGCGGCAGGCCGTCGATCGTGTCCAGCAGGGCGGGGATGCGGTGACCCAGGGTGTCCAGATCCATGCGGAGCAGGCTGTCGGCGTGCGGCGCGACCAGGGGGTGCTTCCAGAGGTCCGGATCGCGTAGCGCGGGCAGCGCGTGGCCCATGACCCGGTTGGCGACGTACGTCCGCAGTGCGGTGCCCGGCCCGTCCACCACGTGCATGCCCGCGAACCTGCCGAGGAGCCGGGCCGCGGCGGCGTACCTGGGCGGGTCCCATGCGACGGGCAGGGCGGGCACGTCTTCCAGCCACAGGTCGAGGCGGTCGTCGCCGAGGTCGTCGACGAGGAACAGGCGCGGCAGCCGCATCCCGGCCGGGAGCGGCGGCGCGGCGGCGTACACCTCGGCCTCGGTGCGCCAGGGGAACTCGGCGATGAACGCCTCCCGGGTGGCCTCGGGGACGAGGTGCAGGTGCGGCCAGTGGCGTACGGAGTGGATGGACTTGACGAAGAACGACCACCGGCGCCCGCCTGTCGTGGTGCCGCTGACCCGGCGCAGGCCGCCGGTGGAGGGCGTGCCCACAACGTGCGGTATGGGCTCCACCTGGAACGACTCGACCTCAGCGGCGTCTTGGCGGAGGCATCGGCGCACGAGGGGCGTGAGGTCGGCGGTGGACAAGATCGAGGTCATGGCCCCACCCTGTCCGCCGCGGTGATGTCCTGACCAGAGCATGCCTTACTCAAGTGGGCGCGCGGCCTTACCATCCCCATGTGCGTCCCTTGTGGCCCTTCGCAGGCCGAGCCTCTCAGCTGGCGGCCATCCAGTCGGCGATGGAGGCCGGAGGAGCCGTTCTGGCCGGTCCGGCGGGCGTGGGCAAGAGCCGGCTGGCGGCCGAGGCGGTACGCGATGCGAACGGCGTGGCCAGGGTGCTGGCGACGGCCGCCGCCTCGGGCGTCCCGCTGGGCGCGATGGCCCACCTGCTGCCGGCCCGGCCGCCCGGGGGGAACGTGCTGCGCTGGGCCGCCGACGCCGTCGCGGGCGAGCATCGGGTGCTCCTCGTGGACGACGCCCACTTGCTGGACGCGGTCTCCGCCGCGCTCGTCCACCACCTGGTGGCGGGCGGCCAGGCCCGGGTCCTGGTCACCGTACGCGCCGGGGAGCGCGCGCCCGACGCGGTGACCGCGCTGTGGAAGGACGATCTGCTGCCGCGCCTGGACCTGGACCCGCTGACGGCCGACGAGGCCGGCCAAATCCTCGCCGCCACGCTCGGCGGGCAGGTCGAGGCGGCCACCGTCCGACGGCTGTGGCGCGTCAGCGACGGCAACGCGCTGTTCCTGCGCGAGCTCGTCCTGGCCGGGGAGGCGGGCGGCGGGCTCGTCGAGCGGCGCGGGATCTGGCGCTGGCAGGGCGAGATCCCGGTGACGACGCGGTTGCGCGAGCTGATCGAGAGCCGCATCGGTGACATCTCGGCGGAGGAGCGCGCCGTGCTGGAGCTGATCGCGTACGGCGAGCCGCTCTCCGCCGCGGCGCTGACCGCGCTCTCCTCGCCGCTGACCGTGCGGCGGCTGGAAGACCGCCAGCTCGTGACGGTGTCCGGCCAAGATCTGTCGGTACGGCTCGCGCACCCGCTCTACGGCGAGGTGATCCGCGCCGGCTGCGGCGCGCTCCGCCGGCGCGAGGTGCTGACCTGGCTGGCCGACGCCGCCGAACAGGCCGGTCCGCCGACCGCGGAGAAGCTGCTGCGGATCGCGGTCTGGCGGCTGGACGGCGGCACCGCCGACGACCCTGACCTGCTCATCAGGGCCTGCCACATCGCGCGGAACGTCCGGGACCTGGAGCTGGCCGCCCGGCTCGGCCGGGCCGCGCTGGCCGCCGGCGGCGGGATCGCGGCCGGGCTGCCGCTGGCCACCGTGCTCAACTACGCCGACCGTTTCGAGGAGGCCGGGGAGGTGCTGCGCTGCCTGGCCGGCGAGCCGATGGACGACCCGGTACGCGCCGAGTACGAGGCCGTGCGAGCGCTCAACCTGTTCTGGGGGTTCGGCCGGGAGGAGGAGGCGCGCGCCGCGCTGACCGCCGCGGCGGCGGCCATGACGGACCGCGGGTCGCGGCAGGGCGTGCTGATCATCAGGACCTCGATCGAGCATCTGATGGGGAGGTTCGCCCAGGCCAGGACGACGATGGAGCAGATCCGCGGCATCGGCCCGTCAGGCACGCGGGTGTCGGTCGGGCTGGCCGCGATGGAGTCGTTCGTGCTGGCCCACGAGGGGCGTGGCCGGCAGGCCATGGCCTTGGTGGACGAGGCGCTCGACCGCATCGGCCGCCTGCCCGACGGGCTGCCGTCGATCCAGGCGGCGCTGGCCGAGGCGGGCGCCTTCGCCGCCATGGTGGCGGGCGACCTGACGGCGGCCGAGCGGTACGCCGGCATCGGCTACCGCATCGGCGAGGACTACGCCGGGTGGGACCGCGCGCTCGTCACCTTCGGCGCGTGGCGCGCCCGGACGTGCCGGCTGCGCGGCCGGATGAGCGAGGCCATCCGCATGGGCAGGCAGGCGGCCGTGCGGCTGCGCGGGCGTACGCTCCACGCGGGGCTGTGCCTGGCCGAGCTCGGCCAGGCGTACGCGCTGACCGGCGACCTGCCCGCCATGCGGGCCACCCTGCGGCTCGCCGACGAGTTCGTGCTGCGCGTCGGGCACCTGCCGGAATTCGCCTTCCTGCTGGTGCGGCCGTGGACGCTGGCCGCCGAGGGGGACGTCGCGGGCGGGATCGAGGCGGCGCTCGAGACCGCGGACGCGGCGCGGGACCTGCCCGCCTACGAGCTGTTCGCGCTGTACGACGTCGTCAGGCTCGGTGCCGGCGGGCGGGTGGCCGACCGGCTCACCGCGCTGGCCCGGACCTTCGAGGGCGAGCTGGCCCCGGTCTTCGCCCGCCACGCCCGTGCCGCTCTGGCCGGCGACGCCGGTGAGCTGGAGGCGGTGTCGCTGTCGCTGGAGAGCCTCGGCCTGCCGCTGGCCGCCGCCGAAGCCGCCGCCCAGGCCGCGGCCGCGTACCGCGGTGACGGACTGCGCAGGGCGCAGCGGGCGGCGGAGACCAGGGCCTGGATGCTGGCTCGCCAGTGCGAGGACGCGCACACGCCCGCGTTGACCGGCCTGGCCGCGCCACAGCTGACGCCCAGGCAGCGCCAGATCGCGCACCTCGCCGCGGCCGGCCTGAGCAACCCGGACATCGCCGACCGGCTGGTGCTTTCCAGGCGCACCGTCGCCAACACCCTCGTCCAGGTCTACGAACGGACCGGGATCAGCGGGCGCGACGAGCTGGCGAAGATCCTGCATCTCCCCGAGCCGGGATGACCGGGCGTCAGCCCTTGTACTGCGGGTAGCCGTAGCCGACGACATGGGACGCGGGGCGGACCCGCTCTTCCACCTTGCCGTTGCCGGTGTTGCCCTCGATCGTGGTGATCGTGCCGTCGCGGTTGTCCTTCTTGACCAGGCCCACGTGGTCGATGCTGCCGATGCTCTTGTCGTCCCAGGAGAAGTAGACGACGGCGCCCGGCTTGGCCACGGAGCCCCAATGCCCTTGGCCCTTGAACCACTGGGCCCAGGTGATGGTGTAGGCGTCCCAGCCCATGGTGGGGCGGGCGCCGGTCTTCTCGCCGACCCAGGAGAGGAACATGGCGCACCACGGCGCGTTCGCGTACGCCTGGATGCTGCCACCGTCACGGGCGGCGGTCTCCTTCGCGCGAGGCGAGGACATGTACCACTTGTGGAACGGCGTCCCACCGCCCGCCGCGTTCTCGGTCACGCCCACCTGGGACTCGGCGACCTTCACCACGGTGTCGGCCGTGACGTCACGGGGGCGCTGCGGGGAGGTCTGGGCGCCGGGCATACGGTCGCCCTGGCCGTCCGCGGCGAAGGCGGGGGTTCCGGCGAGGAACGTGGCGGCGACGGCCGCTCCGGCCGCTCCGGCGGCGAGCCGGGAGATGTTCACCGGCTTGAAGGCACGGGAAAGTACGTTCTTGGTCATACTGGGATTGCTCCTTGCTTCCATGCCGCCTACCGGGTTAGCTGACGGGTTCGGGCGTGGAAGTGCCCTACGGAAGTCCATACGGATATTCCGATTCACCCCAACGGAATGGGTCCCCGGTTCCGCTTACATCGCGGATTCGGCGGCCGTGTCCACGCTGCGGGCATGCCGCCTGCGCAGGTAGATCACGGTCTCGGCAGATCTAGGACGCACGCCGGCAAAAAGCGGCATTGGTGCGCCCCGAGTCCTCAAAGGTAAGAAATACACATAGCGGAGTGCAAGTCGGGTTTGGAGAACCGCCTCGAAATCCCTTGTCTGGCAAGGGATTGTGGGAGCAATTCTTTACCTTTGACCGGGTTTCAGCATGGCTCCGTCAGCCGGGTAGGGGGCTGGTGACGCCGGATGTGAAGGGGGACGAGGTGAGCAAGACCCGCGACGAAGTGCTGCAGCGGCTCGTGCGCGAAGGCGTGCTCTCCAGCGGGCAGGCCACGGCCGTACGGGAGGCGCTCGACGAGGGGGCGCGACGGCCCGCGCAGGCGCGGTGGGCGGAGGTGGCCGGGTACGTCGGAGGCGGCCTGCTCCTGGCGGGAGCGGCCTCCCTCGTGAGGACGTCGTGGACGGACCTGGCCCGGCCGGCGCAGATCGCGATCCTGCTGGCCACGACGGCGGCGCTGCTCGCCGCCGGACTCGCGCTGCGCGGCATCCGGCCACGGGGAACCGCCCTGCCGGCGCACTGGGACACCGGACGGGTGCGGCCCGGTTCGGTGGCGCAGGCGCACGGGAACATCGTGCGGGCGCGATCCGGTTCGGTGGCGCTGGCGCACGGGAACACCGTGCGGGCGCGGTCCGGTTCGGTGGCGCTGGCGCTGGCCTCGGGAACGGCCGCGCTGGCCGCGGGCGAGATCGCCGGCGATCATCGGCTCACCGTGGCGGCCGTGGCCGGCCTGATCGTGGCCGTGGCCGGGTACGTCGTGTCGCCCGCCGTACCCGGGGCGCTGGCGTGCGCGGGCTTCGCCGCGCTGGCCACCGGTTCGCTCGCCGACGAGATCACCGGCGGCTCCGTACCGGCCGCCGGGGTGTCCCTCGTCGCCCTCGGCGTGCTCTGGACCGCGCTGGTGCTGACCGGCGTGATCGCGCAACGGCGGCTGGGGCTCGGACTCGGCGCCGCCATCGCCCTGGTCGGCGGCCAGCAGGCGATCGGGTACGAGACCACGGCCTGGGCGTACGGGCTGACGTTCGCCGTGGCCGTGGGGTGTCTGGTGCTGTACCGGTGGGAACGGGCGTGGGTGCTGCTCGTGGCAGGAGTGGTCGGGTTCACCCTGGCCGTGCCGGAGGCGATCTGGCACTGGACCGGCGGCGTAGTCGGCGGCTCGCTCATCGTGATGATCGCGGGCGCCGTCCTGGTGGCCTCCTCCGTGCTCGGCATCAGACTGCACCGTACGTCGGCCGATCCCGGCCCGAGCGGACCTCCCTCAGCAGAAACGCGGTCAGCACCGCCCAGGTGACGTCAGATACGTGACGGATTTCAGTTATTTGGGTGATTTCTGGTTATCTGTTGCCGCGGCCCTCCGTCTCCTGACTGCGGGACGAGAGATCGAGGTGATGGATGTACGCGCAGCCGTCCGACGCGATCGAGACCGTGCTGGCCGCCAGGTCCGGCGACCCCCGGGCGATCGACGAGTTGGTCCGGCGCTACCTGCCGCTGGTGTACAACATCGCGGGCCGGGCGCTCGACGGCCATCCCGACGTGGACGACGTGGTCCAGGAGACCATGGCGAGGGCCGTCTCAGGACTGGCGGGACTGCGGGCCCCGGAGAGCTTCAGGTCGTGGCTGGTCGCCATCACCATGAACCAGGTACGCGAGTGGCGGCGCGCGAGGGCCGGTTCCTTCACCCTGCTCGACGAGGCGTTGGGCATGGCCGACCCGGCGGCCGACTTCACCGGGCTGACGATCATGCAGCTCGGCCTGTCCGGGCAGCGCAAGGAGACGGCCGAGGCGACGCGCTGGCTCGACCCGGACGACCAGGAGGTGCTGTCGCTGTGGTGGCTGGAGGTGGCGGGCGAGCTCAGCAGGGCCGAGCTCGCGGCCGGGCTCGGCCTGACCGAGCAGCACGCCGCCGTCCGCGTCCAGCGGATGAAGCAGCGACTGGAGGCCTCCAGAGCCGTGGTCAGAGCGCTGGCCGCGCCGTGCGGCGAGCTGCGGGCGCTGCTCGGAGGATGGGACGGCAGGCCGAGCGGGCTCTGGCGCAAGCGGATCTCCCGGCACGTACAGGAGTGCCCGCACTGTGCGAACGCGCACGCCGACCTGGTGCCCGCCGACAAGCTGCTGGCGGGCCTGACCCTGGTGGCGGTGCCGGTGGGATTCGCGCTCACCTCGCTGCTCAAGACCCAGGCCGCCGCGACCGGGGCCGCGGGCGCCGCGGGCGCGGCCGGCGCGGCGGGCTCAGCCGTGGTCAAGCCCATCGCGGTGGCGGCCGTGGGGGCGGCGCTGGTGACGGGCAGCGCCGTGGCCGTGTACACCCTCCAGCCGGACCCGCCGCCCCGCCCGGCCGCCATCCCCGCCGTCGTCGCCTCGTCCCCGGCCTCCGCGAGGCCGTCTCCCACCCAGCCGTCCCCTCGCAAGACCACCAAGAAACCCCGGCCCCGCCTGTACGGCACCACCGTGGACACCGTCGACCAGGCGCCGCCGGAGAACGCCCGCCCGGCCGCGCTCCCGGAACGCCCCGAGGGCACCATCAAGATCACCGGTAAACATGACTACTCCCGGTTCGGCGGCGCCCCGCAGATCAACCACCGGGGCGACTACGTGACGCTCACCGGCAAGGGATACTTCCAGGTCAGGTGGGGCGTCCTCTACCACAACAGGGCCGGCGACTTCCCGCCCGCGACCTGGACGGGACTGAAGGGCAAGCTGTTCCACGTGGCCTCGGGCGGCGGCCGGCGCCTGGACGACGAGAGCTCTCCGGGCGTCACCTGGATGGGCCCCGTCAAGCTGCCCAGGGGCCACCAGCAGATGTGGCAGAACGAGTTCTACTACCTGAACGGCACCGTCACCTTCCACAACAACGAGGGCACCACCGACGTCGACCTCAACGTCTCGCCGAAGACCTGGCGCGAAGTGTGGGCCGACATCACCACCAGGCCCGACCGGGCCAAGGGGATCATCCGCTACGGCCTGACCCGCGACACCGGCAACGACCGCGCCCCCGTCCCGCAGTACCTGACCCGCGCCAACCCGGCCAACCCCGTGGACGTGCCCCAGCGGTCCCGGGTCTCGGCCTCCTGAGTCAGGACGCGCACCGGCGAGTCGGTCACGACGCTCTGTGCGGCGCGCTCGGTGTTGCCGATCCTTCTCCGGAAGATCCTATGAGGAACTGTCTTTCCGGTAACTAGCTTCTGTGATTACAGTTTCGGGGGAAGGGGATCCGTCTCATTTTTGAGGTCGCCATGTCGCCCTTGAGCCTGGACAGTCAGCGCCTGGTCGCCGGCGTGCTGATCATCGTGACCGGCGAGGTGGACGCCACCAACGCCGCCAGACTGGAGACCTTCCTGCACGAGCGGATCCTGCCTCGTGAGCCGGTGGTGCTCGACCTGAGCGGGCTGACGTTCATGGACAGCATGGGCCTCCATGTGCTGTTACGTCTCAACGCCACCCTGCGCGCCCAGGACACGACCCTCCACCTGGCCGCCGTCCATGATGTGCCGGCCCGCGTGCTGCAGATCACCGGCGTATGGCTGGCACTCAACATCCATCCCAGCGTGGAACAGGCGATCGCCGGCGTACTGAGCGCTCGGGAAGCCCACCCGCCGGAGCCGGCCTGAGGGCGGCCGGCCCCGGGGTCGCGAGGTCAGTGCGTTCCTGTGGGGCAGGGTCAGTGGGAGGACGAGAGGACGTCGGCGAGGGTGATCGCGCTCAGCAGGCGGTCCTCACGGTCACGTAACTCGGCCCAGACCTCGGCCAGCGGCGCGGCCGACCTCGGGAGGGGCCGGCCGACCGGCTCGGCGCCTTCGGTGATGCGGATGACGTCGGCGAGCGCGATCTCCCCGGCCGGGCGGGCCAGCCAGTAGCCGCCGTCCGGGCCGCGCCGGCTGTGGATGAGTCCGGCCCGGCGCAGCTGGAGCAGAATGTTGTCGCAGAAACGCCGGGGAATGTCCTGGGAGACGGCGATCCACTCTGCGTGCACCGGGCCGTCCGCCTCGGCCAGGGCGAGCATGGCGCCGAGCGCGTACTGGGTGCGGGCGGAGATTCTCATAGGCGTGGAGGCACCGGGTCCGCCCGGGGGCCGGGTCCGGTGCCTGCGGCCTCATGCGGAGGCCTGCTCCTCCTCACCGGCTCGGTTGTGCAGCTCCTGCTCGACCGCCTCGACCGACTCGCTGGCCTTGTCCCGGCGGTACTCGCGCACGGAGTACGCGATGGCGGCGGCCCAGATCACGGCGATGGCGAGGTAGACGACCGTCTGGACACCGCCGGAGGCGTCGATCCAGTCGCTGCGCAGCACGGTGCGCACGTTGGTCAGGATGATCATGCCGCCCACGGCGGAGCCGAGGATGCGCGGGGGGATGTGGCGCACCAGCCAGGCCGCGATCGGCGCGGCGATGACGCCGCCGAGCAGCAGGACGGCGACCCAGGCGAAGTCGATGCGCTCCGAGCCGATGCCGACGAAGAAGCCGATGCTGGCGGCGATCGCGACGAGGAATTCGCTGGCGTCGATGGAGCCGATCACCTTGCGCGGCGCCAGCCGGCCGCTGGCCAGGATGGCGGGGGTGCCGACCGGGCCCCAGCCGCCACCGCCGGTGGCGTCGACGAACCCGGCCAGCAGGCCGAGCGGGGCCAGGAAGCGTCTGCGCAGCGGCTTGCCCAGGTTGCCGCGCGGCAGCCCGAAGGCGGTGAAGCGGACGAGGATGTACGCGCCGAGCGTCAGCAGGATGATCGACATGACGGGGGCGGCGATCTCGGTGGACAGGCTGGACAGGAACGTCGCACCGGCGAAGGCGCCGACGGCGCCCGGAATGCCGATCTTGGCGACGACCTTCCAGTCGACGTTGCCGAAGCGCCAGTGGGAGATGCCCGAGGCGAGCGTGGTGCCGATCTCGGCCAGGTGCACGGTGGCCGAGGCGGCCGCCGCGTTGGTGCCGATGGCCAGCAGCAGCGTGCTGGAGGTGACGCCGTAGGCCATGCCCAGGCTGCCGTCCACGAGCTGGGCCACGAAACCGACGAGCCCGAGCAGGATGAGCGCTCGCACCGATCTCCCCTTTCTCTACTTAATAAGTAGGGATAATCATTTATGACTCTCACGGTTTCGTCAAGGGGTGTGGTCCTGACTTTGCCTTCTGCACAGGTCACCGGGCTCGACACC
Source organism: Nonomuraea sp. H19 (assembly GCF_052068215.1). Taxonomy (NCBI): domain Bacteria; kingdom Bacillati; phylum Actinomycetota; class Actinomycetes; order Streptosporangiales; family Streptosporangiaceae; genus Nonomuraea; species Nonomuraea sp. H19. Next base: position 53,381 of record NZ_JBQHCV010000015.1, on the reverse strand, counting down.
GAGCCGGCGCTGTCGGTGGGGCCTCCTATCATGCGACGCATGACCACGCACGGATTCACGATCACCGCCGAGGGCCCGTTCGACTTCGGCGCCTCTCTGCGTTTCGTCGAGGACTGGCCGGCCACCAGCGCGCTGCCCTCCGACGGGCGGGCGCTGCGCTTCGCCTACTGCGCGGAGCATGACTGGCTGCCGATCGGCGTGACCGTGACGGCCGCGCCCGGCGGGGTGGCCGTGGCCACCACGCGGGCCGCGGGACCGAAGATCCGGGACGAGGTGGCGCGGATCCTGTCCCTCGACGTGGACGGCGCCGGCTTCGCCAAGCTCGGCGAGGCCGACCCGGTGCTCGGCGACCTGCAGGGCCGCAGCCCGGGCCTGCGGCCCGTGTGCTTCTGGAGCCCCTGGGAGGCGGCCTGCTGGGCGGTGATCGTGCAGCGTTCGTCGATGCTCATCGCCTCCCGGCTCAAGCAGCGCATCGCCGAGCGCTACGGCGCGACGGTCACCGTGGACGGCCGGGCATACCCGGTCTTCCCCCCGCCCGTGACGCTGCTGGAGGCCGGCGGGCTCGGCCTGCCCGCGCAGAAGGAGGAGTGGCTGCGCGGGATCGCGCGGGCGGCGCTCGACGGCCTGCTCACCACCGAGCACCTGCGCGCGCTCGACCCGCAGGAGGCCCTGGCCGAGCTACGCGCCCTGCCCGGCCTGGGGCCGTTCTCCGCGGGCCTGATCCTGATCCGCGGCGCGGGCGCGCCGGACGCGTTCCCGGGCGACGAGCCGCGCCTGTTCGCGATCTTGCGCGAGGCGTACGGACTGCCGGAGGACGCGCCGCCGGCCGCCTACCGGAAGCTGGCCGTGGCCTGGCGGCCCTACCGCTCCTGGGCCTCCTTCCTGTTCCGGGCCTCCACCTACGGCCGGACTGATCACTGACAGGGCCGTCAGGCCATGGCTGGACGGACCGCTCACAGGGCGCCAGGCCACGGCCGGAAGTGAGCGCTCACAGGGTCGTCAGGGCGGACAGCTCCCGCCACTCGGCGAGTGGGATCTCCTCCGGGCACGAGGTGAGCACCTGCAGGCACACGTGGTCAGCGCCCGCGTCGAAGTGGGCGCGGACCCGCTTCTCGATCGCGTCCGCGCCGCCGTAGGCCACGATCGCGTCCACCATCCTGTCGCTGCCGTGCGCGACCTCGTCCTCGGTGAAGCCGAGCCGGCGCAGGCTGGCGATCTGGTGCGGGGCGGCGCTGCGGTAGGAGTCCACGTGTTCCGTGGCCACCTCGCGCGCCCTGGCCACGTCGGCATCCAGCACGACCGCCTGCTCCACCGCCAGCAGCGCTTCCGGCCCCATGAGCTGCCTGGCCTGCGCGGTGTGCTCCACGGACACGAAGTACGAGTGCGCGCCCAGCGTGCGCCGGGCCGCCAGGTCCAGCATCTTCGGGCCCAGTGCGGCCAGCATGCGGCGGGGCGGGTGCGGCGGCGCGAGCGAGTTCAGCGGGATGGCGTCCATCGCGTCGAGATAGGCGCCCATCGTGGCCACCGCCCGGCCCCGGCTGGGGATCGCGTAGCCGTCCATCTGGATCGGTGTGTCGCTGACCCGGTGGCCGCCGAGGCCGAGGACGTACCGGTCCGGGTACCCTTCGTTGATCGCCCGCTCGGCGGCCGCCATGGAGATCGGGTCGCGAAAGGCGATGTTGGCGATGCCCGCCGCCACCGGGATGCGCCGGGTCGCCGAGAGCAGCAGCCACGACTGGCTCACCGAGTCGCGCCCGAACCCCTCGCCGAACCAGAGGGCGCCGTAGCCGAGCTCCTCGATCTCGGCCGCCGCGTCGCGTACCTCGCCCGCCGGCCGCCCGTCGAAGGCGAAGGTCCAGATGCCGACCCGGCCGAGTCTCGGGGCGCCGTCCTTGTGCGTACTGGTCATGGGTCTTCCCCTCACATTATCCGGAGAACTTCTCCGGATAGCTTGGGGACTATAATACGGAGAGTCTCTCCGTTTCAACGTCCCGGGGGTGTCCCGTGCCGATGCGCGCCGACGCGCGCCGCAATCGCGACCTGCTGGTGGCGGCGGCCATGGCCGTGGTCGCCGAGGAGGGTCCCGACGCGTCCTTGAACGAGATCGCGCGGCGGGCCGGGGTGGGGCCCGGCACCCTCTACCGGCACTTCCCCACCCGGGACGAGCTCCTCGCGGCGGTGTCCGAGGGGCGGCTGACCAGACTGTGCGCGCGGGCGGACGAACTGGCCGAGGCCATGCCGCCCGGCGAGGCCCTGGTCGCCTGGCTACGTCTGCTGCTCGCGCACGCCATGACCGACCGGGGGCTGGGCGCGCGGATGATGCTCACCACCTCCGCGGCCGGCGTGGACTGCTGGGCGACGATACGCGCCGCCGCCGAGCGCCTGCTGGTGCCCGCTCAGCAGGCCGGGTGCGTACGGGCCGACGTCGAGTTCGCCGACGTCGTCGAGCTGACCGCGGGCATCGCCCAGGTGGCCCCCGACCCCGGCCGCGCCGAACGGCTGCTCACGCTGACGCTCGACGGCCTGCGCACCTGATCACAGCAGGTTGCAGGACCGCCAGGCGATCGGCACGCGCGGCGACCACTGCCCGCCGTCGCCGCGTACCACCACGTAGGCGGTGAGCGGCGGCGTGAACGAGCTCCCGCCGCACAGGACGCGCCCCGTGTCGACCGAGTAGCTGCCCGCCGGGCCGTTGCCGCCCGACCGCGCGGTGGTGCGGGTCTGCCACAGCACCCGGTCGTCGGAAGGCCGCCTGACCTGGACGGTGACCGAGGTGCCCGGCGTCAGGTAATAGCCGCGCACGCCGACGGTCTGGTACGGCCCCTCGTTGGTGGTGGAACAGGTTTCGCCGTCGCAGGAGGGCCCCGCGCCGGAGTGGTTGCGCTTGACCATGACCACCCAGGCGAGCCGGTGGGCCGCACTGGCGTTGTCGCGCCGCGCCTGGGTGCGGGAGCCGGGGACCACGCACCGGTGGTCGCCGGGGTACGCCTCCCGCCAGACGAACCCGGTCGTGCACGCGTGCCAGACGCCCGAGGCGTTCTCCGACTGCGTCCGGTCGCGTACCGACGGGGCCACGCAGACGTGGTCACTGGGCCGCGCGCCACGCCAGACGTACCCGCTGGCGCAGGTGTCCGGGGCGAACTGCGCCGTCTCGGCACCGGCCTCCGTGGCGCCGAGCACCGACAGCGCCAGGCACCCCGACGCGGTCATCGCCGCGAGTCTGCCGGATCGTGTGAGCATGTGTACCCCTCCGGGACATCAAGGGACGGATCTCGGGGCGCGGCCGGGCACTCCCGGCCCCCCGTGATCGGATCCTGTCCCGGAGTCACCGCGGGCACATGAGTAGCCCCTTACTCACATCCGGCCGTGCGGCGGACTGCGCGCGCTCTGGCTGACCGGCCCGCCACGTACGAGGTGCGCACCGTTCGCCACGGGTCGGCGACGGTGCCGGCGTAGCCGACCTCGCGGGCCCCCGCGAACGCGGCCAGCTCGGCGATCGCCTCGCCGACGGCCTGGACGGACGCCTCCCCGTACGGGAAGTCCGGCTCGGGGAACAGGCCCTCCACCTCCAGCACCTTCCGGCGCCGGTCCAGGCGCGGCACGAGCCTGCCGGCCAGGCGCTCGCCGTGCAGGATCGGCATGATGTAGTGGCCGTAGAGCCGCTTGTCCTTCGGGACGTACATCTCCGTACGGAACGCGAAGCCCCACAGGCGCTCGGTGCGCGCCCTGTCGCAGATGAGGTTGTCGAACGGCGACAGCAGCGTCGTACGCGGCTGCCAGGGCTGCTCCAGCAGGTCGAGCACGTCACGATGGGCATACCAGCGCTCGGAGCCGCCTTCGACCTCGGCGGGCACGATCCGGCCCGAGCGTTCGAGATCGTCCAGGATCTGGGCGAGGCCGGGATACCGGTCGCGGGTGAAGTGGCGTTCGATGTCGGCGGGGCGGGCCACGCCGAGCGCGCGCAGCGCATGCTCGGCCGCCTGCGACACCGCCTCGCGCCGCGGCAACGGCGCGGCGCCGGCCCATCCGGCCAGCCAGCGCTCCGCCAGGTCCCAGTGACGCGTGCGGCCCCGCCTGCCCGCCACCATGATCTGGCCTTGAACCCACAGGAAGTCCAGCATCCGCTCGACGTTGCGGCCGTTGGTCCACCCGCTCGACTGCCAGGCCACGCTCGCGCGGTCGTCGAAGGCCGCGGGCGCCAGCGGCCCCGACTCCCGTAACCGGTCCAGCACGTGCTGCCGCAGCTCGCCGTTCGCCTCCAGCCAGTCACGGACCCGCCGCCCGTAGACCGATCCGGTCCCCGGGTAGCCGCGCATCATGACCTGGTGGATCGGATAGTCCTCGGCCAGCACGATGGACGCCGCGTGCGCCCAGTATTCGAACAGCCAGCGCTCCTCCCACAGCAATGTGTCCAGGTCGGCGGGATCGTAGCCGCCGACCCTGCTCCAGAGCACCAGCAGGTGGCTGCGGGCCACCGCGTTGACGGGGTCGAGCTGCAGGCACCGCAACGTGCGCAGCACCTGGCGCAGCCCGTCGACGTCGCCGCCGGGGCGCGGGCCGGCCAGGTGCTGGCAGGTCACGGCCAGCCGCCGCGCGGACTCCAGGCTCAGAACCAGAGGATTCGGCACGGCAGCAGTGTAATCGAAGAGATGTTCGATGCGAGCCGTTATCCGGCCGTCGCTGGAGCGCCGCCTTCCAACGGTTTGCCCTGGCGGTCCAGAGCTTGTTAGCGTTGCGGCGGCGTGAGAGACGCCTGAGCACGAGGCGACGAGGGAGGTTGATGAATATGGCTGCCAGCAGCCCTCATCAGCATGCCCTTGTCCGGCCCGCGCGACCCTAGCGCGGCCCGGGTCGTCTCACCGACCAGGAGTCTCACGTGTCTTCTTCCTTCTCACCGGCCGATACCGAGCTCAACACCGACCGCCTCATCCTGCGGTCGTGGACCGCCGGCGAGGTCACCGCCGTCCTTAACGGCACCCGGCTCGCGCACTGGGCCGAGGACTTCCCCGCCGAGGGCGATCAGGTCATCGCGGGCCTGTTCAGCGAGCACCCCGCGTGGCTCGGCGAATACGGCCACCGTCAGATCATCGAACGTGACAGCGGCCTGGTGGTCGGCTCGATCGGCCTGTTCTGGCCGCCCAGCGCCGGCACCGTCGAAATCGGGTACGGCATCGTCGCCTCCCGCCGGGGTCGCGGCTACGCTCCGGAAGCCACGCGCGCCCTGACCGAGTTCGCCCTCACGGCGCCGGACGTCCATACGGTCTGCGCCCACGTGGAACCGTCCAATCCGCCTTCGATCCGGGTCCTGGAGAAGGCCGGCTTCGAGCGATCGAACGCTGAGACCGGGCACGGCATCATCCGATACCGCGTCACGCTGCCGGCCCACCGGTAGCCGTCCCACGGGGATCGGCAGCGGCATGCCGCTGCCGATCCCCCATCGGGTCGGACAGACCCCACTGTGCTGATAAAACGACGTGGTTCAGTGATCGGCGCCCTAATGTTGGAGCGTGCCTCGTCTCGTGTCCCCCGTGCTGCCGCCCGGCAGGTTGTCGCGTCTCGTCCAGCCGGTGCTCCGCGAAGGAGAAGTGACTCTGCGTCCTTGGGCTGCCGAGGACCTGCCCGCGGTGGTCGCGGCCTACAACGATCCGGCGATCATGCAGTGGCACGCCCGGTCGATGACCGAGCGGGAGGCCCGGGAGTGGATCGAACACTGGCCTGGGCGGTGGGCGGAGGAGACCGGGGCCGGTTGGGCGGTGGAACTCCACGACCGGGCGAGCGGCCAGATCAGTCTGCGACGCATCGTCCTCGACGAAGGCATCGTCGAGCTCTCGTACTGGGTGCTGCCCGAGGCTCGAGGCCGGGGAGTCGCGGCCGACGCCGTGCGGGCGGTGACGCGGTGGGCGTTCCAGGAGCTCGGAGCGGCCCGCGCCGAGCTGGCGCACTCCATCCGCAACCAGGCGTCCTGCCGCGTCGCAGTGAAGGCCGGCTATCTGCCGGAGGGCACCGCACGGCGGCAGGCCCTGCACCCGGACGGCTGGCACGACATGCACCAGCACGCCCGTCTCAACAGCGGCTTCCACCAGGCTCTCACACCTGCAGATCAGTGACGCCGGCTGCCCGATCCTGTGCGCGGCCGTCCCGGACTTCGCCGAGGACCGGCCGCGCGCGGAAGGACCGGACTTCGCCGAGGATCGGCGGCGCGCGGAAGGACCGGAGAGCTATCGGGTGATCACCGCGATCCGGTAATTCTCGCCGGGCCGCGTCCGGAACGTCACCGTGTCCCCGTCAGCGGTGAACGCCACCGGCCGGCCGCGGTCGGCCGTGACCCGGACCTCGCCCCGGAACGCGTCGTTGCGCAGCTTGACCACACCGCCGTCGCCCGAGGTCAGCCGCGCCTCCGACAGCCGCCCCGACGCCCAGGCGAGGTCCACCGTGTGAGCGCCGCGGGCGCGCAGGCCCGCCACCCTCCCGTCCGCCCACGCGCCGGGCAGCGCGGGCAGCAGGTCGAGCACGCCGAGGTGGCTCTGCAACAGCATCTCGGTCATGCCGGAGGTCGCGCCGAAGTTCCCGTCGATCTGAAACGGCGGGTGCGTGTCCCACAGGTTGGCCAGCGTGCTGGTCTGGAGCTGGTCACGCAGCAGCTTGTGCGCGCGGTCCCCGTCGAGCAGCCGCGCCCAGAAGTTGATCTTCCAGGCCTTGCTCCAGCCGGTGCCCGCGTCGGTGCGGGCTTCGAGCGAGACCTTGGCCGCCGCCGCGAGCTCCGGCGTCGTACGGGGTGAGACCTGCCGCCCCGGGTGCACCGAGAACAGGTGGGAGACGTGCCGGTGGGTCTCCGCCGGGTCGTCGATGTCCTCCTTCCACTCCTGGAGCTGCCCCCACCGGCCGATCCGCAGGCCCGGGTCCAGCTTGGCCAGCACCTTGGCGGCCGCGTCCACCTGCCGCCGGTCCCCCACCTGCTCGGCGGCCTCGCGCAGGTCGGTGAACAGGTGCCAGAGGATCTGCTGCGACATCGACGCCCCGGCCGTGGTCGGGCCGATCTCGGGAGAGCGGCTGGGGATGGCGACGAGCTTGCCGTCTCTGGGGTCGTTCTGCAGGAAGTCGAGCCAGAACTGCGCGGTCTCCTTCATGATCGGGTACGCGGTCCGCTTCAGGAAGCGCTTGTCCAGGGTGAACCGGTAGTGGTCGTAGAGCTGCAGCGACAGCCACGCTCCCGACTCGGGGAAGAAGTAGGCCGGGTGGTCCCAGGCGCCGGTGTGGCCGAAGATGTTCGAGGCGTGGTGCGCGACCCAGCCGCGCGCCCCGTACATCTGCTTGGCGGTGACCCGGCCCGGCTCGCGCAGCCCGTCGACGTAGGCGTGCAGGGGCTGGGCCAGCTCGGCCAGGTTGGTCATCTCGGCGGGCCAGTAGTTCATCTGCAGGTTGATGTTGACGTGGTAGTCCGACTGCCACGGTGGGGCGTCGAGGACGTTCCACACGCCCTGGAGGTTGGCGGGCAGCGACCCGGGGCGGGACGAGGCGATGAGCAGGTAGCGGCCGTACTGGTAGAAGAGCTGTTCCAGCGCCCGGTCGGCGGCCGGGTCCTGGCCGTACCGGGCGAGCAGGTCGTCGGTGGGGACGGCGGGCAGGGCGCCGCCGAGGTCCAGCTTCACCCGGTCGAACAGCGCGGCGTGGTCGGCCCGGTGGGCGGCCAGCAGCCTGGTGTACCCCTGGGCGGCGGCTCCGTCGATCCGCGCCGTGAGCCTGGCGTGCGGGTCGTCGCCCTTGTAGGCCGGGTAGTCGGGGGCGTAGTCGGTGCCCGTGCCGAGGATGAGGACCACCGCGTCCGCGCCGGTCACGGTGACGCTGCCGTCCGGGTTGTCGGTCCTGGTCCCGCCCTCGTTGAGCACCTGGAGCTGGGTCTCGTACGCCATCCCGTTGCTGTGCAGCGCCCCCTTGACGGTGAGACGCCCGTCCTTCGCGGAGGCCGTGGCCGACCGGTTGCCCGGCACGGCGATCCGCGCGGTGAAGGCCACCCCGCCGGGCCGGTCGGCGGCGACCCTGCCCACGATCACGCCCGCCGGTGCGGAGGCGAAGTACTCGCGGGTGTGGCGGACGCCGCCGGCCGTGAACGACACCCCTGCCACGCCGCGGGCGATGTCGAGGTCCCTGCGGTAGCCGGCGGGATCTGCCGGGAGATCCGGGAAGGCGAGGCGCAGGTCGCCGAAGCTCTGGTACGCGCCGAACCGGCGGTGGCGCGGTGTGTCCGACTTCAGCCCGAGCGCGGCCAGAACGTCATTGGGCGAGATACCGCCTTCCTTCCAGATCCGTTCCCTGATCGCCTCCAGCGCGCCGGGCCGCGGGGCGTCCCAGTTGCCGAAGTTGTAGTCGGCGACGCCGGGACCGCCGGTCCACAGGGTCTTGTCGTTGAACTGCAGCCGCTCGGCCTGCACGCCGCCGAACACGGTGGCGCCCATGGCCCCGTTGCCGATCGGCAGCGACCGCGTCTCCCAGCCTTGGTTCGTGTCGGGGGCCGGCTCGTCGTACCACAGCGTGTACGGCTCCGCGGCCTGCGCCTGCGCGACGGGGACCACCGTCAGCGCGGCGCCGAGAAGCAGGACGATCGGCCCTGCCAGCAACCGTGTCATCATCAAGGTGTGCACCTATACATCGGATGTGTGTGAAAGTTGAGGTCGGAGGTCTATCGGTCGCAGGTCGTGATCCGGGGATGCCAGCGGCAGGCGATCGCCGCGTACCCGCCCTCGCCGGGCACCGGCACCGACAGCCGGCCGTGCGGCCCGTCGATCACCTGGCTCTCCCGCACCAGGCCGGTCTCGCCGTCGCGGACGACCTCGACCAGCCACCGGCCGTGCAGCATGGTCAGCGGGACGTCGAGCCCCCTCGCCGGGCCGGAGACGCCGGCCCCCACGAACCAGCGGTCGCCGCTGCGCCGGGCCAGCACCACGTGGTCGCCCGGGCGGCCGGACAGCAGCCGCGTCTCGTCCCAGGCGGAGGGGACCTGCTCCAGGAACCGTTCGGCCTCGGGCCTGGACTGGTAGGACTCGACGGTGCCGGCCAGGTTCTGCAGCCCGGACTCGTACGTCACCGCCAGGCCCAGTTCGTGCGCGTCGGAGGTGGGCCGGGCCGGCCGGTGGAAGGCCATCGGCGTGTAGTCCATCGAGCCGACGACGTTCCTGGTGAAGGGCAGGGTGGTCAGGTGGGCGGTGGTGAGCGTGCGCTTCTCGCCGCCGTGCACGCCTTCCATGGTCATCACGTGCGGCCAGGTGCGGTGGACGCCCTTGGGGATGGTCGAGCCGTGGAAGTTGACCAGGAGCCGGTTGGCGGCGGTGGCGGGCAGGATCTCGTCGTACCAGCGCAGCCGCTCCTGCGACTCGGCGTCCATGAAGTCGATCTTGACGCCGCGCACGCCCCAGCGGCTCAGGGTGGGCAGCCACAGGGCGCGTTCCTCCGGCGTGTCGAGGTCGCGGAAATGGATCCAGACGATGATCCCCACGCTCTTGGCGCGCCCGTACTCGACGAGTTGCGGGATCCAGCTCGTGGCCGGCCAGTCCGGGTCGGTGACGTCCCACTGGTCCTTCAGGAAGTACCACCCGGCGTCCACCGCCACGTACGGCCAGCCGCGCGCGGCGGCGTAGTCGACGTACCCCTTCTGGATCTCCAGGCTCTGCCCGGCCTCCCTGCCGCCGGCGAGCCAGGTCCACAGCACCTGGTCCGGCGCGATCCAGGAGGTGTCGCGGACCTTGGAGGCGGGGGCGAGGTCGTCCACCAGCGTGGACTCGGTGACGGTGGCGAGGTCTCCGATGACCAGCACCCGCCACGGGCTCTCCAGCGCGCCGTCGACCTGGACCTGCTCGTCCCACAGCCGGAGCCGGTACGTGCCGGTGCCCTCCTCGTGCGCCAGCCGCGGCCCGGAGTAGCGGCCGTCGAGCCCGGACTCGGTGATCAGGAGATGGCCGCCGCCGGTCTCGAACAGGGCGGGCACCATGAAGTCGGCCGCGGGCGCGGTCAGCGCGGTGTACTGGACGAACGGGTTCTCGTAGTCGCGGCGGTGCCGGGCCAGCCAGGCGGTGGCGTCCTGGTGGAGCGTGTACGCGGACGTCTCGCGCAGGACGGGGCCGTAGCCGTCCGGCAGCCGGTACCGGTAGGCGACCCCGTCCCGCGCCACCCTGACGATCAGGTCGAGCCGGGCGCCGGCGGCGTTCTGGAAGGCGAACGTCGCCTCGCGCATGAGCGCCGACCTCTTGAGCCGTTTGCCGACCGTGGTGGTGTAGTGCTCGGCCACCAGGCGGTCACGGCGGTGCAGGAGGCGCAGCCCTTGGGACAGGTCGGCCCGTTCGGTGACGATGCCGACGGGGCTGGGCTCCAGGACCGGCGCGCCATGGCGGGTGGCGGCGAGGGTGAGGGTTCCCGCCTGGGGATCGAGCGCGAGCTCCGCCGCCGGCCCGCCGGGGAACCCGGAGACCTTCCATCCGGATGGTCCGGCCTGTTCGGCCTGGGCGGCGGGTGCGGGAAGGAGGCTGAGGGACAGGAGGAGTGCGCCTAACAGGCGAATCGGTGTGGCTTTCGGCATGGGGGGCTCCTGCGGGCCACATACATCGGATGTGTTTCCGGATCGTAACCCGTGGATGTCCCTATGGCCAGCGCCGAGATCGGATCACCGGGTACGGCGCCGCAGCAGGTACAGCCCGGCGCCGCCGAACAGGAGCATCGAGGCGAGCGAGTGCGGTGCGATGCCGAGCAGCGCGTCCGCGTGGCCCTCGATGCGCAGGTGGCCGTTGAGCAGGAGCGGGGTGGAGAGCGCGTTGCTGATCGTGTGGAGCACCACTCCCGGCCAGATGGAGCCGGTCCGTACGCGCAGCTCGCCGTAGAGGACGGACAGGGCGACGATGCCGGCGAAGAAGGCCGGCAGGAACAACGACCAGGGCAGGCTCGTGGTGGTCTGGAAGTCCGCCGGGTGCATCCAGACCAGATACAGCGGGAGGTGCCACGACGCCCACACCACGCCCACGAGCACGTGCGGCGCGACGCCCGGCAGGCCGAGCGCCATGGCGGTGCGGGTGCCGTACCCGCGGAAGATCAGCTCCTCCAGCAGGTTCTTGACGAGCAGGAAGCCGACCGCGGTGGCGATCGCCTCGAGGAGAGGGGGCTTGCCTGTCGCGGGCGTCCACGAGAACGCCGCGACGCCGGCGGCCGTCGCCGCTCCGGCGCAGAGAACCACCGCCACGGGGAAGATCACCGCCGCGAAGCCGAACCAGCGGGCCCGGGCGGCGAACCGTAACGTCAGGCCCAGGGAGCCGGCGCCATCCCTGTTGAAGAAGTAGAGGGCGAGCGCGGTCAGCGCCGGGACCAGGATCCACAGTCCCTGCCCCGGCGTACTGCCGCTGGTCGAGGTGGTGGCGGCGGTGCCGACGAGCTGTCCGGCGGACCGGTCCAGGGCGACGAAGAGCCAGCCGCCGCCGGCGGCGACGGTCGCGAAGATCGCGAAGTTGACGCGGGCGCGCAGGCGCGAGGGGCTCGTGACGGGGACTACCGCGGTCACCGGGGCTCTCCATTCTCGAGGGGCGTGTCATGGACGGTCTCGGGGAGCGTGTCGAGGAGGGCGAGGGCCTCGTCGGCCCAGGCGACGGCGGCCTCGGCGCTGTGCCGGCCGGCCGAGACGGTCAACAGCGCGTACGGCAGATCCGGGGAGTCCCGGTCCTCCTCGGCGACCGTGCGGGCCAGCGCGTCGTAGTCCCTCAGGCGGCGCTCGGCGTCCGCCTTGGCATCCTGGAGCAACTCCCGGCATTTGCCTGCGCCGAGGTGCCGGCCGAAGAACAGGCGCAGCAGGAGGCCGTTGCGCGGCGGCACGCTCTTGACCGGTTCGTTCAGCAGGTCGCGCAGGCGGGCGGCGCCGCTGCCGGTGATCGTGAAGATCGACGAGCCGGCGCGCGGTCCTTCCTGGCGTTGGACGTGTCCCTCCCCTTCGAGGGCGTTCAGGGTCGGGTAGATCTGGCCGAAGCTCTCGCTCCAGAAGTGCCCGAGCACCTCCCGGATGGCCTCCCGCAGCGCGTACGCCGTCATCGGCTGCATGCTCAGGGCCCCAAGGACCGCCATTTCCGTCTGATCTCGCCGTGCCATCGCACACCTCCATATCTGAGAGATATATCTAACAGATACGAATGGGCGTTGGCAACGGCCTACCTCCCGGCTGCGGCGATGACGTCGCGGATGGCGTCGATGACGAGATCGGGTTGGGCGTGATGCACGTAGTGGTCACCGGTGGCGGCGATGAGCAGCCGGCCGCGACCGGACAGCGCGGCAAGGCGCCTGGCCTGCTCGACGGCGGCCCCGGGCTGGCGCGCGGGGACGATGACGATCACGGGCCGGTCGCCCCATGCTCCCGGCCGTACCGTCGCCCGGACCTGGGCGGCGCTCTCCACAGCGGCCCAGGCCTCGGCCCTCGCCGCCGCCATGCTCCTGGCGCCATAGACCACGAGCGCCTGGGTCCGGGCCGCGGCGGTGGCGTCCGCGGGCAGCAACGCGTCGCCGAACAGCCGCAGCCCGCCGGCCCGCGCCAGCAGCCCGCTGACGGTGAACTGCGCGGCGAGCAGCGGCCGGGACACCTGAAGGGCCTGAACAGCGTTCTCGTCGGTGACGTCGATCAGCACCAGGCCGGCGGTCAGATCCGGCCAGTGATCGGCGAAGACCCGCGCGACGGAGCCGCCGTAGGAGTGCGCGGCCAGCACGTACGGCCCGGCCTCGCCGGCCGCGGCGAGGAGTCCGCGCAGCTCCGCCGCTGCCTGCGCCGCCGTACGCGGCCCCGGGCCGTCCTCGCTCCAGGCGTATCCCGCCCGGTCGTAGGCGCACACGCGGTGGCCGCCGGAAAGCCGGCGCTGGATCACCTCCCAGCTCGCACTCGACTCGGCCAGCCCCGCCTCCAGCACGACGGTAGGACCGCCGGTTCCCGCGCAGTTCAGGTGGAGCCGCTGGTCGCCCACGCGTATCAGCCTCCCGGGCGCGGGGAATCGTTCCCCGTCCCGCCGCCCGGCGACCGACTCGTACCCGAACCCCGCACCCACCACCAGCACGACCAGGACGGCACACCAGCCGGCGACCCTGCGCAGCACCCGCCACCACCGCCGGCCGCCACGGCTCTCCTCGACCATCACGCCCCGAATCTAGGTGCGCGATCTTCCGGTTTCCTCCCCCGGGCGATCGAACCCGGTCTGGGACCAGGGTCCCAGGGAGCCGGGCGCCGGCGTACGCCGTGCGGAGGAGGCCGCCGGGTGCTCGGCTGCGACGTCCCAGGGCGATCCGGTGCAGGCGCGTGCCCGGAGCGGACTGACTGCGGGAATTACCCGGTATTGACAGCAGTGCGGCAGTATCTCCCGGGTGAGGTACCGGATCGCCGTCCCCTTGGCCGCTCTGTCCATGATCTCAGCCTGTGGCCTGCCCCAAGAGGCCGCGCCGCGAGCAGCCGCACCGTCGCCCGGCGCATCCTCACCCGCCGCTCCGGCGGCCACGAACACTCCGGCGGCCACGAGCACTCCGAGCGCGTCAGGTCAGGACACCCGACCGGCGCTCGCGCAGACCCGCAGCACGATGACCGAGAGCCTCAAGGTCGAGGTCGTCGGGCTGAACCGGGTCAAAGGCCAGCACTTGATCGTCCAGCTCCGGCTCACCCACACCGGCACCGGCAAGCACCTGCCGTGGACCGGTGAGATGGGCGACAACACCCGCCCGCTCGGCCAGATCCGCTGGGCCTCCGGCATCGGAGTGCTCGACGCGCAGGCGCGGGCCTGGATCCTGCCGTACCAGCCGGCCGGCTTCCCCTGCCTGTGCAGCGACCAGGATCGTGACGGGCTCGGCTATTTCATCGACCCCGGCCAGTCGATCAGCGTGTACGCGGTCCTGCCCGCCCCTTCAGGCAACCCCGCGACCACCACGGTGGTCACCCCGGTGGGACCGCCCATGCCCGGCGTGCCGATCAGCGACGAGCCGCCGGTCACCCCACCCGGCATGACGATCCCCGATCCGGACGCCGAGCCGGTCACCACCCTCACGCGCCGGCTGGTCACCCCCTCGGAGTCGCTGGACAGATCGGAGGAGACCGCGGACGACGGCACGGATCTGCAGGTCAGCCTCTCCTCCGACGTGCTGTTCGCGGTGAACGAGGCCACCCTCACCCCGAAGGCCAAGGCGATCCTGGCGCGTACCGCCAAGCTGATCGACTCCTCGACCGGCTCCTCGGTGAAGGTGGAGGGCCACGCGGACTCCTCCGGCACCGACGCCATCAACGACCCGCTCTCCGCGCGCCGCGCCCAGGCCGTGCGCAAGGCGCTGTCGGCGCTGGTCACCAGGGAGGGCGTGGGTTTCCAGGCCAAGGGGTACGGCTCGCGCCGCCCGCTCTACGGCAACGACACCGACGAGGGCAAGCGGCGCAACCGCCGCGTCACGGTGACGTTCGCCAAACCGCAGCCGGCCGCGGCCACCGTCCCCGCCGCGACCGTCTCCCCCGGGGGAACCGGCTTGACCGGCACCGGAAAGGCGGACGGCCAGCCGATCTCCATGGAGGTGACCGGCCTGCGGCGGCTCCCCGGCGGTCTCGGCCTGCTGACCTACCGGGTCACGAACGAGGGCGACGGCGAGGCCTGGTTCAACGAGCTGCACCAGGCGCGGGACTGGATGTCGTTCAAGTACCGGGCCGCCTTCAACGTCACGCTCACGGACGTGGCCGCCCGCCGCCAGTACCTGCCGGGACGTCTCCAGGTTCCCGCCGACAACGGCGGCGTCGACTCCTACTGCGCCTGCACGGACCTGTCGGGCGTACGCCTCGGCACCGAGAAGTTCGGGCCCGGGCAGGAGAAGGAGTTCTGGAGCCTGTTCTCCATGCCCGAGACGGCCACCTCGCTGAAGGTCAAGATCGGGACTTTCCGCGATCTGCAGGTGCCGATCCGGTAGCGCCGCAGCGGTGCCCCGGCGCGGAGCGGGCCTCAGGCCTCCCGCGCCACGCGCTCCAGGCGGCTCCGGTAGGACTCCCACCACGCCCGATCGACCGGCGGCAGGTTGTCGGTCCCCTCGCGCAGCCCGGCGGCCCCGTCGATCAGCTCCCGGACGATGTCGGCGTGTCCGGCGTGCCGATTGATCTCGGCGATCACGTGCACCAGGATCCGGTGCAGTGTGACCTGCCCCCGGTCGCCCGGCCACCACGGCACCTGGCCGGGCGCGTCCAGCGGCAGCGACTCGATGGTGGTGTCCGCGTGCGCCCATGCCCGGTGGTACAGCCCGATGATCTCCTCGCGGGACTCCTCGGCGGTCGCCCACAGGTCCGCGTTGGGCTCCGCGCCGTCCTCCAGCCAGGGCATGGGCACGCCTGACGGCCGGCCGAAAACGTCGCCGAAATACCCCAGCTCAACGCTGGCCACATGTTTGACCAGGCCCAGCAGGTTGGTGCCGGTCGGCGTCAGCGGCCGGCGGACGTCGTATTCGGAAAGCCCTTCCAGCTTCCACAGCAGGGCCTCGCGGGCGGTCTGCAGGTATCGGCGAAGGTCAGCTTTAGCATCGGGTCCGGGCATGCCGGACATTCTGCCAGTCGGAGCGGCCCCGAGGCGGCTCGCTAACATCCGTCGTCGAACGACATGAAAGGTGTGGCATGAGCGAGCATCCCTTGTGGCCTACGACCGGCGAGGCGACCATCACCGCCTTCCCCGTACGAGGCGACCGTCCCAGTCCGGCCGTCGTGGTCTTCCCCGGCGGCGCCTACCACCATCTCGCCGACCACGAGGGGGCGCCGGTCGCACGGTGGCTCAATTCGCTGGGCATCGCGGCCTTCGTGCTGCGTTACCGGATCGCGCCGCACCGCCATCCGCTGCCGCTGCTCGACGCCGCCAGGGCGGTGCGCTGGGTCCGGCATCACGCCGCGTCCACCGGCGTGGACCCGGCCCGCGTGGGCGTGCTGGGCTTCTCGGCGGGCGGTCACCTGGCGGGGCTCCTCGCCACCGAGGCGGGTCCCATGCTCACGGAAGGCCCGCACGATGAGGTCGACCGGGCCGATCCGCGGCCCGGCCTCGCCGTGCTCTGTTATGCGGTCGCCACGCTCACCGGGCCCGCCGCGCATGAGGGCTCTGCCGCCAACCTGCTCGGCGAGGACGCACCGGAGTCCGTGCGCGCCCGGCTGTCGCTCCCCCCGCGCGTGAGCGCCGCGGCGCCGCCCACGTTCTTGTGGCACACCGCCGACGACGAGTCGGTGCCCGTCGAGAACACCCTCCAGCTCGCTCAGGCGCTCGCCCGCCACCGGATCCCCCTGGAGGTCCACGTCTATCCCAGCGGCAAGCACGGGCTCGGGCTGGCGGAAACGGACCCCGTCGTGGGCGACTGGACCCGGCGCTGCGCCGCCTTCCTGCGCGGCCATGGATGGTGAGGCACAATTTGTTCTACACTTGGCTTTCGATGCGCTATGACTGTGTAGTGCGTCGCGATCGGAGGAGCCTGCGGTGAACGACACGTTGAAGGTCGAGGACGGGCCGGATCGGGTGCTGGTCCGGCTGGACCGCCCACAGGTGCGCAACGCGATCGACGCGGCGATGGTGGCCGACCTGCACGAGGTGTGCGCCGAGCTGGAGCGGCGGCCGCGGATCCTGGTGATCACCGGAGCAGCCGGGATCTTCGCCGCCGGCGCCGACATCCGCGAGCTGCGCGAGCGCCGCCGCGAGGACGCCCTCGCCGGCATCAACAGCGGCCTGTTCGACCGGATCGCCCGGCTGCCGCTGCCCACGATCGCGGCGATCGACGGCCCGGCCCTCGGCGGCGGCGCGGAGCTGGCCTACGCCTGCGACTTCCGCATCGCCACCCCGCGGGCCCGGTTCGGCAACCCGGAGGCGGGGCTCGGCATCATGGCCGCCGCCGGCGCGTGCTGGCGGCTGCGCGAGCTGGTCGGCGAGCCGCTCGCCAAGGAGGTCCTGCTCGCGGGGAAGACGGTGTCGGCCGAGGAGGCGCTGGCCGTCAGACTGGTGAACGAGCTGGTCCCCGAGGACGAGCTCCTGGCCGCGGCGGACCGGCTGGCCGCCCGCATCGCCAGGAACGCGCCGCTGGCGCTGCGCCTGACCAAGCTCGCCCTCGCCGCGCCCCCTGGAGCCCATCCTCGCTTCGACGACGTGGCGCAGGCCGTGCTGTTCGAGACCGAGGACAAGCACGAGCGCATGACCGCGTTCCTGGAGCGGCGCCGCTGACCACGGCGCGCGGCGCAGGCGATCAGCCGCCGACGATCACGTGGTGTCCTGGGCCAGGAGGGCGCGGCCGGCGTCGGTGAGCACGCGGTCGTGGCCGTCAGTGGTGAGCAGCGGCGGGTCCGCCTTGTACAGGTCGGCCACCGCCGCGCGCTCCAGCCCGGCCTCGCGGGCCGCCTGGTGCGCCTCCAGCTTGTGCATCCGGCCGCCCGCGTCGGCGATCCGCTGGAGGAACGCCTGAGCGGGGTCGGTCGCGGCGGAGGCGTCGGCGGGCTGCGGGCTGGGCCGCTCCAGCAGGGCGGTGAGCTGCTCGATGATGCCGAGCACCGTCTCGCGCCAGGCGTCGGCGGTGGCCTCGCGGTCCTGGGCGACCCCGCCGGAGCCCTGCCAGGTCCGCTTGGGGAAGCGGCGCAGGTATTCGCGTTCGAGCTCCAGCATGCGGGTGGTGTGGCGGGCGAACTGCTCGGCGCTGCCGTGCAGGAAGACCCAGTTGCGGGTGGCGTGCGCCTGGGTGCCCTGCCGTTCCAGCTCCTTGTCGCTGAGCTCGGCGGCCGGCCGTCCTTGGATGTCGTGATCGATCATGGTCTCTTTCCTCAGAGGTCGAGCCTGCGCAGTTCGTGCCGGTAGCGCTTGGCGTTGCCGCGGTACTCGTTCACGCCGAAGTCGATCCACTCGCTCTGCACGGTGCCGTCCATCGGCCGGGGCCGGGCGGGCACGCCGAGCGCCATGTGCCCGGCCGGGATCTCCAGATCTTCGGGTACGAGCGCCTGGGCGCCGATCACCGAGCCCGCGCGTACCACGGCGCGGTTCAGGACCACCGCGCCCGAGCCGATGAGGCAGCGGTCCTCGACCGTGCAGCCTTCGAGGTGGGCGTTGTGCCCGACCACGCAGTCGCTGCCGATCGCGGTGGGCCACCGCTCGGTGGTGTGCAGGACGGTGCCGTCCTGGATGGAGGTGCGCTCGCCGATCTCGATGCGGCCGAAGTCGGCCCGCAGCACCGCCGCCGGCCATACCGACGACTCCGCGCCGATGGCGACGTCGCCGATGACGACGGCGTCAGGGTGGACATAGGCATCCGGGTGGATCTGGGGCACCTGGTCGCCGAGGGCGTAGACGGGCATCGGTTCACTCCCCTGCCGGCAGGCCGGCGTACACCTTCGCCGCGTTCCCCGCGAGCACGGCCGCGGCCACCTCGTCGGGCAGCAGCCCGGCGACGGCGCGGGCGTTGGCGGCGACGCCGGGCACGCCGGGCCAGTCGGTGCCGAAGATCCATTTCCTGGCCAGGCGGGCGAGGTCGTGCCGCGCGTAGTACTCGGGCAGCCGTTTGGGCGGCAGGCCGGACAGCTCCAGCCAGACGGTGTCGTTGGACAGGGCGAGGAAGGCCGCGGCGTCGTACCACCAGCCGCGTCCGCCGTGGGCGAGCACGACGTTGAGGCCGGGGAAGTCGCGCACGACGGGGATGAGGAAGCGCGGGTCGGCGTTCTCGTTCATCGCGCCGGGGAAGGAGCTGGTGCCGCAGTGCACGACGAGCGGGACGCCGCGCTCCTCGAGGACGTGGTAGGCGGGGTAAAGAGCCGGGTCGTCGCAGCGGAACCCGCCGTGCACGGGGTGCAGCTTGAGCGCGGCGGCGCCGAGGCCGAGCTGGCGGCGCAGCTCCGCGGCGACGGGGAAGTGCAGGTGCGGATTGACGTTGGCGACCGGGCGGAACCGGCCGGGGTTGTGCTCGACGATCGGCAGCAGGTCGTCGAAGGTCTGGGTGCCGGTCGCCTTGGGGCTGTACTCGCAGAACAGCAGCGCGACATCGACACCCTGGGCGGCGAAGAGCTCGTCCAGGCGGTCCGGGCGGGGCTTGCCGCCGGCGTCCCAGACGTCCTCCACGATGCCGTCCTGGCCGAAGTCGCGGGCCCAGCGCAGCCAGGCCGGTTTGAGGGTGTCGAGCAGCGGCACGTGGACGTGCGCGTCGATGAGCCGGATGCCGTCGAGCATGTTCCCCTACCTGTCCGCGACCATGGGGGTGTCCACGCCGACGCGGCCCGTCTTGTGCGATCCCCCGGGCGCGCCGAGCGCCGCGTCGCGTCCCGGCAGGACCTCGACGAAGAAGCGGCGGTTGTCCTCGACGAAACCTTCGTGCTCGGGGGCGACCCGCCGGTCCTGGCTGATCGCCTCGACGGGGCACACGGGCTCGCAGGCGCCGCAGTCGATGCATTCCTTGGGGTTGATGTAGAGCTTGCGGTCCCCTTCGTAGATGCAGTCGACCGGGCACTCCTCGACGCACGACTTGTCCATGACGTCGATACAGGGTGCGGCGATGACGTACGGCATGTGGAGCTCCTGATCAGGCCGGCGGCGGGCTGTCGGTCGAATGCCCAGGGAAGAGCTGGGCGTCGGGGTCGAGGTGCACCGCGGCGTTGTTGACGGCCGTCGCCACCTCGCCGAAGCCGACCGCGATCAGCCGGACCTTGCCGTCGTAGTCGGCGATGTCGCCGGCGGCGAAGATGCCGGGCACGTTGGTACGCATCGCGGAGTCGACCACCAGGTGGCGGTTGTCGTGCAGGTCGAGCCCCCACTCGCGGAGCGGCCCGAGGTTGGCGGTGAAGCCGAGGGCCGCGACGAGCCGGTCGCACGGCAGGGTGCGGGTGCCCTCGGCCGCGCTGAGCTCGATCCGTTCCAGCCGGTCGGCGCCGAGCGTGGCGGTCACCTGGGCGTTGGTGATGATCTCTACGGGGGAGGTCTTGAGCCGCTCGACCGAGCCGTGGTGGGCCCGGAACGCGGCGCGGCGGTGTACGAGCGTGACGTTCCTGGCGACGGGGTGAAGCATGAGCGCCCAGTCCACGGCGCTGTCGCCGCCGCCCACGACGACGACGTCCTTCCCGGCGTAGTCCGCGCTGTCCGGTACGAAGTACTCAAGGCCCCGGCCGAGGAACTCCTCCCCGGCCGGCAGCGGGCGGGGCGTGAAGGTGCCGATGCCGCCGGTCACGACGACGGCCCCGGCGGTGATCTCGGTGCCCGCGCTGGTCTTCACCACGAGCAGATCGGGCCGCCCGTCGCGGGGCGCCCGGTCGAGGCGCTGGGCCTCCTGCCCGAGCAGGTACGCAGGCTCGTACGGCGCCGCCTGCGCCACCAGGTTGCCGATGAGGTGGCGCCCCGAGACGGCGGGGAACCCGGCGATGTCGAGGATCTCCTTCTCCGGGTACATGGCGCTGACCTGCCCGCCGACCTGGCTGAGCGAGTCGACCACCGCGGTGCGCAGGCCGCGCACGCCGGCGTAGTAGGCGCCGAAGAGCCCGACCGGCCCGGCCCCGACGATCAGCACGTCGACGTCAAGGGCGCTCATCCGCTCGTCTCCTCTGCGAGCAGCTCGCGGATCTTGAAGCGCTGGATCTTGCCGGTCGCGGTCTTGGGCAGCCGGTCGAGGAAGATCACCTGGCGGGGCCGCTTGAACGCGGCCAGCCCCTCGCGGCACCACTGGATGAGCTCGTCGGCGGTGACCTCTCCCTTGACGACGACGCAGGCGACCGGCTTGTCGAGGCCATGCTCGTCGGCCATCCCGACCACGGCCGCCTCCTCGACGGACGGGTGCTCCAGCAGGCGGCTCTCGACCTCGGTCGGCGAGACCCAGATGCCGCCCGCCTTGAGCAGGTCGTTGCTGCGGCCCATGCAGGTGTAGAAGCCGTCCGGCGAGCGCACGTAGGTGTCGCCGGTGTTGAGCCACTCGCCGGCGAACACGGCGCGGCTGGCGTCGGTGCGCCGCCAGTAGCCCAGGGCGATGGACTCGCCGCGGACGTGGAGCGAGCCGGGCTGGCCGTCGGGCACCGGCGTCCCGTCGGCGTCGCGCAGTTCGATGTCGTAGCCGGGCACCGGCCGGCCGGTGGTGCCGGGGCGGATCTCGCCGGGCCGGTTGGACAGGAAGATGTGCAGGGCCTCGGTGGAGCCGATGCCGTCGATGATGTCGACGCCGAAGCGCCGGGTGAACCTCTCCTGCAGCGGCGCGGGCAGCGCCTCCCCTGCCGAGGCGCCGAGCCGTACGGACCCGAAGGTGCCGACCGGCAGCTCGGCGGCGAGCAGCGCGGCGTAGAAGGTGGGGACGGCGAAGAACAGGGTCGGCCGGTCCGCGGCCATCCGCTCGGCGGTCACGGCGGGGGTGGGGCGGCGCGGCTCCAGCACGGTCGCGGCGCCGGCCGAGAGCGGGAAGAACATCGAGTTGCCGATGCCGTAGGCGAAGAAGAGCTTGGCGATGGAGAAGCAGACGTCATCGGGCCGGATGCCGAGCACCTGGTCGCCGTAGGTCAGGCAGACGTGCCGGATGTTGGCGTGGCGGTGCATGGCTCCCTTGGGAGCGCCGGTGGTGCCGGAGGTGTAGAGCCACAGGGCCCAGGAGTCCTCCGGGGTGGCGGCGGGCGCGCGCCGCTCGATCGGCTCCTTCTCCCCCGCCGCGACCAGATCGGACCAGGTCCAGGAGGTGACCCGAGGCGGGGCGGCGAGCGCCTCGGCGCCGTCGCACACCAGGTGGCGCACCTCGGGCGCCGTGGCGAGGGCCTGCTGCACCTGGGGGCCGTACTGGGGGCTGGCCACCACGACGGCGGCGCCGGAGTCGGCGATGATCGCCCCGAGCTCGCCGGCCCCCAGCATGGTCGAGACCGGCACGGCCACGAAGCCGCCGCAGAAGGCGGCGAGGATCCCGGTGAACATGGGCACGTCGTCGTTGGTGACGAACACCACGCGGTCGTCGCGCCGCAGTCCGAGAGAGCGCAGGCCGGCGGTGGCGATCCCGACGAGGTCCGACAGCTCGGCGTAGGTCAGGGTGGCGGCGCCGCGCACCGCCACCTGGCCGCCGCGGCCCTCCTCCACGTGGCGGTGGGTAAGCCAGGTGCCGGCGTTGAACTCTGTCCCGCTCATGATCACACTCGCTCGATGTCGTAGTCGCCCTTGAGGCCGGTGCCGTAGCGGCGCAGGGCGCCGCGGGGACCGGAGGCGTTCGGCCGGATGAAGATCCAATTCTGCCAGGCGGTGAGCCGTCCGAAAATCTTGGTCTCCATCGTCTCGGGGCCGGCGAAGCGGTGGTTGGCCTCCATGCCGGTCAGCGCGTCGGGCGACAGCGAGGCGCGCTCCTCCAGCACGATACGCAGCTCCTCCTCGAAGTCGATGTCGTCCAGTGCCAGGGTGACCAGGCCGAGCTCCATCGCGGCGGCGGCGTCGAGCGGCGCGCCGATCCTGGCGCGGACGGCTCGCAGGTCCTCGTCGTTGCCCCAGAAGCGGGACTGCAGACGGGACAGGCCGTTGCCCATCGGGAAGTCGCCGTCGTTGGACGGGGTGAGGATGATGGTGGCGGGGGCGCCGGTGTCGTCGCGGTCCTCGTAGACGCCTTCCAGCATGTACTGCCGGTCGGCCGCCAGGGCCAGCTCGGCCAGCAGGCCGGCGAAGGCGGTGCCGGGCTCGATGACGGCGATGAGGCTGCGGCTGGTGACGTCGAGCCGCTTGAGCGTGCGCTTGTAGTAGTGGCGCACCTCGTTGACGAACCAGTCATCGGCCAGCTCGCGCAGTTGCGCGTCGTAGGCCAGCACCCGCTCGTGGTCGCCGGTGGCGCGCAGCACCCAGATGCCGAGCTCCAGCTCGTTGGTCCGCAGGTGCAGGATCAGGTCGTCCAGCGCGCGGGTCACGGCGAGCGGCCAGTACCCGGTGCCCTGGGCCAGCACCGCGGCGGCATCCGCCGGCGGGGCGTCCTGAGGGCCGTCGACGGTGATCTCGACGCGGCGGTTCGCCCGGTCGATCCGTGCGGACACGTACGGGTAGGTGATCGTGTCGCCCTCGTCCACCCGGTCGAGCGGCGTCAGCGTCACGCCCTGGGCGTCCGAGGGCCGCGTGGAGGCCGCCGCGGCCTCGCCGGCGCGCCTGGCCACCTCCGCGTCGAACCCGTTGCGCGGCACCGTGGCGTCCACCAGGCCCCACGCGACCGCCGTGGCGCCGCGGAAGCCCTCGGACTTGGTCGCGAACACGTCGGCGCGGTCCTTGCGCACGTGCCGCTTGTCCACGACCCGGGTCAGGCCGCCGGTGCCGGGGAGCACGCCGAGCAGCGGCACCTCGGGCAGCGAGACGGCGGACGAGCCATCGTCGACCAGGACGATCTGGTCGCAGGCCAGCGCCAGCTCGTAGCCGCCGCCGGCGGCGGTGCCGTTGAGCGCGGCGATCCAGGTCTGCCCCGAGTGCTCGGTCGCGTCCTCGATGCCGTTGCGGGTCTCGTTGGTGAACTTGCAGAAGTTCACCTTCCACCCGTGCGAGGACTGGGCCAGCATCCTGATGTTGGCCCCGGCGCAGAACATCCGCTCCAGGCCGCCGGTCACGACGACCGCCTTGACCTCGGGGTGCTCGAAGCGCAGCCGCTGCGCGAGGTCGTACAGCTCGATGTCGACACCGAGGTCGTAGGAGTTCATCTTGAGGTCGTAGCCCGGGACCAGGCCGCCGTGCTCGTCGACGCGCAGCGTGACGGTGGCCACCGCCCCGTCCACCTGGAGACTCCAGTGGCGGTAGCGGTCGGGGGATGTGGCGAAGCGGACCACCGGCGGAGCCGAATCAGCACTCGCCGTGCTCTGCGTCGTTTCAGCGGTGACAGTCATGCGCGCTCCGTTGGGTGGTAGCGAGGACTCTAGTGCCCAATGTTCGACGTATGGGAGATGTAGCGTCAAGGGTCTGTAGCATTTATTGCGTACGCGTTCGCTGGTGAGGTGAGGTTACGCGCCGGCGTGCCTGAACTGGCAGAATGCGCGTCACGACGGTGTTGAACGACAGGAGAGCAAACGTGGCCCCGCGCACCGAGCCTGCGGAACGCCAGCCCGAGAAGGCGGCGACCAGCGCCCGCTCGCTGCTGCTGACGATCCTGGGCGAGTTCGTGCTCCCGCGCCGGGGCGAGGTCTGGACGGGCACCCTGGTCGACGCCCTCGGCGCGCTCGGCATCGAGGAGAAGTCCGCGCGGCAGGCCCTGTCGCGCACCGCGGCCGAAGGGCTGCTGGACTCGGCGCGGCACGGCCGCAAGGTGCGCTGGAACCTGACGCCGGCCGGCGACCGGCTGCTGCGCGAGGGCACCGAGCGCATCTACGGCTTCATGCGCAGGTCGCACGGGTGGGACGGCCGCTGGCTCGTCCTCATCGCCGGCGTGCCGGAGGCCCAGCGCCAGCTGCGCCACCGGCTGCGCACCAAGCTCACCTGGCTCGGGCTCGGCTCGCCCTCCCCCGGCCTCTGGGTGATTCCGGACGAGTCGAAGGAGTCCGCGGTCCGCGACGTCATCCGCGAGCTGAACCTGGAGGACCGGGCATACGCGTGGACGGGCTCGTCGGCGGGGATCGGCGACACCGCCAAGCTGATCACGGCCGCGTGGGACCTCGACGCCGTCGAGAAGCGTTACCTGAGCTTCATCGAGCGCTTCCACGGCGTGACGGTCTCCTCGGACCGGGCGGCGTTCGCCAATCAGGTGCAGCTCATCCAGGAATGGCGGCGCTTCCCGTTCCTCGACCCCGATCTCCCGGCCGAGCTGCTCGATCACGACTGGCCGGGGCCTCGGGCGGCGGCGGTCTTCCACGATCTGCGCAACCGGTGGCACCGGCGCGCCCAGGACGAGTGGGACCGCATGGACGAGAGCGCCGCCGCCCGGCACTAGATGAGTCCCTCGTCGGCCAGGTGGACGTAGTCGAACTCGACCGGCTGGTCGTTGATGCCGGCCTTCGGCGGGGCGATCCAGCCGGCGAACTTGCCGTACTCGTACTCGGGGATCATGAGGGCCGCGACGTTCTCGCGGTCCTGCGGCGTGGGCAGCCATTCCCCGGCACTGGCCTGCCAGGTGGCCTCGTCGACGACCTCGCCGTGCGGGGTCACGTGGTGGCCCGCGTACACGCCGACCTTGCGGTTGAAGCCCTCGTGCGGCAGGTACAGCCGCTCGGTGAGCCCGGCGTCCTCCAGCGCCTGGTTCCAGCGGCGCACGCCGTTGGCGCAGTCGGCGACGTACTCGTCGCGCAGGTCGAGGTTGAGCGCGCTGAGCATCGGCACGGTCTTGGTCGTGATCTGGCCGTCCTCGATGTAACGCAGCTCGCGGGTGGCGTCCAGCAGCACGTGGTCGTCCTTGCGCCGGGTCTCCATCCAGCGGCCCTTGAGCCCGGAGGAGTAGTAGTTGCCGGCGTTCGTCGACTGCTCGGAGCCGAAAAGGTCCATCGAGACCGAGTACTGGAAGTTCAGGTACTTCTGGATCACGTCCAGGGGGATGCCGCCGTGCGGGAAGATGTCCGCCGTGCCGTGCTCCTTCATGAGCTCGGCGGTGCGCTCCAGGATCCGCTGGACACCGGTGGTGCCCACGAACATGTGGTGCGCCTCCTCCTTCAGCATGAACTCACAGGTGCGCGCCAGCGGGTCGAAGGCCGACTCCTTGAGGGTGCCGAGCTGGTATTTCCCGTCCCGGTCGGTGAAGTAGGTGAACATGAAGAACTGCAGCCAGTCGGTGGTGGCCTCGTTGAAGGCGCCCAGGATGCGCGGCGCGTCGAGGTCGCCGGAGTTGCGCTTGAGCAGCTGCTCGGCCTCCTCGCGGCCCTCCCGCCCGAAGTAGGCGTGCAGCAGGTAGACCATCGCCCACAGGTGGCGGCCCTCCTCCACGTTGACCTGGAAGAGGTTGCGCAGATCGTAGATGCTCGGCGCGGTGTTGCCGAGGACGCGCTGCTGCTCGACCGAGGCCGGCTCGGTGTCGCCCTGCACGACGATCAGGCGCATCAGGTCCGCCCGGTGCTCGCCGGGCACCTCCTGCCAGGCGGGCTCGCCCTTGTGCTTGCCGAAGTTGATCTTGCGGTCCGGGTCGCGCTCGGCCAGGAAGATCCCCCAGCGGTACTCGTCCATGGGGACGTGCTCGAAGTGCGCCCAGCCGTCGCGGCCCACGGCGATCGCCGTGCGCAGGTAGACGTCCTTGGTCGGCAGGGCCGGGCCGAGTTGCTTCCACCAGTCGAGGAACTTCGGCTGCCATCCTTCGAGCGCGCGCTGCAGGCGGCGGTCGCCGGCGAGGTCGACGTTGTTGGGGATGCGCTCGCTGTAGTCGACCCGGCTGAGCGGGCCGGAGGGCGACGGCGCTGCGCCGGTACGGGAGTCGGTGCTCATCGGGCTCTCCTTCGAAGCTCTACACTTCTTTGACGTTACTTCACGATTGAGTCGAGTGTTGCGGGGCTGCCCTGCAGGGCGGTGCGCTGCAGGTGGGCGTATACGGCACGCAGCCCGCCTTCCTCTTCTCCGCCGCCGGCGCGGCCTGGACCGCCGTGGACGAGCTGCGGCATGGGCGTGCCGTGCCCGGTGGACTCCCCCGCGCTGTCGCGGTCGAGCACGAGGATACGGCCGTGGTGGGCGGCCGCGCCGAGCACGACCTGCCGGACGAAGCCGGGGTCGTACGAGACCACCGAGCCGGCCAGCGAACCCTCACCGCGGGCGATCAGCCCGGCCAGCTCCGCGACCGTGCCATAGGGCATGAGCGTGCTCACCGGCCCGAACGCCTCCACCTCGTGCGGTTCGGAGCGGGCCACGTCGTCCACGCGCAGCAGCAGCGGCGACAGGAACGCGCCCCGCTCCGCGTCGGCGCCGGCGACCTCGACCTTGTCCGGGTCGCCGTACACGATCGAGCCGGCCGCGGCCAGCCGCGCGACCGCGGCCCGGACGTCCTCGCGCTGGGCCAGGCCGGCGAGCGCGCCCATCGTCACGCCTTCGGCGCCCGGCGCGCCCACGACGACCCGCGCGAGCCTGGCCGCGACCGCCTCGGCGACCGCGTCGATGAGGTGCGCGGGGACGAACGCGCGGCGGATGGCCGTGCACTTCTGGCCCGCCTTGACCGTCATCTCGGTGACGAGCGCGTCGGCGTACAGGTCGAACTCCGGCTGTCCCGGCACGGCGTCCGGGCCGAGCACCGCGCAGTTGAGCGAGTCGGCCTCGGCGTTGAAGCGCGCCGAGCGGCGGGTGACCGCCGGGTCGGACCGCAGCCGGGCGGCGGTGTCCGCCGAGCCCGTGAACCCGATGTGGTCCTGCCCGCCGAGCACGTCGAACAGGCCGGGCACGGGCCCGCAGACGAGCTGGATCGCGCCCGGCGGCAGGGCGCTCTCGATGATCCGGACAGCATGCTCCGCAATGTACGCCGTCGGCGTCGCGGGCTTGACGATCGTGGGCAGCCCGGCCAGCAACGCGGGCGCGAGCTTCTCCAGCATGCCCCACACCGGGAAGTTGAACGCATTGATCTGCAGGCTGATCCCGCGCGGGGTGGTGAGGACGTGCCGGCCCGCGAACGTGCCGCCCTTGCCCAGCGGCACCGGGTCGTCCTCGACGATCACCGTGTGGTCGGGCAGGCCCTTGCGGGCCAGGCTGGCGTAGACGAGTGCCGTGCCGATGCCGCCGTCCACGTCCACCGCGGCGTCGGCGCGGGTCGCCCCCGCCCGCGCCGACAGCTCGTACAGCTCCTGCCTGCGCTCCTGGAGGGCCAGTGCGGCCGCCTTGAGCGCGGCGGCCCGCTCGGGGAAGGTCAGCTCGCCGAGCGCGGCCAGTCCGGTCCGGCGGGCGTACGCCACCGCGGCGGCGAGGTCCAGCCCTTCGCTGCTGACCCGGGTGACGGTCTCCCCGGTCACCGCGTCGGCGACCGGGACCCCTTCGCCGGCGCCGCCGCGCCAGGCGCCGGCGAGA
This sequence comes from Nonomuraea sp. H19, assembly GCF_052068215.1. Classification (NCBI taxonomy): domain Bacteria; kingdom Bacillati; phylum Actinomycetota; class Actinomycetes; order Streptosporangiales; family Streptosporangiaceae; genus Nonomuraea; species Nonomuraea sp. H19. The sequence goes on along the minus strand of NZ_JBQHCV010000015.1, from coordinate 25,500 downwards.
AAGCTGGGCAGCGTGCTCATGAGTCACTCCAGTCGTAGAAGCCCTTGCCGGTCTTGCGTCCGAGGTGGCCCTGCTCGACGAGCCTGACGAGCAGGGCGGGCGGGGCGAACCGGGGGCCCAGCTCGCGTTCGAGGTAGCGGGCGATGCCCAGCCGCACGTCCAGGCCCACCAGGTCGGTGAGCCGCAGCGGCCCCATCGGGTGGCCGTAGCCCAGCGTCATCGCGGCGTCGATGTCCGCGGGCGCGGCGACGCCGGACTCGACCATGCGGATCGCCTCCAGCCCGAGGAGGACGCCGAGCCTGCTGCTGGCGAAGCCGGGCGCATTGTTGACGACCACGGCGGTCTTGCCGATCTCCGCCACCCACGCGACCGCCCGGTCCCGCAGGGCCTGGCCGGTGGCGGCCGCGATGACCACCTCGACGAGCCTGCTGGCCGGGACGGGGTTGAAGAAGTGCAGCCCGAGGAAGCGTTCGGGCCGGGCGAGCGCCTCGGCGAGCGTGTCGAGCGAGATGCTGCTGGTGTTGGAGGCGATGACGGTCTCGGGCCCGACCGCGTCCTCGACGGCGCGCAGCGTGGCGAGCTTGAGGTCGAGGTCCTCCGGCACCGCCTCGATCACCAGCCCGGCTCCGGCCAGCCCGGCCGCGCCGGTGACCGGGTCGAGGCGGGACATCGGCTCGTCCGCGTCATCGACGAGGCCGCGCTCGGCGCTGCCCGTGACGGCGCGGGCCACCCGCTCCCGGGCGGCGGCCGCGGCGTCCTCGTCGCGTTCCACCAGCGTGACGTGGCAACCGGCGAGGAGCAGGGCGTGGGCGATGCCGGCGCCCATGCGCCCGCCGCCCACCACCCCGCAGTGTCCGGGCAGCCCGGTGGTCTCGGTCATGACTCAAACTTGCCACACTCTCATTGCGCAGCGGAAGACATATGTAGTAGATATATCGCCGCAGATCAGAAGCTTTCCCGCAACATAGGTCTCGTTTGGTTACAAACTCTTGACGTCACAACACAGATCTGTGGATTCTGAGCCCACCGTGTCTGCGCATGGCGCCGACGTCGTTCCTCCCAGGAGTCGCACATGGGCGTTCCCTCCGTTGTCCTCCGCACGCTCCGACCAGGCGCAGCAGGCTGTCGGGTTGCGTCGCGGGTTCCAGCCTGAGCCAGTCCGGCGGTGAGCCGGATCGTGTACCGGGGCTCGACCGCCGACTTCCGCGCGGACCGCGCCCGCGCGCATGCCCTCCTCGGCGTCGGCTGAACGGTTCACACATCCGAATGCGCTGATTACCATGCGCATATCCGCGAAAAACGCACCACCTGGCGGAGGACGCCGTGCGCACCAGCGACAGGACACCCAAGAGCGAGCTGCGCCCGGAGATCGAACTGTCCTGGCGGCGCTGCCGGCTCAGCGGTCTCGGGCCCGCGGCGCCCGACCTCCGCTTCGAGCCGGACGGGGTCGACCGGCGCAGCCGCCTCGTCGCCGCCGCCCAGCCGGTCCTGGAACAGCTCGCCGCGGAGCTCGGCGACACCGGCTACTGCGTCATGCTGGCCGATCGCGAGTCGCGGATCGTGGACGTGCCCATCGGAGCCCGCAAGCTGCGCGGCATGCTGACGGAGCTGGGCGTGGTGGCCGGCGGGGTGTTCATGGAGGAGACCACCGGGACCAACTCGATCGCCACGGTGTACGAGCTGCGCCGCGGCATCGCGGTGCACGGCGAGGAGCACTACCTGGAGCCCTTCAAGCGGTTCAGCTGCTACGGGCACCCGATCCTCCACCCGGTGACCCGCCGGCTGGAGGGCGTCCTCGACATCACCTGCCTGGCCGAGAACGACTCCACGCTGCTGGGCCCGTTCCTGAGCCGGGCGGTGAGCGACATCGAGGAGCGGCTGCTGCACACCGCGCGCCGCGCCGAGCAGCGCATGCTCGCCGCGTTCCAGGCCGCCTCGGCCGGGCACGGCCGGCCCGTGCTGGTGCTCGGCGAGGGCGTGGTGCTGGCCAACTCCGCGGCCGTGGAGCTGCTCGGCCCGGTCGACCACATCCGGCTGCGCGAGCTCGCAGCCGACCTCGGCGGCCGGGACCGCGAGACGCGGCCGATCGAGCTCTCCTCGGGACGAACGCTGGCGGTCCGGCTCCGGGCCGTCGCGCCGGGGGCCGACGGCGTGCTGTTCGAGTTCACCGATCCAGGGGAAACCCCGCACCGCGGCATGGCCCGGTCCACTCGCCCGGGGCCCGGCACCTCGGTGTACGTCGGCGGCGCACCGGGAACCGGACGCGCCACGATGGTGCGGTCGCTGGCCGGGAAGAGGCGGATCGTCGCGCTCGACGCCTCGAAGGCGGCCGTCGACGGCGAAGCCGCCTGGCTGGCCGCCCTCGACGCCGCCGCGGCCGGCGCCCCCGGCCTGCTGCTCGTCGAGGACGCCCACCTGCTGCCCGACGCCTGCGCGGTCCACCTGCGGCGGCTGATGGAACGCCCGGGACCGTGGATCGCCCTCACCGGAGCCCCGGTCGCCGAGCTGCGCGGCTACGCGGCCGTACTCGCCGCCGAGTGCCCCGCCCGGATGGAGCTGGCCGCCCTGCGGGACCGCACGGAGGAGCTGCCGGCGCTGGTCCGCGCCATGCTCGAGGACCTGGGGGCCGGCGACCGCGTACGGTTCACGCCCGCCGCGCTCGCGGCCCTGGCCGGTCACCCGTGGCCGGGCAACCTGCGCGAGCTGCGCACGGTGCTCCAGACGGTGCTGGCTCATCGCTCGGCGGGCGACGTGACGCCCCGGGACCTGCCCCCGAACTACCAGGTCAGCCCCCGGCTGCGCAGGATGACGCCGTTGGAGCGGGCCGAGCACGACACCATCGCCGCCGCGCTGCGTGAGCACGACGGCAACAAACTGCGCGCGGCGCAGCGGCTCGGCATCAGCCGGACGACGCTCTACAACCGCATGAGGGCACTGCAGATGACCGTGTCCAATAGTTGAACAGTACGCCGGGCGCATCCAGCCATATTTTGCCGGTAAGAAACACACCGGCAAAGGAGTCGTAACGTGCGTATCACGGCGGCACTCACCGAGACCCAAGGCGCTCTCTTCGCCCTCACCTCCCTCGAACTGGACGATCCCCGGCCGGGTGAGGTCGTCGTACGGATGGTGAGCTCCGGCGTATGCCACACCGACCTGATCGTCCGCGACCAGTGGTACCCGGTTCCGCTGCCGGCCGTGCTCGGCCACGAGGGCGCGGGCGTCGTGGAGGCCGTCGGCGACGGGGTCACCTACGTCGCACCCGGCGACCACGTCGTGCTCACGTTCAACTCCTGCGGCACTTGCCGCATGTGCGACCAGGGCCGCCCGGCGTACTGCGACCAGTTCTTCGCCTGCAACTTCGCGGGCTCGCGGACCGACGGCAGCATGCCCCTGCACCGCGAGTCGGGCGACGTGCACGGCGTCTTCTTCGGGCAGTCGTCCTTCGCGACCTACGCCCTCGCCACCGAGCGCAACGTGGTGAAGGTCGACCGGGACGCTCCCCTGGAGCTGCTCGGCCCGCTGGGCTGCGGCATCCAGACCGGCGCGGGCGGGGTGCTCAACTCGCTCAAACCCCCGGCGGGCAGCAGCATCGCGGTCTTCGGCGCGGGCTCGGTCGGCATCAGCGCCGTCATGGCCGCCGTCGTCGCCGGTTGCACCACCATCGTCGCCATCGACCTGAACGACCAGCGCCTGGAGCTGGCCAAGGAACTGGGCGCCACGCACGTGATCAACGCGGCCGATGGCGACACGGTGGCCGCGCTCCGCGACCTCACCGGCGGCCTCGGCGTGGACTACGCCCTGGAGACCACCGCGGTCCCGGCCGTGCTGCGGCAGGCGGTCGACGCGCTCAACCAGGGCGGCACCTGCGGCCTGATCGGCGCCGCCGCGCTCGGCACCGAGGTCTCCATCGACATGTCGGCGCTGCTGTTCGGCCGCACCCTGCGGGGAATCGTCGAGGGCGACAGCGTGCCGCGGCTGTTCATCCCCAAGCTCGTCGACCTCTACCGGCAGGGCCGCTTCCCGTTCGACCGGCTGATCAAGACCTACGCCTTCGAGGACATCAACCAGGCGGTGGAGGACTCCGAGAAGGGGACCACCCTCAAGCCCGTCCTGACCTTCGCCTGAGCGACCAAGGAGCCCCGGTCATGCAACTCTCCTACGACACCTTCTACATCGGCGGCGCGTGGGTCCGCCCCGCCACCGACCGTGTGATCAGCCCGGTGAACGCCAGCACGGAGGAGCCGCTCGGCCAGGTGCCCGAGGGCGCCGAGGCCGACATCGACGCGGCGGTCGCCGCCGCCCGCCGGGCCTTCGACGACCCGTCGGGCTGGGCGAGCTGGGAGCCCGCGCGGCGGGCCGAGGTGATGGACCGCCTGGCCGACGCCATCGACCGGCGGGCCGACGGCTTCGTCGAGCGGGTGAGCGCCCAGAACGGCATGCCGGTCGCGGTCGCCCGGCAGCTCGAGACCGGTTACCCGAGCGCCGTGCTGCGGTACTACGCCGGGCTGGCGCGCGAGGCCGCCTTCGAGGAGACGCGGGCCGGGTTGTTCGGCGGCTCGATCCAGGTGCGCCGGGTGCCGGTCGGCGTCGTCGCGGCCATCGTGCCGTGGAACTTCCCGCAGGCCCTGACCATGTTCAAGATCGCGCCCGCGATGGCGACCGGCTGCGCGCTCGTCATCAAGCCGTCGCCGGAGACCGTGCTGGACGCGTACCTGCTGGCGGAGGCCGTCGAGGAGGCCGGCGTCCCGGCCGGGGTGGTGAACATCGTGCCGGCCGGGCGCGAGGTCGGCGCGTACCTGGTCGCCCATCCGGACGTCGACAAGGTGGCCTTCACCGGCTCCACCGCCGCCGGGCGGATCATCGCCGAGACCTGCGGGCGGCTGCTGCGCCCGGTCACCCTGGAGCTCGGCGGCAAGTCCGCGGCGATCGTCCTGGACGACGCGGAGCTGGACCTGGCGAAGATCGGCGAGGGGCTGTTCGGCTCCACGCTGCTCAACAACGGCCAGACGTGCTTCCTCGGCACCCGCGTGCTGGCCCCGCGCAGCCGCTACGCCGAGGTCGTGGACGCTTTTACCGCCTTGGCCGGCTCCCTGACCGTCGGCGACGCCGGTGACCCGGCGACCCAGATCGGGCCGATGGCCACCGCGCGGCAGCGTGAGCGCGTCGAGACGTACATCGCCAAGGGGCGCGGCGACGGGGCTCGGCTCACGGTCGGCGGCGGGCGTCCCGCGGGCCTGGACAGGGGCTGGTTCGTGGAGCCGACCGTGTTCGCCGACGTGGACAACAGCTCGGTCATCGCCCAGGAGGAGATCTTCGGCCCGGTGCTGTCCCTCATCCCGTACGACGACGTCGACGATGCCGTGCGCATCGCCAACGACTCCGACTTCGGGCTCGGCGGCACGGTGTGGACCGCCGATCCCGAGCGCGGCGCGGCCGTCGCCCACCGGGTCCGCACCGGCACCATCGGCGTCAACCGCTACATCCCCGACCCCGCCGCCCCCTTCGGCGGTGTCAAGGCCAGCGGCCTCGGCCGCGAGCTGGGCCCGGAGGGTCTGGCGGGCTACCAGCAAACGCAGACCGTCTACGTGTGACGCCACCGGAATCTGGAAATCGTCAACCGCGATAGGCTCTTGTAGGGCCTCCTCGCGCCTTCATAGGCTGGGGTTCAGCCATGGAAAGCGCTTACCGAGGAGGCCCTTCGTGACCGACTACCTGACCACGTACGAGCCGGGGGCGGGTCGGCGGGCTCCCCGCGCGGGCTTCGCCTCCGGCGGGGCGCGCCTCAGCCTCAACGGCGCCTGGCGCTTCCGCCTCTCCCCCACCGCCGCGGGCCAGCCCGTCGACGCCGACTTCTCCGGCTGGGACGAGCTGCCGGTCCCGTCGATGTGGCAGCTTCACGGGTACGGCGAGCCCGCCTACACCAATGTGAACTACCCGTTCCCGGTCGAGCCGCCGTTCGTGCCGGACGAGAACCCGACCGGTGACTACCGGCTGGAGTTCGAGGCGCCGTTCGAGCGCGGGGTGCTGCGGTTCGAGGGCGTGGACTCGTGCTTCAAGGTGTGGCTGAACGGGGAGGAGCTGGGCTGGTCCACCGGGAGCCGGTTGCCTGCGGAGTTCGAGGTGAGCCTGCGTCCCGGGCGCAACGTGCTGGCCGTGCGGGTGCACCAGTGGTCGGCGGCGAGTTACCTGGAAGACCAGGACATGTGGTGGTTGTCCGGGATATTTCGTGATGTGACGTTGCTGGCGACGCCTGTCGTGAATGACTTCTTCGTGCACGCCGACTATGACCACCTGACCGGCTCCGGCACGCTGTCGGTCGAGACCGACGCCGGCGAGGCCACGCTGAGCGTTCCCGAGCTGGGGCTGGCCGAGGTCCCCGCGCGGGGGCCGCACACGATGGCGGTGGAGCCGTGGTCGGCGGAGCTGCCCCGGCTGTACGACGCCGAGCTGCGCGCGGGCGGCGAGACCGTCCACTTCAAGATCGGCTTCCGGACCGTGGCGGTCGAGGACGGCGTGATCAAGGTCAACGGCCGGCGGGTGCTGTTCCGCGGCGTGAACCGCCACGAGTTCCACCCGGAGACCGGCAGGACGCTGGACGAGGCGACGATGCGCGCCGACATCGAGCTGATGAAGCAGCACAACGTCAACGCGGTGCGCACCAGCCACTACCCGCCGCACCCGCGCTTCCTGGAGCTGTGCGACGAGTACGGCCTGTGGGTGATCGACGAGTGCGACCTGGAGACCCACGGCTTCCACCCGACCGGCTGGCGCGGCAACCCGAGCGCCGACCCGCGCTGGCGCGAGGCGTACCTGGACCGGATGGCCCGCATGGTCGAGCGGGACAAGAACCACCCGAGCATCATCATCTGGTCGCTCGGCAACGAGGCCGGGGTGGGCGACAACCTGCGCGCGATGGCCGAGTGGTCGCGCGAGCGCGACCCGTCGCGGCCGATTCACTACGAGGGCGACTGGGACAGCGGCTACGTCGACATGTACAGCCGCATGTACGCCGGGCCCGAGGAGGTCGACGCGATCGGGCGGCTCGCGGAGAAGCCCCTGGACGACCCGGACCTCGACGCGCACCGGCGCGGCCTGCCGTTCGTCTTGTGCGAATACGCGCACGCGATGGGCAACGGCCCCGGCGGCCTGTCGGACTACCAGGAACTGTTCGAGAAGTACCCGCGCTGCCAGGGCGGCTTCGTCTGGGAATGGATCGACCACGGCTTCGCCCACGAGCGCTACGGCTGGGCCTACGGCGGCGACTACGGCGAGGAGGTGCACGACGGCAACTTCATCACCGACGGCCTGGTCTTCCCCGACCGCACGCCCTCGCCGGGCCTGATCGAGTTCAAGAAGGTCATCGAGCCGGTCCGCGTCACCGTCTCCCCCTCCTCGGTGACCGTCGCCAACCAGCACGACTTCCGCGACCTGTCCCACCTGTCCTTCTCCTGGACGCTGGAGGAGGAAGGCGTTCCGGTCGCCTCCGGCGCGCTGGACGTGCCCGGCCTCGCCGCCGGCGCCTCCGCCGAGATCCCGCTGCCCGCCCTGCCGGAGACCGCCGCCGAGACCTGGCTGACCGTGCGCGCGACGCTCACCGCCGATCAGCCCTGGGCCCCGGCGGGCCATGAGATCGCCTGGGGCCAGACCCTGGTGCGTCAGGGCGCCGGCCACGCGCCGGGCTCCGCCGTACCCGTTGCCCACCGCACCGATGAGGTGCTGGAGGTGGGGCCGGGGACCTTCGACGCGCGGACCGGCCGGCTGGCCGGGATCGGACGGCTCCCCATCGCGGACTTCCGGCTGGACCTGTGGCGCGCCCCCACGGACAACGACCTGCGCGGCTGGCAGAGTCAGGTCGCCACCGACTGGCGGAACGCCGGCCTGGACCGCCTGCACCACCGGCTGCTCGGCATCGACCGGTCCGGCGCGGCCCTGGTGGTCCGCACCAGGGTGGCCGCCGCCGCGCACGATCGCGGCATCCTCGCCACCTACCGCTGGACGGCCGACGGCGACCGCCTCTCCCTCGCGCTCACGACCGAGCCCGAGGGCGAGTGGGACTTCCCGATCCCCCGCCTCGGCGTGCGCCTGGAGCTGCCCGCCTCCCTCAACCGCGTCGAGTGGTACGGCCTCGGCCCCGGTGAGGCCTACCCCGACAGTGCCAAGGCGGCGCGGGTCGGCCGGTACGCGATGTCCGTCGAGGACATGCAGACGCCGTACGTCTTCCCGCAGGAGAACGGCCACCGTCCCGGCGTGCGCTGGGCCGAGCTGGGCGGAGTGCGGGTGGAGGGCCTGTTCGGGCTGACGGTGCGCCGCTGGACCAGCGAGGACCTGGACGCCGCCCGCCACGTCACCGATCTCGTCCCGCGCGACGCGGTCTACGTCAACCTGGACCTGGCCCAGCAGGGCCTGGGCTCGGCCTCCTGTGGCCCCGGCGTGCTGCCTCAGTACGAGCTCCACGCCGAGCCCGCCACCTTCGAACTCTCTTTCCTGGAGATTTCCTGATCTGAAGGGACGGGCCCGATCCGGGCCCGTCCCCGTTGGACGCTCTCGTATGCGTTTGAGCGGAAGATGCATGGACCGTCTCACCGTGCGAGGAACATGATGTGACCATGTTGATCCTGGCTCTTGTCACCCTCGCGCTGCACGGCGCCCTCGCGGGCCTCTTCTACGCCTTCTCCATGTCCGTGATGCCGGGCCTGAACGCCATCGAACCCGCCCAGGCCGAGACGGCGATGCGGAGCGTCAACAGGAAGATCCTCAACCCCTGGCTCTACATCGCCTTCCTCGGCGCGCCGCTCACCGCGCTGGCGGCGGGATTCCTCGCGGACGCGCCGGCCGCCAGCTGGTTCTTCGCCGCCGCCGGGGTCGGCTTCGCCGGCTCGTTCCTGGTCACCGTGGCGATCAACGTGCCGATGAACAACGCGCTCAACGCGGGCAGCATGTCGTGGAAGGACTATTCGCCCAGGTGGACCGCCTGGAACACGCTGCGCGCCGTGGCCTGCTTCGCCTGCCTCGTCCTGACCGGACTCGGCCTGGCCGCTCTGTGAGTCAGGCCGCCTGGCCACCGCTCGTACCGGTGCCGTCCGGGCACGACCGCGGGCTCGAATCACTTGGCGCGCGACGAGTACGGCAGGAGGGCCATCTCCCTGGCGTTCTTGATGGCGCGGGCGAGCTGCCGCTGCTGTCGCACGGTCACGCCGGTCACCCGGCGGCTGCGGATCTTGCCACGGTCCGAGATGAACTTCCGCAGCAGGTCGGTGTCCTTGTAGTCGATGAAGTCGACCCGCAGCAGCGGGTTGACCTTCTTCCTGGGCGTGCGGCGGTCTTTCACGCGGTCTCCTCAAGATCCAGTACGGGGGCGAACGGGTCGTCGTGCCGGGCCCACTCCTCGGCGCCGGGCAGGGCGTCTCCCTGGTCGATCAGGCACGCGTCGAGCAGCGCGAAGATGCGCTCGCGGTCGAGGTCGGGACCGGTGAAGACGAGGTGCTGCACGCGGTCGCCGATGATCGGGTTCCAGTCCAGGGCGGCGGCGGCGCGGCGGGCCGGAGCCGTCATTTCCCAGGCGGCCTCGGGCAGCGCGGCCAGCCATGGCCCGGCGTCCTCCACGGAGACCACGCCGGCCACGGCGTCCCAGGCCAGCATGCGCTCGTGCCGGTTGGCCAGCCAGAACCGGCCGCGGGAGCGTACCGACGTGGTGACCAGCTCGTCTATGGCCTCGAACAGGCGGTCGGGGTGGAGCGGGCGCAGGCGGTGCCAGACGACCGTGGTGATCTCGCCGGTCTGCGCCTCTCCGGGAAGCTGGGCGGTGGCCGGATCGACGCGCTCGGCCAGCTCGTGCACGCACACCGCGGGGCCGGTGGTGGCGGGCTCGGCGACGATCGGCGTGTGCGGGGCGAGGTGGCCCAGCACGGCGGCCGACAGCTCGGCGTCCTCCTCGTCGCCGTCGTGCAGGGAGATGCTGGTGGCGTACTCGATCTGGCGGGCCAGCACCTCGGCCAGATAGCGCTGGTCACCGGCGGCCGCCGCCTGGCCGAGGTCGGCCAGGCGCTCGCCGCGGCAGATGTCCAGGGGCATGAGGCCGGCGTCCAGCGCGGTGTGCACGCAGGTCAGGCGCAGCAGGTCGGCGGCCTCCTCATGGGCCAGCGCCTCGGCCACCGGGCGCGGCTCGACGGAGTCCCACAGGTCCACCACCAGCAGGGCCGCGGTGGGGGCGCGGCGCAGCAGTTCGGGGAGGAGATCCTCGCGGACGGTGCAGGTGACGCAGCCGTGCGCCAGGTGCACCTCGGCGCGGTCCAGGACGCCGGAGACGTCTCGGACGACGCGCTCGACCCGGCCGGCGCCGATGGCGCGCAGGTCGTGGTGGATCGCGACGGCTCCTGGATGCCGGCGCAGCAGCCGCTCGACCACGGCGGCCCGGGCGCCGCCATGCAGGCCCGCGACGAGGGCGACAGGGGTGGGCAAGGGACCTCCTCGGCTACAGAATGAAAATCATTGTCATTATCATGGCACACGCCGTCAACCCCTGAAGGAGGGAGGGGGTTGCGAAGGAGGTTGTATGACGACTATGAATGTTGTCATGATGACTTCTGCGGACCGTATCGCCTGGGTGCGCCTCTCCTCCGTCTACCTTCCGCTCGACACACCGGTCAGCGACGCCAAGGTGCTCACCGGCCGGCAGCGGCCGATGACCGAGATCGCGTTCCTGTTCGCCGAGATCGGCACCGAGCAGGGACACGAGGGCATCGGGTTCGGCTACTCCAAGCGGGCCGGCGGCCCCGGCCAGTACGCGCACGCCAAGGAGATCGCGCGCGACCTGGTCGGCGAGGACCCCAACGACATCGCCCGGCTGTGGGACAAGCTGTGCTGGGCGGGCGCGTCGGTGGGGCGCAGCGGCCTGGCGGTGCAGGCCATCGCCGCGCTCGACGTCGCGCTGTGGGACATGAAGGCCAAGCGCGCCGGGCTGCCGCTGGCCAAGCTGCTGGGCGCGCACCGCGACGCGGTCCGCTGCTACAACACCTCGGGCGGGTTCCTGCACGCGCCCATCGAGCAGGTGCTGGACAACGCCACGGCGGCGCTGGAGCGCGGCATCGCGGGCATCAAGATCAAGGTCGGCCAGCCCGACACCCGCACCGATCTGGCCCGGGTCCGGGCGGTGCGGGAGCACCTCGGCGCTGACGTGCCGCTGATGGTGGACGCCAACCAGCAGTGGGACCGCCCGACCGCGGCGCGGATGGGACGGGCGCTGGAGGAGCACGGCCTGGTGTGGATCGAGGAGCCGCTGGACGCCTACGACCACGCCGGGCACGCGGCACTGGCCGCCGCGCTGGACACCCCGATCGCCACCGGCGAGATGCTGACCAGCGTCGGCGAGCACGCCGAGCTGATCAGGGCGCGCGGCGCGGACATCATCCAGCCGGACGCGCCCCGCATCGGCGGCATCACCCCGTTCCTGCGGCTGGCCGCGCTCGCCGAGCACGAGCGGCTGCAGCTCGCCCCGCACTTCGCCATGGAGATCCACCTGCACCTGGCCGCCGCCTACGCGATGGAGCCGTGGGTGGAGCACTTCGAGTGGCTGGAGCCGCTCTTCAACGAGCGCCTGGAGATCCGCGACGGCCGCATGCTGGTGCCCGACCGGCCCGGGATCGGCATCACCATGAGCGAGCAGGCGGCCAAATGGACCGCCGAGCAGTACACCACGTGACCAGCCGCACCCAGCAGCTCGTCGACACGCTGACCGCGCGCATCCAGGACGGCGTGATCAGGCCGGGCGAGCGGCTGCCGACGGAGGCCGACCTGGTCCAGACGTACAGGGTGAGCCGGACCGTGGTGCGCGAGGCCATCGCCCGGCTCAAGGCGGCCGGGCTGATCGACACCCAGCACGGCCGGGGCAGCTTCGTGCTGGCCCGGCCCAGCACGACCGGCTTCGACCCGGCACCCGCCGCCACCCGGCAGGAGCTGCTCGACCTGCTCGATTTCCGCATCGGGGTGGAGGTGGAGGCGGCGGGCCTGGCCGCGGCCCGCCGCGGCCGGCCCGCCCTGGCGCGGTTGCGCGAGGCGCTGGACGACTTCGCGGCGGCCGCCGACCACCCGAGCGCGGCCGTACGCGCGGACTTCCAGTTCCATCTGCGCATCGCGCAGGCCACCGGCAACCGCTACTTCGCCGACCTGCTGGCCTCGCTCGGCCCGTCAATGATCATCGTGCCGCGCGAGCGGCTCCATCCCGACCGGCCGGACTTCGCCAGGATCGTCGCCGAGCACGACACCATCTACGCCACCATCGAAAGGCAGGACGCCGAAGCCGCCCGCGCCGCCGTACGCGTCCACCTGTCGAACAGCCGGGCCCGGCTGCTGGCTCCCTAGGACGCCGGGCATGCCGGCGCCCCACCTCAGAGGGCGGCGTTCCCGGGCTTGCGGGGCATCAGGAACGTGACCGCGATCGTCAGTGCGAGCAGGACGATGCTGGCCCAGATGGTGACGGCGAAGGCCGTACCGTAGCCGTGGGACGGCTCGGCGGCGTACGTGGTCAGCAGCGGGAAGAAGATCGTTCCGATGACGGCGACCCCGACGGAGGCGGCGACCTGGGCGACCGTGTTGAACAGACCGGAGCCCGACCCCGCGTGCTCGGCAGGGACCCGCTCCAGTGTCAGCTGGGCGAGCGGCGCGACGGTCAGGCCCATCCCCGCGCCGCCGATCACGACGCCGGGCAGGAAGGCGAGCCAGCCGGTGCCCGGCGTGGCGCTGGTCGCGGTCACTGCCAGGAGGGCGAATCCGGCGGCCAGGATGACCAGCCCGAGCTGTACGGTGAGCCGGCCGAGGCGTGGCAGCAGCACCGCCGCCCCGAGACCGGCGGCCACGGTGGTGGCGATCGGCCAGGGCAGGATCGTCACCCCGGCGGCCAGCGGCGCCATGCCCAGGCCGGACTGCAGCAGCTGCATGAAGGTGAAGAAGAAACCCATCACCGGCACGAAGAACAGGAACTGGACCAGCAGCCCGCCGCCGACCGAGCGCACCCGGAACAGCGACACCTCCACCAGCGGGCTGCCTCCGCGCTCCGACAGCCATCGCTGGTGGCGGTGGAACCCGGCCAGGACGGCCAGGCCCGCGGCCAAGGAGACGTACGTCCAGACCGGCCAGGGCCGCTCCTCGCTGCCGGCGATGAGCGGGTAGAGGATCAGCAGCAGGCCGGCCGCGCAGATGAGCATCCCGGCCAGGTCCAGGCGGGGCCGGGTGGCGCCGCGCCCTCGAGGCAGGACGAGGCGGGCCGCGACCAGGGTCAGGATCCCGACCGGGACGTTGATCCAGAACACGGCGCGCCAGCCGAGGCCGTACCAGTCCGCCTCCAGCAGCATCGCGCCCAGGATCGGCCCGACGGCCGCCGCGAGGCCGGACAGCGACGAGAAGGCGGCCATCGCACCACCGCGCTCGTGCGGCGCGTACATGAGCTGGATCTGCGAGAGCACCTGGGGAACCATGGCAGCGGCGAAGAGTCCCTGCAGCACGCGGGCCGCCACGAGCACGTCGGCGGTCGGGGCGGCGGCGCACAGCGCCGAGGCGGCGGTGAACCCGGCGATGCCGATCAGGAAGACGCGGCGGTAGCCGTACAGGTCGCCGAGCCTGGCTCCCGTGATGATGCCCAGCGCGAAGGCGAGCGTGTATCCGGCGAGCATCCATTGCAGCTGCGCCGGCGACGCGCCGAGCTCGCCCGTGATGGAGGGCACGGTGACGTTGACGATGGTGACGTCGAGCAGGTCCATGAACGAGGCCAGCAAGATCACGATGAGGGCGGCTGTGCGGACACGGCCGGTGGCGGGTGTGGTGGTCGGGTTGGATGTCTCCAAGGACACCGAGGCCCTCCAAGGTCGAGGTAACTTATCTTCACCGCTAAGTATCTTAACCATGAAGATAATAAGGAGCCGACATGGACGTCAAACCACAGGACGAGCAAGCGGACGCGCTCGCCGATCGCATCGTGCTGGCGATGACCGATCTGGCAGGGGCGATGGGACGGCTGAACGACCTGATCGCTCAACAGGCCGGCGTCGGCCCGACGGATCTGCTGTGCCTGCACACGCTCAACCGGGAAGGCGCCAGCACCGCGGGCGCCCTGAGCGCCCGGCTGGGGCGGACGACCGGGGCGGTCACCCACATGATCGACCGCCTGGAGAAGGCGGGATTCGTCCGGCGCCGGCCGCATCCAGAAGATCGCCGCAGCGTCATGGTCGAGGCCGTGCCGGAGGCGCTCGGCAAGATTGCCTCGCTCTATGAGGGGCTGGACTCCCGCAGCCGCCGGCTGATGAGCGAGTTCACCACCGAGCAACTGGAGACGATCTGCGCCTTCCTCGACGGCACCCGCGACAACGCCGTCGCGGAGTCCGACCGCTTGACCAGATGAAGGATGGGGCGGTCATGGCCGCCGGCGGGAAGGACAGGTCTCGCGCCGCCAGCCCGGCATGCCGTCCGTGGTGCTCGACGACGTCACCATCACCCGGGCGGACGGCACCAGCGTGCCGGCGCCGTCCGGGACGCGGTTCTCGGTGCCGCGTCGCGTGCTGCGGCTCGATGACAGCGAGCCCGCCCCGGCGCCGGAGCAGGTGCCCGGCGCGGGCCTGCGGGAGGGCGACCGGATCACGGGCCCGACCGGTGACGTGGCCGTGGAGCGGGTGGAGCCGCTCGACGACGGCCTGGTGTCGGCGCTCGTGCGCGGCGACGACGACACGCGGGAGCGGCACCTCATCGCCGCTGACCGCCCCGTCAAGCTTGCGCCCGCGCAGGACGGCGCCCAGGTGGACGAGGTCGAAGCGTCCGGCTTGGCCGTGGGCGAGTGGGTACTCATCGACGACGTCCCCATACAGGTCGCCTCCGTGCCGGAGGTGCACGGCGGCCGCGCCCGGTTCGACGTGCGCGACCAGGACGGCCGCCTGTCGGAGGTGGAGCTCGACGAGCGGCTCCTGCTGACCCGCATCAGCGGGACCCCGACCCCGCAGCCGGACGGCCCGGCCGTGCCGCCGGCGGAGCCTGAGCGCATCACGGCGGTGGACCTGCCGGACGGGATGCCCACTGGCAGGGTGCGGCTCCGCACCGACCAGCGGCGCCGCCTCCTGGACCTGAACCTCGACGCCACCAGTTCGGGCGCTACGCCGGAGGTGGCGCAAGCTGCGGCGCGGCTGCGGGCACGGCGGGAGCTGTCCGCCGAGCAGATGCAGGCCCTCGCCGCGCATCTGCGGACGCTGGCTGCTGACGAGAGCGTGCCTGCGGCGCGCCGGCGGGCGCTCGCCCGCACTGCTGGGTGGATCGAAGCTGCGAACGCCCGTTTGGAGGGGTTCCCGCCGCCGCCGCACGACCCGGGCCGGCCAGGTCCTGAGCGGGTGTACGCCCGGAACCTGGGCATGGGCGACGTGATCGCGCTGCCCGGGGAGGACGGCACGGTCCGGTTCGGCGCCGTGACGGCGACCCGGGCTGTGAAGGGGTTCGGACTCCACCAGGTGCACATTCGGCACGAGGACGGCAGCGTGGAGCAGCGGGTCCTGCCGGATGGCGTGGACCTGTGGCTGATGCCCGACCTGCCTGCCGACCTGCCCGTCCCGCCGGCCGAGTTCACGCGCGAGCACGTCACCGCCGATCGGATCGGCGTGGGCGACATCATCCGCTGGGACGGCTCGGATTTCACCGACCCTGTCGTGGGCCAGGTCCTGGCCGTGCAGCGGAAGGGCGGCGAGTTCGCCGAGCTGCGCCTGTACGAGATGACCCGCGTGACGCGTACGCCGAGGTGTACGGCCTGTCGGACGAGGAGATGGACCGGCAGGAGCGGATAGCGATCATCGACGCTGAGCGCGGCTCTGGGGAGCGGCGCGAGCAGGTGGTGCGCCGCATGTACCGGCAGTGGGTGTACGAGCAGAGAAGGCCACCAACGGCTACATGTTGTCGCCTCTCGGGCGGAAGGCCGGCAAGGATCCGAAGGATCTGTGGGGCGGCAATGCCGACCACGCGTACGCCTACGCGTCGGAGGAGCTCAAGCGGTGGTGGGCGAATCAGCCGAACGGCGGCAGGATGACCTACGACGAGTGGCGCGCCCAGTGGCTCGGAGACTCCCGCGACCGCAGGCAGGCACAGGAGCGGCGGCAGACCGCAGGCAACGGAAGGGACTTCGGATGAGCACCGGCCAGAGGCGGACGCCCACCACCGAGGAGTTGGTCGCCGCACGCCGCTCCGCCAAGCGCGCGGCGCGGCTCGGCGCTCCGCCCGGGGTGTGCCCGTACGACCCGCGCGACGTAGACGAGCAGACGCTGGCCACCGTGTGGGTCGCCACGTACGTTGACACACTCCCTAGCAACGAGGCGGCCGCCGGCGGCCAGGAAGAGGCCTAGATCGTGGACCGCATCGTGGAGGGGTATCTGGACGGCGTCTACTACGCCGTCACCGTGGGCGACTCCCAGGAGGGCAAGCCCGACAGCATCGGCGTCGTCTCCGGGGCGGCCGCGGCGCGCCGGCTGCTGGAGTTCCACAACGGGCAACCGCTGCCGCGCTCCGGTAACGTGCTCGACGTGGCCGACCCGGACCTGGTCGTGCAGGCGCTCCAAGACCTGACCGATGTCATCCACGTTCGTCCGGCCGAATCGGAAAGCTCCTAGGCTAGGCGGCTTGCCACCGATCGACCGGACCCGGGGCAGCGACTTCCGGATCTCCGTCGAGCGGAGGCTGGAACGAGTGGACCTCCTACCGCTCCAGTCCACTCTTGATGACTACTTCGTGGAACCAACGTCCTGAGACATCACAACTAGGCGTATCGACCACGAGCGTGGTCAGCAGAGGGACTTGATCGATGAGGAAGCCTCCGGTGTGGTGCAGGCGTCGAATCCACACCGCACCGGAGGCTTCATGTCCCATCGGGACGATGGATGTCTTCCATCCCACCGCCTCCACATGGGCATCGATCAAATGGCGCACCAGGGATAGTAGGGAGAGGGGGTCGGCGGCCAGACGCATTCCTCGGTAGTGAATCCCCGTTTGAAGTAGAGACTCGGTGTCCCGGACCAGGACTTGGGAACGCCGAAGGCGACCATGGCCGCTGTCTGTCGCACGTCCTGTTCGTAGTACGACTTGCCCACCCAGGTTGCTCGCCAGTCAGGCACCCCCGGGCTTGGGCTCTCTGACGGGACGATCTTGTCGCAGCTGGTGATCGTCCAGGACGTCGAGAACGGGCCCACGGAGAGGCCGATGGGGATAGATCCACAGGGATTGAATTCCAGAGTCGCCTTGGGATCCCAGTCATTCCACACGACTAGCGGGGTGCTGGAGAAGGGCTCCGCGGCTACGTAGCACGAGTTAACCTGATCGAAGGCGTGACCCGCCAGCGCATGGCATGACGCGTACATGCGGAAGCCGTAGTTCTTGTGCGTTGCCTCCGCGTAGTCCATACGGGACCACTGCCCGCAAGCTCTCATCCAGCCGATACGTTCCGCGTCCGTCCATTCGTAGCAAGTGGGTTGTTGCCAGTCCACCTCCTGCTGGATCGTCGCGTCGCCGTCCGTGGGCGTGGCCGAAGCCGGCATTGTCTCGACCGTGGTCATGCTCGACGTCGTCGAACCGTCGGATCGTGCCTCGGCCTCACTGGTGACGGGGCGGGTCCCCTTGGGTTGGATGACACATTCGCCGCCGTGCGCCTGAACCTCGTAGTCGCGGGCCTTGACGTCGAGGTTCCAATCCTTTTTGATGCCTTCCACGAAATCGCGGATGGCGGCGTCCTTGTCACCGATGTGATCGCACGCGGACGGCGACGTGCGCGAGGCCGTCGCAGACCCGGCAGGCGCTAGCGCGGCAACCAGCGTGACCGCGGCGGCTAACGCCACAGTGGAGAGTAACTTTCCCATGGAACCCCTTCCGACGTCTTCATGCTCTTCTCAGCCTCCTGTCCTCGGGCGAACGTGAACAGGACATAAGGAGGGCATGTGCAGGACAAATGCGCCAGCGGATGAGTGTCGGAATCGGAGCGAGACAGTAAGTTCCCCGGCCCGGCAGTCTGCCGGGCGTGCGGGGGTTGGGGTGGCGGTTCGGGCTCGCCATAGGGATCACGATAGGGCTGATTGTGGGGTCGGTCCTGTGGTTGATCTGCGCGCCTGAACCGCCACCCGCGGACATCTACTTCGAGTACGGCCCGCCGCTTCAGATCGCAAGCATCAGGGGGACGCCGTGACGGTTTACCGCGCCAATGGCACGCAGATCAACAAGACGACCGCGGCGACGCTGGTCACCGCCGTACCGGTGACCGATCCACTCGTGAAGGTCAGCGAGCGCATCTACGAGGCTGTCCGTGCGGAGGGCTCGAACTACCCGAACGTCCGCCGCCGGCTGAAGTTCGCCGCCGGGCAGGTCATCCGCCAGTCGGAGCTGAACGCGTGCTTCCCGACGCCGACGATCACCGGCGTGAGCCCCGCGACCGGCCCGGCTGCGGGCAACACCCTGGTCACCGTCAAGGGCAGCAACTTCTCGCTCGGCACCACCGTCACCTTCGGCGGCACCGCGGCGACCAGCATCACCGTGGTCAACGAGACCACGCTCACGTGCAGGACGCCCGCCAAGACGGCTGGCGCGTCGGACGTCGCCGTCACCAACGACTCGGCGACCGCGACCGGCGGCTACACCTACGCCTGACCAGGCGACAAGACAGGAGCCGCCCCTCGTGGCCGTGTGGCAGTGGAGCCGGTTCGGCGTGCAGTACAAGGCCGCCGTCCTGGACGTGAAGGCGTTCGACCCCGACCAGCCGCGCGGCTGGCACGGGCGGTGGATCAAGGTCGGCAGCGTCGTCCGGCTCCACGGCGGAGGCAGAGCTACCGTCGTCGGCAGCAACGGCGATTGGTACCGGGTCCGCCACACCAGCGGGCATGTGACGAGCGTCCACAGCAGGCAGATCGCCGCGGTGGTGAGCTCGCCGGCCCCGTCTCGCGGCGCGGGGCGCAAACCGCCTGAGAAGGTGCAGCCAGGCCGGACGGCGAACGCGGCGGACCTGGACGCGCTCGATGACTGGCTGTGGGCTGGCCTCGACCCGTCCGGGCGGCGCAAGGTGACCGAGCTGGAGGCCCGAGATCATGACCTGTTCATGCGGAACCGGGCGATAGCCAAAAGGCAGATCGCCGAGGACCTCACCCGCCGCACTGCGCACGTGGACGACCTGTACGCACTCGAGGAGCCTGTCAGATTCACACTCGACCGGCTCCGGTCTGGCGAGTCCATCATGGTGCGGACCCCCACCCCGTACGTGGCGCTGCATGCGCAGCCGAACTCGCCCGAGCTGCCCAACGAGTTGGCCGACTGGACGTACCAGGAGGTGCTTCCGGAGGAGTTCGAGGCCGCCAAGCGGTCGATGGACATGAGTGGTTTCGAGGTCATCGACGCCGACCGCTACCGGGCCCTGCACCGGGAGAGCATGGTGGCCGCCATGATCAACGCGTGGGCGTTCAACAGCGCGTCGCCCCGGTCGCTGGCCATCCAGGTCGTGGCCCGCGAGCAGTTCGGTCTGGAGCGGACCACGATGGACGGCGTGGAGCCTCACCGGCTGGAGATGGCCGGCGAGATCCTGGACAAGCAGCGGCCGTTCGTGGAGGCGTTTGTGCGCGGCCAGTACGACGCCACCCAGGAGTGGCTACGGGAGGCGGGCGTCACTCACCTGCATGTGCTGCGCGGCATGGTGTGGGACGCCACGGACACCGAGGAAGGCGTGCCCGCGTGGGCCGACCGAGACCGTGGACCGGACGCGTACGAGGCCGATGTGCCGCTGCGGCCGCTGTCGTCGTTCACGCTGTCGCCGTTTACGGCGCAGGAGTTTGTCGGCCAGGAAGGCGACGCCTTCGAGTGGATTCACGAGCACGGCGTCGTCATTGACGGCACCGTCCCGGCTGAGCGTGTCTTCGCGCTGCCGCGCACGGGGATCGGCTGTCTGGACGAGTGGGAGGCGGTGCTCCTGGGCGGCACCGACCGGTGGCGCGTCACCGCCCGCGTCGGCAAGTACCGCTTCTACCTTCAGCACCTCATCGCCACGGCGAACAGCCGCTACGAGCAGATCCTCGCCATCGAGTTCGCCCGTAGCATGGGCATGATGGATCTCATCCCCGATTCCTGGACCACAGGGCACAAGGCCCTTCCGATCGGAGGGACACCAATGGGGGCGCAGTCGCCGCGTAAGCGCGTGTGGGACGTATGGGACGGCGGCCGGCTCGCCACTGACCTGGACACCTGCGTCCGCGCGTCCGGCTTGACCCGTGTGGAGACGGCCCGCGATCTCCTGGCTCGGCAGCACGAGGTGAACGTGCCGGCCGCGCTGCTGGAGGAGTGCCGGCAAGTGGTGGACGCGGACGCCCAATCCTGACACAACTAAAGAACAAGAGATATTCTTTGGTGTTCTCGTGTCTGTTCGGCGGCGCTCGTGACCGTCGTCTGCCCCAGGGAAGGAGACCATAGCCGTGCTCGCGCCTACCATGACCATCGTGGAAGACAGGACCCGCCCGCAGCGGCCGCACCCCGACGTCGTCGCCCGTGAGCAGGCGTACAGCCGGCTCCGCGACGAGTGGATGGCGGCCCACCCAGGCGCCGATGACGACGCGATGCTCAACGACCCCGGCTTCGTCCGCGCGATGAACGTGATCGACGGCCGCGACCCCAACTACGGACTCGACGAAGCCTGACGCTAACCCGACCCGCCGAAGATCATCCCCGGCGTGGGTCGGGAAGCAGGCGGCGACTGGCAGCCGCGAGGATGGCACGGGCGATGGATCGAGATCGGGGACCGCGTCAAGCTGGTCGGCTTCGGCCGGACAGGGACCGTGCGGGGCGCCAGTCGGCGCCGCGGCGTCGCCGTGGAATGGGACGACGGCGGTACCACGACCGTCGCACCCCACCGCCTGAAGGTGGTCGAGCCCACCTCGTACACGCCGCCGCGGCACGTCCCCGAGGGGGACCCGGCCGCCACCCCCGATGGGGCTGCCGCCTACTTCTCCCGCCCCGGGCATCCTGGGGACGCGTGGGTCCGCTATGACGAGACTGGCGACCTCGACGGGTGGGTCCGCTACGACCGCGACGACCCGTCCACCACGGTGCACTACCGGGAGGTGTTCAGCGATCCTGCATGGCGGCGGGACGTGGACGCGATGGGGTTACGCGAGGCTCCTCCGCCAGGCACGACGGCCCCGGCCAGGCCGTCCCTCGCCGACCTGATCCCCGCGTCCAGAGACGACGTTCACGATCGGGCGCAGAAGATCGCGGATGCGTTCCGGCGGGAACTTCAGCACCGTGACTACGCTGGCTTCGGCGTCGTCATCGACATGGCCGAGCCGTACTACTCCGAGCAGTTCGGCGGCACCGTCACCCTGGACGCCAAGGTCGTCAAGAACGGCCGGAGCGCCGGGCAGACGACCCGCATCTTCCACCGCGACCCGGACGGCAGCCTGTGGGTGTCGCACGACTTCCTCAAGATGGAAGACGAGGACCAGGGGCAGGGCTTCGCCTCCGCCTGGAACGGCCACCTCGAAGGGTGGTATCGCGAATCCGGGCTGGAGCGGATCGAGATCCGGCCTGGCCTGGCCGCCGGCGGCTACGTGTGGGCCATGAACGGCTATGTGTGGTTCGACGGCTACGAGGCGGGCCCCTTCATGCTGCCTGCCGAGGGCAGCGAGCACCGCAAGAAGCCCGTCCCGCGGCTCATGGGCGAGATCGACCGCGTGGAGAAGCTGCTGGCGGTCAACCGGGACGGCTCCGCGCCCGCCGGCTATGGGCTGACCGATGAGGAGATGGAGCAGGAGCAGGCCGAGCTCGACGCCGCCCGCGCCATCCTGGAGCGGCTGCGCCTCCCCTTCCACGATCCCGCCTACCCGTCACCGCGTGAGATCGCCCTGATCGGGTGGAGGCCCGGCCGTGACCACAGGAACGATCCGTGGCTCGGCCACCGCGTCATGGCAGGTAGCAACTGGCGGGGCGTGAAGTGGCTGACCTGATCGTGGCCGGACGCTAACGGCCCTGTGCGACCACCCTGCACGGCAGTCGATCAGGGGGGTGGCTGCCGTGCCAACGCTGGAGCTCGAACGGAAGGCGGCCGGGGGTCTTGCCGCCGGCGTCGTCAACGCGCAGGACGAAGGCGTCGTAGAAGCCATCGTCAGTGTCGCAGGAGCCACCGACAACGTCGGCGACCTAATCCTGCCCGGGGCGTACGCCGAGACACTCGCCACACGCACCCCAAAGGGCTTCTTCTCACACGACGACAAGGTGTGGGTGGCCCGCACCGAGGAAGTCGGGGAACTGCTGCCGGGCGATCCGCGGCTGCTCGCCATGGCCGCAGAGGCGAAGGTGGCGTGGCCGCGCGACGCGGGCGCCCTCTACGTCAAGATGCGGTTCAACCTGGAGACAAAGGACGGCCGCGAAGCGTTCTCCAACGTCCGCTTCTTCGACCGTGAGCAGGAATGGTCCATCGGCTACCGGGTGCCGAAGGGCGGCGCGACCCGCGACGCCAAGGGCGTCCGCAGGATCAAGAGGCTCGACCTGTTCGAGTACAGCCCGGTCGCATTCGGCGCCAACAGCCAGACGTTCACGCTGAGTGTGAAGTCGGCGCTGGCCGACGACGACCTGCCCGGCCGGATCGCTGACTGCCTGCGCGAGGGCGCGCCGCTGGAGGTCAAGCGGGACCTGATCCGGCAGGCGCGCGAGCGCGGGCAGCTCGACATGGTGCCGATGGGGTGGCGGGACGGCATGGACGCCGCGGCCGCCCTGGAGGACCTGGCGGCCGCCGCCGGCCGGGAGGTAAAGGCGGACCGCGCCGACGCCGGGACGGGCGTGATGGTGGCGTTCATGCTGCCCGGCGAGGTGGCCGAGCAGCTCGCTGTGCCGGACGGCGTGCCCGCCGGCGAACTGCACATCACGCTCGCCTATCTCGGCAAGGAACTCGACGAGAAGGCGCTCGCCACGGTGGCCGACGTGGTCGCCGCGGTTGCGGCCGAGTCGGGGCCGCTGTCCGGCGTGGTGGGCGGGATCGGCGCGTTCCCGCCAGGCGAGGACGGCGTACCGGTGTATGTGCCGGTGGACGTGCCCGGCCTGGAGGTGCTGCGGCAGCGGCTCGTGGACCGGCTGGCCGAGGCCGGGATCGCGCCGGCGTCGAATCACGGCTACACGCCGCACGTCACCCTCACCTACCTGCCGGATGGCGAGACGATGGCGTTGCCTGAGCCGGTGCCCGCCCACGACGTGGCGTTCGGAGAGGTGTCGGTAGTGCGCGGCAGCGAGGTGACGCCGTTCCCGCTCGGCAGCCCAGAGGCCGCCGGCGAGGAGCCGGACGACGACGGCAGCGGGGACGGCTGGGACGACCTGCTCGACACCAGCGCCCCCGACAAGGGCGGGGAGACCAAGGACGCTCACCTCGACGCCGCCCGCGCGATGGGCTTTCCCGTGCCCGTAAGCCTGGAGGAGGTCCGCGAGAAGCTCCGCCAGGCCGTCGCCCAGTGGGCACGCGGCGCCGGGTTCACCGGCTGGGTGACCGTCGCGGCCACGTTCGCTGACGTCGCGTTCGTGGCCGTCCACGACGACACCGAAACCGAGCACACACTCCAGGTGCCGTACGAGGTCACCCCCGCCGGCCAGGTGACGATCGGCGGGGCCCTGCCCGCTGAGGTGAGCATGTCCGGCACGCCGGATGAGGGCGCCCTCGTGGCGGTGCTCGAGGAGACGGCGGCCGCCGTCAAGCACATCGGGGCGGGCCTGGAGACGAAGGCAGGCCGGGTGCTGTCCTCAGCCACCGCGAAGGACCTCCGCCAGGCAGTCGCGTCGCTGCTCGCGGTGTTCCGCCGGGCGGGGATCGACATCTCCGACCCGACCGAGCCGGACGAGCGGCACATCGACGAGGAGGAGGTACTGCCGGACGAGCCGACCGTCCGGCCGGACTCGACCGCCCCGTCCGCGCTGCCGACCGAGATGAAGGCCCTCTCCCCCGAGATGCTGGCCGAAGCCGCCGAGATCACCGCGGCGGCGCTGCTGTGGTCGGGGGAGCAGTGAAGCTGTGGCGGCGCGGCGATGGTTATCTGGGGTTCGCAAGCAAAGTAGCTGGTCAACGGCTTGAAGGTCGTTAAGGCACGTAAGGCAAGAAGGCTGCTCGCGTTTGCCGCGTCGGCGGATCGAGGGTTGCAGTTCTGTCGGAGTCCCAACCGGGGATCTTTCGGGCTCTCACTATCTGCAATCAATTGACTACTGGTATGTAGGTGGTGTGCGGCTGACTGCTGGAGGGGAGTCAGCCTCGTTGGGGGCCGACATGGGCGGTTGGGCCTTCGCTCACGCGTTTGGGCGCCCATGTCGTCCCTCTATGACCAGAGCGCTGGCGTCGTGTCCGCACTCACGGCGATTCACCAATTGTGATCTGACGACTACTGATATGAAGAGGGGTGGGGCGGGTTCGGATTCAGGGGGGAGCCGAGCTCGTGACAGGCGCGGGCGTCTGGCTGCTGAGCTGACGACGGACGCCCGCGCTCCCGCGCCCTGTGACCATCCCGCGGTTTGGGCCTCCTGTCGGTCACATGATCGCCGCGAATCGGGGCAGGGGCAGTCGGGTGAGGTGATTCCGGTGGAAGTCCGCAGCCAGAGTCAGAAGGGCGCTCTGACAATCGGAATGTGGCACTCGGACGTGTGCCCGGTGATCGGCCTGCAAGGCGAACTGCAGGCCGCGACCGTCAACGACTTCTGCGACCAGATGGGACGCGTCTTGGCCGACCGGCCCGACGTGGTCGTGGTGGACCTGTCGCGGCTGGCGTTCTGCGACTTCGACGGCGTGGCCGCGCTGGTCGGCGCCTATCGGCGAGCCAGGCAGCTCGGCGCCGAGCTGGTGCTGGCCGGGGCGCAGGGCAGATGCGCCCAGACCTTGCACCGCACCGGCTTGGACCACATCTTCCGTCCGCTTCCCGTCCAGGCCGAAGCGGCCCTGACGGCGGCCTGACCTGCGGGAGCCGGAGGTCGCTCCCCCCGGCCCTCGGCTCCCGCGACCCACCGCTGACCGAGTAAACTCGCACCAGGCAAAGGATCATCGCGAACCAGGCCGTGCGGTCGGTGCCGCTCCCGCTGGACGCTTTGAGCAGTGATGCCCTCAGACCAGGAGTCCCAGGGTTTCGGGCGCTTCCCAGGCCGTCAGGTGCCGCTCAGGGTCGGTTTCCTCCTGAGCGCACTGGTTGATCAGCTCGGCGAGGGCTGGCCGGTCCGGCTCGGGGAGGTCCTGCAGAAGGGCGATGCCGCCACCCTCACCGGACTGATGTCGTGGTAAATGCCCAGGTGGAAGGCGCGTTGTAAGCTGGCAGGGAGATGCCTGGTCAAACAGGCCGGGTACAAGAACCGGCCGGAAGCGCGACTTTCGTCGGGCGTCAACGCGAGATGTCCGATGTGCGGCGCTTGGTGTCGAAAACGCGACTGCTGACGCTGACCGGTCCGGGAGGGGTCGGCAAGACCCGGCTGGCGTTGCACGCCGCCCACGCGTTGCGGTCGCGGTTT